>NZ_JBIAMM010000018.1:0-169608 GCF_042874095.1 Streptomyces sp. NPDC004266
GCGGGTCCAGGCGCGGAACGCGGAGGCGCCGCGAAGGGCGCCGTCCCGTGTGCCCACCCGTCCCGCCCCAGCGGGACGATTGCCCACACGGGGCGGGGGCGGCGGCGGCACCGTCCCGGCGGGCGCGGCCCACACGGGCGGGTGGCGGGGCGGCACCACCACGCGGGTGCGGGCCCGTGCAAGGGTGGCCGGCCGTGGCCGGGTAGGTCCGTCAGGGGGCTGTCAGTGGTTCGTCAGGGGGCCGCGTGAGTCTTCTTCCCGTACCCCGGGGAACGCCCCGGGCCCCAAGGCCGAGGAGATCGCCACCATGACCACCACCACCCGCACCGCCCTCGTCACCGGCTCCTCCCGGGGGATCGGCCGGGCGATCGCCCGGCGGCTCGCCGCCGACGGGATGCTCGTCGCCGTGCACTACGGGCAGGACGCCGCCGCCGCGCAGGAGACCGTGGACCTGATCGTCCGGGACGGCGGGCGGGCCTTCTCCGTCGGGGCCGATCTGGCCGCGCACGACGGGGTGCTCGCCCTGGTCGCGGGCGTCCGGGCCGGGCTCGCCGCCCACACCGGGGAGGCCGCGCTCGACGTCCTGGTCAACAACGCCGCCGCGACCGCCTCGGGCGGTCACCTCGCGGACGAGACGCCCGAGCGGTTCGACCGCGTCTTCGCGGTCAACGTCCGGGCGCCGTACTTCCTGGTGCAGGGGCTGCTGCCGATGCTGCGCGACGGCGGACGGATCATCAACATCGGTTCGGCGGTCACCCGGATCGCGCTCGCCGACGAGCTGGCGTACGCGATGACGAAGGGGGCGATGGAGACCTTCACGCGCACGCTCGCCAACGTGGTCGGGGAGCGCCGGATCACCGTCAACACGGTCGCCCCCGGCCCGACGCAGACCGCCGGCCTCACCGCCGCCATGGCGGCGATGCCCCAGCTGGAGAGCATGCTGATCGGCGGTCAGGCGCTGCCGTGGGTCGGGCAGCCGGAGGACATCGCCGACCCGGTGGCCTTCCTGGCCTCGGAGGAAGGCCGCTGGATCACCGGCACCGTGCTCGACGCCTCGGGCGGCACCTACCTCGGCCCCAAGCGCTGAGCGGGGCCGTGGGGAGCCGGGGCCCGTGGTAGGCAGGGGACATGACACTTCCCGAAGCGACGGACGGGCAGGACGGGATCACCGACGTGGGCGGGCTGCGCGTGGGGCACGCGCGCGTGGCCGGTCCCGGGGCGCTGAGCGGCACCACGGTGGTCCTGGCCCCGGAGGGCGGGGTCGTGGCCGCCGTGGACGTCCGGGGCGGCGGGCCGGGCACGCGGGAGACGGACGCCCTGGACCCGCGGAACGTGGTCCAGCGGATCGACGCGGTCGTCCTGACGGGCGGCAGCGCGTACGGCCTGGATTCGGCCGCCGGGGTGATGGCCTGGCTGGCGGAGCGGAACCGGGGCGTGCGGGTGGGTCCCGACCCGTCCCACGTGGTGCCGGTGGTGCCCGCCGCGTGCGTCTTCGACCTGGGCCGGGGCGGCGACTTCACGGCCCGGCCGGACGCGGCGACGGGCCGGGCGGCGGCGGAGGCGGCCGCCGCGAGCGGGGACCACGCGCGCGTGGAGACGGGCGCGGTAGGGGCGGGCACGGGGGCCGTGGCCGGCGGTCTGCGGGGCGGGGTGGGGACGGCGAGCACCGTCCTGGAGTCGGGGATCACGGTCGGCGCGCTGGTCGTGGTGAACGCGGTGGGTTCGCCCGTCGACCCGTCGACGGGCGTCCCGTACGGCAGCTACTTCGAGGCCGGCCGGCCCGCCTTCCCTGACCCGGCGGTCCACGAGGCGGCCCGACGGCGGCTGGCGGAGGCACGGAGGGCGTCCGCCCCTCCCCCGCTGAACACCACGCTCGCCGTGGTCGCGACGGACGCGGCGCTGACCCGGGCCCAGGCGCGGAAGGTCGCGGGCACGGCGCACGACGGCATCGCGCGCGCGGTGCGTCCGGTGCACCTGATGAACGACGGGGACACGGTCTTCGCGCTCGCCACCGGGGGGCGGGAACTGCCGGAGGGGGCGGGCCCGCTCGCCCTGAACGAGATCCTGGCGGCGGGCGCGGACCTGGTGACCCGGGCGATCGTCCGCGCGGTCCTCGCGGCCCCGGGCGGCCTGCGCGGTCCCGGCGGCGACTTCCCCTCGTACGGCGAGCTGTACGGACCGGAGGCGGGCGCGTACTGCCGGTAAGGGGAAGGGAGTTGGGAAAATCCGCGGGAACTTCCCGAGAGGGCCCTTCGTTTTGCCGGAACCCCGGACACGATGTCAGACCCAGGGACTACGTTAAGCAAGCACCAAGTGACATGCGGCGACGGCCTGGAGACCCTCTTGAACGATCCGCAGGATCCTCACGATCCGTACGAGACGACCGAGACGCACCTTGAGCGGCTCCTCGGCCGGGCGCTCAACTCCTTCGACCTGCCCGACTCGACCGTCGAGCGCCTCGGCACGGCGCTCGCCCACTCCAGCGCGCTGCACTCCTCGCACCACAGCGCGTCGCTGCACCGCACGACCCACCGCCACACCTATCTGCTCGCCGACGGCAGCGCGCTCAGCCTCTGGGAGCTCGTGCACAACGCCGGCCGGGACGGCGCCGAGCAGCACGAGCTGTACACGGAGGAGTCGGAGGCGCGGCTCGCCGCCTCCCGCCTCCCGACCGGGCCGCTGCAGGGCTGGGCGGCGGAGCGCTCCGACGGCCGCGTCCTCGACGAGGACGACGACCTGGAGCTGCTGAGCTCCCTGCTCGCCCGTCCGATACCCGCTCAGCCCCGGATGTACGTGCCGGACAACTCCGCCGACCACGCGCGCCGCGTCCTGCGCCGCGCGGAGAACGCGGACCGGCCGGGCGAGCGGACGGCCCGCCGTCTCCGGCTGGCCTTCGCGCACCACATCACGCAGGCCTTCGGACGCCACTGCGCGGTGGAGGGCGGCCGGGACGCCGGCTTCACCCTCTACGAGCACCAGTTCCTGCTGCTCGACGGCAGCGAGGTCAGCCTCTGGGAGGTCGAGCACACGGCGACGCCGGACGGCCGGCACATGTGCGAGGTGTACGAGGACGAGCACGCGGCCCGCGACGCGATGGAGTCCCGCTCCCGCGTCCGCTGACGGCCTCCCCGCCGGTGGCGGGCACCGGCCCCGCCCCGTCCGTTCGGGGGACGGAGCGGGGCCGGTCGGCCGTCGGCGGGCCGGTCCGGATGGCCGACTCCGGCAAGCCGAACCACGCCGCGAAGGCGAAGAAGCGACCTGAAGCCGCCGAGGGGCGGTGCGCTCGTGATGCGCACCGCCCCTCCCGGTCCGGCCCCTCCCGTCACGAAGGGCTCAGTGCGTGAGCGCCGGCTCCTTCCCGATCTCCGGGGCGACGTCCTCGACGTCGCCTCCGCCGCCCTCCAGGTGCTGCTTCGGCTTCGCCGGCAGCGCGAACATCACCAGGAAGATCAGGGCGAGCACACCGGCCGCCCAACCCAGCGAGTTCTGGAAGGCGTTCGTGAAGGCCGCGCCCACCTCGGCCGGGGCCTCGGCGAGCCGCTCGTCGTCGATCGCCCCGAAGAAGACCACCGACACCAGGCCGAGGCCCAGCGCGTTGCCCATCTGCCCGGTCGTGTTGATCAGGCCCGAGGCCGAACCGGCGTGCTCCTTCGGCACCTCGGACAGCACCGCGTCCGTCAGCGGCGCCACGATCAGGCCCATGCCGAGGCCCATGACCACCAGCGGCGGGATCATCTGCCAGGAGTGGATGCCGGTCCCGTACCGCCCGGCCACGAAGAAGTAGAGCAGGATGCCCGCGATCATCGTCAGCGCGCCCGCCTGGAGCACCTTCCGGCCGAAGCGCGGGACCAGCTTCTGCACCGACATGCCCGCGGCCGTCGACACCGCGATCGAGAAGGGCACCCCGGTCAGACCCGCCTTCAGCGGGCTCCAGCCCAGGCCGATCTGCATGTAGAGCGTCCACACGAGGAAGAAGATGCCGAGCACGACGCCGAAGGTCAGCTGCACCGCGATGCCGGCCGCGAAGCTCTTCACCTTGAACAGCGACAGCTCGACGAGCGGCGAACCGTCCTTCTTCGTCTTGTACTTCTCGTACGCCACGAGCGCGCCGAAGACGAGCAGGCTGCCGGCCATCATCAGGTGGCCCCACAGCGGCCAGTCCAGCTCGCGGCCGCGCGTCAGCGGGTAGACCAGCATCAGCAGCGCGGCCGTCACCAGGAGCACGCCGACCATGTCGAGCTTGAGCGCCTTCGGCGCCTTCGACTCGGTGATGAACTTCCGGCCCAGGAACAGGGCCGCGACGCCGACCGGCAGGTTGATCAGGAAGATCGGGCGCCACTCCAGGCCCGCGATGTTCCACTGGGTGAGCAGCGCGCCCAGCAGCGGGCCGGAGACCGCGCCGAGGCCGATGATCGCGCCGAACATCCCGAAGACCTTGCCGCGCTCGTGCGCCGGGAAGGTGACGTGGATGATCGACAGGACCTGCGGCACCATCATCGCGGCCGCCGCGCCCTGGAGCAGGCGGGAGCCGACCAGCATCTCCTGGTTGGCCGCGAAGCCGCAGAGCGCCGAGGCGAGGGTGAAGCCGGCGGTGCCGAGGAGGAAGAGGCGCTTGCGGCCGTAGATGTCCCCGAGCCGCCCGCCCGTGATCAGACCGGCGGCGAACGCGAGCGCGTATCCGGCGGTGATCCACTGGATGGCCCCGAACGAGGCCCCGAGGTCCTTCTCGATGCTGGGGATCGCGATGTTGACGATCGTGGCGTCGACCAGGTCCATGAAAGCGGCGGTCATGACGATGGCGAGGGCGATCCAGCGCCGCTTGTCGCCTGTCGCGGCCGCTTCGGTGGCGGCGTCGTGTGAACTCATAAGAGGAAGATAGAAGTCATGTAGGTCAGGTCATGTCCTAGATGGGCCGCATCCTGGAAGACATGACGGACACTCCCGCACGACTCCTGAATCTGCTCTCGCTCCTCCAGACCCCGCGCGAGTGGCCGGGAAGCGAGCTCGCCGAACGGCTCTCGGTCTCCCCGCGCACCATCCGGCGGGACATCGACCGGCTCCGCGACCTCGGCTACCCCGTCGAGGCGACCATGGGCGCCGTCGGCGGCTACCGCCTCGTCGCCGGGACGGCCATGCCGCCGCTGCTCCTCGACGACGAGGAGGCCGTCGCGATCGCCGTCGGCCTGCGCGCCGGGGCCGGGCACGCCATCGAGGGCGTCGACGAGGCGTCCGTACGGGCCCTGGCGAAGCTGGAACAGGTGCTGCCCGCGCGGCTCCGGCACCGGGTCTCCGTCCTCCAGAACGCGACGATCCCGCTGACCCGCGGGGACGGGGCCACCGTCACCACCGCCACCCTGACCACGCTCGCGAGCACGATCACGGGGCACGAGCGGCTGCGGTTCGGCTACCGGGCGGGGGACGGCACGGAGACGAAACGGCTCGTGGAACCGTACCGGCTGGTGTCGACCGGGCGGCGCTGGTACCTCGTCGCGTACGACCTGGGGCGCGAGGACTGGCGGACCTTCCGGGTGGACCGGGTCAGCGAGCCCTTCCCGACGGGGGCGCGCTTCGCGCCGCGGGAGCTGCCGTCCGGCGACGCCGCGACCTACATGGCCCGCTCCATGGCGCGGGCCCAGGGCGAGGTCGACCTCGACGTGACGTTCGCCGCGCCGCTCGAGTTCGTCGTGGCGCGCCTCCCGTCCCACCTCGTGCCGGTGGCGACGGGGCCGGACCGCTGCCGGCTGCGGGCGCGCGTCGCGGACTCGGTGGAATGGCTGGCGCTGCGGCTGGCGCTGATGGACGTCGACTTCACGGTTCACGGGCCGGAGCCGCTGATCGCGTACATGAGGGACCTGTCGACGAGACTCGCTTCGGCGTCGGGCGCCTGAAGCCGGCCCCGTCGTTGCGGACGGTCGTCCCGCCGGGACGGTGCCCGCCCCGCGCCCCCGTTGTGGGCAGGCGTCCCGCCGGGGCCAGGGGGTCCCCCCTGCTCGGGCGGGACGATTGCCCACACGGCGGGTGGGCCGGGGCGCCGCCCCGCCGGGCGCGGGCCCCACGGAGACGCCGGGCGCGTCAGGCCACCGCGTCGAAGCCCGTGTCGCGAGCCATCTTCTTCAGTTCCAGCAGCGCGTGCTTCTCGATCTGGCGGATCCGCTCGCGGGTCAGCCCGTGCTCCTTGCCGACCTCCGTCAGCGTCCGCTCGCGGCCGTCCTCGATGCCGTACCGCATGCGGATGATCGACGCCGTCCGGTGGTCGAGCTTGTCGATGAGGTCGTCGAGCTCCTCGCTGCGGAGGAGGGTCAGGACCGACTGCTCGGGGGAGACCGCCGAGGTGTCCTCCAGCAGGTCGCCGAACTGGGTCTCGCCCTCGTCGTCCACGGACATGTTCAGCGAGACGGGGTCCCGCGCCCAGTCCAGGACGTCGGTGACGCGCTCGGGCGTCGAGCCGAGCTCGGCGGCGATCTCGGCGGGCTCGGGCTCCCGGCCGTTCTCGCGGTTGAACTCGCGCTGCACCCGGCGGATCCGGCCGAGCTCCTCCACCAGGTGGACGGGGAGCCGGATGGTCCGGGACTGGTCGGCGATGGACCGGGTGATGGCCTGGCGGATCCACCACGTGGCGTACGTGGAGAACTTGAAGCCCTTCGCGTAGTCGAACTTCTCGACCGCGCGCACCAGGCCCGCGTTCCCCTCCTGGATCAGGTCGAGCAGCGGCAGGCCGCTGCGCGGGTAGCGCCGGGCGACGGCCACCACGAGCCGCAGGTTGGACTTGATGAAGAGGTCCTTGGCCCGCTCGCCCTCGGCGACCAGCGCTTCGAGCTCCTCGCGGGTCGCCCCGCCGGCCTCGCTCTCCACCTCTCCGTCGAGGATCTCCTGGGCGTAGACGCCCGCCTCGATGGTCTGGGAGAGCTCGACCTCCTTGGCGGCGTCGAGCAGGGGCGTGCGCGCGATCTCGTCGAGGTACATGCCGACCAGGTCGCGGTCGGCGATCTCCCCGCCCACGGCGCGAACGCTGCTTGCCCGTGCGGCCCCGCTCTGGGCGGAGGTCTGACGACGGGCGACGGCACGGGTTGCCATGCGTGCTCCCTTGCTGAGTAGGTCGCGACACCCTTCCGGGTGCCCTGCATCCGACGGAAACAACGACTGGAATCAGGACAGAATTCCCACGCGGCACATGGATTTTCGCGATCATGCAGTATCCTGCGCCGCCGCCACCCCCGCGGGCACACCGCGGGCGCCCACGGAGGTGCAGGTCAGACCGGGCACGGAGGGTGGGACGGCGCCCCTCGCGGGGTCTCCGACCACGCCGTCGGTGAGACCGCGATCACATGCGGCGCCATCCCTTCAGACGCCGTGACCCGATCCGCGGTTGCCTCCCGCGGCGGTGACCCGACGGCCGTGAGCCGAGGGCCGTGAGCCGAGGGCCGTGAGCCGGGGCGGGTCCCGGGGCCTAGGACGGGTCCTAGGCCCCGGGACCGTTCCGGCCGGGCCGCCGTCCGGCCTAGCGTCGCCCCATGACCGACACCACCGGCACCCTTGACGAGGCTCTCGAACGGCTCCACACCACGGGGCCCGAGCGGGGCGGCCGGCTCACCAACCACGCCCCCATGGCCGTCGAAGCCCTGGTCCGCCACGGCCAGGCCCCGGCCGTCCACCGCTGGCTCGACCACTACGCGCCGAAGCTGGAGGAGCTGCCGCCGGCGCACCTCCCGGTCACGGCGGGCGGCTGGCGGGAGGCGCTCGGCGATCCGGCCCGGATCACCGACTGGACCCGGTTCTTCGCCCGGGAGCTGGCGGACCGGCCGTGGCGGTCGGTCCTCGCCGAGTGGTGGCCCCGGCTGCTGCCCGGCATCGCGGGCGGCGCCACGCATCCGGTGATCCGCACCGGTCACGCCGTACGGACCCTGCTGGGCGGGGAGGAGACGGAGCCGCGCCGTGCCGAGCTGGCGCACGCCCTCGGTTACTGGGCGGCCCGCCACCAGCCGCTTCCGCCGCTCGCCCCGCTGGCCGCGGCGCCCTCCGCGGCGGCCGCGCTGGACGCCGTGCCGCCCGTTCCGGAGCAGGAGGGCGGGATCCGGGCCCGGCTCGCGCAGCTGACGGCGTTCCCGGTGTGGGGCGAGGCCCCGGATCCCGACACGGCGAGGGAGCTGCTCGTGGAGCTGGTGACGGCGGCGACGCACCGGTACGCGTCCCACGGCCACGGCGAGCCGATCATGCTGGTGCACGCGGCGACCGCGCCGAACGCGGTCCTGCGGACCCTGCCCGCGCTGCCCCGCGAGCTGTGGGCGCCGAGCGTGGCGGCGGCCTGGGCGGCGTCGGCCGCGGTGACGGCGGCCTACGCGCCGCGCGAGGCCGCCCCGTACGGGAGGACGGGGCTGACCGCCGAGGAGGTCTTCGAGCGGGCGGCGGCCCACGGCGACGACCACACGATCAAGTTCACGGACACGGCGCTCGACGTGGGCGATCCGCTCGCGCTGGCCGCCGCCGTCCGCTCGATCGACCTCAATCCGCCCGTCCTGTAGCGGGTCAGCCAAACTGGACGGACCGCTTGGCGAGTCCCATCCAGAAGCCGTCGATCACCGAGCGCTCCGCGTCGAGGTCGCCGGCCGCGTCCGCCGCGCCCATGGTGACGAAGAGCGGGGCGAAGTGCTCCGTACGGGGGTGGGCGAGGCGGCCGGCGGGCGACTTGTGCTCGAAGTCCAGGAGGGAGTCGACGTCGTGCGCGGCGAGCGCCTCGCTGCCCCAGGCGTCGAACTCGGCGGACCAGCCGGGGACGCCGGGTCCGGTGTGGCGGAGGGCGGCGAGGTTGTGGGTGAAGAAGCCGCTGCCGACGATCAGGACGCCCTCGTCGCGCAGCGGGGCGAGCCTGCGCCCGATGTCCATGAGCCGGCGCGGGTCGAGGGTGGGCATGGAGATCTGGAGGACGGGGATGTCGGCGCCGGGGAACATCTCGACGAGCGGCACGTACGCGCCGTGGTCGAGGCCCCGGTCGGGGATGTCCTGCACGGGCGTGCCGGGGGCGCGGAGCAGCTTGCGGACGGCCTCGGCGAGCTGCGGGGCGCCGGGGGCGGCGTACTGGACGCGGTAGTAGTGCTCGGGGAAGCCCCAGAAGTCGTAGACGAGGGGGACGGTCTCGGTGGCGCCGAGCGCGAGCGGGGCCTCCTCCCAGTGGGCGGAGACCATGAGGATGGCCCTGGGGCGCGGGAGGCCGGCGGACCAGGCGGCGAGCTCGCCGGGCCAGACGGGGTCGTCGGCGAGCGGCGGGGCGCCGTGGGACAGGTAGAGGGCGGGCATCCGTACCGGTGCGGTCTCCATGACGGCCTCCATTCTTGAAACTTCAAGCTTCCAGGGGCAGCGTAAACCTACATAGTTCAACTTTCAAGAACGAGTCGTACGATGGGACCCATGGGAGACATGACCGAACCCCGCTGGCTGACCGACGAGGAGCAGCACGTCTGGCGTGCCTACCTGCATGCCACCACGCTCCTGGAGGACCACCTCGACCGCCAGTTGCAGCGCGACGCCGGGATGCCGCACGTCTACTACGGGCTCCTCGTCCAGCTCTCCCAGGCCCCCCGCCGCCGGCTGCGGATGACCGAGCTGGCCCGGAGCGCCAAGATCACCCGCTCCCGTCTCTCCCACGCGGTCGCCCGCCTGGAGAAGAACGGCTGGGTGCGGCGCGAGGACTGCCCCTCCGACAAGCGCGGGCAGTTCGCCCAGCTGACGGACGAGGGCATGGAGGTCCTGCGGCGCAACGCGCCCGGCCATGTGGCGGCCGTCCGTCAGGCCATGTTCGACCGGCTCTCCCCCGAGCAGGTGGAGCAGCTCGGCACGATCATGCGCGCCATGGCCGAGGGCCTCGAACCGACGGACGCGGACGCGGACCTGCCCTGGCTCCGCTGAGCAGGGCGAGGCGGCCGGAGAACGGGACCGCCCCGGCTCCGCAGTGAGAGCGGAGCCGGGGCGGTCCCGTACCGGGCCGAAGCGGCGGTCCCGGACCCGGCCGAGGAACGGTCCCGTACCGGGCCGAGGGCGTGAGGGCCGTCAGTGCGCCATGACCGGCACCTTCACCTCGTCCTGCGCGTCCTCGCCGGACCCGGCGACCGGGCCGGTCCGCGGCTTGCCGGTGTTGATGAAGACGAAGGCGATCGTGGCCGAGACGACCAGGATGCCGACGGCCCACCAGATGGCCGCCGTGTACCCCTCGACCATGCTCTGGAGCTGGAGCAGCTTCTGCGCGGCCGGGGTGGTCGCGCCGGCGGCGTGGCCGGTCAGGTAGGCGGTGGTCGCCGAGGCGGCGATCGTGTTCAGCAGGGCCGTGCCGATGGCGCCGCCGACCTGCTGCGAGGTGTTGACCATCGCGGAGGCCACACCGGCGTCCCGCGGGTCCACGCCCAGCGTCGCGAGCGACATGGCCGGCATGAACGCCGTGCCCATGCCCAGGCCGAGGAGCAGCTGCGCGGGCAGGATCAGCCCGGCGTACGAGGTGCCGACCTCCAGCTGGGTGAGGAGCAGCATGCCGATGCCGGCGGTCAGGAAGCCGGGCGCCATCAGGAACCGCGGCGGGACGCGGGTCATCAGGCGCGTGCCGATCTGGGTCGAGCCCGTGATCATGCCCACGATCATCGGCAGGAACGCGAAGCCCGTCTTGACCGGCGTGTACCCCTTCACGACCTGGAGGTAGTACGTCAGGAAGAGGAACAGGCCGAACATCGCGATGACGGCGAGGCCCAGCGACAGGTAGACACCGCCGCGGTTGCGGTCGGTGACGACGCGCAGCGGGAGCAGCGGGGACTTCACCCGCGACTCGGTGAGCGCGAAGGAGAGGAGCAGCACGGCGGAGGCGACGAAGAGGCCGATCGTGCCGGCGTCGCTCCAGCCGGCGGACTCGGCGCGCGTGAAGCCGTACACCAGCGAGACGAGGCCGAGGGTGGAGAGGATCACGCCGGGGATGTCGAGCGGCGAGCGGTTGCGGCCGCCCGCGGGCTCGCGGACGACGAGGTACGCGCCGACGGCGGCGACCACGGCGAACGGGATGTTGACGAAGAAGGTCCAGCGCCAGTTCAGGTACTCGGTGAGGAAGCCGCCGAGGATCAGGCCCACGGCGCCGCCGCCACCGGCGATCGCGCCGTAGATGCCGAAGGCCTTCGCGCGCTCCTTGGCGTCGGTGAAGGTCACGGCGAGCAGCGAGAGCGCGGCGGGCGCGAGGAGCGCGCCGAAGGCGCCCTGGAGCGCGCGGGCACCGAGCATCATCGCCTCGCCGGTCGCGGCCCCGCCCAGGGCGGAGGCGGCGGCGAAGCCGATCAGGCCGGTGACGAAGGTCCGCTTGCGACCCCACAGGTCGGCTATGCGGCCGCCGAAGAGGAGCAGACCGCCGAAGGCGAGGGCGTAGGCGGTGATGACCCACTGCCGGTTGCCGTCCGAGATCCCGAGGTCCTGCTGGGCGGAGGGCAGGGCGATGTTCACGATCGTCGCGTCGAGCACGACCATCAGCTGGGCGAGGGCGATGAAGATCAGGGCTTTCCAGCGGCCGGGGTCGGCCTGGACCGCGGTCGTCTCGGGGGTTTCAGGCATGGGGGTAGCCACCTCTTGGCGCGTACGGGTGAAAAAGGGACGTGAGGAAACGGGGATGGGGAAGCGGGGATCACATAAGGCGTGGGGCGGATCGGGTCACGACGAACAGGAGTCGCGCCTCAGGTCCTCCAGGGTCGCGGCCTTCCCGGGCAGCTCGGAGCGGGCGGGCAGCTCCAGGCCGTCGAGGAAGATCTGCAGGTGGCGGTGGACGAACTGGTCGAAGGACTCGCAGCCCGTGCCGGGCAGCGGGCGGGTCAGCTGGGAGAGGGCCACCATCAGGTCCCCGAGGCCCACGTCGGTGCGCATCCGGCCGGCCCGCTGCGCCCGCTCGATGAGGCCCTGGACGACCTCTCCCAGGCGGTCGCGGCCGGCGATCAGGTCGGGGTGGTCCTTGTCGAAGTCGCCCTCGAGCATCGGGCACAGGGCTCCGACGCGCTCGTCGGCGGCTCCGTGGACGAAGCGGCGGAGGGCGGCGAAGGTGTCGCCCTCCTCCTCCGTGGCCCGCTCGGCGACCTCGATGACGCGGTCCACGAGCGAGAGGACGACCTCGTGGACGAGGTCGCTGCGCTCGGGGAAGTTCCGGTAGAGCGTGGCGTTCCCGACGCCGGCCCGGCGCGCGACCTCGTCGTAGGGCACCTGGCAGCCGAACTCGACGAACATCTCGCGGGCCGCCGTCACGAGCCGCTCGCGGTTGCGCAGGGCGTCGGCGCGCGGGCGCGGTACGCGACGGGCGGGCGCGGTGCCGGGGGTGCTGGTCACGCCACGACCTCCTCACAGTCATCCAGGGGTACATCCGGGGAGTGAGTCCCCACTTGCTTCGACACAGGCGTAAACGGGGACCGAGTCCCCGGTTATTTCCCGGGCCCCCTGTGACCCGCGTCACAAACCTCCGGCCCCGTGGAATACCCACGATCGGGCCACCCGGCGCGCGCCCCCGGACCCCGCGCTCCAGGCTGATCGCACAGCGCGGACCCGCGGAGGGGTCCGCGGCGCCCACCCGCGGAAGGGGTCCGCGGCGCCGACCTGCCCCCCACCGGAGAGGCGACGTATGCAGCACCCCCGCCGACGGATACGCAGGCCCGTCGCCCTGGCGGCGGCCACGGCCCTCTCCCTCACCCTGCTCGCCTCGGCGAGCACCACCCTCCCCGGTCCCGCCCCCGCCTCGGCGGGCCCCGTGGCCGCCGCGCCGACCGGCGCCCAGCTGGGACCGTGCCGCATCGCCACCACGATGGGCGTGCAGATGTCGGAGGGGCTGCCCACCGCCCCCGGATACGTGCGCTCCACGGGCCGGGTCAGGGCCCTCAACCTGATGGTCGACTTCTCCGACGCCCCGGGGGACGGCACGGCGATGGGCCGCTTCCGGGAGTTCTTCCCGCAGACCGCCGACTGGTTCCGCACCAGCTCGTACGGGCGGCTGCGCTACCAGGCCGAGGCGCCGATACCCGACTGGCTGCGGATGCCCCGGCCGTTCTCCTCGTACGGCATCGAGCGCGGCTCACCGTACGAACCGGGCTACCGCTCCCTCGTCGAGGACATCGTGAAGGCCGCCGACGCCCGGGTGGACTTCAGCGCCTACGACCTGCTCAACGTGCTCGTCACCCCGAACGCCGGGCCCTCCGCCCTCGACACCGTCCTGTCCGTGACCTTCTCCGGCAACGACGACGCCCCCTACGCCGACGGCGTGCCGCTCGCCAACACGTCCTTCGTCTACAGCCGCCAGGACGACGGCTCCGGCAGCTTCGCCGAGACCGGGTACCGCGTCCTGCCCCACGAGAACGGCCACGTCTTCGGCCTGCCCGACCTCTACACCTCGGACGGCGGCGGCACCGTCGGGCACTGGGACATCATGTCCGAGGACTGGGGCGCCAACAACGACCTCCTCGGCTGGCACAAGTGGAAGCTGGGCTGGCTCGACAACGACCAGGTCAGCTGTGCCTCGAAGCCCGGGACCGGGGACTACAGCCTCACGCCCCTCTCGGTCTCCGGAGGCCCCAAGCTCGCCTTCGTCCCGCTCTCCGGCACCTCCGGATACGCCGTCGAGGTCCGCAGCAAGGGCGGCAACGACGAGGCCGTCTGCGAGCAGGGGGTCCTCGTCTACCGGGTGGAGTCCGACGTGGACACCGGCCAGGGCCCGGTGACCGTGGCCGACAGCGACCGGGCCAGCGGCGGCTGCACCCGCCGGGCCAACGTCCACGCGGAGCTGTCGGACGCCCCGTACCGCCCCGGCGAGACCTTCACGGACCACGCCAACGGCATCCGGATCACCGTCCTCGACGAGGACGGGAACGGCACGTACCGGGTCCGGATCACCCGGCAGTGAGGCATCCGGCGCACTCGGCACGGCACCGGACCGCCCGGCGGTGAACCCTCCGGCCGGCCCGGCACCGGATCACACGGCTCCGGGGTCCCCGGCGAGCGCGTCCCGCAGCTCCCGCTTGAGGATCTTCCCCGTGGGGTTCCGGGGCAGCTCCTCCGTCCGCACGAGGATCCGCGCGGGCACCTTGAAGGCGGCGAGGCGCGTCCCCACGTGCGCCCGCAGCGCCTCGGCCGTCCCGGCTCCCGCGTCCGCGCCGGGGCGCAGCCGCACCACGGCCACGACCTCCTCCCCGAGCAGCGGGTGCGGCACCCCGAGCACGGCGGCGTCGACGACGTCCGGGTGCCCGTGCAGCACGCCCTCGACCTCGACGCAGTACACGTTCTCGCCGCCGCGGATCACCATGTCGGTGAGCCGGTCGACGACGGCGACCCGACCGTCCGCGTCGACGCGGGCGAGGTCACCGGTCCGGAACCAGCCGTCCTCGGTGAAGGCGGCACGGGTGGCGGCATCGTCCCCCCAGTACCCGCGGATCAGGCACTGTCCGCGCAGCCACAGCTCCCCCACGCCCTCGGCGTCGGGCCGCTCCACGCGCACCTCGGTGACGGGCGAGGGCCGGCCGACGCTCCCGGGGTGGGCCCGGTACTCGGCGCCGACGTTCGACAGGACCCCGCCGCAGGTCTCGGTCAGCCCGTACCCGTTCCGGGGCTCGATCCGCTCCCCGTACCCCTCGGCGAGGCCCGCGACGATCCCGGGCGGGGCGGCGGCGCCCCCGGTGCTGAGGAGCGTGAGGCTGGTCAGCGGGTCCCCGGTGCCGCGGGCGAGGTCGAGCAGCTGGAGCGCGGTGGTGGGGACGCCCGCGAAGTGGGTGACGCCCTCGTCCCGGATCAGTCCGAGTGCGCGCTCCGCGTCCCACTTCCGCATCATCACCAGGGTCCCGCCGGCCGCCATGACGGCGTAGAACGACGTGAACGCGGCGACGTGGAAGAACGGGAACGTGGTCAGGGACACGATCTCCGGTCCGGTCCCGGGCACCTCCCCGCGCGCGAGGGCCGCGGCGGCGGCGAAGTACCGGGGGTTCATGGCGGCCCCGGCCTGCGCGCGGTGCGTGGCGACGGCCCCCTTGGGCCGCCCGGTGGTGCCGGAGGTGTAGATGATGGTGGCGTCGTGCTCGGGCAGGACGTCCACGGGCGGCGGCCCGGGCAGCGGATCGGTGTCGGCGACGTACGCGGCGAACCCCTCCTCGGCCTCCCCCCGGAAGACGATCCCCGGCACCCCGCTGCGCGCGGCCCACTCCCGCACCCGCCCGACCCGCTCCCCGTCGACGAGCAGCACGCCGGGCGCGCAGTCGTCGAGCGCGTACGCGAGCTCGTCCTCGGTCCACCAGGCGTTGAGCGGCACGGCGACGAGCCCGGCGAGCTGCGCGGCCCAGAAGGCGATCTGCCACTCGGGCAGGTTCCGCATGGCCACCACGGCCCGGTCCCCCGGCCGCAGCCCGTACTCCCCGACGAGCCGGCGCGCGAGGCCGCAGGCGGCGTCGAAGAACTCCCGATAGGTCATCCGCACGTCCTCGGACACGAGGAACGTCCGGTCCCCGTGGCCCCAGGTCACCTCGACGAACTCCCGCAGCGTCCGCGGGCCGCCGGCGTACGCCCCGTCCTCGACCGCGAAGGGCGCGCCGGGCGCGCAGAGCCGCTCCACCCCACCTGTCGTCGCCACGAGGACCTCCTGTCCGGACCGGGGAACACGATCGGCCGCCGGCTGAGCCGGCGGCCGCTCGTCATCCTTCCCGGATCAGGGGGCGATGTCCACGTCGGGCCGGTGGGGGGCGGTCGGCCCGAAGACCTTGTTCGGGGCGGCGGAACGGAAGGATGGGCCGGTTCTCCCCGTTTGATTCGGCAGAACCGTCCGTAGTCGACGTTCGTCGTTCCCGCAGAGAGGCAATCGCCGTGAAGGTAGAGATCTGGTCGGACATCACCTGCCCCTGGTGCTACGTCGCCCAGGCCCGGTTCGAGAAGGCGCTGGCCGTCTTCCCGCACCGCGCCGGCGTCGAAGTGGTCCACAAGTCGTACGAGTTGGAGCCGGGCCGGGCCAAGGGGGACGTGGAGCCCATCATCAAGGTGCTCATGAAGGGGAAGGGGTGGAGCGAGGCGCAGGCGCTCGCCAACGAGCGGAACCTCACCATCCAGTCCGCCGACGAGGGACTGCCGTACGTCGCCGGGCGCGACCACGGGAGCACCTTCCACATCCACCGGCTGCTGCACTTCGCCAAGGCCCGCGGCAAGCAGCACGAGCTGGTGAAGGCGCTCTACCGGGCCAACTTCGCCGAGGAGGAGTCGATCTTCGCCGACGACGAGCGGCTCGTCGCGCTCGCCGTCGAGGTCGGGCTCGACGCCGACGCCGCCCGGAGCGTGCTCGCCGCCCCGAACGCCTACGCCGACGAGGTCCGCGCCGACGAGCGCGAGGCCGCCCAACTGGGTGTGTCCGGCGTGCCGTTCTTCGTCTTCGACCGGCAGTACGGCGTCTCCGGCGCCCAGTCCACCGAGGCGTTCACCCGGGCCCTCACCCAGGCCTGGGGCGACCGCTCCCCGCTCCGGGTCGTCGACGGCGCCGACGACGCCCACGCGTGCGGTCCGGACGGGTGCCCCGTTCCCCACTGAGACGCGAGAGACGCCCAGGGGCGGCCTTCCCTCGGGAAGGCCGCCCCTGGCGTGTGCGGGGAGACGGCGGACGGCGCCGTGCTCCGGAAGGGAGGAGCACGGCGCCGTCTGCGACGCACGGGGCGACCCCGCTCAGCCGTTCGCGTGCTGCGGCGCCTTCTCGGACTCGGACAGGTCGCTGCCCTCGACCTTGACGGCGGCCGACGGCGAGTCCTTCTTCAGGGCCAGGGCGAGGATGCCGCCCAGGACCAGGAGGCCGGCGCCGATGTATCCGGCCAGGTGCAGACCCGACAGGATGTCCTCCTTCGCGGCCTCCGCGTAGGTGCCGGAGAAGGTGGAGTTGGCGATCGCGACCAGGAACGCGAGGCCCACCGCGCCGCCGACCTGCTGCGCGGTCGAGGCCATCGCGCTCGCCACGCCCTGCTCCTCCGCGCCCACGCCCGAGCTGGCGGAGGCGAAGACGGAGACGAAGACGAGACCGCCGCCGATGCCCCAGATGACGGAGCCGGGCAGCAGGGCGTAGAAGGAACCGCCGACCGACATGCCGAGGACGGTCACCGCGATGCCGGCGGCGTTGACGATCATGCCGGTCGACAGCGTGGCGCGCATGCCGTACCGCTCCATGAACTTCGGCGCGAGCTTGCCCGAGCCGATGATCGAGACCAGCGTGAGCGGCAGGAAGGCGAGGCCCGCCTGGATCGCGCTGTAGCCGAGGATCGGCTGCACGTAGGTGGTGAAGGTGTAGTACGCGCCGGCCAGCGCCGTCTGGAAGACGAAGAGGACGGCCATGGCGACGACCAGCGGCCGGTTCTTCAGGAGCCGGAGCGGCATGAGCGGGTTGGCGGTCTTCGCCTCGGTGACGAAGAAGGCGGCGAGCAGGACGACACCGAGGATCAGGGCACCGAGGGTCAGGCGCGAGGTCCAGCCCTCGTCGGGGCCGGTCACCAGGCCGGTGACGATCGCGGAGACGCCGATCGTGGCGAGCAGCGCGGCCGGGATGTCGAAGCCCTTGGAGAGGTTCGCCGGTCCGTCCGGACGGATCGCCTTCGGGGCCGGCAGCAGGGCGATCAGCGCCAGCGGGATGTTGACGAAGAAGATCCAGCGCCAGGAGACCAGGTCGGTCAGCACACCGCCGAGCAGGGCGCCGGCCGCGAGGCCGAGCGAGCCGGCGGCGCCCCAGGCGGCGAACGCCTTGGTGACCTGGGCGCCCTCGAAGGAGGTGGCGATCAGGGCGAGCACCGCCGGGAAGAGCAGCGCGCCGCCGACGCCCTGGAGGAGACGGGCGCCGATGAGGACGCCCTGGGTGGTGGCGAGACCGCCGGCGAGCGAGGCGACGGCGTAGAAGGTGAGGCCGGTCATGAAGAGCCGGCGGGCACCGATGCGGTCGACGGCGCGGCCGCCGAAGAGCAGCAGACCGCCGAAGGCCACCGCGTAGGCGGAGACGACCCATTGCAGTGACTGGGCCGAGAAGCCGAGGGCGGTGCCGATGTCGGGCAGCGCGACGTAGACGATGTTGAGGTCGACGCTGATGATGAACTGGGAGAAGGCCAGCAGGAAGAGGACGAGTCCTGTCTTCTTTGCCGGTGTCGACGTGGTCACAAGACCTCCATGGTCTTCATGGTCTTTCTTTTTCCGGGGGGTTCGTCCACGGCGGGCGGGGCGCCGCCGCGCAGTCGAGCGGTCTGCGCGGCGACACCCGGGGGCGTCCGTGACGAGGGCTCAGCCGAAGCGCAGCTGAAGTTCGTTGGGGCCGGTGATGCCGATCGCGGGGCGCCAGGTGACGTCGCCGACGACCTTCGGGGCGCCGAGGCGGCGGGCGAGCGCGGGCAGCGCCTCCGTGATCTCCATCCGGGCGAGGGGGGCGCCCAGGCAGTAGTGCGGGCCGCCGCCGAACTGCATCACGGCCGTCTTGCGGTCCGCCGTGATGTCGAAGACGTCACCGCCGGGGTAGGCGAGCGGGTCGCGCTGCACCGCCTGCACGCCGATCATGAACATCGTGCCCTCGGGGATCCGCTGCCCGCGGAACTCGATGTCCTCGGCCGCGTAGCGGTACACGGCGTTGGAGGAGGGGCGCCAGCGCATGACCTCCTCGACCGCCCGCGGGGCGAGCTCGGGGCGCTCGCGGAGCAGGGCCCACTGGTCGGGGTGCTCGGAGAAGGTGACCATGGCGTTGGCCAGCTGGAGGCGCGTGGTGTCGTGCGCGGCGAACACCATGGTGACGACGAGGTTGCGGAGCTCCTCGAGGCTGACCCGGGCCCCGTCGACGTCCTCCTTCTGGGCGGTGACGAGGGCGGAGATGAGGTCCTGGGTCGGCGCCTCGGCCTTCTTGGCCATGAGGGCGTCCACGTACTCGTAGAGGCCGACGACGGCGGCCTCGACGCGGCCCGGTATGTCGCCGCCGAGGGCGAGGCTGAAGACGAGGCCGATCTCCGAGCTCCAGTTGCTGAAGCGCGGGTAGTCCTCGGCCGGCACGCCGAGCAGCTCGGACATGACGGTCAGCGGCAGCGCGTCGGCGAACGCCTCGAAGAAGTCGACCTCGTCCTTGGCGGCGATCTCGTCGGCGAGGCGCTCGGCGGCCTGCTTGATGACCGGGCGCAGGTTCTCCAGCATGCGCGGGGTGAACGCGCGGCCGACGAGACCGCGCAGCCGGCGGTGGCTGTCGCCGTCCTGGTTCACCAGGCCGTTGACGAACCAGTCGTAGACGGGGCCGCCGCTGATGCCGTTCTGCTCCATGAAGCCGGTGCCGTTGTGGGTCAGCCGGCTGTCCCGGACCAGCTCCGACGCCTCCGCGTGGCGCAGGACGAGCATGCCGAGCGGGGTCTCGGCGTACCAGCCCGCGGCCTGGGCCCGGACGACCTCGGGCAGGTCGAAGCGGAACTCGGGGTCGATGACGTTGATGAACGGGACCTCGGAGGACTCCGGCACGGACAGGGTTTCCGCTGACATGTCTTGACCGTCCTTGAGAGGGATCGGAGGGGAAGGAGGAACTCGGAATGCGGAGCTCGGAACTCGGATCTCGCGGCTCGCTTATCGTGAGATTACATAGCTACCGTTCGGTAACCTTTGTCGAGCGGGGCGCCCGGGAGCGGGTTTGGCAACTTGCCAAACCCGCTTCGAATCAGCCGACTTGACTTGCGCCGAACCGGTCCGGCCCGAGGCGGACCGACGCGGGCCGGACCGACCTAGACCGGTCCGGCCCGTGATCAGCGGAAGTCGCTGTCGCGGTACTCCGCCGAGGAACCGCCCGTGGCCGCCGCCCGCAGCTCGACACGGCGGATCTTGCCCGACACCGTCTTCGGCAGCGGGCCGAACTCGATGCGCCGGATCCGCTTGTACGGGGCCAACGCCTCCCGCGCGTAGGCGAAGAGGCTCTCGGCCGTGTCCGGGCCCGCCTCGAAGCCGTCCGCGAGGACCACGTACGCCTTCGGGACGGCGAGCCGCAGCGGGTCGGGCGCAGGGACGACGGCCGCCTCCGCGACCGCCTCGTGCTCCAGGAGCACGCTCTCCAGCTCGAACGGGCTGATCTTGTAGTCGGACGCCTTGAAGACGTCGTCCGAGCGGCCCACGTAGGTGATCCGGCCGTCCGCCTCGCGGCGGCCGATGTCACCGGTGCGGTAGAAGCCGCCCGCCATGGCCTCGCCCGTCCGCTCCCAGTCGCCGTGGTAGCCGGTCGTCAGGCCCACCGGCCGGGCCGGGCCCGACAGGTCGAGGCAGATCTCGCCCTCGTCGGCCGGCGCGCCCGAGGGGTCGAGCAGCGTCACCGTGAAGCCGGGCGCGGGGTGGCCCATGGAGCCCGGGACGAGGTCCTGGCCGGGGAAGTTCCCGAGGGCCAGGCTCATCTCGGTCTGCCCGAAGCCGTCCCGGACGGTCACGCCCCAGGCGTCCCGGACCCGCTCGATCACCTCGGGGTTGAGCGGCTCCCCCGCCCCCACCGCCTCGCGCGGCGGCGTCCTCAGCCGGCCGAGGTCGGACTGGATGAGCATCCGCCACACGGTGGGCGGGGCGCAGAAGGAGGTGACCCCCACCCGGTCCATCTCGAACATCAGCCGGGTCGCGTCGAACCGCTCGTAGTTGAACACGAAGACGGTGGCCTCGGCGTTCCACGGCGCGAAGAGGTTAGACCAGGCGTGCTTGGCCCAGCCCGGCGAGGAGATGTTCAGGTGCACGTCCCCGGGGCGCAGCCCGATCCAGTACATGGTCGACAGGTGGCCGACGGGGTACGAGAGATGGGTGTGCTCCACCAGCTTCGGCGCCGAGGTCGTCCCGGAGGTGAAGTAGAGCATCAGCAGGTCGTCGGCGCGGGTCGGCCCGTCGGGCTCGAACCCTCCCCCGTACGCCTCGAAGCGCTCGTACGGCAGCCAGCCCGCCGCCGCGTCGGCCGGGGTGCCGCCGGCCAGGATCCGGGTGTACGACCCCGGCACCCCGTCGAACTTCGCCCGGTCCGCCGCCCGGACGACGACGTGCTCCACCCGGGCCCGCTCGATCCGGTCGCGCAGGTCCACCGGGCCGAGCTGCGGGGTCGCCGGGGTGAGGACGGCCCCCAGCTTCATCGCCGCGAGGGCGGTCTCCCACAGCTCCACCTGGTTGCCGAGCATGACGAGGATCCGGTCGCCGGACCGGACGCCCTGGGCGCGCAGCCAGCCCGCGAGCCGCGAGGAGCGGGCGGAGAGGCGGGCGAAGGAGTGCCGGGACTCGCGGCCGTCCTCCTCCACGATGTGCAGGGCGGTGCGCTCGTTGCCCTCGGCGATCACGTCGAACCAGTCGAGCGCCCAGTTGAAGTGCTCGGGCCGGGGCCAGACGAAGCCCTCGTACGCGGCCCGGTAGTCGCCGTACCGGGCGAGGAGGAAGTCGCGGGCCGCCCGGAACCCGGCCGTGGCGGCGGTTCCGGGGCCGGCCCCGACCAGGGTGTCCGAGGCGGTCACGCGGCCGTCTCCTCGTCGTTCACCCAGCTCATGAGCTTGCGCAGCTCCTTGCCGGTGGTCTCCAGGAGGTGGTTGCCGTCCTGGGACTTGTACGCGTCGTACTTCTTCAGGCCGCCGTGGTACTCGGCCATCCACTCCTTGGCGAAGGTGCCGTCCTGGATCTCCGCGAGGACCTTCTTCATCTCGGCCTTGGTGGCGTCGGTGATGATCCGCGGGCCGGTGACGTAGTCGCCCCACTCGGCGGTCTCGGAGACCGACCAGCGCATCTTCTCCAGGCCGCCCTCGTACATGAGGTCGACGATGAGCTTCAGCTCGTGCAGGCACTCGAAGTAGGCGATCTCCGGCTGGTAGCCGGCCTCGGTCAGGGTCTCGAAGCCCGCCTTCACCAGGGCCGCGGTGCCACCGCAGAGGACGGCCTGCTCGCCGAACAGGTCGGTCTCGGTCTCCTCGGTGAAGGTCGTCCTGATGACGCCGGCGCGGGTGCCGCCGATGGCCTTGGCGTACGAGAGCGCCAGCGCGAAGGCGTTGCCGGTGGCGTCCTGCTCGACGGCCGCGATGCACGGGACGCCGCGGCCCTCCTCGTACTGACGGCGGACCAGGTGGCCCGGGCCCTTCGGGGCGACCAGGGCGACGTCGACGCCGGCCGGGGGCTCGATGAAGCCGAAGCGGACGTTGAAGCCGTGGGCGAAGAAGAGGGCCTTGCCGTCCGTCAGATGGGGGGCGATGGACTCCTCGTAGACCTGGGCCTGGAGGGGGTCCGGGATGAGGATCATGATGACGTCGGCCTCGGCGGCGGCCTCGGTCGGCGTCACCACGCGCAGGCCCTGCTCCTCGGCCTTGGCCTTGGACTTCGAGCCCTCGTGCAGACCGACGCGGACGTCGACGCCCGAGTCACGGAGCGACAGCGCGTGGGCGTGGCCCTGGCTGCCGTAGCCGATCACCGCGACCTTGCGGCCCTGGATGGTCGAGAGGTCGGCGTCGGCATCGTAGAAGAGCTCGGCCACGGGGATTCTCCTTGGATCGGGAAGGGAACGGGCGGATGGGAGGGGGAGGGGTACGAGGAGGCGCTCAGGACCTCGGGACCGCGGCCGATGGCGACGGTGCCGGACTGGACCAGTTCGGAGATGCCGAACGGGCCGAGCATCGTGAGCAGCGCGTCGAGCTTGTCGCGGGTGCCGGTCGCCTCGATCGTGACGGCCTCGGGCGAGACGTCCACGATCCGGGCGCGGAAGAGTTTCACGAGGTCGACGACCTGCGAGCGGGTGTCGTGGCAGGCGCGGACCTTCACGAGGACCAGCTCGCGGCGGATCGCGGAGCCCGGCTCCAGTTCGACGACCTTCAGGACGTTGACCAGCTTGCCGATCTGCCGCACGACCTGGGTCAGCGGGCAGACCTCCGCGTCCACGACGATCGTGATGCGGGAGACGGCGGGATCCTGCGTCGTGCCCTCGGAGACGGAGTCGATGGTGAAGCCCCGGCGTGCGAAGAGGGACGTGGTGCGGGCGAGGACGCCCGGCTTGTTCTCGACGAGGACCGAGAGCGTGTGGGTGGACATGGCGGTTTCCCTTTCTCTCCGTCTTCTTCAGTCGTCTTCGCCGTCGCCGAAGTCGGGGCGGACGCCCCGCGCGGCCATGACCTCGTCGTTGGAGGTGCCGGCGGCCACCATCGGCCAGACCTGCGCGTCCTCGTGGACGATGAAGTCGATCACCACCGGGCGGTCGTTGATCGCGTTGGCCTCGGCGATGACCTTGTCCAGGTCGGCCGGATCCTCACAGCGCAGCGCCACACAGCCCATCGCCTCGGAGAGCTTGACGAAGTCCGGCACCCGGGTGCCCCTGTTCGCCCGGACCTCGTCCGGACCGGAGTGCAGCACCGTGTTGGAGTAGCGCTGGTTGTAGAACAGCGTCTGCCACTGCCGGACCATGCCCAGCGCACCGTTGTTGATGATGGCGACCTTGATCGGGATGTTGTTCAGCGCGCAGGTGACCAGTTCCTGGTTGGTCATCTGGAAGCAGCCGTCACCGTCCACCGCCCAGACCGTGCGGTCCGGCATGCCGGCCTTGGCACCCATCGCGGCCGGCACCGCGTAGCCCATCGTCCCCGCGCCGCCGGAGTTCAGCCAGGTCGCCGGCTGCTCGTAGTCGATGAAGTGGGCGGCCCACATCTGGTGCTGACCCACCCCCGCCGCGAAGATCGTGCCCTCGGGGGCGAGCTGCCCGACGCGCTGGATGACCTGCTGCGGCGACAGCGAACCGTCCTCCGGCAGGTCGTAGCCCAGCGGATAGGTCTCGCGCCAGCGGCTCAGATCCGACCACCAGGCGGTGTAGTCGCCCCGGTTGCCCTCGCTGTGCTCGGCCTGGACGGCCTGGACCAGGTCGGCGATGACCTCGCGGGCGTCACCGACGATCGGGACGTCGGCCGCGCGGTTCTTGCCGATCTCGGCCGGGTCGATGTCCGCATGGACGATCTTGGCGTACGGGGCGAAGCTGTCGAGCTTGCCGGTGACGCGGTCGTCGAAGCGGGCGCCGAGGGCGACGATCAGGTCGGCCTTCTGCAGCGCGGTCACCGCGGTGACCGCACCGTGCATGCCCGGCATGCCGACGTGCAGCGGGTGGCTGTCGGGGAACGCACCCAGCGCCATCAGGGTGGTGGTGACCGGGGCGCCGGTGAGCTCGGCGAGGATCCTCAGCTCGGCCGTCGCACCGGACTTGATGACGCCGCCGCCGACGTACAGGACCGGCCGCTTGGCGGCGCTGATCAGCTTGGCGGCCTCGCGGATCTGCTTGGCATGCGGCTTGGTCACCGGGCGGTAGCCGGGCAGGTCCGTCTGCGGCGGCCAGCTGAACGTGGTCTTCGCCTGCAGGGCGTCCTTGGCGATGTCGACCAGGACCGGGCCCGGGCGGCCGGTGGAGGCGATGTGGAAGGCCTCCGCGATCGTCCGCGGGATGTCCTCGGCCCTGGTGACGAGGAAGTTGTGCTTGGTGATCGGCATCGTGATGCCGCAGATGTCCGCCTCCTGGAAGGCGTCCGTACCGATCGCCTTCGACGGCACCTGACCCGTGATCGCGACGAGCGGGACCGAGTCCATGTAGGCGTCCGCGATCGGCGTCACCAGGTTCGTCGCTCCCGGACCCGAGGTCGCCATGCAGACGCCGACCTTGCCGGTCGCCTGGGCGTAACCCGTCGCCGCGTGCCCGGCCCCCTGCTCGTGCCGGACGAGGACGTGGCGCACCCGCTGCGAGTCCATCATCGGGTCGTAGGCGGGAAGGATCGCGCCGCCGGGGATGCCGAAGACGGTGTCGGCGCCCACCTCCTCAAGAGAGCGGATCAGCGACTGCGCACCGGTCACGTGCTCGACGGCGGTGTCGAACCGTCCTCCCGGCCGGGGCGGAGCGGCGGCGGACAAGCGGTCGGTCCCCGCGCTGTGTTGCACGGCGTTCGTCATGTGAATCCCCACTGCCGTTGGGTGAGTTTGCTGGCATGTCGGCGGAGGCACCTCATCCCCGGGTCAGGAACCGCTTGGGCTGCTCGAGAAGCCCGGCCACGTCGGCGAGGACCTTGGAGCCCAGCTCTCCGTCGACCAGCCGGTGGTCGAAGGAGAGGGCGAGAGTGGTGACCTGACGGGGCTTCACCTTTCCCTTGTGCACCCAGGGCTGGAGCCTGATGGCGCCGACGGCGAGGATCGCCGCCTCCCCGGGGTTGAGGATCGGTGTGCCGGTGTCGACGCCGAAGACGCCGACGTTGGTGATGGTCACGGTGCCGTCCGCCATGGCCGAGGGCGGGGTCTTGCCCTCCTTGGCCGCTGCCACGAGCTCGCCGAGGTCGCCGGCGAGGCGGGGAAGCGTCTTGGTGTGGGCGTCCTTGATGTTCGGCACGATGAGGCCGCGCGGGGTGGCCGCGGCGATACCCAGGTTCACGTCATGGCGGATGACGATCTCCTGGTTCATCTCGTCCCAGGACGCGTTGATCTCGGGGTTGCGCTTGATCGCGACGAGCAGGGCCTTCGCGACGAGGAGGAGCGGGGTGACGCGGAGGCCGGCCATGTCGGGGTCGGTCCGCAGCTCCTCGACGAGCTTCATCGTGCGCGTCACGTCGACCGTCACGAACTCGGTGACGTGCGGGGCGGAGAAGGCGCTCGCCACCATGGCCCGGGCCGTGGCCCTCCGTACGCCCTTCACGGGGATACGGGTCACCCGGGCGCCGCCGGAGGCCTCCGTGGCCGGGGCCGCCACCGGTTCCGGGGCCGGCGTCCGCTCCGGGACGGTGGACCGCCGCTCGGGCTCCGGCTGCGGGGCCGGGGCCGCCGCGCGGTGGACGTCCTCCCGGCTGATGATCCCGTCGAGGCCGGTCGGGGTGACCGTCGTCAGGTCCACGCCGAGGTCCTTGGCGAGCTTCCGCACCGGAGGCTTGGCCAGCGGCCGGACCGGCGCGGCGGCCGGCTCCACCACGGCCGGCTCCACCGGGGCCGCCACCGGCTCCGGTGCGGGAGCCGTCGTCGGCCGCGGCTCCCGCTCCGGTACGGCGGTGACGGCCGCCCCCTGCCTGCGCGGCCGGCGGCGGGTCGGGCCCTCGGAGACGCCGTAGCCCACCAGGACCGGCTCCCGGGCGGGAGCGGACGGGGTCGCGGGAGCCGTAGGAGCCGCGGCCACCGGGGCCGCGGCGGCCGTCGCCACGGAGATGATCGGCCTGCCGACGTCGACGGTGGCGCCCTCCGGGTGGTGCAGCTCGTGCACCACCCCGTCGTACGGGATCGGCAGCTCGACGGCGGCCTTCGCGGTCTCGACCTCGCACACCACCTGGCCGTCGGTGACGGTGTCGCCGGGCTTGACGTACCAGGTGAGGATCTCGGCCTCGGTGAGCCCCTCGCCCACGTCGGGCATCGTGAACTCGCGGACGTGCTGTTCGGTCACGGGTGCTCTCTCCTCAGTACGCCAGCGAGCGGTCGACGGCGTCGAGCACGCGGTCCAGGCCGGGCAGGTACTCGTCCTCCAGGCGCGCCGGCGGGTACGGCGCGTGGTAGCCGCCGACCCGGAGCACCGGGGCCTCCAGGTGGTGGAAGCAGCGCTCGGTGATCCGGGCGGCGATCTCCGCTCCGGAGCCGAAGAAGACGGGAGCCTCGTGGACGACGACGAGCCGGCCGGTCTTCTCCACCGACGCCTGGATGGTGTCGAAGTCGATCGGGGAGACCGACCGCAGGTCGACCACCTCCAGGCTGTGGCCCTCGCGCTCCGCCTCGGCGGCGCTGTCCAGGCAGGTCTTCACCGTCGGCCCGTACGCGAGGAGCGTGGCGTCCCGGCCCTCGCGGACCACGTGGGCGCGGTGCGGGTCGCCGGGGGCGGTCTCCGTGTCGACCTCGCCCTTCTCGTAGTAGCGGCGCTTGGGCTCGAAGAAGATGACCGGGTCGTCGGACGCGATCGCCTGCCGCAGCATCCAGTACGCGTCGGAGGCGTTCGACGGGGACACGATCCGGAGGCCGGCGACGTGCGCGAAGAGCGCCTCGGGGGACTCCGAGTGGTGCTCGACGGCGCCGATGCCGCCGCCGTACGGGATCCGGATGACGACGGGCAGCTTGATCCGGCCCAGCGAGCGGGCGTGCATCTTCGCGAGCTGCGTGACGATCTGGTCGTAGCCGGGGAAGACGAAGCCGTCGAACTGGATCTCCACCACCGGCCGGTAGCCGCGCAGGGCGAGACCGATGGCGGTGCCGACGATGCCGGACTCGGCGAGCGGGGTGTCCATCACCCGGCTCTCGCCGAAGTCCTTCTGCAGACCGTCGGTGATCCGGAAGACGCCTCCGAGCCTGCCGACGTCCTCGCCCATGACCAGGACCTTGGGGTCCTGCTCCATGGCGGCGCGCAGCGCCTCGTTGATGGCCCGGCCCAGGGGCAGCGTCCGCGTCGCGGGGCGCACCCCGTCCGTCGCGCGCGCGACCGTGAGGGTCGTCATCTCAGTTCCCTCCTGTGGCGGCGAAGGACGCCTCGTAGCGGCGGAACGCGGCGCGCTCCTCGTCGACCAGCGCGTGCGGGTCCGCGTAGACGTGCTCGAAGATCGCCTCGGTGTCGGGGGCGGGCATGGAGCGCACCTGCTCGCGCAGGCCCTGCGCCAGCTCGCCGGCCTCCTGGTCGACGGCGTCGAAGTACGTCTCGTCGGCGGCGCCGAGGTCGAGCAGATGGGCCTTGAGGCGGGCGATCGGGTCCCGGCCCGCCCACACCTCCACCTCGGCGGAGTCCCGGTACTTGGTGGGGTCGTCGGAGGTGGTGTGGGCGCCCATCCGGTAGGTGAAGGCCTCGACGAGCATCGGGCCCTCGCCGCGGCGGGCGCGTTCCAGGGCCGCCCTGGTCACGGCGAGGCAGGCGAGGACGTCGTTGCCGTCGACGCGGACGCCGGGGAAGCCGAAGCCGTCGGCGCGGCGGTGGATCGGGACGCGGGTCTGCCGCTCGGTCGGCTCGGAGATCGCCCACTGGTTGTTCTGGCAGAAGAACACGACCGGCGCGTTGTAGACGGCGGCGAAGTTGAACGCCTCGCTGACGTCGCCCTGGCTGGTGGCGCCGTCGCCGAAGTAGGCGATCACGGCGGTCTCGTCGCCGTCCTTGGCGACGCCCATCGCGTAGCCGGTGGCGTGCAGCGTCTGCGAGCCGATGACCAGGGTGTAGAGGTGGAAGCCGCGCTCGGTGGGGTCCCAGCCGCCGTTGTTGACGCCCCGGAACATGGCGAGCAGGTTGACCGGGTCCACCTCCCGGCAGAGCGCGACGGCGTGGTCGCGGTAGCTGGGGAAGACGTGGTCGCCGGTGCCGAGGGCGCGGGCGGAGCCGACCTGGGCGGCCTCCTGGCCGAGCAGCGAGGGCCACAGGCCGAGCTCGCCCTGGCGCTGGAGGGTGACGCCTTCGCCGTCGACGCGGCGGGCGAGGACCATGTCGCGGTAGAGGCCGCGCAGTTCCTCGTGGCCGAGGTCGATGTCGTAGTCGGGGTGCCGGACGCGCCGGCCCTCGGGGGTGAGCAGCTGGACGGCGTCGGTGCTCACAGTCCCTTCCCCCCGTCGGCCCCGGCGGACGCCGGGACGGTGACGGCGGGCGCGTGCTCGGTCTCGACGGCGGTCTGTCCGGTCACGGCGGCGGCCCGCGACGCGGCGACCTTCGCGGCGGCCGCGGCCTTGGCGGCCTTCGCGGCCTCGGCGGCCTCCCGGTCCTTGCGGGAGCGCGACCAGCGGCGGGTGAGCGGGACCTCCACCCAGGAGTAGAGCGCCCAGGCGAGGAGGACGGAGACGGCGAGCTCGCCGAGGAGGATGCCCAGGGCGGCCGGGGTGTCGTAGAGCCGGTCGCCGAGGAGGTGGCGGGTGTACTCCAGGACCGTGAAGTGGACCAGGTAGAAGGCGAAGGAGATCTCTCCGAGCCAGACCATCGTCCGGTTGCGGAAGATCGTGAACCGGCCCTCGTTGTCGGCGATGGCGCCGGCGGCTATCAGCAGGGCGGCCGGGACGACGCAGACCAGGCGGATGCCCCACAGCCACGGCACGTACAGGCCGACGACGTAGGTGACGGCGAGCAGCAGGCCCGACCAGGCCATGCCGATGTTGCGCCAGCGGCCGAGGACGACGGCGCGGCCGACGAGCATGCCGAGCGCGAAGTCGAGGAGTCGGCCGGCCGGCAGGACGTAGGCGAACCAGAAGTAGTTGGCGGACTGGCCGGGCTCGTTGGGGACGACCGCGGTGCCGACGGGGATGATCGCGTACGTGACCAGCGGGGTCGCGGCGATGGCGGCGATGACGCCGCCGATCCAGTACTTGAGCCGGTGCGCGGGGATCTTCTTGAGGACCAGGAACAGCGCCGGGAAGGCGGCGTAGAAGAAGGCCTCGGCCGAGAGGGACCAGCTCACGTTGTTGACGGCGAAGTTGGTGGGGACGTCCGGCACCCAGGACTGCAGCATGAAGAGGCTGAGGAAGCCCTGCGCGGGGGTGGTGGGGGCGCCGTCGACGCCGTTGACGAGGACCAGGGCGAGGATCCAGCCCACGAGGTACGGCGGGACGATCTTGGCGAAGCGGCGGCGCCAGAACGCCTTGGCGGTGTCGCCCTCGCGGGCGGACCAGATCAGGATGAAGCCGCTCAGCATGAACCAGAACGGCATGGTGAGGCCCGCGACCATGCCCAGCGAGTGGTAGATCCCGCGCTCCACGCCGGAGTCGGCGAAGATCCGGATGCTGGCGAAGGGCAGGACCGCGTGGAAGGTGAACACCAGCAGTGCGGCCGGGAAGCGCAGACCGGTCAGCGTGGGCAGCCGGCTCACGCGGGGCGCTGCCGCCTCCGCGGGACGTGCGCCGCCGGCCGGGGTGCCGCCGGGGACGCCCTTTCCGGTACCGGGGGACGCGGCGGTGTCCGCTCTTGTGAGGCTCTCGATGCTCACGGAACTCTCTCTCCTTGGATGGATGCGCATGGGAGGGGGTGCTGGTGAGGGGTGCGGGGCCGTGCTGGGAGTGGGGGGTGGGGAATGCGGGGCCGTGCCGGGGAGGGGTGCGGAGGGGGGGTGCCTCAGATGTCGAGGACCAGGCGCTTCGAGGCGCAGCGCGAGACGCAGATCATCATCACGTCGCCGGCCTCCTGCTCCGCAGGGCTGAGCAGGGAGTCCCGATGGTCCGGGACGCCGTCGAGGACACCGGTCTCGCAGGTGCCGCAGACGCCCTCGCGGCAGGAGGCGTCCACGTAGATCCCGGCGTCGTCGAGGACGTCGACGATCGACTCGTCGGGGCCGACGGTGACGGTCTGCCCGGAGCGGACGCACTCGACCTCGAAGGAGCTCTCGCCGCCCTCGGGGGCCGGGACGGCGACGCCGGCGAAGCGCTCGACGTGCAGCCGGTCGGCGATGCCGAGCTCGGCGCAGACCTCCAGGGCGCCGTCCATCAGGGCCTGCGGGCCGCAGCAGTAGACGTGGGCGCCCTCGGGGAGCCGCCCGAGGACCTGTCGGAGGTCCATGCGGCCGCGCTCGTCCTTGGGGTGCAGCTCCACGGTGCCGCCGTGCGCGGCGAGGGCGGTGAGCTCCTCGCCGAAGGCCATCGTGGAGCGGGACCGGCCGGCGTACCAGAGCTGCCAGGGCTTGCCGCGCGCTCCGGCCTCGCGGGCCTGGGCGAGCAGCGGGGTGACGCCGATGCCGCCGGCGACGAACGCGTACGCGTCGGCGTCGGCGAGCGCGAAGTGGTTGCGGGGGCCGCGCACGGTGACGGTCGCGCCGGGCCGCAGCTCCTCGTGGACGAAGGAGGAACCGCCGCGCGAATCGGGCGACTTGAGGACCGCGATGCGGTAGGAAGCGGTGTCCTCGGGGTCGCCGCAGAGGCTGTACTGCCGGACCTGGTCACCGGCGTACAGGTCGATGTGCGCGCCCGGCGCCCAGTCGGGGAGCGGTTTGCCGTCGGGGCTCACCAGTTCGACGGACAGGACGTCGTCGGCCTCCCACGTCATCCGGCGTACCAGCAGGTCGAACGGGTTCTCCTCGGTGGTGCTCATGGCTCGTCCTCCTTACCGGCGTCGGGGGCCGGGGGTCGGTGGGGCAAGGGGGACGGGCCCCCCCGCGGGAGGGGGCCCGGATCGCTCGGCGCTACGCCGCGGCCTCGACGGCCTCGGCGGCGTCGGCGGTCTCCGCGGCGTCGGCGACCTCGGCGGTCTCGGCGGCGCGGTCGGCCTCCCTGCCGAACCGGATGGAGTTGGCGAAGCTCACGTCGTGGCTCTTGACGTCGATGACCACGCGGTCGCCGTCGGCGATGCGGAAGCCGTCGTGGAAGCTGGCCTCGTCGGCGCCGAGGAGGACGTAGTTGACCATCCCGGGGCGGCGGATCGCCGGGTAGGTGAAGAGGTTGTCCATCATGTCCCGCACCTTGAAGTAGAGGGCGCTCTCGCCGCAGTCGAAGTCGCCCTCCCAGGCGGACACGCCGTCGCGCTCGATGGTGACGCGGCCGGTGACGGTGGTCGGCGGGGGGCCGAGGAAGACGAAGGGCGAGAGGGAGGTGTCGCTGAGCTTGCAGTACGGGTTCCAGCCCGGGTTCAGCCGGTGCAGGCCGATGTCGCACAGGTCGTTGCCGAAGGTGTAGCCGACGTAGTGCGGGTCGCCGTTGTCGTCGTTGACGTACACGAGGGCGACCTCGGGCTCCTCGATCAGCGCGACGGCCTTCTCCGGGACGACGAGGGGCTCCTCGGGCATCCGGATCCAGGAGCCGAAGCCCTTGAAGAACCAGTTGGGGGCGACGAAGGGGGTCTCGTCGGTGGGCTCGTCCTCGTACTTGGACTTGTGGGTGCGCATGAAGCCGCTCAGCAGCGCGTTCCCGGAGCCGGGGAGCAGCGGCGGCAGGAAGCGCAGCTCGGGGTCGTCGGTGGCGACGACGATCTGCCCGCCCTCGCCGGTGACGGAGGCGATGACGGCCTCGGGCGACGAGGCGGCGATGAACTCCGCCCGCAGCCGGCCGTCGGCGACCGGGAAGAGCGTCAGCGGATCGCCGGCGGCCGGCTTCTCGAAGCCCGCGTACCGCTCGCCCTTGTACTCGGCTTCGAACAGGATGGAGATGGACATGTCGGTCGGCCCTCCTAGGCCGGGGCGGCGGCAGGGCCGCCGGGGAAGGGTCCGGACGCCGGCCGGGGGCCGGCATCCGGAAGCTGGAAGGGGGGGGTCAGGCGGGGATCCGCACGGCGGCGCCCGCCGTGAGGTCCGCGAGGACCTCCTCGACCCGGTCGAGGGAGGCGCGGATCCAGTCGAGCGCGAGCGGGTCCTCGGCGTGCAGGGCCGCCTGGCAGCGCTCCTCGGTGTCGCCGTACAGGCGGCTGGTGGCCACCCGCAGCCGCAGCGACTCCTCCGCCTCGCCGAAGGCGCTCGCGGGCAGCAGCCCCACGCCGTACCGCTCGACGAGCAGTGCGGCGAGGTCGGCGCCGGTGCGCACCCCGTGGGCCTCGGCCAGGTGGGCGCGGAGCGGCTCGAAGTCCGGGTACAGGTAGCAGGTCGCCACGACCGGCTCCAGGACCGCGCCGGCGGCGGCGAACCGCTCGGCCATCGCGCGGGCCACCGTCTCGTGGAGGCGGCGGCTCGCGGCGATGTGTTCCACGATCTCGTCGGGCTCGGCGAAGGCGTACGCGGCGGCGGCCTGGACGGGGGCGGCGGGGCTGGACCAGATCTGGCTGGCCACGCCCACCAGCCGCTCCCGCAGCCGCTGCCCGGTCTCGCCGGCCGGCAGCCGGGCCACGCCGGTCCGCCAGCCGCCGATCGCGAGGTTCTTGGTGAGGCCGGTGGTGACGACGGTCCGCTCGGGGGCGAAGACCGCCGGGGAGACGGCGGGCGTCGCCACCGGGTCGTACACGAGGTCGCAGTAGATCTCGTCGGAGACGACGACGAGGTCCAGCTCCCGGGCCGCCTCCGCGAGCCGCCGTACGGTCTCGGGGACGGCGATCGTCCCGGTCGGGTTGTCCGGCAGGGTGACGATGACGGAGCGCGGGTCGTGGCCGGCGGCGCGGGCGGCGGCGACCGTCTCGCGCAGCCGGTCGGGGTCGGGCACCCCGCCCTGGCCCGGCAGGGTCGGGACGGGGAAGTGGCGGACGCCGATGAGACCGGCCTGCGCCGCGTAACTGACCCAGCTGGGCGTGGGGATGACGACGTCGCCGCCGACCGCCAGGAGCAGGGCGAAGAGCATCGGCTTGCTCCCGGGGCCGCACACGACCTGGTCCGCGGTGGTGGCGAGACCGCGCCGGTCCCAGTAGCCGGCGGCGGCCTCACGGAGCTCGGGGCTGCCGGCGACGGGGCCGTACGAGCCGAGGTCCGCGGCCTCCGCGAGCCGGGCCCGCAGGCCGGGGTGGACCGGCAGGCCGATCTCGCCGCTCGCCATGGAGAGGACGGACTCGCCGGCCGCGCGGCGTCGGGCGATGGCCTCGTCGGCGGCGAGCGTCGCCGACATGGTGACCTGGTTGGCTTCGGGCACGGTGCTCACGCCTCGCCGTACAGCTCGCGGAGGACCTTCTTCCGGACCTTGCCGGTGAGGGTCTTGGGCAGGGCGTCGATGGTCTCCAGGCGGTCCGGCAGGAACCGCTCGTCGAGCTCCGCCTCCAGGAGGTAGGCGCGCAGCTCCTCCAGCGTCAGGCGCTCGTCGCCGGCGGGGACGACGACCGCCAGGATCGGGTCCTCGACCCGGCCCGCGGGGCCGAGGAGAGTGGTCTCGACGACCTTCGGGTGCCGGTTGATCGTCGACTCGATCTCGGCCAGCGGCACGACCATGCCGTCGCGCTTGATGGCGTCGCTCGCCCGGCACAGGATGCGGATGCCGCCGCGGCCGTCGTCGCGGGCCACGTCACCGGTGTCGAACCAGCCGTCGTCCAGGATCAGCGCCTCGTACTCCGCGTCCCGCTTGTAGTAGCCGAGCGCCTGGGACGCGCCGCGCACCCGGAGCCGGCCGACGGGGGCCCGCTCGGTCGGGTTGATGCACTTGTCGATCCGGATCTCCATCGCGTCGATCGGCCGGCCGTTGCTGTGCGCCGCCCAGTCCTGGTTGTAGTCCAGCTTGGTGATGGTGACCGGGCCGTTCTCGGACATGCCCCACAGCGAGTACGTGCGGGCGCCGAGCATCTCGCGGAGGTCGTCCACCAGGGGCTGGAGGACCTGCGCCGAGCCGGTGACGACGTGCCGCAGGGTGTGCACGTCGCGCGGCTCGTCCCGCTGCGACTGGGCGATGTCGAAGAGCGTCGGCGGGGGACCGTACAGCAGGGTCGCCCCGTACTTCTGCACGAGGTCGAGCAGCGCGTCGTTCTTCCGGCGGTCCTGGAAGGCGATCGTGCCGCCGAGCATGACGCTGGCGAGGATGCCCTGGCCGAAGCCGGAGTAGTGGACCAGCGGGGTGGTCACGGCGGCGACCAGGTGCTCGTCGAGGAGGAAGGTGTCGACGTAGCCGCGGATGGCCGAGTGGACCGTGTTCTGGCTGTGCAGCACGCCCTTCGACTCGCCGGTGGTGCCGGAGGTGAAGAGCACCACGAACGGCTCGTCGGGGCCGCGCTCGCGCCCGGAGAGGTCGCTGTGCACGTCCTCCCAGAGGGTGTCGATGAAGTGGCTGCGGAAGTCGAGGCACCCCTCGGGAGCGGTGCCGTCGACGATCACCACGTGCTCCAGGCCGGGAAGTTCCTGCCGCAGCCGGTTCGCCGTCTCGCCGACCGGGTTGCCCTCCCAGTCCGACATCGTCACGATCACACGAGCCTCGGTGAGGCCGAGCCGGTGGCGCAGCGGCTCCTCCGGCGTGGTCGGGTCGATCGGGCAGATGACGGCGCCGACGCGCAGGCACGCGTACAGCAGCGGCACCATCTCCCACCGGTTGGGGAGCTGGACGGCGACGAAGTCGCCCGGCTTGACGCCCAGTTCGACCAGACCGCCGGCGAACCGGTCGGTGAGCTGCCTCAGCTCGATGTAGTCGAGGGTGTCGGTGCGGGCCTCCTTGATGCGACGGGCGGCCACGGCCAGCTTGTGGGGGCGCAGCCGGGCCTGACGGCGCAGGTCGTCGAGGAAGGTCTCCTCGCGCCACCAGCCGCGCTGGTAGTAGAGCGCCTCGCGGGCCTCGCGGCCGTCCGGCATGGGGCTGGTGATCTCGACGACGGGCATCGTCTCGCGGGTGAGGACGACTCCGTCCACGATCCGCGGCGCCGGTTCGACCGGCGCTTCCTTGACCTCGGTGGTCACGAGCGGTCCTTCCGGCGGGCGGTGAGCAGGGTCGGCAGGGGGTCGCCCGCGTGCGCCGCGGCGATCTCCAGGAGGTCCCGGGTGTTGCGGCGGACACGGTCGCCGACCCAGTCGAAGACCCAGGCCTTGCGGGCGTCCGCCGACAGGTCGAAGGGGACGACGCGGGTGACGGCCAGGGCGGCCGAGGCGGCCCCGCCGATGTTGGCGATCACGCCGGGCACGAGGACGGTGCCGGAGGCCCGCACCTTCTCCTTGGCCTCGTCGCTGGAGCTGAGGTTGCCGCCCTCGACCACCAGGCCGGCGCGTACGCGGTGCGCGTTCTCGGCGTTGATCGCGTGCTTCTGCGCCGCGAGGATCAGCAGGTCGGCCTCCACGTCCAGCCAGGCGTCCTGCTCGTCGGAGACGGTGACGCCCTGCGGCAGGCGGGAGCGGTCGATCTTGCCGAACTCGTCGGTGATCGCGACGAGGTCGGCGACCGGCAGCCGGTCCGCGCTGATGGTGCCCTGGACGTCGGCCACGCCGACGACGGTGTGTCCGCGCTCCTCCAGGAAGTGCGCGACGGCACGGCCCACGGCGCCGAATCCCTGCACCACGACCCGGGCCGGTCCCTTGCGGCCGCTCGCCTCCAGGGCGGTGATCGCGGCGACGCCGACGCCGTGGCCGGTGCAGTCGATCAGCGGCTCGTAGTAGGTGCGCCAGTCGATCGGCATGTCCGGGGCGCCGAGCCGGTAGCGCGGGTCGTAACCGGCCTCCTCGAAGAAGACTGCGCGGTCCGGGGGCGTGACGCCCATGTCGATGCCGAGGTGGATGCCGCCGTGCAGCAGCGGCTTGACGGTGCGGCCGAAGGTGCGGAAGGTCTCCTCGCGGTCGCTGCCGTCGGCGACGATGCCCGCCTTGGCGCCGCCGATGGGGAGGCCGGCGAGGGTGAACTTGTGCGTCATGTCGCGGGCGAGGCCGGCCACCTCCTCCTGGGTGACGCCGGGGGTCATCCGGGTGCCGCCCATGGCCAGACCGTCGTAGAGCGAGTCGACGACGACCCATCCCTTGATGGATCCCCCGCTGCCGTTCAGCGAGACGACGAAAGCCGGATCCTGGGGATCGTCCGTGGTGGGAGTGCCGTTCAGGGAACTCATGGCCAAAAACCTCGTAATCGATTCGATGGGGGCTTCTGTCGGGACTGAAGCGATGTCGGGGACGTGCCGCGGGGCCGTCGGGCGGGGGATGTCGAACGGCCCCGCGGCACGGGTCTGAAGGGGCGGTGGTCAGCCGGCCGTGCCGCTCAGCGGTACGTCTCGGCGAAGCCCCGCAGGATCTCCATCCCGTCGCTGCGGAACTCGAGATGGGCCTGCGCGCCGTAGATGCGTCCGTCGTCGGACCGGAGGAACTCGACCGGGGCGTGCTCCGAGCGGCCGATGGCCCGGAAACCGGCCGGCGCCGCCTGCAGGTACAGGGTGTGGCGGTGGAAGACCGTCACGGTCGGCTTGACGTAGGAGAAGATCGGCTCCTCCTTGTCGACCTGCACCTCGTAGCCGCCGACGCGCTGGGTGCCCTCCTTGAGCTCCCCGCCGTTGGCGACCGCGATGATCTGCATGCCGCCGCAGATCCCGAAGACCGGCACCTTCGCGTTCATCACCAGGTCGATCAGCGGCTTGTAGTAGTCGCCGTCGAAGGCGCGGACCTTGGTGCCGCTCAGGGCGATCGCCTGGTACTTGGGGTCCAGGCGGGCGGGGACCGAGGCGGCGCTCACCACGTCGGTCTCGGAACCCAGGTCCTCGAAGCGCTTGCGCAGCTGCGGAAGGGAGAGCGTTCCGTTGTTGACTACGAGAACCCGGGAAGTCGCCACGAGTTCTGCTCCTCTCGGTGGTCGGGGGTCACGATCTCGTGATGACGGTTCCGGTGGACTCGGCGAGCAGCCGGCTCACGGGCGCGCTGCCGATGACGACCCGCTGGACCCCGCGGTCCAGGGCCTCGCCGGCGGCCCGCAGCTTCTTCCGCATGCCGCCGGTGGCACCGCGGTCGCGGAAGTCGGCGGCGGCGTCGGCGCTGATCCGGCGGACCGGCTCGCCGTCGATCAGGAGGTGCTCCACGTCGGTGACGAGGGTCAGCGACGTGGCCGCCGAGGCGCCGGCGATGGCTGCCGCGGCCCGGTCGGCGTCGGTGTTGACCTCCTGCCCGGCCGCGTTGCGGGCGAGCGGGGTGACGAGGTAGCAGTGGCCGGGCTGGAGGTTCGTCAGCCGGGCCGGGGTCACCTCGGTGATCGGGCCGACCAGGTTCTCCAGCTCGACGAGCTGCTTGCCCTGCCACCACCAGCGCTCGCCCTCGCCGGCCCGGACCAGGCCGTCGCTGCCGACGACCCGCTCGACGGTGATGCCGCGGCGGGTGAGCCGCTCGGTGACGATCCTGCCGACGTCCTCGCTGACCGTCTTGATGTCGGCGATCACCTCGGGGGTGGTCCAGCGGCTCTGGTTGCCGTAGCGGTCGCGGAGGATCGCGGACGGCTGGGTGTAGCGGGGGTTCAGCTCGCGCAGCGGCTTGGACCAGCCGTGCACGAGGACCAGCGGGTTGTTCCGGCCGTGCTCGGCCAGGTCGTCCCACCAGTCCTCGGACATGTCGTCCAGGCAGCTTCCGCCGAGCTTGACGACGGTGGGGGCGTACGGGGTCTCGCGGACCAGGGTCTCGGTCATGCCGGCATCACCGGCTGCGCCGTCAGACCCGTCTCCTCGGCCAGCCCGAACCGCAGGTTCAGCGCCTGGATGCCCTGCCCGGCCGCGCCCTTGACCATGTTGTCGAGGGCCGACAGGACCACGATCCGCCCGCCCTCGGGGTCGTGCATGACGGTGACGTCGCAGTAGTTGGAGCCGAGCACCGCCTGCGGGTCGGGCACCGGGATCAGGGTCTCGGTGTTGCGGCGGACCCGGACGAACTGCTTGTCCTTGTAGAACCGGAGGTAGGCGCGCTGCAGCTCGCGGGCGTCGACCTGGTCGTCGGTGAGGACGTACGAGCTGGCCAGCAGCCCTCGGACGTGCGAGACGCCGTACGCCGACATCGACAGGGAGGCGATCTTGCCGGGCTTGGCCCGCTCGAAGAAGTCGCTCACCTCCGCCGCGTGCCGGTGCCCGGTCGGCGCGTACGGGGCGATGGCGCCGTTGCGCAGCGGGTGGAGGTCCGCGGTGCGCAGCGACAGACCGCCGCCGCTGGAGCCGCTCTTGCCGTCGATCATGACCGTCTTGAGGTCCAGGCCGAGCCCGAGCGTCAGCGGGGCGAGGCCGAGGGTGATGGCGGTCGCGTAGCAGCCGGGCAGCGAGATCAGCGAGGCGCCGGCGAGCTGGTCGCCGATGAGCTCCGGGACGCCGTAGACGAACCGGTCGGCCAGTTCGGCCGTCCGCTCGACCTTCGGGTACCAGCGCTCGTGCAGCTCCGGGGTGCGGATGCGGAAGGCGCCGCTGAGGTCGATCACACAGGGCACCTGGTCGGCCAGCCGGGCGGCCAGCGCGGCCGACACCGGGGCGGGCGTGGCCAGGAAGACGACGTCGCAGCGGTCCGACAGGTCCGTGTCCGCGGTGGACTCCACGCTCAGGCCCAGGTCCAGACGGAGGCCCGGGTGGAGCTCCGAGGGGCGCCGGCCCACGTTGGACGAGCCGCCGAGGAAGGTCAGTTCCAGCTCGGGATGCTGGGTGACCAGGCGGATCAGTTCACCGCCGGCGAGCCCGGAGGCGCCGACGATTCCGACACGGATCATGCGAGGATCTCCTGGACGTAGCGGCTGACGGCGGAGGGGATGTCCACGCCGGTCGCCGAGGTGATCGCCCGGAACGCCGGGGCGTGGTTGACTTCGTTGACGACGTAGCCGTCGGCCGTCTTGAAGAGGTCGATGCCGTAGATGCCCTCGCCGAGTTCGTTCACCACGCCGTCGACGATCTTCTGGACCTCGGGGTCGTGGTCCATGGCCTGGTGGCGGTTGCCGAGGGCCGCGTTGCTGCGCCAGTCCTCGCCGGCGCTGGCGAACTCGGCGGCGGCGATCAGCTCGCGGCCGACGACGAAGCACCGTACGGAGCTGCCGCCGTCGAGGAACGGCTCGACCAGGCTGGCCTGTTCGAAGCCGTGGCCGAGGTCCTCGATGTAGTCGTAGACGGACTGGGCGGTGTCCGCGTCGCGGATCAGGGTGACCCGCTTGCCCATGCCGCCGAAGACGGGCTTCAGCACCAGGGGCAGCGGAAGCTCCTTCAGCGTCTTCTCGAAGTCCTTGCGGGAGAGGACGAGGCGGTAGTCCGCGACGGGGACGCCGGCCTTGCGCAGCAGGGTGCGCAGGGCGAGCTTGTTCTCGCAGGCCTGGATCGCGTGGGCCGTGTTGAGGGTCCTGATCCCGGAGGCCTCCGCCTGGACGGCCAGGAGGCCGCCCCGCGTGTAGCTCCGGCTGCGGATGAGGACGACGTCGTGGCCGCTGAGCGAGGAGTCCTCGGCGCCCAGCGCCAGGGACTCGTCGTTGACCCACTCGATGCGGTGCCCGAAGGCGGGGGCGGTCTCGATCAGCCGGCGTTCCTCCCAGCCGATCCGGTCCGCGACGATGGCGATACTGCTGCCGCTCATTGAGGGACTCCTATCCGGGGGTGCGGCTCACTGGCCCCAGTCGCGCAGCGTCACTTCGATCATGGCGAGGGAGAGGGTGCCGTCGTCCTCGACGTCCTCGACGCGCAGCGTGAGCATGCACTCGGGGCAGACGAGGGTCTCGCCCTGGACCATCGGCGGGGTGGAGAGGTCGGTCTCGCACTCGGGGCAGACGGCGCTGATGAGCGGGGTGGACATGGATGTCTCCGTTTCGGTGGTGCGGTGTGGGTGTGGGTGTGGGGGATCGAGGTTCAGAGGGACTGGAAGTCGACGGCGGCCTTGCGGATGCCGTCCCGGTCCAGCAGCCCGGCGCCGGAGGTCTCCTGACGCTCGGTCAGCCACGTGGTGAAGGCGGCGACGTCGAGGCCGGCGGCCTCCTCGGCCAGTGCCCACTTGACGAGGGCCGTGGTGAGACGGGTGCGCACGCGCAGCTCGCGGCTGTTGCCGACGAGTTCGGCGGGCAGCGTCTCGTACGCCTCGGGGTGGGTGAGCTGGCCGGGCAGCTCGTACGCGAAGGCGTGCGGGGTGGTGGGGCCGGACTGGAAGGCCTCGCCGAGCCCGGCGCCCTTGAGCGCCACCTCGGACAGCTCGGTGAGGTGGGTCAGGTCGAAGCGGGTGTCGCCATGGATGATCCGCAGCGAGGTCAGCAGCTCGGCCAGCGGCGCGTTGCCGCCGCGCTCGCCGATGCCGCCGACGGTGGTCGAGATCCACCGGGCGCCGGCCCGGACCGCGGCCAGCGAGTTGGCCACCGCCATGCCCAGCATGTTGTGCGAGTGGATCTCGATCTCGGAGCCGTCGATCGCGGTCAGGTCCGCGATCTTCTCCTCCATCTGCCACGGCGAGAGGTACGCGACGGTCTCCGCGAGCCGGAACCGGTCGGCCCCGGCCTCGAAGCCTGCGGTCACGTACGGGACCAGCCGCTCCTTGGGGGTGCGCGCGCCGTCCTCACCGCTGAAGGTGACGTGGAAGCCGCGCTCCTTGGCCCCCTCGATCGCGGCGCGCGCCACGTTGATCAGGTACTTGCTGCTCGACGAGGCGAGCTTGAGCGCGGCGTGCTCCTCCGAGGTGGGGATGGAGAACATCACGTTCCGCACGCCCAGGCGCAGCGCCTCGTCGAGCGCCTCCTCCACCTGCCGCCGGTCACGGACCACGACCAGGGTGAGGCTGCGCTCGGGGCCCACGGTCTCGTGCGTGGCGAGGACCAGGTCGGCGTCCTTCGAGGAGGGTCCGGAGACCATTCCGACCTCGACGAGGGACACGCCGGTCTTCACCAGCAGGTCCGCGATGACCGAGGCGTCACGGGGACCGAATTCGACGCCGGCCATGTGGGCCGAGTCCCGCAGGGTCGCGTCGGATATGTGGGGCAGCACCTCCGGGACACTGCCACCGTTCTGCGATACCGCCATTGCCTTTGCTCCTTGGTCGAGGCCGTTGGAATGCGGCTGGTGCTGACATCAAGAATCGGCCGCCGGCGGAAGGAGGGTCAAGGAGATCCGTGTCAGGCTTCCTCGACTTTTGTCAGGGGATGTGAAGCCTGTCAAGGAGTGCAAGCACGGCATGAAGGGGGGTGCGAAAAGCGTCAATTGACGAGGCATCTGGAGCGGACGGGAAGATTCCCCATTCCCTGGGGATTCCATCGGGGCAGGCAACAGGAAATCCAGGAAATCACCCCAGGAGACGGGAATTTCATGATGGACCTTCTCGCGACCCCGCGGCTCGGCGTCGTCGTCCCGCCGGAGAACCCCACGGCGGAGCCGGAGTTCAACCGGCTGGTCGGCGAGCGCATGAACGTGTACACGAGCCGTTTCCCGGTGACGCCCGGCAAGGGGCTCCTGGAGATGCTGGAGGCGTGGAACGAGGCGCTGCCCGACACCCTGGCGGGCTTCGGCACCATGGGCCTGGACGCCGCCGTCGTCGCGTGCAGCGCCTCGCACTACCTGCTCGCGCCCGAGGGCGACCGGGCCTTCTGCGAGGAGCTCAGCGACCGGGCCGGCTATCCGGTGCGGTCCTCGACCCAGGCCATCCTGACCGCCTGCGAGTGGCTCGGCGTGGAGCGGCTGACCCTGGTCTCCCCGTACGAGCCGTGGCTGACGGACACCTCCGCCGGGTTCTGGCGGGCGGCCGGGCTGACGGTGGACGAGGCGCTCCTCGTCCCGGCCCGGGAGGACCACTTCAACCCGTACGAGGTGACGACCGCGGCCATACTGGAGCGGGTCCGCGACGCCCGGCTCTCCGACGACACCGCGCTCCTCTTCACCGGCACCGGCATGGGCACGCTCGCCGCCCTGGAGGAGCTGGGCCGTGACAGCGACCGGGTGCTGCTCACCTCGAACCTCGCCAGTGCCTGGTGGGCCCTGCGCGCGGCGGGGGCCGACACGGACCCGGCCGGCGACCACCCGCTGCTCGCCCGTCTGGAGCGCCGCACGACCGCGGTGGCGGCCTGATCCGGCGCGGGTTCCGGCGCACGGAAAGGGCGCGGCCGGTCGTCGGGACCGTCCGCGCCCTCGTCGGCGGCGCCGGGGCCGTACCCCGTTCAGACCCGGTCGCGGTGCCTCTGGGCCGTGCCGATCTTGTAGCCGACCCCGTGCACCGTGACGATCCACTTGCTGGAGCCGAGCTTGGCCCGGAGGCTGCTGACGTGGGTGTCGATGGTGCGGCTGGACCCCGCGCGGTCGGCCTCCCATACCTTCGCCATCAGCTCCTTCCGGGACACGACCCGCTCGGGGGTGGACGCCAGCGCGTACAGGAGTTCGAACTCCTTCGACGTCATGTCCACCAGCCGGCCGCCGAGACGCACCTCCCGGGACCGCCCGTCGATGTGCAGCGGCCGCAGCGAGATCGACTGCGGGGCGTCGGCGGTCTGCGCGTTCGCCCGGCGGAGCACCGCACCGATGCGCGCGATGACCTCACGGGAACCGCAGGTCTTCACCACGCAGTCGTCCGCACCGGCCTGGAGCGCGAGCACCCGGTCCAATTCCGTGTCACGGCGGCTGAAGGCTATGACCGGCGTGTCACCGGCGGCTCTTATCGCCCGGCACACCTCCAGGCCGTCCATGTCCGGAAGTTCGAGATCGAGCAGCACGATGTCGGCGCGTGGTAGGTGTTTCAGCGCGTCCGATCCTGTCCCCACTCCCCTCGCCTGATATCCCTGGCGCCGCAGGTTCTGAATGGTGGAATCGATCGTTTCCGAATCCTCCACCACGAGCGCATTCACCATTTGGATGTCAACTCCCTTGGTCTGGCTGAGAAATACCGGTCCCGAGAATGTCAGGCGCTCTGCGGCAGCCTTTCGTCGAGCGCCCCCGCGTGGAGGAGCCGGTCATAGACGTGAGCGGCGGAAACCAGGGTCATGTGGTGGTGCCAGCCGGGGAAGGAGCGGCCCTCGAAGTCGAGGAGCCCGTAGTCCCGTTCGAGCGTGGACACCGTCTGGCAGGTCCCGGCCTGCGCCTGGGCGAGGGTCGTCAGCTGCTCCACCCGCCGCCCGGTCAGGCTGGTGATCCAGACCCGGGGGGCGCGGGAGTCGGCGGGGCGCCACTCGGTGAAGAGCCGGTACGTCCGGCAGGAGCCGGGCAGCCGCACCAGCTCGGAGACCACCCGCAGCTGCCGGCCCCGGCCGCCCGGCGCGGCCAGGGTGACCGCGCGCGGCGGCAGGACGTGGTGGTGCTGGAGGAACTGCCGGGCGCCGACCGGGCCGAGCGGCGCGTCGGCGGCGCCGGGGACGGCCCGCGAGACGCGCGAGTCGGCGGGGAGCACCGGCAGGGCGGCGGGCACCGCCACCACGAAGTCGTGGCCGCGCCGGTCGAGGCCCGCGAGGAGCCGTCCGACGTCGAGGTGTTCGCTCAGGTCGGCCACCACCGGCACGTGGGCGGGCAGCCGGCGGGGCAGGGCGTCCGAGACGGAGTCCACCAGGTCGAGGACGTGCTCCCACACGGGCCGGTGCCGGGCCGCGTCGGGCACCCGGGCGCGCTCGCGCAGCCTGGCGTCCTCGTTCCACTGCTCGGGCAGCAGCAGCCGCCACTCCACCGGCAGGTCCTCGTCGCCGGTGGTGACGAAGGCCCCGAGTCCGACCTGGCAGCTGATGGTCCGCCCGGCGGCGGGGACGAAGCGGCGGTGCACCCCGCAGGTGTGCTCGCCCCGCTTGGGCAGGACGACGGTGCCGATCGTCAGCGCCCGTAAGGGGAAGTGGTCGCCCGCCAGCCGGATCAGCTCCTGCCGGGCGGGCACCCAGTCCCAGGGGCTGGCGCTGATGAACTGGTGCAGCGACTGGGAGGCGGTGGCCGGGGCGGCGGAGACCGCGGCGGCGAGCCGCCGGATGGACTTCCGGCCCGGTGTGGTCAGCAGCCCCTGCAGGTAGAGCTGGGCCCAGCGGCGCTGGTCCGCCCTGGGCAGGTGGGCGAAGACCGAGTCCGCGAAGTGGAAGACCCGTGTGTCGTGGCCCGGATCCGCTGCTCCGGCCATGCGGTGTTCCGCCATGCTGCGTTCCCTCCCCGTCAGGCGACACCAGAAGAATAACGAACACCCTCTTTTTTTCGCGAGAGGGGAGACCGGCCCTGTCCGACTTAGCCAAGTCCGACGGGGCCGGTCGGTTCTCGGCCGGCCGGCGGGACGGCACCGCGCCCGCGCCCGGGCACCACGCCCGGACCCCGGCGCCACGTCCGGACCCCGGCACAGACCGCGCCCGCACCCCGCCGCCGACCGCGCGCGAACGGCCGGACGGCCGCGCCGGGGCCGTACCGCGCCGACGCGGTCGTCCACCCCGGCGCGGCCGGCCCTCCGCTACGCGTCCGCGCCCGCCCTCCTGGCGGGGAAGCCGTGTGCGCGCGCCCCGACCACCACGGCCAGGACCGGCACGATCAGGATCAGGACGCTCCACGGGAAGGACTCGGAGCCGAACCGGTCGAGCAGCAGGCCGCCGACCAGGCCGCCGCCGGCCATGGCCACGTTCCACAGGGTCACGAGCATGGCCTGTGCCGCGTCGGCGGCCTCCTCGCCGCCCGCGTCGCCCGCCGCCGTCTGCAGCAGGGTCGGCACGCCGCCCCAGCCGAGGCCCCACAGCGTCACCGCCGCGTAGACGACGACGGTGTCGCCCGAGAGGAGGGCGAGCGCGGCGGCCGCCAGCGCCATGAGCAGCACGCTCGCGACCGTCAGCGCCCGCAGCCGGCGGTTGATCTGGGCGCCCACCACCCAGATGCTCAGCAGGGACGCGCCGCCGAAGACGAGCAGCACCAGGTCGGTCGAGCCGCCCATGCCGAGCTGGTCGAGGAAGACCGCGATGAAGGCGTAGAGGATGGTGTGGGCGAGGACGAGGACGAGCGTCACGAAGAGGACGGGCGTCACGCCGGGCACCTTCAGCGCGCTCAGCATCGAGGCCCCCTTGCCCTCCTGCCTCTGCCCCGGATAGTCCGGCACGGCCGCGGCGATCCAGCCGAGCAGGACCACGGTGAGGCCGGTCATGACCAGGAAGGCCACCTGCCAGCTCACGGCCTTGCCGAGGAAGGTGCCGGCCGGGACGCCGAGCGAGAGGGCGACCGGGATGCCCGCCATGGCGATCGCGATCGCCTTGCCCTGGAGGTGCGTCGGCGCCATCCGGCGGGCGTAGCCGGCGAGCAGGGCCCAGGCGAGGCCCGCGGCCACACCGGCGACGAACCGGGCGCCCATGGTCAGCAGGTACGAGGTGGAGACCGCGGTCACCGTGTTGGCGACCGCGAAGCCGGCCATCGCGGTGAGCAGCAGCCGCTTGCGCCGCCAGGCGGCGGTGGCCGCGGTCAGCGGGATCGCGGTCAGCGCGGTGCCGATCGCGTAGACGGTGACCGTCTGTCCGGCCGCGGACTCGCTGACGCCGAGGTCGCCGCTCATCGCGGGCAGCAGACCGGCCGGCAGGGTCTCGGTGAGGCTGGTGATGAAGACCGCCGTGGCGAGGGCGAGCAGGGCGAACAACGGCAACCGTTGCGGCTCGGCCTCCTCCGTCCGTACGTCGGCGGGCGCGTGTGTGGTCATGGGGTATCAGCTCGCATCTCGGCCCGTCCGGGCTCGGGTGTCGTGGGGTGAGGGGTGGAGTTCAGGACCCGGCGGCGGAACCGGCGTCCGCCCGGTAGCCGAACTGTCCGTCCAGGAGCGTCCGCAGCCGCCTGCGGCCGCGGTGCAGACGGGAGTTGACGGTGCCGCAGGGGACGCCGACGAGCGAGGCGATCTCCTCGTACGGCAGCCCCTCGACGTCGGCGAGGTAGACGACGGTCCGGAAGTCGCAGGGGATCGCCCGCAGCGCCTCGCTGATGAGCGGGTCCGGCACCCGGGCCATGATCTGGGCCTCCACCGAGGGCAGCCCCTCGGCCGTGTGCGAGGCCGCGCGGGCGAGCTGCCGGTCCTCGATGTCCGAGCTGACCGCGTAGGTCTGCTCCACCCGCCGCTTCCGGCAGGCGGTCAGGTGGACGTTGGTGAGGATCCGGTGCAGCCAGGCCCGCAGGTTGGTGCCGGGCCGGAACTGGTGGAAGCCGCGGTACGCCCGGGCGTACGTCTCCTGCACCAGGTCCTCCGCGTCCGCGGGGTTCCCGGTGAGCCTCATGGCCTGGGCGTACAGCTGCGGACGGTAGCCGACGGCGTCCCGCACGAAGCGGGCCGTGCGCTGCTCGTCCGTCTCGGTGGCGGGGGCAAGGGTCGTGTCCGTCATGCCCGGGAGCATTACATAGAAAACGTTCGGTTTTCTTTTGGGGCCGGAGGATGCGCGACGACCTTGGCAACTTCCGGAAGGACATGTGAGGTTGACCCCTCCGGCACGGGTCCGGCCCGCCGCGGTGGGGGACGCGGCGGGCCGGCTTCGGGCGTACTAGAAGGCGGAGACGACCGCCGTCTCGGCGACGGCGGAGAAGGCGGAGGCCTCCCCCTGGAGGGCGTTCACGCGCAGTCGGTGGCGACCGGGGGCGGACTCCCCGGGAAGCGCCTCGGCCTCGATCCGGCAGGGCGAGTCGAACTCCACGTACCGGTTGAAGCGCACGTCCATGAAGAGCGGCAGCAACGACCCCCGGGACGGGTTCAGGGCGTGGGCCGCCTGCCGTACGGACTCCAGCAGGACCATGCCCGGCACGTGGTCGACGGGGTGGTCGAAGAGGACCGGGTGCGTGGTGTCCACCCGCAGCCGCCAGCGACCGAGCTCCCCGGAGGGGGAGAGCACCACGTCCTGGTCCCGGCCGCGGCCGACCAGGCCCGGCGGGACGGGCGACGTCGGCAGGGGCGCGCCGAGGAACATCCCGACCGCGTCGCCGCGGCCCGCCCGCAGCCGGCGGTAGACCTCGGGAGAGTGACAGCCGAACTCGGTCTCGACCACGGCGAACGGCACCCCGTCGCGCACGAGTTCGATGTGCATCCGGATCGAGGCGGGCACGGACCGGAGGTAGCGGATGTCGGAACAGGAGACGCGCAGCTCGACCTCGGCCGGCGCGCCCTTGACGTGCAGGCCCGCGGGGTCGATCTCGTACCGCAGGTCACGCCAGCTGAGCTGGTAGCCGAAGGGCATGTCGTACGCGGCGTGGGCGAGCAGCGGAAAGGTCTGCCGGACCGTCTCGCACAGCATCAGGGGGTCGTACAGCCCGTGCTCGGAGCCGTAGAAGCAGTGGCTACGCGGCCACTGGGCGGTGACGGTGAAGGAGTCGGGGCCGTTCCTGTGCCAGCCTGTCAGGAAGACCTCGGACAGGGCCGCCCGGTGGACGTACTCGCGGGGGACCGTGGTGGTGAGCGGAGTAGCTAAAACCTCAGAGCGTTCCTTGATAAGCATGCCTCTCCCCGTGGCGCGCATGTGGTGCCCGAGTGGATCTACCGATCGCACGGGCTTGTCTGTAAAATAAGGGCGTTCGTTTTTTTTGTCGAGGGGAACCCGGTCTTCCATGGATGAGCCGAAGCAGGAACGGGCGGTGAAGACGCGGGACACCATCCTCCACGCGGCCGCCGAGGTGTTCGACGAGTGCGGCTTCAGCGGAGCCAGCATCAGCAAGATCATGAGCCGGGCCGGGGTGACCCAGGGCGGCATGTACTTCCACTTCAAGTCGAAGCGCGGTCTCGCCATGGCCGTAATGGCGAGCCAGCAGGACTTCGTGGAGCCCCCCAAGGGCTCCACGGGCCTCCAGGCGCTGATCGACCTCACCTTCTACCTGGCCCGCGAGCTCCAGCGGAACGTACTGTTCCGCGCGAGCGTGCGACTCGCGGTCGAGCAGGGCGAGTTCGGCGTCCGGAGCGACACGGCCTACCAGGAGTGGGTGGACCACTTCCTGAAGCACCTGCGCGTGGCGCGCGAGCTGGGCGAGCTCCTGCCGGACGTCGACGAGGCCGACTTCGCCACGACCCTCGTGGGCGCCTACACCGGGACCCAGCTCTACTCGAACATCGCGAGCGAGCGGAAGGACCTCCCGCAGCGCGTCTCCCTGCTGTGGCGCTTCACGCTGCCGGCCATCGCGACCCCCGAGACCCGCGAGCTGCTCCGCATCCACCCGGGCAAGGGCGGCCTCCCCGCCTGACACCCCCTCGGCGCCGGCCGCGACGCCCACTGCCGCGGCTGCGTCGACCGGGACGACGACCGGCCCCTCCGGGGGACGGGCGGTTTCGTCCCCCGGGGAGGGCAGGCCCACGCGGGCTTCCGGGGCACCCGACTCCGCTCGGACCTACCGGCACCCGGCTCCACTCGGACCGCCGGGGCACCCCTGACCTCCCGGACACCCCGCCCCACTCGGGCCGCCGGGGCACCCCTGACCTCCCGGCCTCCCGGGCACCCCGCCCCACTCGGGCCTGCCCGGCACCCCGATCACTCGGATCCCCCCGGCGCCTCCGCCTGCCCCGCCACCCCGCTCCCCCGGTACTCCCGCTGCCCCGCCCCCGGCACTCCCGCTACCCCGCCCTGCCCGTCTCCCCCGCCTGCCGGGGTTTTGGAGTGGTGTGCGCCTCGCCGGTGTCGCCCGTGGCCGAGACGCCCGCGAGGGCCACCCGCCAGACGCGGTTCAGCTGGTCGACGGGGCCCTCCGGTCCGCCCTCCGCGCCCGGGCGGCCGCGCAGCGAGGTCTCCGCCCCGCCGGCCAGGTACTCCACCAGGGTCGTCACGTCCTCCGGCGGGGCGCCGTCGCGGAGCTGGCCCGCGCGGTGGGCCTCGTCGAGCAGGTCGCGGACCGTCGGCAGCCAGATGCCCGACCAGGAGGCGCCCTCCGCGAGCTCCCGGGCCAGCCGGACGCTCGCCCGCACCAGGACCTCACGCTCCATCAGCCGCGCGAGCTCGACGGTGAGGTCGACCACCGCGCGCAGGGCCGAGGTCCGCTCCTCGGTGACCCGCTTCAGCGCGGCCTGCGTGACGGCGTGTCCTTCCTCCCGTACGGCCTCGGCCAGATCGGCCTTGGAGGCGAAATGGAAGGTGACCGCCCCGATGGACACGCCCGCGGCCTTGCTGATCCGGGACAGCGACGTACCGGCGTATCCGTCGCGGTCGAACTCCGCCGCGGCCGACCGAACGAGTCCCGCGCGGGTGCGTACGGCCCTCTCCTGTTTCACCATGCTGACTCCGAATGAGCTCCTGGAAAGAGCATCCTCGGCGCGCTCCCCGGGGGCCGACAACGCCGAGTTGGTCAAGATGCAGCGCGTTTTCTCCTCGCCCTCCACCTGCGGCCCCACCCCGGGGCACCACACACATAGAAAGAGAACGTTCGCTATTCTTTGACTATGGCCACCCTCCCGCCCGACGACGCCGTCTCCCGCTTCACCGAGCGGGTCTTCGAACCGCTGGCGCGGGCCGACCAGCGCGCCTGGGCGCGGAGATACCTGCGGGCCCTGCTGACCACCCCCGGCAAGAAGTCGGTCCGCCGGCTGGCCGCCAGCGTCTCCGCCTCGCCGACGGCGGCCCAGGCCCTGCACCAGTTCGTCAACGTCAGCCCCTGGGACTGGACCCCGGTGCGCGAGGAGCTGGTCCGCTGGACCGAGCGGCGACTCGTCCCGCAGGCCTGGGTCGTCGACCTGGCGGTGCTGCCGAAGCGCGGGGAGCACTCCTGCGGGGTGCACCGCCGCTTCGTCGCCGCCGCCGGACGGACCGTCACCTGCCAGGTGGGAGTGGGCGCTTTCCTCGCCACGGCGAGCGAGGCGGTCCCCGTCGACTGGCGCCTCCAGCTGCCCGGCGCCTGGGGCAAGGAGCCGCACCGCCGACGGCGCGCCCGGATCCCCTGCGACGTGGGCTTCCGGCCGCCCGAGCAGCACGCCCTCGAACTCGTCGACGCCCTGGCCGGGGCGAGCCGCGCCGCCTCCGTGCCGGTCGTCGCCCACCTGGGCGCGACCCCCAGGGCGGGCGCGCTCGCGCGGGGGCTCGCGGCCCGGGACAGGGACTTCGTGTTAGCCGTCCCGGACGGACTGCGGGTCAGGACCGTCCGGCCCCCCGGCCACCTGCCCCACCCCCGCGGCGAGGAGTACGGCCCGGTGCGCACGGCCCGCGGGGTGCTGGACCAGGGCCCGGGCCGGCTCCGCACCGAGGAGGCGGCCCACCCCGCAGGCCGCGAGCACCGCGCCGCGGTCGCGACGGCCCTCGTCCACCCCGTCGACCGCCCCTCGACGGGCCGCCCGCACCGCGCCTACCGCCTCTTCACGGCCCGCCCCGAGGAGAGCCGGCCCCCGTCGCAGCTGTGGCTCACCAACATGACCCACGCCCGCACGGAGAACCTCCTCGCCCTCACCCGCCTGCCCGCCCGCACCCGCCAGACCACCCGCCGCCTGGAGGACGACCTGGGCCTCCTCGACTTCGAGGGCCGCTCGTACCCCGGCTGGCACCACCACATGACCCTGGTCTCCGCCGCCTACGCCCTCCACCACCTCCACCACCGGCCCTGCGCGCCCGTCGGAACATGACGAAGAGACGACGAGGCCCCGCCCCGGCGCCCGGCACACCGGCACAAGATCCCGACGGCGCGGCATCTCCCCGTACGCCGAGCACACCACCCGCTACACTGGCGGCGGCGACCAGGCCCTCACCGGCCGACCGCCAAGCCCGGCCTTCGTAGCTCAGGGGATAGAGCACCGCTCTCCTAAAGCGGGTGTCGCAGGTTCGAATCCTGCCGGGGGCACAAGGAGAAGGGGCGGGTACTGGTGTCAGTACCCGCCCCTTCCTCATGAGGGCGCTCGCGGGAGCGGATCGCCCTAGCGGACGACGACGTTGTGCGCCGGGATGATCGTGGGTCGCAGGTCGGCGTGGCCGAGGTCGGCCAGGATCGGGCCGAAGGTCTTCGCGTGGTTCTCGAGGGCCTCCTCGCTCTCCCAGACCTCGGTCACGCGGAACCCTCCCTCGACCGGTCCCGCCGCGTGGGAGACGAGGCCCGGGTTCCCCACGTCCGCGAACCGGGTGAAGCCCCGCCCCCCGGTCACCCTTTCGATGACCGTGTCGTAGAGGTCCCGTCCGGCGCCGGGCAGGTCGAAGGTGACGATGATGGCCATGCGCACGCCCCTGTCTCGGTCCGCCGCGCGGCCGCGGCGGCGTCCGTGAATCCTAGCGTTAAGTAGTCGAGCGGATTCACAGAGCGATGATGCCGAGGGTCAGCGGAGCTCTTCCGGGCAGGCCGTGCCGCGCGAGAGTTTGTAGGGGGCTCCCAGGCGGTAGACGCCCGCCTTCGGGGCGACGAGTTCCGTCCATTCGTCGCCCTCCGGGTCCGCCTCGGCCTTGAAGAGGCAGCCCTCCTCGTTGGCGAACACCTTGGGGAGCTCGGTCTCCGACGCCTCGCGGGCCAGCTTCGAGGCCTCCGTCTCCTTCGGCGGTTCGATCTTGCCGCCGTTCTCGTCCATGAGGGCGAGCCAGGGCGAGTACGGGACGCGGATCAGGACCCGGCCCGGGCTGTCGACCCGGATCACGACCTCGTTCTCCTCGGCGCTCTGCACCTCGGCCGGCGGGTCGGCGAGAGGGGTCGGGTTCTGCACCTCGTACAGCCGCCAGTTCTCGTCCGACCAGACCTGCTTCAGGTACGGCAGGCCCTCGCCGACCAGCTCCGCCTCCTGCTCGGCGCCCGAGTCGGGGGCCCCGGTGGGCAGGACGACGTAGTGGACGGCCCAGCGGTGGAGCCAGTCCCGGTAGTTCGCGGCGTTCAGCGTGTCGTCGTAGAAGAGGGGGTTGCGCTCCATGTCCGCCTGGCGGTTCCAGCCGCGCGCCAGGTTGATGTACGGGCTGAGCGCGGAGGACTCGCGGTGGCTGGACGCCGGCACGACCTCGACCCGCGCCTTGCCCGCGTCCCGGACCTGGAGCTGGTTGACGAGCGGCGCGAGCTCGCGCGCCCAGGACGCGTCCGGGGCGGTGCGGATGACGTCGTCGACGCCCTTGAAGCCGATCCAGAAGTTCAGTCCCGCGACGGCGAGCAGCAGCGCGTACCAGCGGCGTGAGCGCGGGGCCGTGTACGGCAGGGCCGCGAGCAGCACGACGCCCGCGAAGAGCATCGGCAGCCGGGAGATGTTCGAGCCGATCTGGGAGTCGATCAGCCAGGTCAGCAGGGTGCCGATCGTGTAGACCGCCGCCGCCGTGCGGACCGTCCGCCAGGCCTTCGGGACGAGCGCGAACGTCAGGGCGCCGAAGAGGAGCGGCAGCGCCGTCGAGCCGAAGGCCATCGGCTGCGTGCCGGAGAAGGGGAAGAGCCAGGAGGAGAGGGCGACCACCGCGACCGGGGCGAGACCCAGGGCGTACGCGCCCGGCCGCCGTTTGTTCAGGAACAGCGCCGCCGCCGCGATGCCGAGGAACAGGCCCGCGACCGGGCTGCACGCCGTCGCCAGACCGGCCAGCGGGGCGGCGACCGCCGCCTTCGCCCAGCGTCTGTAGCGCCAGCGGTACGGCCAGCAGAAGACGGCGGCGACCGCGCCGAGCGCGAACGTCATGCCGAGGCCGAAGGTCACCCGGCCCGAGAGCGCGTTGCAGAGGAAGGCGAAGACGGCCGCGATCGAGCAGACCATCGGGTTGCGGACCGCCCGCACCCGCACCAGGATCAGCGCGGTCAGGCCGGCCGACAGCGTCCCCGCGACCATCATCGTGCTGCGGACGCCGAGCACCGACATCAGGTAGGGCGAGACCACGCTGTACGAGACGGGGTGCATCCCGCCGTACCAGGCCAGGTTGTACGCGGAGTCCGGGTGCCGTCCGACGAACTCGGCCCAGGCGTCCTGCGCGGCCAGGTCCCCGCCGCTGTTCGCGAAGAGGAAGAACCACAGGACGTGGGTGAGGGCGGCGAGCCCGGTGGCCGCCATGACCGTGTAGCGGCGCTTGCGCCGCGGCGGACGGGCGGGAGCGGTGGCGGACGGAGCCCTTGCCGGGGCGGGTGCCGGGGCCGGGGCGGGCCGCTGCGTCGGAAGCACTATTCGCGGGGGCGAAGAGGGTCCGATATCCGTGGACGGGCCGCCGTCGGTGTCACGAGCTTCATGGGCATCACGGTAGACGTCGGGGTCGGAGTCCGCGCGGTCGGCGCGTGTCGGCTCGGCGGTGGTCACTACGGCCCTTTCCCGTGCTGCTGCCCGTCTGGCTGCTCGCTTCTCGCGTGGGTCACGCGTGCGTCCCGTCCCCCCGGAGACGCTAACAGCCGGGCGTCCCGGAGGATCCGGGACGCCCGGCCGAGCGGGTGGCCTCAGCCCAGACGGGTCAGCTTCTTGTCGAAGCCGGGCTCCACCAGGTCGGCCTTCAGGGCGACCGGGGAGCTGACCTTGCCGGTGCCGGTGCCGATGGACACCTGGCCGACGATGTCGCCCGCCTTGCCGGAGTGCGGGAGGGCCTTTCCGCCATCCGTGAGCTCCAGCTTCACTTCCAGGCCCGGCCAGCCGACCGCCTTGAGCTCCTTGGTGGCCACGACCGGGGTCCGGCCGCCGAGGCCGTCGTCCACGTAGCCGAGGACCTGGCCCTTCTTGACCACGGCCGCCGAGGTGACGTCCTTCTGGGCCTGCTGGATCAGCTTGAGGCTGTTGTCGATGGCCAGCTGGAGCTTGTCGATGAGCATCTTGGCGTTCTGCGCCCCCATGACGATGCCGAGGATGCGGCGGTTCTGGCCGTCCACGACGGTGTTCGCCGCCCAGAGCAGATTGCCGCCGGCCGGGGTGGAGGAGCCGGTCTTGATGCCGCTCACGCCGTCGTGGAGCAGGATGTTGTTGTTGTTCTCGATCCGGCCGGGGATGCCGTCGACCGTCACGTTCGGCATGTTCACGATCTCGCGGAACACGTCGTACTGCATGACCGCCTTCGCCAGCTTCAGCTGGTCCCGCGGCGTCGACATCGTGCTGTCGAGCAGGCCGGACGGGTCCGTGTACGTGGACTGGGTCATGCCCAGGTCCTTCGCGGCGGCGTTCATCTTCTCGACGAACGCGGCCTCCGAACCGGCGTCCCAGCGCGCGAGCAGCCGGGCCACGTTGTTCGCGGAGGGGATCATCAGGAGCTCCAGGAGCTCCTTCTCCGTGTAGGTCTGGCCCTCCTTGACCGGCGCCGTCGACTCCGACGTGTGCTTCGCCTGGTCGGCGGCCTTCTTGTCGACCGTGATCTCGGGGCCCTGCTGCTTCCCCTTGATCGGGTGGTCGCGGAGGATCACGTACGCCGTCATCGTCTTGGTCACGGACGCGATCGGAGCCGGCTTCTGCGCGCCGTACAGGCCCATGGAACCGACGCCCTCGACCTCGACGGCGCCCTGCCCCTCGTCGGGCCACGGCATCTGCAGCTTGCCGCCGCCGAAGGTGAACGTCGGCTCGGCCGAAAGCGTCAGCGCGGGCGCGGGCAGCGGGCGGACCATCTGCACGATCGCAAAGACGATCAGGAGGAGCAGGACCAGCGGGGTCCAGATCCGCACCCGGCGCAGGGTCGTCCGCAGCGGGCTCGGCGGCGGGGGCGGCGTGTTCGTCAGCTCCGCGAGCAGGTCGAGCGGGGGCAGCGGGGGCAGCGGCTGCTGCCGGGTCCGCTCGGGCTCGGCCAGCGACGCCGGCGACGGTGCGGGCGCGGAGGCCTTGGACGCGGGGGCCTTGGGGGCCTCAGGGGCCTTGGGCGCCGCTGCCGGGGCGGCGGAGGCCTCGGGGGCCTCCTGCGCCGCCTTCTCGGCCTGCGCCGCCTTCTGGGCCTTCTGCTCGGCCGGGATGTCGGGACGCAGTGCACGGAAGACGCTGGTGCGCTCGCTGTCGGAGTCCGCGGTCGGACCGGACGGAAGCTTCAGGGCGGTCGTCGGCTGGTCCACGACGGGCGGACGGACCATCTTGAACATGGTCGTCGGCTGGTCGACGGGCTCCTCGTCCCCGGAGGAGCCGGAAGAGTCGGAAGAACCGCTCGTGTCCGATGAATCGGAAGAGTCGGAAGAGCCGCTCCCGTCCGAGGAGTCGGTGGAGTCGGTGGAGCCGGTCGCCTCCGAGGGCTCCGCCGGCTTCTTGTCGGCGTCCGGCTTCCGCGCGGCGAACCAGGAAGCGGAGGGCGCCTTGTCCTCGACGTCCTCGACGGGCTCCCCGTCCGTCTCGTCGCCGGACTCGCCGTCCGCCCCCGCGGGCCCGTCCTCGGGCTCGTCGTCCGCCGCGTCGTCCCGCGGCTCGTCCTCGGCCCCGGAGTCGTCGGCCTCGGTCTCGTCCTCCGGCTCGGGCTCCTCGGCCTCCTCGGCCGACGCCTTCGCCTCCGAAGCCTTCGAAGCCTTCGAAGCCGCCGAAGTCTCCGAAGCCGCCGGCTCCTCCTCCGTCGCGACCCACGCCGCCACGGCCGCCTTCAGGCGGTCGCCCTCCGCGCCGGACTCGGCCCCGGCACCGGACTCCGGCTCCGGGTCCGACTCCGAGTCCGTCTTCGACTCCGGGTCCGAGTCCGTCTTCGGCTCGTCGTCCTCGGACGTGCGCGGCGTCAGGTTCTTGAACACGGCCGTCGGCTGGTCGACCTGGACCGCCGAGGACGGTGAGGACTCTGACCCGCGGAGCACGGAAAGCCGAGGATCCCGGCCGCCGCCGCCCGAGGCCGCCGTCTCCTGCGACGACCCCTGCTGCTCCGCCTTGTCGGGGGACTCGCCCGCCACCGTGCCTCCTCCATGCGTCATACGTACGTCCGAACCGTCTAACAGTGTCCTGTGTGAACCCCTTGGCTCCCGTGCTAGACGAGAACGACATACCTGCCGGTTCCCGGATGAACCACCCAGGCACTCTCGACAGATGAATGTGAGAGGGGTCACCCTGTCATTCATCCACGCGGGGAGGCATGGATGGGCAGGAGCCGCAGAACTATTCCGGAAGAGCTTCTGCTGCTCGCTCTGGACCCGACCACGGGTACCACAGCGCAGCCGCAGTCGCTCGACCTCGGTCTGGCCGGAGCACAGCTAGTGGAGCTGGCTCTGGCAGGCCGGATAGCCCCTGACGGGGATCGTATCGCCGTGGTGATGCCACGGCCGACCGGAGATCCGACACTGGACTCCGCACTGGAACTGCTGCGCAGGCGCGGCAGCCCGGTTCGGGCCGTCCACTGGATCGGCGGGCCCCGGCTGGGGCTCCGCCAGACGTATCTCTCGCATCTGGAGCGATGCGGCATGGTGCATGCCGTGGAGGGCCAGATGTGCGGGGTGTTGCCGACGACTCGCTACCAGGCGACGGACACGGCGATCAGTCGGGAGATCCGTGCCCGGCTGGACAGTGCGATCCGCACCGGCGTACCGCCGGACCCGCGGACCGCGGCGCTCGCCGCGCTGGCCCACGCGGTCGGTCTCGGCAAGCACCTGTACCCCGGCAACGAAGGACGGTCGTCGCGGTCCCGGCTGCGCGACCTGATCCGGCACGACCCCATGGGCGGACTCGTGGCGCACGCCGTGATGGACGTCCAGAACGGTGCGGCGGCACAGCCGCGCCGGAGCGCCGCGGGCGTCCCGGCGCAGCCTCGCGGCAGCATGGCCCGCGCGGCCGCGCACTGACACGACCGCGCGACGAACAGCACCAGCACCATGCACGGGCACCACGAACCACCTGGAACCATTCCGGGAGCCGCACAGGTGTGCGGGGCGGTCTGGACGGCCGTCCCGCACATGTGCGTTGTCCTGTTTTCCCAGCGCGCACCCGGCCATTGGTGGCAGTCTGCCAAGCGGTAGGTACTCACAGCTACGCAGCAGACAGCCGGAGGTGCAGTTTCCGTGGCGTCCAACGTCAACCCCACCGTCAGGCGACGCCGATTGGGCCAGGAGCTGCGCAAGCTCCGCGAGGCGAAGAACATGACGGCCGAGCAGGTCGCCGAGCGTCTCCTCGTCTCCCAGTCCAAGATCAGCCGGCTGGAGAACGGCCGTCGCTCCATCAGCCAGCGCGACGTCCGGGATCTGTGCGGTGTGTACGAGGTCGAGGACGAGCGCATGGTCGACTCCCTCATGCAGATGGCCAAGGACTCGCGCCAGCAGGGCTGGTGGCACGCCTTCGGCGACATCCCGTACAGCGTCTACATCGGTCTGGAGACGGACGCGGAGAGCCTGCGGATGTACGAGTCGCAGATCATCCCGGGCCTGCTCCAGACCCCCGCGTACGCGGAGGCCGTGATCTCCGGCGCGATGCCGGAGTCGACGCCGGCGGAGATCGAGAAGCGGGTCACGGTCCGGACCCGCCGCCAGGACCGGATCCGGGACGAGGAGCGTCCGCTGCGCCTGTGGGCGGTGATCGACGAGGGTGCCCTGCACCGGATCGTGGGCAGCCGGCAGCTGATGGTCGAGCAGCTGGAGCACCTGATCGAGCAGTCGCACCTGCCGCACGTCACCGTGCAGGTGATCCCGTTCGAGATGGGCGCGCATCCGGGGATCAGCGGGCAGTACTCGATCCTGGAGTTCCCGGACACCTCGGACTCCAGCGTCGTCTACATCGAGGGCGTGACGAGCGACCTGTACCTGGAGAAGGCGCAGGACGTCGGCAAGTACTCCGTCATGTACGAGCACCTCAGGGCGCAGGCGCTGAACGTGGAGCAGACGCGGGAGTTCATCTCGAAGATGGCGAAGAAGCATGCCCAGGGATGACCGCCGGCGGGTGGGGCAGGCACCGTACACCCCGTGATCGCTTGCACGGAAGCCCAGTTGGAATATGCCACTCGGACGTGTGAACGCCGGTCCCGTCGGACGGGACCGGCGAGTAGCGTCGATCACGCCATCAAGAACGTTGGCGCGACACCCTACTCGGCAGAACCGGAGTGAGCAGCATGGCGATTATTCAGGGCGGTACGGACACCTGGACGAAGTCCTCGTACTCGGGCGGGAACGGGGCCTGCGTCGAAGTGAAGTCCCCCGTCATGGCCGCGATCGCGGTGCGGGACTCCAAGGCGCCCGAGGGCCCGTCCCTCTCTTTCGGCCCGGGATCGTGGAACGCCTTCGTCGGCGAGGTGAGCAACGGGGCGCTCTGAGCCCCGGTGCGCGCACGCCGCCCCCAGCAGTACGCGAAGAGCCCTCTCGACCGGTCCGCCGTCCTGGCCGAGAGGGCTCGGCCTTTGCCCGGAGGCCCCCGAGGCCCCCGAGGCCCCCGAGGCCTTGGACCCCCGAGGCATCCGGGGCCCCGGAGACGTCAGCGCAGCTCGTCCACGTAGCGGTCCGTGCCCGGGACCGTCGGGACGAACGGGGCCACCAGTTCCACCCGGTCCGTTCCGGAGGCCAGGGCCTCCAGGTCCGCGAAGTGCTCCGTCCAGCACTCCCTCGGGTCCCGTTCCAGGAACCACAGCAGCGTCAGCCGGGTGTCGACGCCCTCGACCTGCTTCACGTACGTCATGCGGTCGCCGGGCAGCGGGGTCGGCCGGAAGAGCGTCACCATCGCCGCGGGCGAGCCGGCCAGCCGCCGGGGCAGGTCGCGCGAGCGCAGCCGTTCCACGAGGGCGTCCCGCGCCTCCGGGCCCTCGGCGTCGATCACCTGGAGGATCAGCCCGGCGTAGGGGTGGTCGAGGGCGTGGAAGTCGCGCGGGCCGGCCGCCCCGTCGCGGTAGACGGTCGCCTCGTGGTCCTGGAACGAGGTGAAGACGTGGGTGCGCTCCTGGTGGACGCGGGCGTCGCGGTTGAGCCGCTTGTTGATGCCGACGGTCCACTTCATGTGGTCGTCGTAGCGGCCCTCGGTGATCCAGTACGTGGAGAGGTAGCAGCCGGCGGTGACCGGCTGGGCGACCGCGGACTTCTCCGGGCGCCGCAGCTCCTGGAGCTCACGGGTGGCGACCCAGCGCCGGCCGGCGTACATCCAGGGCATGGCCATGGCGCCCGCGTAGTAGTGGTCGTCCTCGTACCAGCGGTTGTAGGCGTACTCGTGGCCCGGATGCGGCTCGACCATGGTGATCAGCGCGTGGCCGGGGCGCACGCCGTACGGCCCGACGGCCGCCAGTTCCGCGTACGTCTCGCTGCGGGTCTCCTCGCTCACTCTCGTACCCCTTCCCGTGTCTTCCCTTGTCGGTGACGGGCACCTACTCTGACGGACCGTCAGATACTTGGCCAGGGTCGAGGAGGGTCCGGATGCTGCTCCAGGGGAAGACGGTCGTCGTGTCGGGGGTCGGTGCGGGGCTCGGGCACCGGATCGCGGAGACGGTGGTGCGGGACGGGGGCAACGCGGTGCTCGGCGCCCGCACCGAGGCCAACCTCGCCAAGTCCGCGGCGGAGATCGACCCGGAGGGCCGCCGCACCGCGTACCGGGTCACGGACATCACCGACGAGGAGCAGTGCGAGGCCCTCGCCGCGCTCGCCGTGGAGCGCTTCGGCGGGATCGACGCGGTCGTCCACGTCGCCGCCTGGGACTCCTACTTCGGCGGCCTGGAGGACGCGGACTTCGGGACCTGGCAGGGGGTGCTCGACGTCAACCTGCTCGGCACGCTGCGGATGACCCGGGCCTGCCTGCCGGCGCTCAAGGAGCACGGCGGCTCGGTCGTCCTGATCGGGACGCAGTCGGCGGTGGCGGCGCCCTCGCAGGTGCGGCAGGCGGCGTACGCGGCCTCGAAGGGGGCGCTGACCTCGGCCATGTACTCGCTCGCGCACGAGCTGGGGCCGTACCGGATCCGGGTCAACACCGTGCTGCCGGGCTGGATGTGGGGACCGCCGGTCCAGGCGTACGTCCAGTTCGCCGCGCACACCGAGGGGGTGCCGGAGGCCGAGGTGCTGGCCCGCCTCACCGGGCGGATGGCGCTGCCGGAGCTCGCGACGGACGGGGACGTGGCGGAGGCGGCGGCCTTCCTCGCCTCGGACCGGGCGCGGGCCGTCACGGGGCAGTCGCTGCTGGTCAACGCCGGGGAGCTGATGCGCTGAGCCACCTGATCCCAGCGCCTCCACAAGTGCGGCTTTCGGCTGCGCGGGCGGAAAGCCGACTCTGGCGAAGATGACTGAGCCGCTGGACATCGTGTGGTCGCGCCCCCTGCCAGAGGGCGCGGAGCCGTCCACGGTGACGGTCTCGCAGGACGCGGCAGGTCGCTGGTCCATCTCCATGATGTGCGAGGACCCGTCCGTAAAGCCACTCCCCGCCGAGGACACGGCAGTCGGGGTCGACGTCGGCCTCCACTACCTGCTGGCTCTCTCGACCGGGGAGAAGATCGCCGACCCGAGGCACGAGCGCCGCGACCGGGCTGCCCTGGCCAGGGCACAACGGGCCCTGTCTCGCAAGGCTCCAGGCGATGGCGCCAACCGGGCCAAGGCCCGGCGGAAGGTCGCGAAGATCCACGCCCGCATCGCCGACCGCAGGCGCGACGGGCTACACAAGCTGACCACTCGACTCGTGCGCCCGCACGGATCAGCCCCTCGGATAACGGGCCAGCCAGCCCGGGGAGGACTCCGTCGCGCTGTGCAGGGCGGCTCCCTGCGTCATCTCCATCGCGAAGTCGTCCGCGAGCTCCAGGACCGTCGCGCGGCCCTCCAGCTCGGCCAGCCAGGCCGGCGGGAGGGCCGTCTCGCCGTGCAGGGCCCCCAGCAGCGCGCCCGTGAGCGCGCCCGTCACCGACGAGGGCCCGTCGTGGTTCACCGCGAGCCGCAGCCCGTGCCGTACGTCCTCGCCGACCAGGGCGCAGTAGACCGCCGCCGCCAGCTGCCCCTCGGCCCGGTCCTCACCGGCCCCGAGGGCCGTCACCCGGTCCGCGTCCGGTGCCCCCTCCCGTACGGCGGCCAGCGCGGCCCTCAGGGCCTCGGTCACCGGCTCGTGGCCGGGACGCACCGCGAGCTGCTCCAGGGCACGGGCCACCGCCGCCTCCACCGGGCCTCCGCGCGCGAGGCCGTGGACGACGACCGCGAAGGCGCCCGCCGCGAGGCCCGCCTCCGGGGCGCCGTGCGTCTGCGCCGCGCACTCCACCGTCAGCTGGCAGACGAGCTGCGGCTCCCAGCCGACGAGCAGCCCGAAGGGGGCGGAGCGGGGCAGGGCCCCGGAGTCCCGCGCGTCCGGGTTCTTCGGCCGGTCGAGCGTGCCGAGGACCTCGTCGCCGAGGCCGGTGAGGCAGGGGCGGGGCGGATTGCGGCGGGCGTAGAGCCACTCCTCGCGGGCCAGCCAGCCGTTGTCCTTGCGGCGCTCGTCCGGGCCCCAGTCGCGCTGGGTGGCCGCCCAGCGCAGATGGGCCCGGTGCACGTCGGTGGGCGGGTGCCAGGCGCCCGTGTCCCGGCGGACCTGGGCCCTGATGAGGCCGTCCACGGTGAAGAGGGCCATCTGGGTCGCGGCGGTCACGGCTCCTCGGCGGCCGAACGCGGGGACCGGGTCCGTGAGTCCGTCGGCTCCATGGGCCTCCCGCAGCTCCGCGAGCGTACGGGCGTCGGCGGGCGCGCCCAGGGCGTCGCCGAGGGCCCCGCCGAGCAGACAGCCCCGTACCCGGGCCCGGAAGTCCTGCTGCTCGGTGCGGCCCCACACGGCTGCGGCGGTCGTGGCCACGACGTGCTCTCCCCCCGTCGGCGGTCTGCGGAGCACTGTAATCGACCGGGTGCGTCCGTTCGGGGCGCAGATCCTTATGTAACCGGACGCCCTCCAGGCCACGTTTGACCGTTGTGGCCCCGGCCCCACCCGTTGTGGGCAATCGTTCCGCCGGGCCGGCGCCCACCCCGTTGTGGGCAGTCGTTCCGCCGGGGCGGCGCCCACCCCGTTGTGGGCAATCGTTCCGCCGGGGCGGAACGGGTGGGCACAACGGACGGCGCCCCTTGCCGGGCCCAGGCTCCCGCGCCCTGACCCGCACCGGATGTGCGCCGCACAAAGTGGTGCGGGTCCAGGCGCGGAACGCGGAGGCGCCGATCAAGGGCGCCGTCCCGTGTGCCCACCCTCCCCCAAGCTCTCGGCTTCGCTCAAGCAGGGGGACCCCCTCGCCCCAGCGGGACGACTGCCCACACGGCGGGTACGGGAGGGGCACCGCCCCGGCGGGCGCGGCGCCCACACGGGCGGGTGTGGAAGGGGCACCGCCCCCGCCGGGCCCCGTTACTGCTGGGGCAGGATCGGGAGGAGGGTCGGGAGGTGGCCGTCCGAGGCCCGGGCCGTACCGCGGCGTTCCTCCGGCACCTCCCCGTACAGCGTCGTCCGAGGCCGGGACGGCCGCCCCGCCGCCTCCGCGATCGCCTCCAGGTCGCGGATGGAGCGGTACGAGCCGTAGCTCGAACCCGCCATGCGGGAGATGGTCTCCTCCATCAGCGTGCCGCCCAGGTCGTTCGCGCCCGAGCGGAGCATCTCCGCCGCGCCCTCCGTGCCCAGCTTCACCCAGCTGGTCTGGATGTTGGGGATCCAGGGGTGCAGCAGCAGGCGGGCCATGGCCGTCACGGCGCGGTTGTCGCGAACGGTCGGGCCGGGGCGGGCGATGCCGGCGAGGTAGACGGGTGCGTTGGTGTGGATGAAGGGGAGGGTCACGAACTCGGTGAAGCCTCCGGTCTCCTGCTGGATGCGGGAGAGCGTGCGGAAGTGGCCGAGCCAGTGCCGGGGCTGGTCCACGTGCCCGTACATCATGGTGGACGAGGAGCGGATGCCCAGCTCGTGGGCCGTCCTGACGACCTCGATCCACGTCGCCGTCGGCAGCTTGCCCTTCGTCAGCACCCAGCGGACCTCGTCGTCCAGGATCTCCGCCGCCGTGCCGGGGATGGAGTCGAGGCCCGCCTCCTTCGCGGCCGTCAGCCACTCCCGTATCGACAGGCCCGTGCGGGTCGCGCCGTTGACGACCTCCATCGGCGAGAAGGCGTGCACGTGCATCCCGGGGACCCGCTCCTTCACCGCGCGCGCGATGTCGAAGTAGGCCGTGCCGGGCAGGTCGGGGTGGATGCCGCCCTGCATGCAGACCTCGACGGCGCCGACGTCCCAGGCCTGCTGGGCGCGGTCCGCGACCTGGTCGAGGGAGAGCGTGTACGCGTCGGCGTCGGTGCGCCGCTGGGCGAAGGCGCAGAAACGGCAGCCGGTGTAGCAGACGTTGGTGAAGTTGATGTTGCGGGTGACGATGTACGTGACGTCGTCGCCGACCGCCGAGGCGCGGACGTCGTCCGCGACGCGGGTCAGGGCGTCGAGGGCCGGGCCGTCGGCGTGCAGCAGGGCCAGCGCCTGCGCGTCGGTGAGCCTCGTCGGGTCGTCGGCGGCGACGGAGAGCGCCTCGCGGACGTCGGCGTCGACGCGCTCGGGGACCATTCCGGGCGCGGCGGCCTCGCGGAGCGCGTCCCAGTCCCCGTACACGTCGTCGAAGTCCTCGCGCCGGTCGGACGTGCGGCCCTCGGTGTCGATGGTGGTGTGCAGGTCCGTGCGGCCGGTGGCGGTGAAGGCCTCGTCGGGCTCCTGCCAGGGCAGGCCGCGCACGGGCGCGTCGGGGTTCGCGAGGCCGGTCTCGGGGTCGGCGAGGGCGCGGACGTGCGGGAGGAGCCGGGGGTCGAGCCAGGGCTCGCCGCGCCGGACGAACTCCGGGTACACACAGAGCCGTTCGCGCAGCTCGAAGCCGGCGGCCCGCGACCGGGCGGCCAGCTCCTCGATCCGCGGCCAGGGGCGCTCGGGGTTGACGTGGTCGATGGTGAGCGGGGAGACGCCGCCCCAGTCGTCGATGCCGGCGGCGATCAGCCGCTCGTACTCGGAGTCGACGAGGTTCGGCGGGGCCTGGAGGCAGGCGGAGGGGCCCATGATGAGCCGGGCGACGGCGACGGTGGCGACGAGGTCGTCGAGCTCGGCGTCCGGCATCCCGCGCATGGCCGTGTCCGGCTTGGCGCGGAAGTTCTGGATGATCAGCTCCTGGACGGAGTGGTACGCGCGCGCCACCCGCCGCAGCGCGAAGAGGGACTCGGCGCGCTCCTCCAGGGTCTCCCCGATGCCGAGCAGCAGCCCGGAGGTGAAGGGGACGGAGGAACGGCCGGCGTCCTCCAACACCCGGAGCCGCACGGCCGGTTCCTTGTCGGGGGACCCGTGGTGGGGGCCGCCGGGCTCGGACCAGAGCCGGGTCGCGGTCGTCTCCAGCATCATGCCCATGGAGGGCGCGACGGGCTTGAGGCGCTGGAAGTCGGTCCAGGACAGCAAGCCGGGGTTGAGGTGGGGCAGGAGCCCGGTCTCCTCCAGGATGCGGATCGCCATGGCCCGCACGTACGCGATGGTGTCGTCGTAGCCGTGCGCGTCGAGCCACTCGCGGGCCTCGGGCCAGCGGTCCTCGGGCTTGTCGCCGAGGGTGATCAGGGCTTCCTTGCAGCCGGCCTCGGCGCCACGGCGGGCGATGTCGAGGACCTCGTCAGGCGACATGAACATCCCGTGCCCGTCCCGGCGCAGCCTGCCGGGGACGGTGACGAACGTGCAGTAGTGGCACTTGTCCCGGCAGAGCCGGGTGAGCGGTATGAACACGCTCTTCGAGTACGTGACGACCCCCGGCCGCCCGGCCGCCTCCAGGCCGGCGTCCCGCACCCGCCCCGCGGACGCCACCAGGTCCGCCAGGTCCTCCCCCCGCGCCCGCAGCAGCACGGCGGCCTCGGCGACATCGAGCGCGACCCCGTCCCTGGCCCGCCTGAGGGCGCGGCGCATGGCGTTCTCGGTGGGACGTCCTGCCTGGTGATCCGTCATGAACCGAGCATACGAGCGCCCTGTGGGGCCGCGGTTCGGGTCCCCGCAGGAACCCGGGCCCCGCTTCTCCTCAGAGGTACCGCGCATACCCGTCCAGGACGGTCAGGACCTCCGACTCGTCGCCCGGCGGGAGCTGGAGGACGACCTCGTCGCAGCCCAGTTCCTCGTAGTGGGCGAGCTTGCCGGGGCTGGGGAGGACCGCGTACGGGACGAGCTGGAGGGTCTCCGGGTCCCGGCCGGCCTTCTCCCAGGCCTCGCGGAGGACGGGGAGGGACTCCGTCAGGCCCCGGCCGCCGATCGGCATCCAGCCGTCGGTCTGCGCGGCGATCTGCGCGAAGAGCTTCGGGCCCGCCGCGCCGCCCAGGAGGACGCGCGGGGCGCCACCGGCCGGCTTGGGCCAGACCTCCGAGGCGCGCACGGAGGCGCCGGACTTCCCCGCGTACGCCGTCGGTTCGGGCGCCCACAGGGCCCGCATCAGGTCCAGCCGGTCGCGGCCGAGCTCGCGGCGGGTGGACCAGTCGACGCCGTGGTCGGCCGCCTCCTCCCGGTTCCAGCCGAAGCCGACGCCCAGGGTGAACCGGCCCCCGGAGAGGTGGTCGAGGGTGGCGACCTGCTTGGCGAGCACGATCGGGTCGTGCTGGGTGATCAGGGTGATGCCGGTGCCGAGGCCGAGGCGTTCGGTGACGGCCGCGGCCTGTCCCAGGGCCACGAGCGGGTCGAGCGTCCGGGCGTACTCCCGGGGCAGCTCCCCGCCCGCCGGGTAGGGGGTGGTCCGTTCGACGGGGATGTGGGTGTGCTCGGGGAGGTAGAGCCCCGCGAAGCCGCGCTGCTCCAGCTCGCGCGCGAGCCGTACGGGGCCGATGGTCTCGTCGGTCAGGAAGATCGTGGTCGAGATCCGCATAGCGGCACGGTAGGGGGTGGGGGGCGGATTTCCGAGGGGTACGACGAACCCGGTCCCCGGGCCCCGCCTCCGTACGGCGGCCTTGGACCCCGCCCCCGTACGGCGGCCCGGACCCCGCCCCGTGCGGCGGCCCCGTCAGGAACGGCCCGGGTCCACCGCCCGCTGTTCCGCCGCCAGGTCTCCGTACCCCCCGTGCTCCCAGACCCTCTCGCGGAAGCGCTGGAGGGTGAGCGGGGCCCGGTCCTCGCCGGGCACGCCCTCGAAGTGGACCGTGCCGCAGCGGTGGCAGTACCAGCCGTGCGACCAGAGTTCCTCGGCGCGGTGGCGTCCGCGCGTCAGGCGGACGAAGGCGGTCCGGCGGCGGTGGACCACGACGGCCACGAGGACGACGGCGAGCAGCGCCGCCGCCGAGATCAGACCGAGGTACGCGAAGTCGGGCGGGGACGCGGCCCCGGCCGATCCCAGCGGCTGCGAGTAGTCCGGCGCGGTCGATCCGTCCGGGACCAGGTACACACCGCCCACGCGCGGCACCCCGTCGCCGTCCGTCCCCGCGGGCTCGTCCTCGAACCAGTGGCCGGCCTGGGTGCCGCCGATGAAGGTGGCGAGCGAGACGAAGGCGGCGAGGATGCCGAGGACGACGATGCCGTACGTCGGCGGCCGCGGCACCGGCGCGAGCGCGTCCGAGAGGCCGGTGGTCACCGTCCGCGTCACGGTCCGCATGTCGCCGTCGCGGTTCCGTTCCCGGCTGGTGACGGCGTCCCGGCCCGCGAGGTACACGGCGGGCACGGCCTGCACCCGGTCGTCGCGGTCGCACCCCGGGCAGGTGGTTCTCGTGCGGCTCATGGCTCCCCCTTCTTCCACGGTCGCGCTGTGGGACGGGGTCGCGCCCCGCGCGGTTCCCCCGGCCCGTTCGAAAATTGCCTGCGACTTCCCGCGCCGCCCCCTACCGTGACCGGGTGCTGAACCGAATCGAGGCGTACTACGACGCCGTCCCCCGCTCCGCCGCCCGCACCGAGGACTTCGGACCGCTGACCCTCTTCGTACGGGAGGGAGAGGGCTGGCCCTACTACGCCCGCCCGGCGCTCGGGCACGAGGGCGACGTGTCCCCCGGGGCCGTGGAGAAGGTGCGGGCCCGGCAGCGGGAGCTGGGGGTGCCCGAGGCCTTCGAGTGGGTCGCGGAGACGACCCCGGGGCTGCGGGCCGCCGTGGAGGCGACCGGCCTCACCGTGCACGAGCACCCCCTGATGGTCCTGGCGGGCGAGCCGCTCGCCGTGCCGGAGCCCGAGGGCGTCACCGTACGGATGGTGGGCGCGGACGACCCCGCCCTGGAGAGCGCCGTCGCCGCCCCGTACGCCGCCTTCGGGACGGAGCCGCAGCCGGGCAGCGCCGCCCAGGTCGCGGAGCGCCTCACGGCGGGCCTGACCCGGCTCGCCGCGGCCCTGGACGCCACGGGGAGCGCCCTCTCGGCCGGTCAGCACCAGCCCGTCGGGGGCGTCTCCGAGGTCGTCGGCGTGGGCACCGTCCCGGCGGCGCGGCGGCGGGGCCTCGGGCTCGCGGTCACGTCCGCGCTCGTCGCGGACGCCCGCGCCCACGGCACGGAGCTCGTGTTCCTCACGGCCTCGGACGCGGACGTGGCCCGGCTCTACGGCCGGCTCGGCTTCCGCACGGTGGCGACCGCCCTGATCGCGGAGGCCTGATCGCGGGGCCTGATCGCGGGGCCTGAAAAGAATCCCGGAAAAGTTCTCCGGTCGTGTCACATCCTCGGCGCGCGGTCCGTCAGTGCAGTGGAAGCGACACCACACGACACCGCTGAGGAGCCGTCACCATGGCGCACACGCCCCGGGCCCGCATGACCAACCCCGCCTACGTCCTGGCCGACGCCGGTCCGGCGATCCAGAACCTGGTCAAGGCCACCCGCCAGGGCGGGGTCGACGAGACGATCCTGGAGCTGGTGCACCTGCGGGCCAGCCAGATCAACAACTGCGGCTTCTGCGTCGACTACGGCGCCAAGAGCGCCAGGAAGAACGGCGTCGGCGACGAGAAGCTGTTCGCGGTCGCGGCCTGGCGCGAGGCGCCGTACTTCTCCGACGAGGAGCGGGCGGCCCTCGCCCTCGCCGAGGCCGCGACCCGGCTCGCCGACGTCTCGGACGCGGTGCCGGACGCGGTGTGGGACGCCGCCGCCGACCACTTCGACGAGAAGCAGCTCGCCGCGATCGTGCTGATGGTCGCCGTCACCAACCTGTTCAACCGGATCAACGTCACCGTCCGGCAGCCGGCCGGCGTGGGCCTGTGACGGACCTGGCCTCCCGCACCATCAGCACGTCCACCGGGTCCTCGGACTCGGTCCGGAACCCCTCCCGCTCGTAGAGACGGCGGGCCGCGCTGCCCTGGAGGACCACGAGGCGGACGGGTGCGCCCGTCGCGTCGGCCCGGTCGAGCAGTCCGCGCAGCACCGCCGTCCCGAGGCCCCGGCCCCGGGTCTCGGGGGCCAGGTAGAAGTGCTCCAGCCAGAGCCCTTCGCCGTTCTCGTACGGGCGCACCGTGACGCACCCGGCGGGGGCGCCGTCCAGTTCGATCACCCAGGTGTGCGCGGGCGAGAAGCCGTCCCGGAACCGCTGGCGCACCCGGTGCTCGTCGTAGCGGCCGAGGCGCACCAGGTCCTCGCGCATGACCTCGGCCCGCAGCTCGGCCATCGGCTCGACGTCCTCGGCGCGGCCGGGGCGCAGCGCCCAGTTCGTCTCCCGATACATGCACGCATCCTAAGGAGTCCCCCGTGTCCGCACGCATGCCCAACCCCGCCGCCGTCCTGCCCGAGGCCATGCCGGCGATCTTCCAGCTCATCAAGGCCGTCACCTCGGGCGGCGACGTGCCCGGCAGCACCCTGCACCTGGTCCACCTCCGGACGAGCCAGATCAACGGCTGCGGGTACTGCGTGGTCGGCGGGGCCCTGAAGGCGCAGGAGGAGGGCGAGACGGACGAGCGGCTGCACGCCGTCGCGGCCTGGCGCGAGGCGCCGTACTTCACGGAGGCGGAGCGGGCGGCGCTGGCCCTCGCCGAACACGCGACCCGGCTCGCGGACCGCCCGGACGCCGTGCCGGACGCGGTGTGGGACGAGGCGGCCCGGCACTACGACGAGAGGCAGCTGGCGCAGATCGTGCTGTGGATCGGGGTCAGCAACCTCTTCAACCGGCTCAACGCGACGACCCGGCAGCCGGTCGGCGCGACCTGGTAGCCGCCGCGAGGGGCGCCCGCGGTCGTCACCGGATCCGCACCGGGGAGCCGAGCCGCCCGCGCGGGAGGGGGCGTACCGGATCCGCGCCGGGGCCGAGCCGCCCGCGTCGGGCCGGTCGTAACCGGATCCGCGTCGTCCGCGTTGGAGCGGGCATGAAGAGGATCCTCACCGCAGCCGCCCTGACCGTCTTCGCCGCCGCGGGGGCCGCCGGCGCCGCCGCCGGGACCGCGGCCGCCGACACCGGCGGCATGAACCTTCCCTCGGTCGTCCCGCTCAGCGGCGTCCTGACCCCCAGGGCGAAGCCGGCCGGCACCCCCGACCTGCCGCCCGCCAACGCGGCGGTGGAGCACCTGCTGCCCGGCCACCACTGAGCCGTACGCACGGCACGAAGGCGGCGGGACCCCCCACGGGCCCGCCGCCTTCGCGTTTCGTGGACGCCCCGGGCGTCAGTCCGCGACCACCAAAGACGGGGTCTCCTTCGTGAGGACCTCGCCGCGGAAGAAGGCGGGGCTCCTGCGCTGCATGACCAGCATGATCACCACGCCGAGGAGCAGCAGGCCGACGCCGATCACGAAGACCGAGCCGACGCCGAAGACCGCGGAGCCGGAGCCGTAGGCCGGGTCCCACATGTCGTAGAGCGTCTTGCCGAAGACGGCGGTGAGCATCAGGCCGCCGAGGAGCGGGATCACGCCCTTGAAGGCGAGGTCGCGGACGGAGCCGAAGAGCTCCTTGCGGAAGAACCAGACGCAGGCGAAGGCCGTCAGCGCGTAGTAGAAGCAGATCATCAGGCCGAGCGCGTAGATGGTGTCGACCAGGACGTTCTCGCTGACCAGGGTCATCACGGTGTAGAAGACGCCGGTCGCGACGCCGGCGACGATCGTGGCCTTGCCGGGGACCTTGAAGACGGGGTGGACCCGGGCGAAGGACGGCGGCAGCGCCTCGTAGCTGGACATGGCGAGGACCGTGCGGGCGACCGGGATGAAGGTGGTCTGCAGGCTCGCGGCGGCGGAGGCGAGGACGGCGACGAAGAGCGCGATGCCGAGGACGGGGCCCATGACGGGACCCGCGAGGGCGGCGAAGACGTTGTCGGAGGTCTCCGGGTTGGCGAGGCCGAGGCCCTTGTCGCCGGAGCCGACGACCATCTGGGCGGCGATGCCGGTGGCCAGGTAGGAGCCGACCAGGACGACCATCGAGATGAGCGCGGCGCGGCCCGGGGTCTTGTCGCTGTCGGTGGTCTCCTCGTTGGCCGTGAGGCAGGTGTCCCAGCCCCAGTACATGAAGATCGACAGGGACAGGCCGGCGGTGAAGGCCGCGAAGGAGCCGACGGAGAAGGGGTTCAGCCAGGACCAGGAGAAGTGGGCGCCGGTCGGGAAGTCGACCGAGCCGGCCTTGGAGAAGGCCATGACCACGAAGACCGCGAGGACGGCCAGCTGGAGACCGACGAGGGTGTACTGCACGCCCTTGGTGGCGGTCATGCCGCGGTAGCTGATCGCGGTCGCCGCGGCGATCAGGGTGAGGCAGGTGAGGATGTGGACGGCCTTGTTGTCGTCCAGGGCGGCGATCGAGGGGTTGCCGCTGATCTCGCCGGCGAGCAGCCAGAAGTACGAGGTCGCGACGCCGGCCAGGTTGGACAGCACGATGATCGTCGCGATGACCAGGCCCCAGCCGCACATCCAGCCGACCTTGGGGCCGAAGGCCTTCACGGTCCAGGTGAAGGAGGTGCCGCAGTCCGGCATGCGCTTGTTGAGCTCGCGGTACGCGAACGCGACGAGCAGCATCGGCAGGAAGCCCGCGAGGAAGACGGCGGGCATCTGCAGTCCGACCTCGCCGGCGGTGGAGCCGAGCGTGGAGGTCAGGCAGTATACGGGGGCGACGGTCGAGATGCCGATGACGGCGCTGCCGAGGAGGCCCACGGAGTTGCCGCCGAGGCCCTTGGTGCGCACGCCGGGGGTGCCTCCCGGGGCGCCGACGCCCCCTGCCGCGTCTCCGGCCTGCGGCCGCACGTCCACCTGAGTCATGAACTCGACGTTAAATGCTGCGGTTTCCATATCCGGAAGGACGGACTCCGCTCAATTGATCGATCATCGCCTTGCATTGCGAGGGTCGAATCGGACACTCACCAATGATTGAAAGATCGACCAACCGAGCGAGCCGGGCAACCGGCAGGTCCGACGACGGATGTCCGATATGCGGGAACCGCAGCCGTGCCCCAAATGTCCGTTTAAAAATTTTCCCGAGAAATTTTCGGGACGGTTCCCGCCCGGCCGCCCGCCGGTCGTCACCCCGGCCAGACGACCGCCTGGAGCTCGCTGTACGCGTGCAGCGCGTACGAGCCCACGTCCCGCCCGACACCGCTCTTCTTGAAGCCGCCGAACGGCGCCTCCATGTTCCGGCCGATCGTGTTCACGCCCACCCCGCCGGCCCGCAGCCGGGACGCGACACGGAAGGCGCGCGCCACGTCGCCCGACCACACGTAGTCGATCAGCCCGTAGTCGCTGTCGTTGGCGAGCGCGATCCCCTCCTCCTCGTCGTCGAAGGGGACGACCACGACGACCGGGCCGAAGATCTCCTCCCGCACCACCCGCATCTCGTTGGTGCAGTCGGCCAGCAGCGTCGGGGCCACGTAGAAGCCCTTCGCGAAGTCCGGGCGCTCGCCGCCCGCGACGACCCGCGCCCCCTCCTTCCTCCCGAGCTCCACGTACGCCTCCACCCGGTCGCGGTGCGCCGCCGAGATCACCGGGCCGACCACCGTCCCCTTCTCCGCCGGGTCCCCCACCTTCATGAAGGCAAGGTAGCCGGTCAGCCTCTCGATCAGCCGCTCGTAGATCCCGCGCTGGGCCAGCACCCGGGTCGGGGCGGTGCAGATCTGCCCGCTGTAGAAGGCGAAGGTCGTCCCGATCCCCGTCACCGCCGCGTCCAGGTCGGCGTCGTCGAAGACGAGCGCGGCCCCCTTCCCGCCCAGCTCCATCAGCTGCCGCTTGAGCGAGCGGCCGCAGACCTCGCCGATCGCCTGCCCCACGGCCGTGGAGCCGGTGAAGGAGACCATGTCGACGTCCGGGGAGTCGACGGCCGCCTCGCCGACCGCCTGCGCGGAGCCGGTGACGACGTTCACCACGCCGGCCGGGACCCCGGCCTCCTCCAGGGCCCGGGTCATCGCGTACACGGAGAGCGGGTCCTGCGGGGCCGGCTTCACCACGACCGTGTTGCCCATCGCGAGCGCCGGCGCGATCTTGCCGGCCGGGTTGGCCCAGGGGTTGTTGTACGAGGTGATGCAGGTGACGACGCCGACCGGGCGCCGCACCGCCACCGCACCGAACACCCCGGCCCTCCCCATCGGGCCGGCCTCGTTGATCTGGGGGGGCAGCGCCTGCTCGACCGGCTCCATCGCCCCGCGCGCGTACCGGCGGAAGCGGGAGGCGCCGACCGCGACCTGCATCCCGCGGGCGGTGCCGGTGGTGGCGCCGGTCTCCGCGCGGGCGAGGAGCGTGTTCGCCTCGGCGTCCCGGGCCATCAGGTCCGCGGCCCGGTCGAGGATCGCCGCCCGCTCCTCCGGTTTCGTCCGGGACCAGGTCGCGAAGGCCTCGCGGGCGGCGACGGCCGCCTCGTACACCTGGGCCCGGGAGGCCTCCGGGGCGAGCCCGACGACCTCCTCGGAGGCCGGGTCGACCACCTCGTAGTGGCCGCCGTCGGGCTCGACCCACTCTCCCCCTATATAGAGGCGCTCGATCAGGGTCATCGCGTGCTCACCGTCCTCGTGTCACGGCCCGAGCGCAGCACCCTTCCGGGGATCGCGCCGGTCACCTGGTCGTCCCGTACCGTCTCCACGCCGTTGACCCGCACCGACACGATCCCGACCGCCCGCGAGTCGAGGCGCGGGCTGTCCCCCGGCAGGTCGTGCACCAGCGTCGCCGGGCCGGCGTCGATCCGCTCCGGGTCGAAGAGGACCAGGTCCGCGTGGAAGCCCTCCGCGATCCGGCCGCGCTCCCGCAGCCCGAAGAGGCGGGCCGGGTCGTCGCTCAGCATCCTCACCGCCCGCTCCAGCGGGACCAGCTTCCGGCCGCGCAGACAGTCGCCGAGGAAGCGGGTCGTGTACGGGGCACCGCACATCCGGTCCAGGTGCGCGCCCGCGTCCGAGCCGCCGAGCAGCACGTCCTCGTGCTCCCAGGTCTCCTTGCGCAGGGCCCAGGAGGCCGGGTCGTTGTCGCTGGGCATCGGCCACAGCACGGTCCTCAGGTCGTCGTTGGCGCAGATCTCGACGAGGGCCTGGAAGGGGTCCTGGCCGCGCTCGGCCGCGATGTCCCGCACGACCCGGCCGGTGAGGCCCTCGTTCTCCCGGCTGTACGTGTCCCCTATGACGTACCGGCCGAAGTGCGCGAGCCGCCGGAAGACCCCGGCCTCCTTCGAGTCCGCGCGCCGCAGCATCCCGGCGCGCACCTCCGGGTCGCGGAGCTTCGCGATCCGCTCCGGCACGGGAAGGCCGAGGATCTCGCCCCACCCGGGGATGAGGTTGAGCGCGCAGAAGGTGCCGAGGGACATGTTCATGGGGGTGAGGATCGGCATCGTGAGCGCCACGATCCGGCCGCCGGACTTCCGGGCCCGCTCGGAGGCGGTGAGCTGACGCGGGACGCGCTCCGGGACCGCGGCGTCGATGGTGAGGACGTTCCAGTTGAGGGGACGCCCGGCCGCGGCGGTCATCTCGACGAACAGCTCGATCTCCTCGTCGGAGAACTGGTCGAGGCACCCGGCGAGGATGGCCTCGATCTGCGTCCCCTCGTGCTCGCCCACGGCCTTCGACAGGGCGATCAGCTCGGCGGGCGTGGCGTGCCGGGAGGCGACGGGGGCGCCGTCGCCGTCCGAGTGGGTCGAGGACTGGGTGGTGGAGAGCCCCCAGGCGCCGGCCTCCATGGCCTCCTTGAGGAGGGCGACCATCCGGTCCAGCTGCTCGGGCGTCGGCCGGCCGCCGACCGCGTCCGCGCCCATCACGTACCGGCGCAGGGCGCAGTGACCGACCATGAAGCCGGCGTTCACGGCGATCCGGCCGTCGAGGGCGTCGAGGTACTCGGCGAAGGACGACCAGCTCCAGTCGACGCCCTCCTCCAGGGCCTTGAGGGCCATGCCCTCGACCTTCGACATCATCCGGCGCGTGTAGTCGGCGTCCTCGGGGCGGTCGGGGTGGAGCGGTGCGAGGGTGAAGCCGCAGTTGCCGCCGGCGACGGTGGTGACGCCGTGGTTCATGGACGGGGTGGCGTACGGGTCCCAGAAGAGCTGGGCGTCGTAGTGGGTGTGCGGGTCGACGAAACCGGGGGCGAGGACGAGGCCGGTGGCGTCCTCGGTGGTGCGCGCCGTGGCCCCCTGCCCGGGGAGGACGATCCGGCCGTCGCGTATGCCGACGTCGGCGACGCGGGCGGGGGCGCCGGTGCCGTCCACGACGGTGGCGCCCTTGATCAGGTGGTCGAGCATGACCGGTCCCTCTCTGTCCGTGAACGTGGGTGTGCCCCGGACCGGGGCCGCCGCGGAACGGCCTCCGGCCGGGGCCGGTACGGGGCGGCGATCCGGGAAGACACCACCCCGCGCTTCAGTACCGCCCCCGTGGCGGGCGCGCCCGCCGGGACGGTGCCCCGCTCCCCCCGTTGCGGGCTGCGCCCGCCGGGGCGGCGCCCCACCCTCGCCCCCGTTGTGGGCAGTCGTTCCGCTGGGGCGAGGGGGGTCCCCCTGCTCCAGCGGGACGGTCGCCCACACGGCGGTGGACGGGGGCGCCGTCCCGCAGGTGTGCGTCAGCTGCCTGCGGACCGGCGCATGCGGGTCGTGCGGTGGACCGGGTCCGTGTCGATCTCCGGGATCACGTGCTCCCCGATCAGCTTGATCGAGTTCATCGTGTCCTCGTACGAGATCCCGATCGGCAGTCCGAAGGACAGCTGGTCCGCCCCCGCCTGCTCCCACCGCTTGCACTGCGCGAGGACCTCCGGCGGGTCGCCGCAGATCATCAGCTCCTCCTGGATGAGGAGCTCGATGATCTCGGCCGAGTACTCGGGGAGGAGCTCGGGCCACTCGGGGATGCCCTCGGGGCGGGGGAAGGTGTCGTGGTAGCGGAACAGCAGGGACTGGAGGTAGTTCAGTCCGCCGCCCACCGCGATCTCGACCGCCTTCTCGTGCGTCTCGGCGCAGATCGCCGTCGACGTCACCATGACGTTGTCGTTGACGAAGTCCCCGACCGCCTTCGCCTCCTTGATCGCGTTCTTGTAGGACTCGACGACCCACTCCATGTCGGAGACCTTCTGGACGCTGAAGCCGAGGACGCCGAGGCCCATCTTCCCGGCCATGGCGTACGAGGAGGGGGAGCCGGCCGCGTACCACATGGCGGGGTGGGACTTGCCGTACGGCTTGGGGAGGACCTTGCGGGGCGGCAGCGACCAGTGCTTGCCCTGGAAGCCGGCGTACTCGTCCTGGAGCCACATCTTGGGGAACTCGGCGATGGTCTCCTCCCAGATCTCCTTCGTGTGGTTCATGTCGGTGATGCCCGGCATGAACCCGAGGATCTCGTGGGAGCCCGCCCCGCGTCCGGAGCCGAACTCGAAGCGCCCGCCGGAGAGGTGGTCGAGCATGGCGACCTTCTCGGCGACCTTGACCGGGTGGTTGACGGGGGCGAGGGGGTTGAAGATGCCGGAGCCGAGGTGGATCCGCTCCGTGGCGTGGGCGAGGTAGCCCAGGTAGACGTCGTTGGCGGAGAGGTGCGAGTACTCCTCCAGGAAGTGGTGCTCGGAGGCCCAGGCGTACTTGAAGCCGGACCGGTCGGCCTGGATGACGTACTCGGTCTCCTCCATCAGGGCCTTGTGCTCGGCTTCGGGATCGGTCTCGGCGCGCTTGCCGACGTATCCCTGTACGAAGATCCCGAATTCCAAGGGGGTTCACCGTCCTCGTCTTATCTGACGATGCGTCAGATTCCTTGATGTGCCCGACTCTCGCACCGCGGCGCAGGAGCGTCAATACCTGATGTGGCGTCAGAAAAGGCTGACGCCGGCCAGCCATCCGCCGTCGATCACGAACGGCTGGCCCGTGATGTACGCCGAGTCCGCCCCGGTCAGGAAGAGCGCCAGGGCCGCCACCTCCTCCGGCCGGCCGATCCGCCCGAGCGGCACGAGCTTGCGGTACAGCTCGGCCGTGGCCGCGGGGTCCACGCCCTCCGGGTTGCTCATCGCGGTGTCGATCGCGCCCGGGCAGACGGCGTTCACCCGGATGCCCTTCGCGGCCAGCTCCAGGGCCGCGACCCGCGTGAGGCCGAGGACCGCGTGCTTGCTCGCCGCGTAGGCGCCGACCCCGGCCATGCCGGTGAGTCCCGTGTACGAGGCGGTGTTGACGATCGTCCCGCCCCCGGCCGCCGCGATCTCCGGCGCGACCGTGCGGATGCCCAGGAAGCAGCCGGTCTGGTTGACCGAGACGATCGCCCGGAACTCGTCGAGCGGGGTCGACACCAGCTCGTTGAAGCGGAGGACGCCCGCGTTGTTGACGAGCCCGTCGATCTTCCCGAAGCGCTCCCCGGCCGCCGCCACGGCCGCCGTCCAGTCGGCCTCGCTCGTCACGTCCAGGTGGACGTACGCGGCCCTGCCCTCCCCCAGCTCCTTGGCCAGCGCCTCGCCGGCGTCGTCCAGGACGTCCCCGAGGACCACCTTCGCGCCCTCGGCGGCGAACAGCCGTGCCTCCTGCTCGCCCTGCCCGCGCGCCGCCCCGGTGACGAGGACGACCCTCCCGTCCAGCTTTCCCATGTCCGCACTCCCTAGAGGTGGGGGGCGACCTCCGCACCGAAGGCCGCGATCTGGTCGATGAGTTCGGTACGGCTCCGGGAGCGGAACCGGACCTGGATCTGGTGCACGCCCATCTCCCCGTACGCCCGCAGGGAGGCGGCGAGCTCCTCCGGCCGGCCGCTCAGGGTGCGCCGGCCGACCTCCCAGCCGGGCGCGCCGACGTACAGCGCCTCGGTGATCGCGCCGACCGTGATCGGCTCCGCGATCCCGGCCTCCGCGCGGAGCCGCAGCAGCTTCCGGATCTGCCCGGCGAGCTTCTCGCGCGGGTCGCCCTGCGGCAGCCAGCCGTCCCCCTTGAGCGCGGCCCGGCGCACGGCGGCCGGCGAGGAGCCGCCCACCCAGAGCGGCACCCGCTCCTGCGCGGGCCGGGGCAGCTGCCCCAGGTCCTTGAAGGCGAACCGCTCCCCCGCGTGCTCCGGGTACTCCTCGGGCCCGAGGGCCGCCCGCAGCGCGTCGACCGTCTCGTCGAGCACGGCGCCCCGGCGGGCGAAGTCCACGCCGAGCGCCTCGAACTCCTCCTGGACGTGTCCGGCGCCGACCCCGAGGACCAGGCGGCCGCCGGAGAGGTGGTCGAGCGTCGCGTACGCCTTGGCCGTGACGAGCGGGTGGCGCAGGCCGACGACGGCGACGTGCGAGAGGAGCCGGACGCGCTCGGTGGCGGCGGCGAGGAAGGAGAGCGTGGCGACCGGGTCGTACCAGACCGTGCTCATGGCTCCGGCGAGCCGCCGCGGGACGGCGACGTGGTCGCAGCTCGCGAGGTAGTCGAAGCCGTGCGCCTCGGCGGCCCGGGCGACGGCGAGCAGGTCCGCCGGGCCCGCGGACGCCTCCCAGGGCTCGGCGTAGAGGGTGCTCTGCGACTGGACCGGCAGCTGCATGCCGTAGACCACCATGGAAAACCCCCTTGCGTCCCGGACGCGCGGCCCGAATCTGACGGATCGTCACTTGAGCGAGCAGGCCCATGCTCGTACCTGACGATCCATCAGGCAAGGGGTGGGGGCCACGGGACCGGGGGTGCCTTTCGGATCAGGCCCGTCCGTGGAGCGCGCCGTCCGGCCGGTCGTCCCGACATGCGCCCGCTCGGGCAGCGGAGCTGCCCGAGCGGGGGGAACGGCCTTCGCGATCCGGTGGGTCAGGTGCTGTCCGCCGCGCCGGTCGCCCTCGCGTGGCGCACCAGGGCCGAGCCGGCCAGACAGACGATGCCCACGGCGCTCAGGAGCGCCAGTGCCTTCGCCCAGGCGAAGGTGGTGGCGAGACTGCTGCCCAGCAGGTCGCCCTCGCGCGCGCTCGCGACTCCGTGGAGCGCGATGACGACGATGGCGAGGCCCGCGCCGGCGGCCCAGACGACCAGGGTGTCCCGGGCGGCGAGCCAGACCGCGCACGCCAGGCAGAGCACGGTGACGACCGCGGACACCGCCTCCGCGTCGCCGCCCGAGCGCAGGCCCGCGAGGTCCACCGGCAGATGGAGGAGGCCGCAGGCGAAGAGCGCGAGCGCCGCGGGCCAGCGCAGGGCCGACCGCAGCGCGGGCGAGGCGGTGTGGCTGCCGGGCCCCGAGGCCAGTGCGCCGTCCAGGACGGACTTCCGCCCCTTGGCGGCGCCCCGGCCGCGCTTCGGTGCGGCGGCGGCCGGTGCGGCCCCTCCGCCGACGCGCGCGGGGTCCTCCTCGCCGGGTTCGGCCTGCCGCGTCCCGGCGTCCGCGCCCGCGACGGTCTGCCAGTCGCTGCTGTCGGCGCCGAGGATGCCGACGAGCCGGACCACGTCCTCGACCGGCCGGCCCACCGCCGCGGCGCGCAGGGTGGTCTCGGCCTGGTGGAGGTCGTATCCGGACGCGTTCAGCAGCGCGAGCAGCTGACGCACTTCGTCCAGTGGGCGGGTGACGGCCGCGGCGCGGAGCGCCACGTCCGCGGGACTGGAGAGTTCGCCGGTCTCCTGGAGGCGGGCCACCAGCGCGGCGACCTCCTCCACCGGACGCTCGGTCGCCGCCGTCCGCAGAAGCGTGTGCACCGCCTCGTCGCCGGTTTCGTCGTGGGCCGCCGGGGGTTCGGGAGCGGCGTGCGACTGCCGGCCGGCCGGGGACTCCGAGGCGGCCGGGGCCTCGGCGGAGGCCGAGGGGCCGGACTCGGGCTCGGCCGCGACCGGGGTTTCCCGCTCGGCCGGGGACACCGGGACGGCCCGCGCCTCCGGGTCGGCCGAGGCCTCCGGATCGTCCGACGGCTCGGGAGCGGTCGGGGGCTCCGGGGCGCCCGAAGCGGCCTGCGGCTCCGGGCCGACCGGGGCGTGCGGGCCTGCCGAGGGCTCCGTGGGGGCCGGGGGCTCCGGACCGGCCAGAAGCTCCGAGGCGGTCGGGGACTCGGCGGCGACCGGGGGCTCCATGGCGACCGGGGGCTCCACGGCGACCGGGGACTCCGGCCCGGCCGGGAGCACCGTCGTCATCGGAGCCGCTGGCCCGCCCGGAATCACCGATCCGACCGGAACCACCGGTACGGCGGGGGGCGTCGTCGGACGATCGGGGTAGGGGGGCGCGCCGAGCGCCCGGGACGAGGAGACAAGCGGCTGGCGGGACGGACCCGGGCGAGGCTCTGTGGTCGGTTCTATCTCGTCGTCCGCCGGTGGGATGTGCGGGAGGTCGGGGGTCATGTCACAGGCTCCGTTCGTGAACATCCCGGGGGGACGTCCACCGTGGCTGTCTCGTGATGTGCAAGAAACGCACACTTGACTACCATTTGTGCGCAGTCCATGACACGTCGCCATCAGGGGACGGCCTTGTTGGGCCGATGGGGCGACAAGCACCCCTCACCAGGGCGTACGACGGGCCCGCACGGGTGCGGCCGGGCCCCCGAAGAGGACCCGGCCGCATCCGGAAGGCGGGCGCTACGGCCGCCAGAGACCGTCCGGCGTCAGCCCGAGGAGCTCGATCGCGTTGCCGCGGACGATCCGCTCGACGACGTCCGCCGGCAGGTGCCCCATCTGCGCCTCGCCGACCTCCTTCGACTTGGGCCAGGTGGAGTCCGAGTGCGGGTAGTCGGTCTCGTACAGGACGTTCCCCGCCCCGATCGCGTCGAGGTTGCGGAGCCCGAAGGCGTCGTCGAAGAAGCAGCCGAAGACGTGGTCGGCGAAGAGCTCGGAGGGCGGGCGGGTGACCTTGTCGGCGACGCCTCCCCAGGCGCGGTTCTCCTCCCAGACGACGTCCGCGCGCTCCAGGATGTACGGGATCCAGCCGATCTGTCCCTCCGCGTACATGATCCGCAGGTTCGGGAAGCGCTCGAACTTGCCGCTCATCAGCCAGTCGACCATCGAGAAGCAGCAGTTCGCGAAGGTGATGGTGGAGCCGACGGCCGGCGGCGCGTCGGGGGAGGTCGACGGCATCCGGCTGGAGGAGCCGATGTGCATCGCGATGACCGTGCCGGTCTCGTCGCACGCCCGGAAGAAGGGGTCCCAGTGGTCCGTGTGGACCGAGGGGAGGCCGAGGTGCGGCGGGATCTCGGAGAAGGCGACGGCCCGGACCCCGCGCGCGGCGTTGCGGCGGACCTCGGCGGCGGCGAGCTCGGGGTCCCAGAGCGGGATGAGGGCGAGCGGGATCAGCCGCCCGTGCGCCTCGGGCCCGCACCACTCCTCGACCATCCAGTCGTTGTAGGCGCGGACGCAGAGCAGCCCGAGCTCGCGGTCGCCCGCCTCGGTGAAGGTCTGTCCGCAGAAGCGGGGGAAGGTGGGGAAGCAGAGCGCGGACTGGACGTGGTTGACGTCCATGTCGGCGAGCCGGGCGGCGACGTCGTACGAGCCGGGCCGCATCTGCTCGTACGTGATGACTTCGAGGCGTATCTCGTCCCGGTCGTAGCCGACGGCGGTGTCGAGGCGCGTGAGGGGCCTGTGCAGATCCTCGTACACCCACCAGTCGCCGATCGGGCCCTCGTCCCCCCGGGCGCCCATGACCGGGGCGAACCTGCCGCCGAGGAAGGTCATTTCCTTGAGCGGGGCGCGGACGATCCGCGGTCCGGTGTCGTGGTACCGGGACGGGAGCCGGTCCCGCCAGACGTGCGGGGGCTCCACGGTGTGGTCGTCCACCGAGATGATCTTCGGGAAGGTCTCCATGGCCTTCACGGTAGCGCTGATCTGACGACCCGTCAGCTATCGGGGGCCAGAACGACCGGGTTACCGGCGGGCAACGGCTTCACAACGACCGACCCGATGCTGACGGACCCCCTCCGGACAAGGCAGACTGTCCTGGGCGAAACCAGCGGCAGCGGCAGGGGGAGCGATGGACCGTGAGAACGGGCCGCGAGTTCCGGCACAGCGGGCTCCGAAGCCGGGCCCGGCAGCCCCGGTGGACGAAGCGACGGCTGCCGACGGGACCACGGACACCGGCATGCGCCCGGACACGGGCACCGGCACGAGCGGGGACTCCCCCGGCTCGCTCCGCTTCGGCGTGCTCGGCCCCGTCCGCGCCTGGCGCGACGGCGAACCCGTCCCCACCGGCTCCCCGCAGCAGCGCGCCCTGCTCGCCGCGCTGCTCCTGCGCGGCGGCCGCACCGCCACCGCGCACGAGCTGATCGACGCGCTCTGGGGCGAGGAACCCCCTTCCCAGGCGCTCGCCGCGGTCCGTACGTACGCCTCCCGGCTCCGCAAGGCCCTCGACCCGAACGTCCTCGTCAGCGAGTCCGGCGGCTACGCGCTCCGCACCCCCGCCGACGCGCTCGACGTCACCGCCGCCCAGGAGCTCGCCGCCGAGGCCGAGAAGCTCCGCGCGGCCGGGGACCGGACGGCCGCCCGCGCACGGCTCGCCGAGGCGCTGGACCTGTGGGACGGCGAGGTGCTGGCCTCCGTGCCCGGCCCGTACGCCGAGACCCAGCGGACCCGCCTGGAGGAGTGGCGGCTCACCCTCCTCGAAACCCGCTTGGACATCGACCTGGAGGTCGGCGCGCACGCGGAGGCCGTCTCCGAACTGACCGCGCTCACCGCCGCGCACCCCCTGCGGGAGCGCCTGCGCGAACTCCTCATGCTGGCGCTCTACCGCAGCGGACGGCAGGCGGAAGCACTCGCGGTGTACGCGGACACGCGCCGGCTCCTCGCGGACGAACTGGGCGTCGACCCGACCCCGGAACTCTCCCGGCTCCAGCAGCGCATCCTCCAGGCCGACGCCGAGCTCGCCCGCCCCGTGGAGGAGCCGGCCCCCGCCGCCGCGCCCGTGGCCCGCCCCGCCCAGCTGCCCGCCACCGTCCCCGACTTCACGGGCCGCGCGGCCTTCGTACGGGAACTCGGCGCCCGGCTCGCCACCGCCGAGGGCCACGTCATGGCGGTCTCGGCGCTCGCGGGCATCGGCGGCGTCGGCAAGACCACGCTCGCCGTGCACGTCGCCCACGAGGCCCGGCCGCACTTCCCCGACGGCCAGCTGTACGTCGACCTCCAGGGCGCCGGCGCGCGCGCCGCCGCGCCGGAGACCGTCCTCGGCTCCTTCCTCCGCGCCCTCGGCACACCGGACTCGGCCATCCCGGACTCGCTCGACGACCGGGCGGCGCTGTACCGCTCGACGCTCGACGGCCGCCGGGTCCTGGTCCTCCTCGACAACGCCCGCGACGCGGCCCAGATCCGCCCCCTGCTCCCGGGCACGGCGGGCTGCGCGGCCCTGGTCACGAGCCGCATCCGCATGGTCGACCTGGCGGGCGCGCACCTGGTCGACCTGGACGTGATGTCGCCGGAGGAGGCGCTCCAGCTGTTCACGAGGATCGTGGGCGAGGAGCGGGTCCGGGCCGAGCGGGAGGCGGCCCTCGACGTGGTCGCGGCCTGCGGCTTCCTCCCGCTCGCGATCCGCATCGCGGCGTCCCGCCTGGCGGCGCGCCGGACGTGGACGGTCTCGGTCCTGGCGGCGAAGCTCGCCGACGAGCGGCGCCGCCTCGACGAGCTCCAGGCGGGCGACCTCGCGGTCAAGGCGACCTTCGAACTCGGCTACGGCCAGCTGGAGCCGGCCCAGGCGAGGGCCTTCCGCCTCCTGGGCCTCGCGGACGGCCCCGACATCTCCCTCGCCGCGGCGGCGGCGGTCCTGGACCTCCCCCTGTGGGACACGGAGGACCTCCTCGAAGCCCTCGTCGACACGTCCCTGGTGGAATCGGCGGCGCCGGGACGCTACCGCTACCACGACCTGGTCCGGCTCTACGCGCGTGCGTGCGCGGACCGCGACGAACAGCTCCCGTCGGAGAAGGAGGCGGCGCTCTCGCGCCTCCTGGACTTCTACCTCTCGACGGCGGCCGGGGTGTACGCGATCGAGCGCCCGGGCGACCGCCTGGTGGACCACCTGGAGCCGACGTCCTACGAGGGCCTGACCTTCACCGACCGCCACGAGGCCCAGGACTGGCTGTACGCGGAGGCCAACTGCCTCCTGGCCTGCGTCCGCCAGTCCGCGTCGTCCCCGAGGACCCTGCGCCGGGGGGTGGACCTCCTGTGGGCGTCGCTGGACCTCGGCGAGTCCGGGGCGAACTCCAAGGAGTTCGAGGCGACGGGTGTCGTCGTACGCGATGCGGCCCGGACCCATGCGGACGCCAGGGCCGAGGGCCGTGCGCTCATGGTCCTCGCGGGTGTCCACCACACCGCGGGCCGTTTCGCGGAGGCGGACCGCGACGCCGAACTCGCCCTGCCGTGCGCGGACCGGGCCGACGATCCGGTACCGGCCTGCTGGTCCGCCAACGCCCGGGGCATCATCGCGCTGTACCAGAACCGGTTCGCGGAGGGGGAGCAGTACCTCACCGAGGCCATCGAGCGGTTCCGCGGCATCGGGGACGAGCCCGGGGAGGCCAGCGCGCTCTGCAACCTCTCGCGCATCCACCTGGCGACGGGCCGTACGTCCAGCGCCATAGCGCTCGCCCGGCAGGGCACGGACATCTACGACGCGATGGGACACGCGCTCCGGGGTGCGAACGGACGGTACGCCCTCGGCCTCGCCCTCACCCAGGACAACCGGCTCACCGCCGCGAGCGAACAGCTCCGCGAGGCGCTGGCGGTCTTCTCCGACAGCCGGCAGCGGCTGTGGGAGGGCATGACCCTGTTCCGGCTGTCCGAAGTGGACATCGCCGCCCGCCGGCACGCCCAGGCGGCGTCGAACGCCGAGATGGCCCTCACCGTGCTGCGGGGCATCGGAGGGGAGTGGCGGCGGGGCAATGTCCTCACCGTTCTGGGGCGGGCCCTGTTCGGCATCGGTCAGACCGGCCGTGCGCTCGTCTGCTGGCAGGAGGCACTCGGCATCTTCGACGAGCTCGGCGCCCCGGAAGCCGAAGAGGTCCGTGCGCTGCTGGCTCCCGCAACCGCCGCATAGACCCCCCGCGGCCAGTGCGTTCATCGTTCGTTTATCGCCACCCGGCATGCTTCTCTGCATGGACGGTCCGCCGCGTCGGGGGGCAGGCGGGTCGCCGATGAGGGTCGCAGCCCCTGAGTACTAGGGTGATCGGCCCCGGAGATTCGTCCAGCTGTCCACGGGGGAACGGCTGGGCGAATCTCCTCAGATCTCGGACATCACACGCAGGAGTTGACGAGCATGACCGACCCGATCAAGCAGGACCCGATCATCAAGCCCATGGACATGCACGCCACCTCGGAGCCGGCTCTCGACGCGATCACCGAGAAGATCACGGGCGGTCACGACGAGGGCATCGTCACCAAGGACATGCACGCCACCTCCGGGCCGGCCGACGCCATCGCGGACAAGGTCCTCGGTGACGGGGCCTCGACCGACAACATCCACATCACGTCCGAGCCGGCCAACTGAGCCACTCCCGACGGGGAACGGCCGCGGCGGCGACTTCGGGGGAGCCGCCGGGGCCGACCAGGGGGGTCCGGTCGACGGGGGAGCACACGGGCTCGGGGGACGCCTGACGGAACCAGGGGGGATCCGTCCGGGCAGGGCCCGTGCGCAACGCGATCGGACCACCGCACCACGGAGGGGCCGGGCATCTGCCCGGCCCCTCCGCCCTTTCCGTCGCGGCTCGCGCGCCCCGCCGCGTCCGGGATCGTCGCGCCCGTGCGTCAGCGGGCGTAGGAGCCGAGGCCGACGAGGCAGTAGACGTACTGGCTGATGGTGGTGCCGTTCATCGTGTACCGGTGGGAGAAGGCGTACTCCGTCCTGGGGTTGGAGTTGCACCGGTTCATGTCGGAGGTGAACGGGAAGGTCTGGATGACCTTGTAGTGGGCGTCGGACGCCGAGCACGACACCTCCTCGACGCCGCTGACGCTCTGCGCGGTCTCGGAGTTCGGAAGGGTGCCGTTGAGGCAGGTGCCGTTCTCGTACGGGTCGGGCTCCTCCTCGGTGGGCGTGGCGGTGGGGAAGGGCTCGTACGAGAAGGTCGGCATCACGACGGGGCCCGTGCCGCCGGGGCCGTCGTCCTCGTCGTGGTTCAGGAGGTACGAGCCGCCGACGAGGGCACCGATGACGGCGAGCGTCACCAGGCAGCCGAGGCCGCCGGACTTCTTGGGGGCCGCCGGGGCCCCGGCGACCGTGATGCGCAGGTACACCGTGCCGTCGCCGAGCCTCGCCGCGACGAGTTCGCCGTGACGGCAGGGGCGGACGGTGATGTGGGCCGGACCGGACGGAAGCCGGACGGTGAGGATCACGCCCTGGGCGGCCTGTTGCGGAGTGAGCGTGAGGGGGATCTCTTGCGTCGGCACCGGCTGCTCCTGGGATGGGGAGAGGCTGAGGGCTTCCCATATGACGTGCAGACAAAGGGAGTTGGTTGCGCTCCGCGCCGTCAGGCCGTGGACCGCGCCCTCAGCTCCCCCTTCACCACCTTCCCGCTCGCGTTCCGCGGCAGTTCCGGCACGAACTCGACCTCCCTCGGGACCTTGTAGTTCGCCATCTCCCGGCGCGACCAGGCGATCAGGTCGTCGGCCGTCAGGGTCGAACCCGGCCGCCGGACCGCGAAGGCCTTGCCGACCTCGCCGAGGCGGGGGTCGGGGACGCCGATGACGGCGACGTCCGCGACGTCGGGGTGCAGGCCGAGGAGCTGCTCGATCTCGGCCGGGTAGGCGTTGAAGCCGCCGACGATGAACATGTCCTTGATGCGGTCCGTGATGCGGAGGTTGCCCGACGGGTCCAGGACCCCCACGTCCCCCGTGTGCAGCCAGCCGTCCGCGTCGATCGCCGCCGCCGTCGCCTCCTCGTCCTCGAAGTAGCCGCTCATCACGTGGTGGCCGCGGACCAGGACCTCGCCGTCGCCGGAGAGCCGGAGCTCGGTGCCGGGGATCGGGCGGCCGGAGGTCGTGGCGATCGTCGTGTCCGGGTCGTCGCGGCGGCACATGGTGACGAGGCCGCTCGCCTCGGAGAGGCCGTACGCGGTGAGGACCGTGCCCACGCCCAGCTCGACGCGGAGGCGTTCGACGAGCCTCAGCGGGACGACGGCCGCGCCCGTCACGACGAGGCGGAGGGTGGAGAGGTCGTGCGCGGAGCGGGCCGGGTGGTCCAGGAGGGACTGGTGGAGGGTGGGCGGGCCGGGGAGGACGGTGACGCGCTCGGCGGCGATGTTGGCGAGGACGGTGTCCACGGTGAAGACGGACTGCGGGACGATCACCGCGCCCCGCATGAGGCAGGCGAGGATGCCGGCCTTGTAGCCGAAGGTGTGGAAGAAGGGGTTGACCACGAGGTAGCGGTCGCCCTCCCGGAGGCCGGCGAGCTCGGACCAGATCGCGTAGCAGCGCAGGGTCTGGGCGTGGCTGATGACGGCGCCCTTGGGGCGGCCGGTGGTGCCGGAGGTGTAGACGATGTCGGAGGGGGAGGCGGGGTCGATGCCGTCGGCGCGGGCGCGGACGCGGGCGGCCGGGACGGCGTCGCCCTCCGCGAGGAAGGCCTTCAGGGTCGTCCAGCCCTCGTCGTCGGGGGCGGTGTCGCCGAGGACCACCACCCGTTCGAGGTCGGGCAGTTCGACGCCCGATCGGCGCAGGGAGGCCACGTACGAGGTGCCGAGGAAGGTGCCGGTGACGAAGAGCAGCCGGGCGCGGGAGCGCTGGAGGACGTAGGCGGCCTCGGTTCCCTTGAAGCGGGTGTTCAGGGGGACGAGGACGGCACCGGCGGTGACGGCGCCGAGGGCGGAGACGATCCAGTCGAGGGTGTTGGGGGCCCAGATCGCGACCCGGTCCCCGCTTCGTATCCCGGTGGCGACGCAGGCGGCGGCGGCCCGTTCGACGCGCTCGCCGAGCTCGGCGTACGTGACGCGGACGCGGCCGTCGACGACGGCCTCGCGCTGCCCGTGGCGCTCGGCCGCCGCCCGGACGAGGCCGGGGATCGTGCCCCACTCCAGGTCGCCGCGCAGGTCCCTGCCCGTGTCCACGTCCATGCCCACCCTCCCTGTAGCTGACTATCCGTCAGATTAGTTGTAGCCTGACGCGCTGTCAGCAGTGCTGCCCCACAAGGAGGTTCGGTGCTCAAGGACGCCACGGCCATCGTCGGGATAGGACAGACCGCCTTCGCGAAACAGCTCCACGAGACCGAGAAGACCCTCGCCTGCCGAGCGATCCTCGCCGCTCTCGACGACGCCGGGATCGACCCCGGCGAGGTCGACGCCTTCGCCTCGTACACGATGGAGGAGACCGACGAGGTCGAGGTGGCGAAGGCCATCGGAGCCGGCGACGTCACCTTCTTCAGCAAGGTGGGGTACGGCGGCGGCGGCTCCTGCGCCACCGTCGGCCACCTCGCCGCCGCGATCGCCACCGGCCAGGCGAGCGTCGGCGTCGCCTGGCGGTCCAGGAAGCGGGGCTCGGGACCCCGCCCCTGGAAGAACACCGCCGTCCAGCTGCCCACCCCCGGCCAGTGGACCCGCCCCTTCGGGCTGCTCCGCCCCGCCGACGAGATCGGCATGCTCGCCCGCCGCTACATGCACGAGTACGGCGCCACCCGCGACCACCTCTTCAACGTCGCCCTGGCCTGCCGCAACCGCGCCAACCAGAACCCCGCCGCGATCATGTACGAACGGCCGCTGACCCGCGAGATGTACATGACCGCCCGCTGGATCAGCGAGCCCCTCTGCCTCTTCGACAACTGCCTGGAGACCGACGGCGCCCTCGCCTGCGTGATCGTCTCCGCCGAACGCGCCCGCGACTGCCGCCAGAAGCCCGTCTACGTGCACGCCGCCGCCCAGGGCCTGCCCGCCCAGCACCACGGCATGGTCAACTACTGGAACGACGACCCGCTCTCCGGCCCCGCCTGGACCGCCGCCCGCCACCTGTGGAAGCAGGCCGACTTCGGCCCCGCCGACGTGGACGTCGCCCAGATCTACGACGCCTTCACCCCCCTCGTCCCGCTCTCCCTGGAGGGCTACGGCTTCTGCGGACGCGGCGAGGGCGGCGCCTTCACCGAGGGCGGCGCCCTGGAGATCGGCGGCCGGCTGCCGCTCAACACCGGCGGCGGCGGGCTCTCCGAGGCGTACGTGCACGGCTTCAACCTCATCAACGAGGGCGTGAAGCAGCTCCGCGGCACCTCCACCGCCCAGGTCCCCGACGCGGCCACCTGCCTGGTCACGGCGGGCGAGGGCGTCCCCACATCGGCCATCCTGCTGAGGAGCTGAACCCGGATGCTGACACCGGTCACCGACGAGGACGGCGCGCCCTTCTGGGAGCACGCCGCCCGGGGCGAACTGCGGATCCAGGCCTGCGCCGCGCCCGACTGCGGCGAACTCCGCTTCCCGCCCCGCCCCTGCTGCCCCCACTGCCGGTCCTTCGACAGCGAGTGGCGGCTCATGTCCGGCCGCGGCCGGATCTGGTCCTACGTCCTCCCCCACCCGCCGCTCCTGCCCGAGTACGCCGCCCAGGCCCCGTACAACGCGGTGATCGTCGAACTCGCCGACGCCCCCCGCATCCGCCTCGTGGGCAACGTCGTCGCCGCCCCCGACGCCCCCCTGAACTCGGTCGACCCGGCCCGGCTGCGCATCGGCGCCCCCGTGCGGGTCGCCTTCGCCGAGGTCGACGGCGTCACCGTCCCCCGCTGGCTCCTGGAGCGGGCATGAGCATCCGCGTCGAGCGCGACAAGGAGACCGGGGTCGCGGTCGTCACCCTCGACCGGCCGGAGAAGCACAACGCCGTCACCCTCGGCATGGCCCGCGAACTGGGCGCCGTCTGGCGGGGGTTCCGGTACGAGGACGAGGTCCGGGCGATCGTCGTCACCGGCGCCGGCGACCGGGCCTTCTGCACCGGGATCGACCGGGAGGACGCCGGAAGGATCCCGCAGCCCTCCTCCCCGTACACGATCGACGACCCCCTCCTCACCCTCGGCCCCAAGGCCAACGACCTGTGGAAACCGGTGATCGCCGCCGTCGAGGGCATGGCCTGCGGCGGGGCCTTCTACCTGCTCGGCGAGGCGGAGTTCGTCATCGCGGGCGAGAACGCCGCCTTCTTCGACCCGCACACCACCTACGGCATGGTCAGCGCCTTCGAGACCGTCCACATGGCACGGAAGATGCCGTACGGAGAAGTCGCCCGGATGGCCCTCATGGGCACCGCCGAACGGATCTCCGCCCGGCGCGCGTACGAGACGGGGCTCGTCTCCGAGCTGACCCCGCCGGGCGGCGCGCTCGACGCCGCACGGACGGCCGCCGCCGTCATCGCCTCCCACCCGACCGAGGCCGTCCAGGGGACCGTACGGGCGCTGTGGTCGGTCGACGAGGCCGCCCGCGCCCAGGCCTTCGCCCACGCCCCGCACCTGGTGACGCTCGGGAACGTCCCGGCGGACCGGCAGGCGGAGCTGTTCACCCGGAGGAGCGGTGGACACCGGCTCCGCTAGCAGGTGCGTCGAGGACCACGTCGCTCGCGCGGCCGGGCAGCCTCACCGTGGCCTTCTGCCAGTCCCCCGACGGGGACTTCTCCGGCGGCGAGCCCAAGAAGATCACCCGCGTGGACCCCCGGTCCCGGACCCGGAGCACGAGCTCCGCACCACGCCGATCCGCTGGAACCGACGGACCGGGCGGACCCGGCGGTCAGCCGCTCGAAGACGGGCTCGGGGAGGCCGTCGCCTTCCCGCGCACGTCGTACACGTAGCAGTTCTTCACCCTGTCGACGACCTTCGGGTTCTTCATCGCGACCTCGAAGGTCCTGTCCTCGTAGTCCCCGACCGTGACGGTCGTCGTGACCGAGTCGACCGCGGAACCCGTGACGCCCTTGAACTCCAGCGTCACCTCGTACGTCCCCGCCGACGTGCTGCCCGAGGAGATCCTCAGGGTCGCCGTGGTGTCCGCCTTCCGGGCGGGCCGGCCCTTCCGCTTCTTCTGCGCGGGCTTCACGCAGTCGACGACCACGACCTCGACCTCGGCGGGGGTGGGGGAAGGGCTGGCGCTGGGCGTGGAGCCGCCCGAGCCGCTGTAGTCGTCGTTGCCCTGCTCGTCGCTGGAGCAGCCGCCGCCCGAATCGTCGTCGGAGTCCGAGTGGCTCCGGCTCTTGCTCTTGCCGCTCTTGCCCTTCCCGCCGCCGCCACTGCTCCCGTGGCCGCCCTTGCCGGTGTGGAAACCGGTCAGCGCGAGGACCACCACCGTGAGCGTCGCCGCGAGCTTCAAGCGTGTCCGTACCATCGCCGACCCCTTCCTGTCTGTCGTGTCCGCGCCACCCTAGCGCCGCGTGGCGGGGCCCCCTCACCCGGCGTAGCGTCGGAGACGAGGGCCGGACCGCCGAGGAGGCCGCACCGATGATCCGCGACACAGCCGGCTCCGTCCTGGCTCTCGCCGGAGCGACGGCCGCCGTCTGGAGCCCCTTCCGTGCCTGGTACGACGGCCGTCCCGGACACGACTACGGCACCGGGGAACTGTTCACCGGCGTCACCGACGCCAAGGCCGACGTCCTGGCCTCGATCCTGCTGCCCTTCGCCCTCGCCGCCCTCGTCGCCCTCGTCGGCGTGGTGCTCCGCTCCCGGCTGATCGTCGCCCTCGCCGGGATCTTCGTCCTCGGCTTCACCATCCTGTGGATGGTGCGGGTCGGCGAGGCGCAGGGCAGCCTCACCATCGACGCCGACGGCACGGGGCTCGGCGAAGGGGTCGCGGTCGCCTTCGGCGGCGGGGTCCTGCTGCTCATCGGCGCGCTCGTCATGCCGGGCCGGCACCACGCCCCCCGGCCGAGCCGGGTGGGCCGGGCACCCCGGCACAAGCACCCACCGCTGGACGGCCCGCCGAGGGACCGGCCCCCCACGGAGCAGACCCCGACGGACCAGGCCCCTGCGGACCGTCCCCTCGCGGACGGTCCCCGGTCGGGGCCGTCCTCCGCGGCCCCCACCCAGACCTACGACATCCCGGACCGGGACCGGGACTGGGGCCGGGACGGCCACGGCGAGGGCGACGGAGGCAGCCCGTCGGCCCCGCCCCCGCCGCCCCCGCGGCGTTAGCGCCCCGCCGCGTCAGCGCCCCGCGGCGCCCCTGCCCGTCGCCGTGCCCTTGGCCGCGTCGAGCGCGTACACGCAGCGGTCCTTGCTGCACGCGTACACGACCCCGCCCTTCGCCACCGGCGAGCCGGTGATCTCGCCGCCCGTGGCGAGCTTCCAGCGGAGCTGACCGCCGGTCGCGTCCAGGGTGTACAGGACGTGGTCGGCCGAGCCGAAGTGCACCCGGCCGTCGGCGACGACCGGGGAGCCGACCAGCTCGCCGCCCGCCGCGAACCGCCACCGGGGGGTGCCGGTGACCGCGTCGAGCGTGTAGAGCGCGCTGCCGCTGCCGACGTGGACGTTGCCGTCGGCGACGAGCACCGGCTCGGCGGACTGGCGCGGCTCGGTCGCGATCCGCCAGCGGTCCTGGCCGGTGGTGGCGTCGAGGGCGTACACGGTGCCGAGGTGGTCGGAGAGGTACACCCCGCCGCCCGTGACGGCCGGTCCCGGCGCGAACGCGGGCGGGGAGAGGAAGACCGCCGGCGCCTCGAAGTGCCAGCGGACGTGCCCGGCGGCGATGTCGATCGACAGGACCCGGGTCCCGGCGGAGACGTACACGCAGCCGTCCTCGGCCGGGGCCACCCGGACCGGCACGTTCGCGCAGGAGGCGGCGTCGCCGATCGGGTACGACCAGCGCTCCACGCCCGTGCGGGCGTCGAGGGCCTGGAGCCGGGCGTCCCGCCACACGTACACGGTGTCGCCGTGCACGGCGGGCCCCGCCTCCGCGGTCTCGAAGTCGGTCTGCGCGCCGGTGATCTCCCACAGCTTGGCGCCGTTGGAGGCCTCCCAGCCCTGCACCCCGCCGCCGCGCGTGCCGGTGACGACCGTGCCCCGGTCGACCTTCAGCGAGTACACGTAGGCGTCCGTGTGCAGCCGCCAGCGCTCGCCGCCGTCGGCGGCGTCGAGGGCGTACAGGGTGGGGCCGTCGGAGGCGTGGATACGGCCCGAGGCGACGGCCATCGACCAGGCCACGTCCCGGGTCTTGAACTGGCGCCGGCCGCTCCCCGTGTCCAGGGCGTGCACCTCGAAGGAGGTCACGTACAGCAGGTCGCCCTCGACGACCGGGGTGCCCCACACGTCGTTCGACATCCGGAAGCGCCAGGGGCGCCAGTGGCCGGGCTCCGGCGGGGGCTGCGGGGCCGCCGTCTGGTCCGTGCCCTGCGAGGGCACGGACGCGGGGCGGGAGCCCTGCCGCGGGGGCTGCTCGGCGGTGCCCGGGCCGCCGGGCGGCCGGATCCAGCCGGTCGCGGGGCCCGCGTCGGCGCCCCGGCCGACGGCGAGCGCCGCCCGGGTGTCGGCGACCCGGGGGCCGGGGCCGATCGGCACGGTCGCGCCGCCGAGGCGCACGGGGCCGCCCGCGCTCTCGGCGGGACCGGCGTGCCGGCCGCCGACGGGCGCGTGCTCGGGCGCGCGCTCCGGCGCCCGCTCCGGGAAGCGGGGGTCGGGGCGGGGGCCCGGCGGGTCCGCCGGGGGCGGGGGCGGGGGCGGCACGGTCGGACCGGGCAGCTGACGGCCGCCGCCGCGACGCTGCTCGATCATGGCGGTGGCGCTCTGCGGCAGCCAGGCGGAGGCGGTGCCGCTGTCGTCGCTGCCGGGGCCGAAGAGGTGCGGGGCGAGCTGTGCCTGGAGGTCGGCCGGGGTGGGCCGGCGGGTGACGTCCATCTGCATGCAGGACTCGATGAGGGGCCGCAGCTCCTCGGGCAGACCCTCCAGGTCGGGGCCCTCGCGGAGCAGCATGAAGACGGTCTCGACCGGGTTGGCGCCGTGGAAGGGCGCGTGGCCGGTGGCGGCGAAGACCAGCATCGAGCCCAGCGAGAAGACGTCGCTGGCGCCGGTGACGCTGCGCGAGTCGCGGGCCTGCTCGGGCGACATGTAGGCGGGCGTGCCCACGGCGACGTTGGTCATCGTCAGCCGTGTGTTGGAGACGCCCGACGCGATGCCGAAGTCGATCACCCGGGGGCCGTCCTCGACGACGAGGACGTTGGACGGCTTGAGGTCGCGGTGGACCAGCCCCGCGCCGTGGATGGACTGCAGGGCCTCGGCGACACCGGCGGCGAGCCAGCGGACGGCCTGGGCCGGGAGCGGCCCGCACTCGTTCACTATCTCTTCGAGGGAGGGCGCCGGCACGTAGGCGGTGGCCAGCCAGGGCACGGCGGCGCGCGGGTCGGCGTCGACGACGGCGGCCGTGTAGAAGCCGGAGACCGCCCGGGCGGCCTCCACCTCCCGGGTGAAGCGGACCCGGAACAGCTGGTCCTCCGCGAGCTCCGTGCGCACGGTCTTGATCGCCACGCGCCGACCCGAGGCCGAGCGCGCGAGATAGACCAGGCCCATTCCGCCCGCGCCGAGCCGGCCCAGCACCTCGAAGGGCCCGATACGTCTCGGGTCGTGCTGCGTCAGCTGTTCCACTTGCCTGCCACCTCCCCGTACGGGCCATGAGGGTACGGCCCCGTGGCCCTGATTCTTCCTGTCCGAGGGCCCGGTTGCGAACCCGGGGGCGGATCGGGGTGTCACGCGTCATATCGGGGCGCCGCGGTACGGGGCGCACCGGCCGGTACAGCCGGGGACGGATCAGTCCGTAGCGGCTGGTTTCGGCTCCGCCCGGACGGCGAAACGGGCGCCCTGGTTGTCGTGGAGGACGGCGACGCGGCCGTGCGGGGTGTCGAGGGCCGGGGTGGCGATCCGGCCGCCGAGCCGGACGGTGGTCTCGCAGGCCTCGTCGCAGTCGGCGACGGCGAAGTGGACGAGGACGTGGCCGGGCATCTCGGCGGGGAAGTCGTCGGTGATGACGGCCCGGCCGCCGAAGGCGTCGGCGCCGCCGGGCCGGGAGCCGGGCGGGGACCAGACGCGGTAGTCGAAGCCGGTGCCCCTGCCCTCCCCGGCCGCGTCGGCCTGGCGGCCGAGGTAGCCGAAGACGGTGGCGTAGAAGGTGTCGACGGCGTCGGGGCGGCGGGTGTAGACCTCCATCCAGCAGAAGGCCCCCGGCTCGTCCGTGACCTCGAAGCCGTCGTCGTCGCCCTCCTGCCGGAGGCCGAAGACCGCGCCGCCGGGGTCGGCGGCGAGCGCGTAGACGCCGAACGGGCCGACGGGGTAGGGCTCCATGACCATCTGGCCCCCGGCGGCCTTGATCCGGGTGGCGAGGGTGCCGGCGTTCTCGGTGGCGAGGTAGAGGGTCCAGGTGGTGGGCATGCGTCCGTCCCGCTTGGGGACGAGGCCGGCGGCCCGTCGGCCGTCGAGGAGGGCCTCGTCGCGGTCGGGGTCGAAGGTCCAGCCGAAGAGCTCGCCGTAGAAACGCTTGCCCGCCTCGAGGTCGGGAAGCTGTGCGTCCACCCAGCAGGGGGTGCCCTCAGTACGTACGGCCATGTCCCCACGCTAGGGCGGCGGGGGCGGCCCCGCACGCCCCGAGATGCGAACAGAGGGGCGATTCACCGGGTCGGAGCCCTTGCGGCGCTTGGGTCGCCCACCGGGCTCGTCCACAGCCCGTTCATGAGCCTATTCGGGTACGGGACTCCCCGCGCCGGCCCCGGTCGCCGCCGGCACGTCCGGCACCGCGTCCGGCACTGGCTCGATACCGCCCCTCCCCCTCGGGCCACGCACCCGCGCCGACCTCGCGGAACGGGGATGCGCCGGGGGTGCACCCCATTTGCAGTCGGCCGAATCGCGCGCTGATCCCCCCTCGGTAAGCTGACGGCATGACAGGACAAGTACGCACCGTCGACGGCCGCGTGGCCGGACGACGCGGTCAGGCGACGCGGCAGAAGCTGCTCGACTGCCTCGGTGAGATGCTCAGCTCCTCGCCCTACCGGGACGTCAAGGTCATCGATGTGGCCCGGAAGGCGGGTACTTCACCCGCGACGTTCTATCAGTACTTCCCGGACGTCGAGGGAGCGGTCCTCGAGATCGCGGAGGAAATGGCCAAGGAGGGAGCCGCGTTGACCGAGCTGGTCAGCGGTCGCTCCTGGGTCGGCAAGGCCGGATGGCAGACCTCGGAGGAACTCGTCGAGGGCTTCCTGGACTTCTGGCGGAAGCACGACGCGATCCTGCGGGTCGTGGACCTCGGCGCCGCCGAGGGCGACAAGCGGTTCTACAAGATCCGCATGAAGATCCTGAACTCGGTCACCAACTCCCTCACGGACGCGGTGAAGGAGCTCCAGAGCAAGGGGAAGGTCGACAAGGACGTCAGCCCCGCCGCGATGGCCGGCTCCCTGGTGGCGATGCTGGCCTCGGTCGCCGGCCACCAGAAGGGCTTCCAGACCTGGGGCGTGAAGCAGGCCGAACTCAAACCGAACCTGGCGCTGTTGGTGCACCTGGGCATCACGGGCAAGAAGCCGACCAGGTAGCGCCGGCCCCTCCTTCATCCGTCCTGTCGTCGACGCCGACGGCGACCCGACCCCGCGAGACCGGGGCCGGGACCGCCGTCGGCGTCGCCGTGTCCGGGTGCGGCGGCGCGTCGACGGCGGTCCCGGCCCGGTGCGGTGCGGGCGCTATCGGCGCGTGAGGCGGAAGAGCCGGATCTCGCGCTCGATCCGTGCCTGGTACGTGGCGTACGGCGGCCAGAACTCCAGCGCCGCCTTCCAGGCCGCCGCCCGTTCTCCGCCCGCGAGCAGCTCCGCCCGTACGGGCACGTCCTCGCCCCGCCAGTTGATCTCGACGTCCGGATGGGCGAGCAGGTTCGCCGTCCAGGCGGGGTGGCCCGGGCGGCCGAAGTTGGAGCCGACGAGGAGCCAGCGGCCGTCCCCCTCGGGCATGCAGGCGAGCGGGGTGACCCGGGGCCGTCCGCTCTTCGCTCCCCGGGCGGTGAGGATCACCCCGGGCAGCATCCGTGCGCTGAGCAGCACTTTTCCCCTGGTCAGCCGGTGCACGGCCCGGTCCATGGCCGGGATGAGGTGCGGGGCGACCCTGGCGAAGGTCCGGGTCGAGGACACCTTCTGCACGAGCTTCCGTCCGGCGGGCACCTACGCCGCCTCCTCTCCGAAGAGTCCGGTCCGTTCCGCCGCCCGGGCGCGCAGCCGGCGGGCGGGGCCGAAGAGCAGTTCGTCGGAGGCGGCCCGTTTGAAGCACAGGTGCGCCTCGTCCTCCCAGGTGCCGCCGGGAAGCTGGAGGGTCTCCGCGGCGGTGGCGCGCAGCGCCTCCAGGGCGTGGGCGAGGGCGAGCGGCCCGCCCTCGGGTCCGGGACCGGGTTCGCGGGCCGCGCCGTAGGTCAGCGAGCGGGCGGCCCCGACCTGGACGCAGAGGTCGGCGAGGCGGTGCCGGGCGGCGTGGGCGGGGCCGGCGGGGCGGCCGGGCCGTTCGCGGGGGCCGAGGCTCCCGGCGGCGCGGTCGAGGGCGGCCCCGGCGGCGCCGACGGCCTCGGCGGCAAGCATCACGGCGGCGGCGCGGCCGGTGGCGGCGAGGGCGCCGAGGACGTCGGCCGGTTCCTCGCCGAGGAGCTCGGCGCCGGTGTCCCGGAACTGGACGGTGGCCTGGGGCCGGGTGGGGTCGAGGGCGGGCTGCCGGGTCCGTACGAGTCCGGGGGCGTCCGCGGGGACGAGGAAGAGGAGCGTGCGGCTGCGGGCGAAGCCGCCGGTGTGGGCGGCGACGAGGAGCAGTCCGGCGCTGTGCCCGTCGACGACCCGAGTGGCCTCGCCGTAGAGGCGCCAGCCGCCGTCCGCCGCGCGCGCGGCCTGGATGCCGCCGGCCCGGCCGCCTCCCGACCAGTCGCCGTCGGTGTTGTCGCCGGTGAGGCCGAGGGCGAGGGCGATGCCGGAGGGGACGGCGAGGGCGCAGGTGAGGGTGGAGTCGGCGACGCGCGGGAGGAGTTCGGCGCGCTGGGCCGGGGTGCCGAGGGCGGCGAGGAGGGGGGCGGCGAGGACCGTGGTGGCGAGGAGCGGGGAGGGGGTGAGGGCGCGGCCGGCCTCCTCGCAGGCGAGGGCGAGGTCGACGGGGCCGCGGCCGGTGCCTCCGTACTCCTCGGGGAGGGCGAGTCCGGCGAGGCCGAGGGTGTCGGACATGCGGGTCCAGAGCGCGGTGTCGTGTCCCTCGGGGGTGGCCGCGCGGTTCTCGTGCGGTCCGGCCCGTTCGGCGAGCAGGTCCCGCAGGACGCGGCGGATCTCCTGCTGCTCCTCGGTGAGCGGTTCCGCCGGCGGGGCGGATGGCGAGGTGTCCATGGAGCTCCCTCCGTATCTGACGGTGCGTCATGCTAGGGCGGTGCGGGCCCGGTTGCCCAGAGAGGCGCCGGCCCCGATTCAAGAAATCTGATGTACCGTCAGATTCATGTCCACCACCACGCGCAGCTCCCGCCGCGTCGCCGTCGTCGGCGTCTCCCTCTCCGACTGCGGCCGGGTCGACGAGGCCACCCCCTACGCCCTGCACGCCCAGGCCGCCCGCCGCGCCCTCGCGGACAGCGGCCTCGACCGCTCCCTGATCGACGGCCTGGCCTCGGCGGGACTCGGCACGCTCGCCCCGGTCGAGGTCGCCGAGTACCTGGGCCTGCGCCCCCGCTGGGTGGACTCGACCGCCGTCGGCGGCGCCACCTGGGAGGTCATGGCCGCGCACGCCGCCGACGCCATCGCCGCCGGTCACGCGAACGCGGTCCTGCTGGTGTACGGCTCCACCGCCCGCGCCGACATCCGCGCCCGGCGCCGCACCTCGAACCTCTCCTTCGGCTCGCGCGGCCCGCTCCAGTTCGAGGTGCCGTACGGGCACACCCTGATCGCCAAGTACGCGATGGCCGCCCGCCGCCACATGCACGAGTACGGCACGACCCTGGAGCAGCTCGCGGAGGTGGCCGTCCGGGCGCGGGCGAACGCGGCGCTCAACCCGGAGGCGATGTTCCGCGAGCCGATCACCGTCGACGACGTCCTGGACGGGCCGATGATCGCGGACCCCTTCACCAAGCTGCACTGCTGCATCCGCAGCGACGGCGGCTGCGCGGTGCTGCTGGTGGCCGAGGAGTACGTCCAGGACTGCCGCAGGGCCCCGGTCTGGGTGCTCGGCACGGGCGAGCACGTCTCGCACACCACGATGTCGGAGTGGGAGGACTTCACGGTCTCCCCGGCGGCCGTCAGCGGCCGGCTCGCCTTCGAGCGGGCGGGCGTGCGGCCTTCGGACATCGACGTCGCCGAGATCTACGACGCCTTCACCTACATGACGCTGGTGACCCTGGAGGACCTGGGCTTCTGCGCGAAGGGCGAGGGCGGCGCGTTCGTCCAGGAGAAGGACCGGCTGCCGGTGAACACGGACGGCGGCGGGCTCTCGGCCTGCCACCCGGGGATGCGGGGCCTGTTCCTGCTCGTGGAGGCGGTGCGGCAGCTGCGCGGGGAGGCGCCGGGGCTCCAGGTGCGCCGGCCGGACGGCTCGCTGCCGGAGCTGGCGGTGGCCTCGGGGACGGGGGGCTGGTTCTGCTCCTCGGGGACGGTGGTCCTCGGCCGAGGCTGACCGGCCGCCCGAGGAATCTATACAAGCGTCATAGACAATCGTGTAGGACATCCGTATAGTCATGTTCGCGGGCAGGGGAACGGCCCGCAGACACCCGACAAGGAGTCCTGCCATGACGCACAACGCCACGAAGTCCGCCAAGACCGTCCTGATCTCCGGCGCCTCGATCGCCGGCCCCGCCCTCGCCCTCTGGCTGCACCGCTACGGCTTCGTCCCGACCGTCGTCGAGCGCGCCCCCGAACTGCGCACCGGCGGCTACAAGGTGGACATCCGGGGCACCGCGATCGAGGTCTGCCGCCGGATGGGGATCCTCGACGAGATCCGCGCCAACTCCACGGACATGCGCGGCGGTTCGTACGTCGACGACGCCGGCCGCACCATCGGCGAACTGCCCGCCGACATCTTCGGCGGCCGCGTCGAGGAGGACGACGAGATCATGCGCGGCGAACTCGCCCGCATCCTGTACGACCGGACCCGCGAGGACGTCGAGTACGTCTTCGGCGACTCGATCGCCTCCCTCGCGGAGGACGCCGACGGCGTCACCGTCACCTTCGAGTCCGGCACCGTCCGCCGCTTCGACCTGGTCGTCGGCGCCGACGGACTCCACTCCCACACCCGGAAGCTCGTCTTCGGCCCGGAGGAGCGGTTCAAGCGCCACCTCGGCGCGTACATCTCCATCTTCACGGCCCCCAACCACCTGGGCCTGGACCGCTGGGAGACCTACCACGCGCTCCCCGGGAAGCTGACCTGCGTCTACAGCTCCGCCGGCGAGACCGACGCCAAGAACCTCTTCGTCTTCTCCTCCACCCAGGAGCAGCCCGACCACCGCGACACGGCCGCCCAGAAGCGCTTCCTCACCCGCACCTTCCAGGGCGACGGCTGGGAGATCCCGCGCCTGCTCGGGCACGCCGCCGAAGCCGACGACTTCTACCTGGACTCCATCGCCCTCGTGGAGCTGGACCACTGGTCCACCGGCCGGGTCGTCCTGCTCGGCGACGCCGCCCACTGCACCTCCCCCGCCTCCGGCCAGGGCACGGGCCTCGCCCTCACCGGCGCGTACATCCTGGCGGGCGAGCTCGCCCGGGCGGGCGGCGACCACACCGTCGCCTTCGCCCGCTACGAGCAGCGGATGCGGCCCGGCGTGGAGCGCAACCAGAAGATGGCCGAGCGCTTCGTCAAGGAGATGGTCGTCGACCGGAAGTGGAAGATCGCCCTGCGCATGCTCATGGTGCGGACGCTGCCGAAGACCCCCTGGAAGAACCTCATCGCGAAGAAGATCCGCGACGAGATCCAGGCCACGGCGAACGCCGTCCCGATCGAGGACTACGACACCACCGCACGCCCTACCGTGGCCGCATGACCGACTTCCACCAAGCCCTCCGCTCCCTCCGGGTCTGGGACACCGAACTCCCGTCCTTCGACCCGGCGAGCGCCCCGCCCGAGCCGCTCCCCCTCTTCCACGACTGGTTCACGGCGGCGGCCGCGGCCGGCCAGACCGAGCCGCACACCCTCTCCCTGGCCACCGTGGACGAGGACGGCAGGCCCGACGTCCGCACGGTGATGCTGCACGACGCCGACGCCCGCGGCTGGCACTTCGCCTCCCACGCCACCAGCGCCAAGGGCCGCCAGCTCGCCGCCCGCCCCGAGGCCGCGCTCGGCTTCTACTGGCCGGTCCAGGGCCGCCAGGTCCGGATCCGGGGCCACGTCGCCACCGGCACCCCCGAGGAGGCGCACGAGGACCTCCACGCCCGCACCACCGGCGCCCTCGCCTCGGCGCTCGTCGGCCGGCAGAGCGAGGTCCTCGACTCCCCCGACACCCTCGCCCGGGCGAGCGAGGCGGCCTGGCGCCGGGCCGAGGCCGAGCCGGACGCGCCCGCCCCCACCTGGACCCTGTACGTCGTCGAACCGGCCGAGGTCGAGTTCTTCCAGGGCGACGCCCGCCGCCGCCACGTCCGCCTCCGCTACCGCCGCACGGCGGACGGCTGGACCCGCGAACTCCTCTGGCCATAGAAATCCCGCCACATGTGACCGGAATCAGCTGCAACTGCCGAACCCCTCTCCGGGTCGTACGGGAGTCCGAAACCTGAAAGGGATCTCCATGCACATCCGGCACAAGCTCCGTGCGGCCTCCCTGGCCGCGGCGCTCCTGGCCTCGGCCCTCACCGTCTCCGCCGCGCCCGCGGGCGCCGAGACCGCAGGCACGACGGCGGCGACGGGCGTGACCACCCAGGCCGTCTTCAACAACCCGATCGGCACCGCGGCCGAGCAGCGGGCAATCGTCGACAAGCAGATCGAGCTGATCGACGGCGCCCCGGCCGGCTCCCGGATCCGGCTGTCGTACTACTACCTCAACGACGTCACGCTCACGAACGCCCTGACCGCCGCCCACGACCGCGGGGTCCGCGTCCAGGCGGTCTTCGACGTCAAGGCCACCGGCTACGCGCCGTACGACACGCTCGTCGCCAAGCTCGGCACCGACACCTCCAAGCCGTCCTGGGTCACCCACTGCGGCACCGCCCGCGGCTGCATCGGCACCCTGGCCAAGGGCGGCGTCAACGCCATCAACCACAACAAGTTCATCCTCTTCACCGAGACGAACGGCACGCCCCGCGTCGTCATGCAGTCCTCGGCGAACCTGCACACCGGTCGCGACGGCTACCTCGGCTGGAACAACGCCCTCGTCCTGACCGGCAACGACGGCGTCTACAACGCCTACGACGGCTACTTCGACGACCTCGCCGCCAAGGTCCCGAACAACAACTACTACGACACCGGCAGAGCGCCCGTCGCCTCCGGCAACGCGAAGATCCACTTCTATCCGCGCGCCGCGACCAGCGACTCGGTCTTCTACAACGATCCCGGTGAGGACACGGTCGCGACCGTCCTCGACCACGTGCAGTGCTTCGGCAACTCGGTCGTCGGCACCACCGACAACCACCGCACCCGCATCCGCGTCGCCATGACGATCCTCTCCCGCCCCTACCTCGCGGACAAGCTCGTCCAGCTCGACGCCCAGGGCTGCTACGTCGAGGTCGCCCTCACCTACGACGGCACCAACGGTCTGGGCAAGACCTCTCTGGAGAAGCTCCTCGCCAAGACGACGAACGCCTACAACGGCGTCATCACCAAGTACTACTGCGGCAAGGACTCCACCTGGATCCACGACAAGTACCTGCTGGTCGAGGGCAACTACTACAACACCCCCGACCGCAAGATCGTGTGGACCGGCAGCCACAACTGGTCCACCAACTCGCTGCGCCAGAGCGACGAGACGATGCTCCAGTTCGAGGACGCCGCGGTCCACGACGCGTACGTCGCCAACTACAACCGGCTGCGCGCCGCGACCACGCACCAGCCCGCCAACGGCGACGCCGTCGACGCCACCTGCTGACCCCCCGCCCGCAGGGGGCGCGCCACTACGGGCGTGCCCCCTCGGAGCCGTACATCTCCTCCACCTCCCGCGCGAAGTCCCGCAGCACCGCCCGCCGTTTGAGCTTCAGGGACGGCGTCAGATGGCCCGAGGCCTCCGAGAACTCGGTGGTCAGGACGCGGAAGGCGCGGATCGACTCGGCCCGCGAGACCAGCCGGTTGGCGTCGTCCACCCCCCGCTGGAGCGCGGCGAGCAGTTCCGGGTCCCGGGCCAGCTCCCAGAGCGCCAGATGGTCCTTGCGCCGCATCCGCCGCCAGTGCGTCAGCCCCTCGTGGTCGAGGGTGACCAGGGCCGTGACGTACGGGCGGTCGTCGCCGAGGACCATGCACTGGGCGACCAGCGGGTGGGCGCGCAGCCAGTCCTCCAGCGGGGCGGGGGCCACGTTCTTGCCGGCCGAGGTGACGATGATGTCCTTCTTCCGGCCGGTGATCCGCAGATAGCCGTCCGCGTCGAGCGAGCCCAGGTCCCCGGTGGGGAACCAGCCGTCGTCGGTGTACGGCAGGGCCGCCCCCCGCTGCGCGTCCCAGTAGCCGGCGAAGACGTGACCGCCCTTGAGCCAGACCTCTCCGTCGTCGGCGATCCGGACGGCCGTGCCCGGCAGGGGACGGCCGACGGTGCCGGGGCGCGGCCGGCGGGGCGGGGTGACCGTGGAGGCGGCCGTGGTCTCCGTCAGGCCGTACCCCTCGAAGACCTCGACGCCGGCGCCCGCGAAGAACTCGGTGAGCCGGGCGCCGAGCGGGGAGCCGCCGCAGATCACGTACTTCACCCGGCCGCCGAGCGCGCGGCGGATCCGCCGGTAGACCAGCGGGTCGTACAGCGCCCGCGCGGCGCGCAGGGAGAGCGAGGGCGAGGCCTCCCGCCCGTACCGGCGGGCGGTCCGGGCGGCCCGGTCGAAGACGGCGGCCTTCCCGCCGCGCTCGGCGGTGGCGCGGGCCCGGTCGAAGACCTTCTCCAGGACGTACGGGATGGCGAGGAGGAACGTGGGCCGGAAGCCGGCCAGGTCGGCGAGGAGCTCCTCGCCCTCGACGGAGGGCGCGTGTCCGACCCGGACGCGGGCGCGGACGCAGCCGACGGCGACCATCCGTCCGAAGACGTGGGAGAGCGGCAGGAAGAGGAGGGTGGCGGCGGGCTCCTTGCTCTCCGAGACGAAGACGGGGTGGAGGAGCCGGACGGCGTTGTCGACCTCGGCGAAGAAGTTGGCGTGGGTGAGGGCGCAGCCCTTGGGCCGGCCGGTGGTGCCGGAGGTGTAGACGAGGGTGGCGAGGGCCTCCGGGGTGAGCAGTCCCCGGCGGGCGGTGACGGCCTCGTCGGCGATCCGCGCGCCCGCCGCGCGGAGCTGGTCGACGGCTCCGGTGCCGAGGACCCAGAGGTGGGTGAGGCCGGACAGCTGCCGCCGCTCGGCGGAGACGAGCCGTGCCTGCTCCGCGTCCTCGACGACGCAGGCCGCGGCGCCGGAGTCCTGGAGGATCCAGCGGGTCTGGAAGGCGGAGGAGGTGGGGTGGACGGGGACGGTGACGAGCCCGGCGGCCCAGGCGGCGAAGTCGATGAGGGTCCACTCGTAGCTGGTGCGGGCCATGAGCGCGAGCCGGTCGCCGGGGCGCAGGCCGGCGGCGATGAGGCCCTTGGCGACGGAGTGCACCTCGGCGGCGAAGCGGGAGGCGCTGACGTCGTACCACTCCCCCTCCGCGTCCTTCCTGGAGAAGAGGACGGCCCCGGGGTCCTGCCGGGCGTTGTCGTACGGGAGGTCGGCGAGCGAGCCGCGGGCCACCCGGGGGACGAGCGCGGGGACGGACGCCTCCCGCACCCGCCCGTCCACCACCACCTTGCGCGGCTCTTCCGGGTCGGTCTCGGATGCGGCGGTGACGACGGACACGTGCGGCTCCTCGGTCTGCGCGATGAACTGAGGTCGTGCGTCGGTACGTTGAGCCCTGAGTTGTCCTGACTGCCCGGACTAGCCGGTAACCTTACTGCCCGGTAAGCGCCGGCGGGGAGACCACCGCTCGCTTTTCATGAGGTTTCCGAGCCCGGCCCAGGCGAAGTTCATCAGCGTCGCGGCGGCCTCCTTCGCCGCCACCCCCGGAGTCTCGTTCGCCCAGCTGGCCAACGACTCGGCGGACCCGACCAGCGCCTGCGCGAGCGCGTCCACGTCCCGCCCGGTGATGTCCACCTCCGCCTCCCCGGCGGCCTCCCCGATCAGCCCCGCCACGAAGCCCACGATCTCGTCCCGCATCCGCGCCACCTCGCCGGCGAACGGCTCCCCCTGCGTCCGCGCCTGCCGGCTCAGCACCACCCATGAGTCCGGGTGCTCGGCGGCGTACGTGAAGAAGGCGAGCAGTCCCGCCCAGAGCCGCTCGTCCGGCGGCACCTCCGCCCCTCCGACCCCGGCGTCCACGGCAGCGAGCAGGGCCCCCGCCTCACGCCGGATGCAGGCGGTGAACAACTCCTCCTTGGACCCCAGATACAGGTAGACCAAGGGCTTGGAGACCCCGGCGAGCTCGGCGATCTCGTCCATGGACGCCGCCTGGTACCCGTGCCGGGCGAAGCACCGCACGGCCGCGTCCACCATCTGCCGCTCCCGCACCGCCCGCGGCAACCGCCGCCCCTTCGCCCCACCGGCCATGGCGGCCCACCCCTGTTTCCAAGATCCACTGGATGCCCCGCAGAAGCGTACGTGCCCCCTGCCCGGTCCGGGCAGGGGGCACGTAGGCGCTCGGGGAGGTCAGGCGGCGGCCGTGACCGGGACCTTCCGGTCGCTGTCGGCGGCCTCGGCCGGGTCGTCGATCGGGGACGACGAGGCGTGCTCGTAGGCGGTGAGGTCGAGGATCTTCTCGCGGGCCGAGACGATCACCGGGATCAGGGCCTGGCCCGCCACGTTCGTGGCCGTCCTCATCATGTCCAGGATCGGGTCGATCGCCATGAGGAGGCCGACGCCCTCCAGGGGGAGGCCCAGGGTGGAGAGGGTCAGGGTGAGCATGACCGTGGCGCCGGTGAGGCCGGCGGTGGCCGCCGAGCCGATGACCGAGACGAAGGCGATCAGCAGGTAGTCGCCGACGCCCAGCTGGACGTCGAAGATCTGCGCGATGAAGATCGCGGCGAGCGCCGGGTAGATCGCGGCGCAGCCGTCCATCTTGGTCGTGGCGCCGAACGGGACGGCGAAGGAGGCGTACTCCTTCGGGACGCCGAGGCGCTCGGTGACCTTCTGGGTGACCGGCATGGTGCCGACGGAGGAGCGGGAGACGAAGGCCAGCTGGATGGCGGGCCAGGCGCCCTTGTAGAACTGGAGCGGGTTGACCTTGGCGACCGTGGCGAGCAGCAGCGGGTAGACGCCGAAGAGGACCAGGGCGCAGCCGATGTAGATGTCGGCGGTGAAGGTCGCGTACTTGCCGATCAGGTCCCAGCCGTAGTCGGCGATGGCGAAGCCGATGAGGCCGACGGTGCCGAGCGGGGCGAGGCGGATGACCCACCACAGGGCCTTCTGGAGGAGCTCCAGGACCGACTCGGAGAGGGTGAGGATCGGCTTGGCGCGGTCGCCGAGCTTGAGGGCGGCGATGCCGGCGACGGCGGCCATGAAGACGATCTGGAGGACGTTCAGCTCGGTGAAGGGCGTGATGACGTCCGTCGGGATGATGCCGGTGAGGAAGTCGAGCCAGGAGCCCTCGTGCTTGGGGAGCTTGCCGTCCTTCGGCGTGAGGCCGGTACCGGCGCCGGGGTCGGTGATCAGGCCGATCGCGAGGCCGATGCCGACCGCGATGAGCGAGGTGATCATGAACCAGAGCAGCGTGCGGCTGGCGAGGCGGGCGGCGTTGTTCACCTTCCGCAGGTTGGTGATCGACACCAGGATCGCGAAGAAGACGAGCGGCGCGACGGCCAGCTTGAGCAGCTGGACGAAGATGTCGCCGATCTGGCCGAGGGTCTCCTTCAGCCAGGAGACGTCCTGGCTGCGGGCGATCCAGCCGAGGAGGGCTCCGAGGGCCAGACCGGCGATGATCTGGACCCAGAAGGGGACCTTGGGTATCCGGGACTTCGTCTGGGGCGTCACGGACGCGGACACAGGCACACTCCACAGGTGCGTATCGGGAAATACGGGGACGGGGGTGCGGCACGCACGCGCTGGGCGCGGGCCGCTGCATGATGCCGGATCAGAGCGCGCGGCAACAGACCGCGGACATACAGCGGCAGAGATCGACGTGCAGGCGCGCCACGAGCGGGGTGCTCGGGGCGTGTGAGGGGCGCGCTGCAGACTTCATGTCGAACACGTTAACACTTGAACTTTGAGGACCTCAAAGCTCTTCTTTGAGCCATGGAGGCGCCCTGACCCTCCGAAACGCAGAAAACCCCAGGCACCAGCCTTGGAAGGCTCTGCCCGGGGTGTGACGTCTGTGAGGAAGCTTACGCGTCCCTTATGCGCCGGCCCGCGGCTACAGCGCGTCCTCCTGGGACCGGTTCGCGTCCAGCCGGCCCTTGGCGCGCTCGACCTTCGCCACCACCTCCGCGCTCGCCTCGTCCCGCACCTTGCGCAGGAGCACGAAGCTGAGGGGGGCGGAGACGACGATGGAGAGGACGAGGACCCAGAGCAGGTTCGAGTCGCCCAGGCCGCGCGGCAGCACGCCGACGTAGACGAGACCCCACAGGGCGAGGAAGCACCCGGCGAAGATCCCGAGCCGCATCAGCGTGTAGCGGAGCATGTCAGTCCAGTCTTCCGTTCCGAAAGATCCCGAAGTTTCCCAGCGGGACGAGCGCCTCCCAGTGAAGCACGCGACGGCGCCCGCCCCGGGACCGGGCCTCTTGAGCACCGCAGAAGTAATGGATAAAATCCACTCATGACCCTTACGTTCGAGGTGGACCCGGCCGTCGACCCCGCCCTGCGCGACGGCGTGCTCTCCCTCTGGGCCGACGTCTCCAACGCGGGCGGCGCCGTCGGCTTCGTGCCCCCCGTGACCCCCGAGGAGATCCGCCCCGCCCTGCTCAGGCACCTGGTCGCCATGGCCGAGGGCGACACCCGCCTCCTCGTCGGCCGCGACGAGGACGGCCGGGTCGCCGCCACCGCCTTCTTCACCTTCAACACCCATCCGCTGATGCGGCACTGGGTGTGGCTCTACACCGTGATGGTCCACCCCCGGCACCAGGGCCGGGGGTACGGCCGCGACCTCATGGCGGCGGTCGAGCGCACCGCCCGCACCGCCGAGGGGTTCGAGGCGGTCGAGGCGATACGCCTGACCTGCCGGGGCGGCACCGGCGTCGACGGCTTCTACGCCAAGTCCGGGTACAAGGAGGTCGGCCGCGTCCCCGACGCGATCCGGGTCGCCCCCGGCGACGACCGCGACGACATCATCATGCTGCTGCCGCTGGGGTGAGCGGCCGGGGCGGACACGGAAAAGGGCCGGTGGGGGTGTCCCACCGGCCCTTCCCGCGCCCGGACGGGGTCAGACCCGCATCGGCTGCGGCGACTCGCGCCGGTCCGGGTCCGGACCCGGGTACTCGCGGATGATCTCGTACCGGGTGTTCCGCTCGACCGGCCGGAAGCCCGCGTCACGGATCAGTTCGAGCAGGTCCTCGCGGCCCAGCTTGTTCGGCGTGCCGTAGTTGTCGGCGTCGTGCGTGATCTTGTACTCGACGACCGAGCCGTCCATGTCGTCGGCGCCGTGCTGGAGCGCCAGCTGCGCCGTCTGGACGCCGTGCATGACCCAGAAGACCTTGACGTGCGGCACGTTGTCGAAGAGCAGCCGGGAGACCGCGAAGGTCTTCAGGGCCTCGGCGCCGGTCGCCATCGTGGTGCGCGCCTGGAGCTTGTTGCGGACCTTGCCGTCCTGCATGTCCACGAAGTCGTGCTGGTAGCGCAGCGGGATGAAGACCTGGAAGCCGCCGGTCTCGTCCTGGAGCTCGCGGAGCCGGAGCACGTGGTCCACGCGGTGGCGCGGCTCCTCGATGTGCCCGTAGAGCATGGTGCACGGGGTCTTCAGACCCTTCTCGTGCGCGAGCCGGTGGATCCGGGACCAGTCCTCCCAGTGGGTGCGGTGGTCCACGATGTGCTGCCGGACCTCCCAGTCGAAGATCTCGGCGCCGCCGCCGGTCAGGGACTCCAGGCCGGCCTCGATCAGCTCGTCGAGGATCTCGGAGGCGGAGAGCCCGGAGATCGTCTCGAAGTGGTGGATCTCGGTCGCGGTGAACGCCTTGAGGGAGACGTTCGGCAGGGCCTTCTTGAGCTCGGAGAGGGAGCGCGGGTAGTAGCGCCAGGGCAGGTTGGGGTGGAGCCCGTTGACGATGTGGAGCTCGGTGAGGTTCTCGTTCTCCATCGCCTTCGCGAGGCGCACGGCCTCCTCGATGCGCATGGTGTACGCGTCCTTCTCGCCCGGCTTGCGCTGGAAGGAGCAGTAGGCGCAGGAGGCGGTGCAGACGTTGGTCATGTTCAGATGCCGGTTGACATTGAAGTGGACCACGTCACCGTTCTTGCGGGTCCGGACCTCGTGGGCCAGACCGCCGAGCCAGGCGAGGTCGTCGGACTCGTACAGGGCGATGCCGTCCTCACGGCTCAGCCGCTCACCGTCCCGGACCTTCTGCTCAAGTTCGCGCTTGAGTCCCGCGTCCATGTACGGCCGCCTCCCTTTATCTCCGAATTCAGGCTTGACCACCGTACTCTCAGCCCTCCTCGGGCAGCTCCCCGACCCGGTTCTCCCACTTGGTGGAGAGCACGATCGTCGTACGGGTGCGGGAGACGCCCTTGGTGCCGGAGAGCCGGCGGATCGTCTTCTCCAGGCCGTCGACGTCGTTCGCGCGCACCTTGAGCATGAAGGAGTCGTCGCCGGCGATGAACCAGCAGTCCTCGATCTCGGCGAGGTCCTTCAGCCGGCGGGCCACGTCCTCGTGGTCGGCGGCGTCGGAGAGGGAGATGCCGATGAGGGCGGTGACGCCGAGGCCGAGGGAGGCGGCGTTCACGGTGGCGCGGTAGCCGGTGATGACCCCGGCGGCCTCCAGCCGGTTGATGCGGTCGGTGACGGAGGGGCCGGAGAGCCCGACGAGCCGGCCGAGCTCGGCGTAGGAGGCGCGGCCGTTCTCGCGCAGGGCCTGGATGAGCTGCCTGTCCACGGCGTCCATAAAGAGGAACCTTCCATTGTCCAGCGATACCGCGAGTATAGGTATAGAATCTAAGGCACACAGGGGCGACACCCTGTGAATCTTTCAGTGGATCAAAGACGATCTTTCAGGAGTGGTGATCACCGTGTACACGATCGAGATGGCCTACGCCCGCATGCGTGAGCTGCAGGAGCTGGCCAGCCGCTCGCGTGCCCACCAGACGTCCGCCGCCTCGAAGCGCGCCGGCAAGAAGGCCGCCAAGAAGCGCTAATCCGTACGGGAAGCTCCACCGAGCTCTCCCTCCCAACGGCGGTACAGCCGGTGCGGCACCCCTGCCGCGTCGAGCACCCGCCCGGCGACGAAGTCCACCAGGTCCTGGATGTGCGTCGCCCCCGCGTAGAACGCCGGAGAGGCGGGCAGCACCACGGCGCCCGCCTCGTCCAGCGCCACCATGTGCTTGAGCGTCTGTCCGTTCAGCGGGGTCTCCCGCACCGCGACCACCAGCGGGCGCCGCTCCTTCAGCGTCACGCTCGCGACCCGCTGCAGCAGGTCCTTCGAGAGCCCGAGCGCCACTCCCGCCACCGAGGCGGTCGAGGCCGGCACCACCAGCATCCCCTTCGCCGGATACGAACCGGAGGACGGCCCCGCGGCCAGGTCCCCGGCCGCCCAGTACCGCACGTCGTCCAGCCCGCCCGACACGTCGAAGGTGTCCGGCTTCCCGTCGGCGCCCCGCGCCAGCCACGCCGCCAGGTCCTCGCGCCAGTGCGCGTCCCGGAAGGCGATCCCCGTCTCGTCGAGCAGCGTCAGCCGCGAGGCCCGCGACACGACGAGGTCGACGCTCTCCCCCGCCTCGAGCAGCCCCCTCAGCACGGCGGCGGCGTACGGCGTGCCCGACGCCCCGGAGACCCCCACGATCCAAGGGGTGCGCTTGCCGTCGTTCATGCCGTCGAGCCTATCCGTCGTCGCGCCGGGGCCTACGGGGTGAGCCCGCGGACCAGCAGGTCGAGAAGGGCGCACACGAACAGGCTGATGCCGATGAAGCCGTTCGTCGTGAAGAAGGCCCTGTTCAGCCGGGACAGGTCGTGCGGCTTCACGATCGTGTGCTCGTAGCCGAAGGCGACGAGCACGATCACCAGGCCGATCCAGAAGAAGAGGCCCGCGTCCGTCACCAGGGCGTACCAGACGAGGAGACCCGTCGTCACGACCGCCGAGGCGCGGGCGCCCCACAGCGCCGCCGGGATGCCGAAGCGGGCCGGCACCGACATCACGCCGTGCGCCCGGTCCGCCTGCACGTCCTGGCAGGCGAAGATCAGGTCGAAGCCGCCGATCCAGACGCCCACCGCGAGGCCCAGGACGACCGCTTCCCAGGACCACTCGCCGGTCACCGCGAGCCACGCGCCGATCGGGCCGATGGACTGGGCGAGGCCCAGGATGGCGTGCGGGAAGTTCGTGAACCGCTTGCCGTACGGATAGACGACCATCGGGATGACGGCCAGCGGCGCGAGCGCCAGACAGAGCGGGTTCAGCAGGGCGGCGGCGCCGAGGAAGACGACGACGGCGACCCCCGCGCCGGTCCACGCCGAGCGCACGGACACCGCGCCGGTCACCAGCTCCCGCCCGGCCGTCCGCGGATTGCGCGCGTCGATCTCGCGGTCGATGATCCGGTTGCAGGCCATGGCGAAGGTCCGCAGGCCCACCATGCAGACGGTGACGAGGAAGAGCGTCCACCAGTGGATGTTCCGGTCCAGCCGGTACATCGCGGTGAGCGAGGCGATGTACGCGAAGGGCAGCGCGAAGACCGAGTGCTCGATCATCACGAGCCGCAGGAACGCCTTCGTGCGCCCCGGCCGGGCGCCGGGCACGGCCGCCGTGGTCACAGCCCGTACTCCTTCCAGCGGCGGTCCACCAGGGCCGCCGTCGCCGGGTCCGACTCCACCATGTCCGGCCAGCCGCCGTCCCGGGTGTAGCCCTCCTCGGGCAGCTTCTTCGTCGCGTCGATGCCGGCCTTGCCGCCCCAGAACTGCTGGTAGGAGGCGTGGTCCAGGTGGTCGACGGGACCCTCGACCACGGTCAGGTCGCGGGAGTAGTCGGTGTTGCCGAGGGCCCGCCAGGACACCTCGTGCAGGTCGTGGACGTCACAGTCCTTGTCGACCACGATGATCAGCTTGGTCAGCGACATCATGTGCGCGCCCCAGATGGCGTGCATGACCTTCTGCGCGTGCTTCGGGTACTTCTTGTCGATCGAGACGATCGCGCAGTTGTGGAAGCCGCCCGACTCCGGCAGGTGGTAGTCGACGATGTCCGGCACGATGATCTTGAGGAGCGGCAGGAAGAACCGCTCCGTGGCCCGGCCGAGCGGCCCGTCCTCGGTCGGCGGCCGGCCGACGACGATCGACTGGAGCAGCGGGCGCTTGCGCATCGTGACGCAGTCGATCTTCAGCGCGGGGAACGGCTCCTGCGGGGTGTAGAAGCCGGTGTGGTCGCCGAAGGGGCCCTCCGGCAGCATCTCGCCCGGCTCCAGCCAGCCCTCGATCACGACCTCGGCCTGCGCCGGGACCTGCAGCGGGACGGTCTTGCAGTCGACCATCTCGATCCGCTTGCCCTGCACGAAGCCGGCGAAGAGGTACTCGTCGATGTCGCCGGGCAGCGGCGCCGTCGAGGCGTACGTGACGGCCGGCGGGCAGCCGAAGGCGATGGCGACCGGCAGCCGCTCGCCCTTCGCGGCGGCCACCGCGTAGTGGTTGCGGCTGTCCTTGTGGATCTGCCAGTGCATGCCGATGGTGCGCTTGTCGTGCCGCTGGAGCCGGTAGAGCCCCAGGTTCCGCACGCCGGTCTCGGGGTGCTTGGTGTGGGTGAGTCCCAGGTTGAAGAAGGAGCCGCCGTCCTTCGGCCAGGTGAACAGCGCCGGCAGCTTGTCCAGGTCGACGTCGTCCCCGGTGAGCACGACCTCCTGCACGGGGGCGTCCCCGCTCTTCACCTTCTTCGGCGGCACGTGGACCATCGAGCCCAGCTTCCCGAAGGCCTCGCGCACCCCGACGAAGCCGTGCGGCAGCTCCGGCTTGAGGAGACCGCCGATCTTCTCGCTGATCTCGCCGTACGACTTCAGGCCGAGCGCCTTGAGCAGCCGGCGGTCCGTCCCGAAGACGTTCATCGCGAGCGGCATGGCGGAGCCCTTGACGTTCTCGAAGAGGAGCGCCGGCCCTCCCGCCTTGTTCACCCGGTCGACGATCTCCCCGACCTCCAGGTACGGATCGACTTCGGCCTTGATGCGCTTGAGGTCGCCTTCGCGCTCCAGGGCCCTGAGCAGCGAGCGGAGATCGTCGTAAGCCATAGGGGCAAGTATCGGTCACGGGCTAGGCTTGGCTCGTCACCGGGGCCGCCGAGACGCGCCCCCGCCACCGCTTCCAGGGGGCCGCACCACATGCTCAGGGCGTTGATGTTCATCCTGCCGCTGGCGCTTCTGATCTACGCCTTCATCGACTGCCTGAACACCCCCGAGGACGAGGTCAGGCACCTGCCGAAGGTGGTCTGGGTGATCGTGATCCTCCTCTTCCCGTTCGTCGGGTCCGTGGGCTGGCTCGCCGTCGGCAAGATGCGGCACGCCCCCGCCGGCGGCCGTACGCCCTCCGAGTGGCACCGCAATCACCGTCACGAGTGGGTCGCCCCGGACGACAACCCCGAGTTCCTCAAGTCCCTCCGCGAGGAGAACAAGAAGGACGAGTCCCTCCTCAAGGACTGGGAGGCGGACCTGCGCCGCCGCGAGGAGGAGCTGAAGAGGCGCGAGCAGGGCACGTCCGGCGAGGACACGGGGACCGAGGGCTGATGGAGCTGCGGCTCCTGGCCACCTTCGAGAGGGTGGCCGACGTCCTCGGCTAGGTCGTGGGGAAAACCCAGGTCGACCACCCAGGGCCGTAGTCCCGGGTTTGCGGCAAGGACCAGGTGTGCAGCATGGCGCGTTGGGGCTTGCGTAGGCGTACCCGGTCGCGGATGCCCGTGAGGGCCTCCAGGGCGATCCCGTGACCGGTGCGTTGAGCCTCAGCCACGATGCACTTACTGATCCTGTGATTGATGTCCCGGGCCCGGCGTGCTTCCTTGCCCGCACGCCGCTTCGCCCGCTGCTTGGCAGACTTCGTACAGCCGCCACGACAAGCAGCAGTCATCGAACGGCTGCGCCGCATCCGGCCGGAACGCGACCGGCTTACTGGTGGCCTTGCGATACTGCTTCGAGCCACGCTTGCCGAAGTTTCCGGCCTTCAGATTTGCCTTCAGCGTCGTGCAGGCGTCGGCAGCAGCTGGACCCGCACCACCAGCTTCATCGAGTGAACGCTACTCACCGCCATGGGGCTCGGACGCGAGTTCTGTGCACGATAAGCGGATCGAGCGGTAGATCGAACGCGTGAACCAATCCATGGTGCGCAAACCAACCGCCCGACCGTGCCGACAGGCACGTCTAGGACGACTCGCGAGGCCGCGGGAGCGGATCCCGGAGAGGCACCGGAAGAACACCACCTCGAAGGGCGAGGCGCCGGACTCGACGACGAAGACGCCGAGGGTGCCGGAGAGCACCATGGCGAGGGTCAGTTCAAGGGTTCCCCTGGTCTCGTTCCTCATGAGAACGACGCTACGAACGGAGCCGGAGGCGGTCCACGGGCCAGTGGACGGTCCTCCCGATGGGGGCGATCGGCGGAGCCGATGGGACCGGTCGCCGTCCGGAATACCGCCGGGAGGGGCGGGGTTGGCAACGACTACCCCACGAGACCGGAGCAGACAGACATGACCCTCGACGCCGCGCACGGCCCGGACCGCGCGTTCCTCTTCGTCCTCGGCAGCTCCCGCGCCGACGGCAACTCCGAGATCCTGGCCCGCGCCGCCGCCGCGCACCTGCCCGCCGACGTCCCGCAGCGCTGGGTGGACCTGAACGAGCTGGTCCTGCCCGACTTCCAGGACGGACGGCACGAGGACGCCGGCCGGCGGGCCGAGGAGACCGAGGAGCTGCTGCGGCGGGCGACGGTCGACGCCACGGACGTCGTGATCGTCTCGCCCCTGTACTGGTACAGCCTCTCCGCGCAGGCCAAGCGCTACCTGGACTACTGGTCGGGCTGGCTGAACGTGCCCGGCTCGGACTTCAAGGAGCGCATGGCGGGCGGCACGCTGTGGGGGGTGACGGCCATGGCGCACGACGAGCACGAAGTCGCGGACGGCCTGGTCACCGGCCTGAACCACTCGGCGGCCTACCTGGGGATGCGCTTCGGCGGGGTCCTGACGGGCACCGCCTCCCGGCCGGGCCGGATCCGCGCCGACGAACAGGCGATGATCCGCGCCAAGACCTTCTTCCAGGGCGAGGCCCCGCTCGCCCTGTTCCCGTACGAGGAGGAGGCCGGCGCCGTCGTGTGAGGTCCGGCCGCCCGGGGAAGCCGTCTCCCCGGGCGGGAGACCCGACGCGAGACGTCAGTTGTCGGAGCCGACGGTGTTGTCGTGGCCGGCGTTGAACACGTCGTCGTGCGCGAACTGGAGCCAGTCGCCGAAGACGACGGTGTGCGAACCCTCCGGCTCGATCTCGACGTTCACGTCGGCACTCGCGACGCCGGCGGTGCCGAGGACGACGGCCCCGACGGCGAGGGCGGTCAGCAGGGAACGCATGGCGGAAACCTCTCGGTGGAACGACAGAGCACTCCGCAAGCTAGGCCCTCCCGCCCCCCCGCCCTCCCCGACCCGGCCGGTGCGGCCCCGGGCCTCAGCCGATCGGCGGCAGCCCGATGCGGCCGGACGTGATCACGTGGGGCCCGGGGGTGGCGCCGCAGCAGGACGTCGCGGCGTCCGTCGGGCGTCAGGGCTTCCCCGCGAGCAGGGCGGCGGGCACCCCATGACAGGGGCACCCGCACACCAGATGACGCACCCCCGGTACGCCGCTGTCGCGGGGGATGTGGTCCCGGCAGCGGTCGTGGCGGCCGACGACACAGCGCGGCGAGCGGAACTCCGGCTCGGGCTCGGCCGTGAGCGTGCGGGTCAGCAGGGACACGGTCACCGCGTCCGCGATCTCCGGCGTCACCCACCAGCCGTCGCCCGCGCGGTCGCGGTGCGGGCCGTCGTGGCCGATGGCCAGCACGCAGACCGAGCCTCCCCACACCGGCCGTACGACCTCCGGGACGGCGAACACGGAGCGCCGCGCCCCGCAGCGGCTCATCGTGCGGCCCGGGCGGGCGGCAGAGCCGGCATCGGCGGCCGGAGGAGGACCGGGATCCGTGCCCGGCTCAAGGCCCGCAGGAAAGGGTTCCGCATGTCGTCAGCTCCCTTGTGAAGGGGTGTCATGGCCACCGGGTTCACTGTTCGGGCTCCTCGTAGGAGCCGTCGAACCACCGGTCGAGAAACCTCTGCCGTCCGGCTTCGGCCCGAGCGTGGAGAGCCGGGCTCAGGCCCGAGGGCGGTACGGGAACACCGCGCTGCGATTCGTCAGCGTCCATGGCTTCCATGAGTCCTCACCTTAAGCGCAAACAACCATAAGCGGCGAGCACTTAAGGTGAGACCCGGTCCGGAAGGAGCAACGAAGTAGGGTCGCTGACAACAGCGAGCTGGAGGTAGGAACATGTCGGGCGATGCGTGGATCAGCGAGACCGCGCCGTACCTGGCCCCGCGCGAGCCCGGCCAGAGCGACGCGTGGACCGACGAGGCCGCTCGCCATGGCCGCCGTGGCGGCCAACGACTTCTCCACGCAGGCGAAGTGGACGCTCCCGACATCGTCCGCACCGCACTGGGGTTGCCGTCCGCCGAGCGCGTGGTCGTCAGGCGCAGGCTGATCCTGCTCGACGACCGGCCCGTGGAACTGGCCGACTCCTACTACCCCGTGGCCATCGCCGGAGGCACGCCCCTGGCGGAACCGCGCAAGGTGCCCGGTGGCGCCGTCACCCTGCTCAAGGAACTCGGGTACTCCGGCGCCGAGGTCGTCGAAGACGTGAGTGCCGCCCTCGCGACCGCGGAGGAACGGAAGCACCTGGGGCTGCCCGAAGGCAGTGCCGTCCTCCACCTGCTCCGCCTGACGCGGACCGCCGACGGAACACCGATGGAGGCATCCCTGATGACCATGCCGACCGGCAGGCACCTCACGTACCGGCTCGGGAAGCAGGGCGTGTGATGGCGAAGGAGTTCAAGGACCCGAGATCGCCGCACCAGAAGATCGCGGCGGAGCTCCGGCGGCAGATCACCCGCGGAGACCTTCCTCCGGGGACCAAGCTGGGATCGACGGCCGAGCTGATGGAGCAGCACGGCGGCGTGGCGAACACGACCGTCCAGAAGGCCCTCCAGATGCTGAAGGCCGAGGGACTCCTCGAAGGGCTGCCGGGCAAGGGCGTATACGTGCGACAGCACGCCCAGCAGTCCGTCGAACCGATCGCCTACATGACGCCGGCCGGACCGGGTGAGGCCCACCCGTGGATGACCGAGGCCGCGAAGCGGCAGCAGGTCGGCAGGTCCCAGCTCCTCGACGTCGAGGTCGTCGTCCCGCCGAAGGAAGTGGCCGAGGCCCTGTGCCTGGAGGACGGCGTGCAGGCCGTGCTGCGCAAGCAGATCCTGTTCCTGGACGAGGAGCCGACGGAGCTCACCCGGTCGTACTACCCGCTGAGCCTGGTCGAGGGTACGGCCGTGCTGGAGAAGAAGCGCATTCGAGGCGGCACCCCGGCACTGCTCGACTCGATGGGGTTTCCCCCGCGTGAGTTCGTGGACGAGCTGTCGTCCGAGATCCCGACGGAGGAGGAGGTCGTGGCGCTGGAGCTTCCGAAGGACATGCCCGTCCTGGTCGCCTTCCGGGTGGTCTACTCCGACGACCGGCGCCCGATCGAGGTGACGCTGATGACGAAGGCGGCGCACCGTTACCGGATGCGCTACCGACTGCCCGTGACGTAGCGCTCCGGAACGCGACGCCGGAGCCCCCGACGGAGGACCAGCCTTCCGGCGCGTGACACCGGCGCCCCGTCGGGGAAGCCTCCTCCCATGGATCAGGAACAGGCACGCGGGTGGCTGGCCACCGCCCTGGACGAAGCGCGCGCCGGGCTCGCCGAGGGCGGGATCCCCATCGGGGCCGCCCTGTACGGCGCCGACGGGGCGCTGCTCGGGCGGGGACACAATCGGCGCGTGCAGGACGGGGACCCCTCGGCGCATGCCGAGACCGACGCCTTCCGGGCCGCCGGGCGGCAGCGCTCGTACCGGGGGACGACGATGGTGACGACGCTCTCGCCGTGCTGGTACTGCTCCGGGCTCGTGCGGCAGTTCGGGATCTCGCGGGTGGTCGTCGGGGAGGCGGAGACCTTCCGCGGCGGGCACGACTGGCTCGCGGAGCACGGCGTCGAGGTCGTCGTGCTCGATGACGCCGAATGCGCCGGTCTGATGCGGGAATTCATCGCCGCCCGCCCCGCCCTGTGGAGCGAGGACATCGGGGATGAGTGAGGCGAGTCTTCCCACCGTCGACCTGCGGCGCGACCCCGCACCGCAGCTGCCCGCCGTCGACCGCGCCCTGCGCGAGGCCGGGTTCCTGCTGGTCACCGGGCACGGGGTGGACCCCGGTCTGCGGGCCGCCATCCGCGAGACGGCCCGCGCCTTCTTCCACCTCCCGCAGGCCGTCAAGGAGCCGTACGCGGTGCGGGTCGGCGGGCGCGGGTGGCTCGGTCCGGGCGCGGAGGCCAACGGGTACGCGGAGGGCACGGCGACCCCGCCCGATCTGAAGGAGTCGCTCTCCTTCGCGGCGGAGGAGCCGACCGGGGACCCGGCGGTGGACGCCGAGTGGTTCCTGCCGAACACCTGGCCGGGCGAAGTGCCCGAGCTGAAGCCGCTGGTGGAGACGTACCTGGCGCGGATGAAGGAGCTGTCGGACCGGGTCCTCGACCTGCTCGGCGTGGCGCTCGGCGAGGAGCGGGACTTCTTCACCCGGCACACCGGGCACCCGACGTTCGGCTTCAACGTCAACTGGTATCCGGGGCGGGAGCGGACCGGCGAGCCGGAGCCGGGGCAGTTCCGCATCGGCCCGCACACGGACTTCGGCACGGTCACCGTCCTGGACCGGGAGGCGGGCAAGGGCGGGCTCCAGGTGTTCACCGACGCCGGCGGCTGGCAGGACGCCCCGTACGATCCGGACGCGTTCACCGTCAACATCGGGGATCTGATGGCCGGTTGGACCGGGGGCCGGTGGAGGTCGGGGCGCCACCGGGTGCTGCCGCCGCCGGCCGACGCGCCCGCCGAGGAGCTGATGTCGCTGGTGTACTTCTACGAGTGCACGCCCGGCACCACCATCCACGGCATCGAATCGCACGGCTACCTGCGGGCCCAGCTCGACGCCATCGCGACGGACTGACCCCCGTGGAAACGGACCGACACGGACCGCAAACACCTCCACAACAGAGTCGAAAAGCCGACCGCTTTCCCAACACGCCGTCGATATCCTTGAGTTGACTGTGACGGGGGTGGCGGGGGCGTGGACAGAGAGCTGTACGGCCGCGAGGCGGCCCTGGACGAGGGCGGGCTCGTCGCCCGCCTCGTCGGGCTCGCCCGGCAGGGGACCGCGCGCGTCGCGTACGAGCACGGGGACGACCCGCCCGTGACGGTCTTCACCGGCGGGCGCGGCATGGGGAAGACCGCCCTGCTCAAGGAGGTCCGCAACCGCTACAAGGGCCACACCCCGCTCGCCCTCCTCGACTGCGCCCGCATCGAACCGCCCGCCGACCACGGCCCCGGCTGGACCCCGGTCACCGGCGCCCTCGCCGAGCTGGCCGTGCAGCTGTCGCCGAAGGTGCCGGGCGCCCGGCCCGTGCGCTTCCCCCGGCTCTCGCTCGGCCTGGTCGCGGTCGCCTCGCTCGCCTGGTCCCAGGAGGACGACGAGCGGGCCCGGCGCGACCTCCAGCGCCTCGGGCCGCTCCTCGCGACCGTCGACGCGACCAGGGGCGCCGCCGCCAACTGGGTCGGCAAGGTCCTCGCCAAGCTCGCCGCCACCTTCGCCGAGGCCTCCGCCCCGCTCGCCGGGCTGCTCGCCGAGGCGACCGTGGAGACCGTCCTGGAGGAGGTCTTCGGCCGCCTCCAGCGCACCTCCGAGAGCTGGTACGGCACCTACCGCAACGCCGGCGGGCGCGCCAAGGCCGGCCTCCAGCAGCTCGCGATCGACTTCGAGCAGGGCGGCCGGCGCCGCGGCGAGGCCGAGGCCTTCCTCGTCGGCGCCCTCATCGAGGACCTGCGCCACGCCTACACCGGGCTCCAGCGCGGCGCCCGCATCGGCAGGCCCCTGCTCCTCCTCGACAACGCCCACGAGCCGCTCGGCCGGCAGCTCGTCGAACCGATCCTGCGCGCCCGCGCCGCCGAGGGCCGCCGCGACCGGGTCGTCGTCCTCGCCACCTCCCGGGTCCGCGAGCACGAGGGCCTGCGGCAGGCCACCCGCACCAGGCTGCCGGAGACCGCGCACCGGGCGCCCTGCCCGCGCGGGACCAGCGTCGGCTCGGGCATCCTCGCCGTCGAGCTGACCCCGCTCTCCCCCGCCCAGACCCGGTCCGCCTTCGACCGCCACGACCCGGCGGGCCGCACCCCCGCCGAGCTCGCCCGCGCCGTCCACCGGCTGACCGGCGGCCGCCCCCTCGGCGTGACCCTCCTCGGCCGGGCCGCAGGCGAGGCCCCCGCGGAGCTGCGGGCCGGTCTCACCCCGGGGCGGCTGCTCGACCTGACGGTGGAGCTGCGCGAGGACGCCCCGCCGGTGCCCGTCGCCCCCGCGCTCCTCGCCGAGCTCCTGCCGGTGCGCAGGCCGGGGCCGTACGCCGTGCTGGCCGCGACCCACGACGAGGAGTCCGCCCGGATGCTCGCCCACGCCCGGCTCCAGGCGGAGTCCCTGGACGGGGACGTGGCGCTGCGGGTCCGCGACCAGCTGCGCGCCGAGGACTGGGGCGAGGGACCCGGCCACTTCGTCGCCGATCCGCTGCTGCGCGCCCTGCTCCTGTACCGGCTGCGCTTCGAGGACGACGACCATCCGCGGTACGCCGCCTGGCACGCCGTCCACGAGACGCTGTACCGGCACTACGGCCCGGGCCCCGGGCCGTACCGCCTCCACCACGGGCTCGCCCTCGGCCGCGCCGAGGAGGCCGTCACGCACCTGCGGGAGACCTTCCCCGGGCAGGACGTCCTCGGCTGGCTCGGCCGGCTCCGGTTCATCGCCGCCGCCCCGTACCCGCGCGAGCGGAACCGGCCGGGCCCCGACCCGCGCCGGGCGGTCGCCCTCGGCCAGGAGCCGCCCGGCGCCCTCCCCACCGGTCTCGACCCCGACACCACCGAACTCCACCTGTCCGTGAGGCGGCTGCTGCACGCCGTGTGGCTGCTCACCGATCCGCTCGCCCTGCCCGACGACGAGGTCGCCGACCGGCTCGCGCACGAGCTGCGCCGGCTCTCCGGCCGCCATCTGACGGGCAGCGGTTCACTCTGGGACGCGGCGAGCCACTGGCCGCGCGACATCCGTGCCTGGCGGGAGCCGTCGCTGCCGCCGGGCCGTGAGAACGGAGTCTGACGCCATGCCCGACCGACTGGCCCTCCGGCTGCGCCGGCGCGTCCGCACCCCCCGCCAGAAGCTCGTCGCCTCGCTCGTCACCGCCGCCGTCGTCCTCGGTCTCGGCGGCTACGGCGTCTCACGGCTGACCACCCCGGAGGACCGTTCCTGCGCCCCCGGCGTGGCGCGCCCCGCCGGCAGCGACGAGTGCGTCGGCGTCAACGGCGACGGCCACGCCTTCGGCATGCCGGACCTCGACGAGGTCGCCGGCGCCATCGGGCGCGAGAACGCCACGCTGAAGGCCGGCGAGTACGCGACCGTCGCCGTGCTCCTGCCGCTGACCTCCACCGACAGCGGCATGCGGGAGAAGGTCCTGCACGAGGTCCAGGGCGCGTACGCCTACCAGTACCGGGCCAACCACGAGTCCAACAGCGAGACCCCGAAGATCCGTCTGGTCCTCGCCAACACCGGCAAGGGCAACGCCCACTGGCGCGAGACCGTCGACCGGCTCGTCTCCATGACGGGCGACCCCGACCGGCTGCGGGCCGTCTCCGGCGTCGCCACCTCCTCCACCGAGGTACGGGAGTCGGTGGCCGCCCTCACCGCCGCCGGGATAGCCGTCGTCGGCACCACCATCACCGCCGACGACATCGCCAACGGTCCCGGGGCCGGCCACAACCGCTACCCGGGGCTCGCCCGCGTCTCCCCCACCAACACCGACGAGGCCAAGGCCCTCTCGCACTTCGGCCGGGTGGACGCCACCAAGGCCTTCCTCGTCCAGGACACCCGGACCGGCGACCACTACACCGACACCCTGAAGGCCGCCTTCGCCGCCAACCTCAAGGGCGCCCCGCACGAACCGGGGCTCTTCACCTCGCCCGCCGACGCCACCGAGGAGGGCACCACCGCCAACACCTTCCGCCAGATCACCCATCTGATCTGCGACACCCGCGCCGAGACCGTCTTCTTCGCGGGCCGCCACACCCAGCTCCGGCAGTTCATCAACGCGCTCGGCTCGCGCGGCTGCACCGACCGCGCCTTCACCGTCCTCACCGGCGACGAGGGCTCCTACCTGGGCGCGGACAAGAAGCTCGACCGCAAGGCGCTGAAGGCGAAGCTGACCGTGCGGTACGCCTCGCTCGCCCATCCGGACGCCTGGAAGCCGGGGCCGGGGCGGCGGATTCCGGCGACGGGCGGTTCGGTGGTGGCGTACTCGACGTTCCTGACGGACGTCGCCCGCGCCGCGAAGAAGCCGGTGGCGCTCGCGGACGGCCAGACGATCATCGCGTACGACGCGATGGCGACGGCGGTCCACGCGATCCGCCAGGCCACCCCGGAAGGCGCGCTCTACCCGGCGAAGGAGGACGTGGGGACCCAGTGGCCCCAGGTCAAGGGCTCCCTGCGGGTGGAGGGCGCGAGCGGCTGGATCTGCCTGGACAACTACGGCAACCCGTACAACAAGGCGGTCCCGATCGTGGAACTGGCCCAGGACGGCACCCAGCGCTTCGTCCAGACGGCCTGGCCGGAGGGCCGGCCCCCGACGGAGACGTGCCTGCCTCCGAAGAGGGGGTGAGCGGCCGCGCCGCCCTACGGCACCCACTTGGGCCAGGGGGCGGCGTCGCGCTCGTACAGCTCCCGCAGGTGCCGCCACCGCTCCGGTGACCAGTCCCGCCAGTCCGTGGGGTGGCCGTCCAGCGCCGCCGCGAGCCGCTCGAAGTGGTCGTGCCACCCCGCCAGGCAGTCCAGCCGGTACTCGGCGGACCCCCGCACCTCGTTGGTGAAACGCAGCACGGTCGACCCGCCGCCCCCGGGGCCCGGTTCCAGATGGAACCGGATCCGGCCGTGCGTCGGGCCGACCGTGTACTCGGCCACGTAGTCGGGGTCCCAGGCGGTCACCCGCCCCGAGACCTCGGTGTCGCTGTTGAGCCAGCGGAGGGTGACCCGCCCGCCGAGCCGCGGTTCCAGCGGGTCCGCCTCGCAGAGCCAGGCCGGCAGGCCCTCGGGCGAGGCCACGGCCGCCCAGACCGCCGGCATCGGCTGCGGGAGGTCCACGACGAAGTGCAGCAGATGCCGGTCGCCGTCGTGGGTCTCGCTCCTGCCCCGGGAGATCTCGCTCATACCTCCAGCGTCACCCCGGGACAGGTCCCGTGCCAGCTCAGACGCCTGCGTAGGAGTGCTTGCTGCTCACGAAGATGTTGACGCCGTAGTAGTTGAAGAGGAAGCAGCCGAAGGCGATGAGCGCGATGTACGCGGCCTTCCGCCCCTTCCAGCCGGCCGTCGCGCGGGCGTGCAGGTACGCCGCGTAACCGACCCAGGTGATGAAGGACCAGACCTCCTTGGCGTCCCAGCCCCAGTAGCGGCCCCACGCGTCACCGGCCCAGATCGCGCCGGCGATGATCGTGAAGGTCCACAGCGGGAAGACGGCCGCGTTGACCCGGTACGAGAACTTGTCGAGCGAGGCCGCGGAGGGCAGCCGCTCCAGGACCGAGCGGGCGAAGGAGCCCGGGTTGCCGCCGGTCGCGAGCTTGTTCTCGTACGAGTCGCGGAAGAGGTAGAGCAGGGTCCCGACCGCACCGATGTAGAAGACGGCGCCGCAGAAGATCGCGGTGGAGACGTGGATCCACAGCCAGTACGAGTCGAGCGCCGGGACCAGCTGGTCGCTGGGGGTCTTCAGCCAGGTGACGGCCATGCCCAGGTCGAGCAGGACGGTGGTGACCAGGGGAAGGCCGATCCAGCGGACGTTCTTCTTCGCGAGGAGGAAGCCGAGGTACGCGCCGACCGCCACCGTCGAGAAGGTGGTGGAGAATTCGTACATGTTGCCCCACGGGGCCCGCTGCACGGACAGCGCCCGGCTGACCACGCCCGCCGCCTCGACCGCGAAGGCGAGGACGGTGAGCGAGACGGCGATGCGGCCGTAGAGGTCGCCCTTGACCGTGCCGCCGGCCGCACCGGGACCGTCCGGCACGTCACGGGTGCCGGACGCGGAGCGCGTGACGACCTTCGGCTTGTCGAGGACGGCGGTGCCTCCGGCCTGCTTGACCCGCACGGTCACGGCGGCGGCCGGGGCGCCCGGGGCCTGCTGCGTGAGGGCGGCGGCGGTGCGGCCGACCTTGCTGCGGCTTCCGAACACCCACTCGGCGATGTGGGCGAAGAAGGCCAGGGTGTAGACGGCCATCGAGGAGTAGATGAGCAGGTCGCTCATCCGCGCCAGGCTCTCGTTGGTCGTCGTGGCGGCGAGGATCACTTGTCGGCCTCTCCAGAAGGGGCAGGGTCTTCTGCGGGTTCTTCCGCGGGTTCCGGTACTGAGGCCGTCGGCGGGGCCTGCGCCGTGAGCGCGAGGGCGAGGTCGCCCAGCTCCTCCGGCAGCTTGGCGGACTGGCTCCGGCCGAGCCCGGCCATCTCGACGACGGTCACGCCGTCCTCACCGCGCACGGCCCGGACCCAGACCCGGCGCCGCTGGATGAAGAGCGAACCGGACAGGCCGGCGATCGCGGCGATCGCGCCCGCGAGGGCGAGCCCGTTGCCGGGCTGCTGCGAGATCTGGAAGCTCGCCCACTCCTTGACGTCCTTCTCGAAGGTGATCGAGCCGGCGCCGTCGGGCAGCGTCATGGTCTCGCCGGGCAGCATGCGCTGCGCGAGCTTGTTGCCGGACTTGTCCGTGAACTGGGTCATCTTGGACTTGTCGAGCTGGTACACGTTCTGCGGCAGACCGGAGTTCACGCGCAGGTCGCCGTGGAAGCCGGTGAGCGCCATGACCGGGAAGTCGAGCGCCGGGAACTGCGAGAACATCGTGCCCTTGCCGGCGCCCGCGAAGGTCGGCACGAAGAAGGCCTGGAAGCCCAGCTGCTCCTTCTTGCCGTTCTTGTCGCGGTAGCCGTCCATGACCTTGATCGCGCCGGTCGACGTGATGTTGTTGTCGATCGGCAGCAGCGGCACGGCGCCGTGGAAGACGGTCTTGCCGCGGCCGTCCCTGACGGTGACGACGGGCGCGTAGCCGTGGGCGATCAGGTAGACCTTGGAGTCGCCGACCTTCAGCGGCTCGTTGACCCGGATGACCGCCTTCTCGTCGGCGCCGCCCCGCGAGTAGGTGACGGCCGCCTCGAAGGTGCGCGGGGTGCCGCGCTGGGGGCCGTTCTTCTCGTACGTGCCGGTGAAGGACTCCAGCTTGAAACTGAAGGGCTCCAGCTCGTCGGTGCCGAACTGGGAGCCGGACTTGAAGTCGTCGTACTGGGTGAGCGTGTTGGAGAAGCCGTCGCCCTCGACGATCAGCTTGCCGCCCTCGGACTTGAAGAGCTGGCCCCAGGCGAAGGCGACGAGCATCACGATCAGCGCGACGTGGAAGGCCAGGTTCCCGGCCTCGCGGAGGTAGCCCTTCTCGGCGGCGACCGCGTTCCCTGCCGTGTGGGCGCGGAAGCGGCGCCCCTCGAGGACGGCGAGCGCGGCCTCGCGGACCTGCTCGGGCTCCGCCTCGGTGCGCCAGGCGGTGTACGCGGGGAGCCTGTCGAGGCGCCGGGGGGCGCCCGGCGGGCGGCTGCGGAGCTGGCCGACGAACTGCCAGCTGCGCGGCAGGATGCAGCCGATGAGGGAGACGAACAGCAGGATGTAGATCGCGGAGAACCACACCGAGCTGTAGACGTCGAAGAACTGGAGCTTCTCGTACAGCGGGGTGAGCGTCCGGTGGGCCTCCTTGAAGGTCTGCACCTTCAGCTCGTCCGCGCTGGTCTGCGGGATGAGGGAGCCCGGGACGGCGCCCAGGGAGAGCATGAAGAGGAGGATCAGCGCGACCCGCATGGAGGTCAGCTGCCGCCAGAACCAGCGGATCCAGCCGACGACCCCGAGGGTGGGGCCGCCGACGGCGGTGTCCTCCCGGGGAGCGGTCGACAGCTGGGCCCCGGCCTCGCCGAGGCTCTCCTGCTGCTCCGTCGTATCGGTCTTGCTCATGGAACTCAGATCCCCACCGTGAAACCGCTGGACCAGCCCTGCATCGTGGCCACCATGCTGTCCCACGCGCCCGTCAGGAGCAGGACACCGGTGACGATCATCATGCCGCCACCGATCCGCATGACCCACACATAGTGCTTCTTCACCCAGCCGAACGCGCCGAGCGCCTTGCGGAAGGCGACGGCGGCGAGCACGAACGGGACGCCGAGGCCGAGGCAGTACGCGAAGGCGAGCACCGCCCCGCGGCCGGCACTGGCCTGCTCCAGGGCGAGGGCGTTGACCGAGGCGAGCGTCGGGCCGATGCACGGGGTCCAGCCGATGCCGAAGAGCGCCCCGAGGAGCGGGGCGCCGATCAGTCCGGCGACGGGCTTCTTGTGGAAGCGGAACTCCCGCTGGGTGAACCAGGGCATCAGGCCGAGGAAGAAGACGCCCATGAGGATCATGAGCACGCCGAGGACCGTGGTGAGCGTCTCGCGGTACTCCTGGAGCGTCGACCCGAAGTAGCCGAAGAGCGCGCCGCCGGAGACGAACACGGCGGTGAAGCCGAGGACGAAGAGGACGGCGCCGGCGGTCATCCGGCCGCGGCGGCTCTCGGCGAGGTCGGTGCCGGTGACCCCCGTCACGTACGAGAGGTAGCCGGGGACGAGCGGGAGCACGCACGGCGAGAAGAAGGAGACCAGGCCGCCGAGCACCGCGAGGGGCAGGGCGAGCAGCAGGGCTCCGCTGGTGACCGTCTCGTTCACGGGCTCACTTCTCCTTGAGGAGGGGCTCGATCATCGACCGGAGCTTCTTCTCGTCGAGCGCCATGAGGGAGCGGGCGGCGATCTTGCCCTCCTTGTCGAGGACGACGGTGGAGGGGATCGCCTGCGGGTTGAGCGTGCCCTTGGGGAAGCCGAAGAGGATCAGCTTGCCGTTGGGGTCGTAGAGGCTGGGGTAGGTCACCCCGTAGTCCTCTTCGAAGGTGAGCGCCTGCTGCTTGTTGAAGTCGCGGGTGTTGAGCCCGACGAACTCGACCCCCTGGCCCCGGAGGTCCTTGGCGAGCTTCACGAAGTGCGGGGCCTCGGCGCGGCACGGTCCGCACCAGGAGCCCCAGACGTTGAGGACGACGACCTTGCCCTTGAAGTCGGCGACGTCGAGCCGCTTGCCTTCGAGGGTCTCGCCGGCGATCTCGTTCGGCGCCGTGCGCTCGCCCTTGGCGACGGTGGAGATGCCACCCGTGTTGGTCACGAAGTTGGTGTTGCCACCGCCGCCGGACTTGCCGTTGTTCTCGCCGCCGCAGGCCGAGAGCGCGAGGGCGGCGGACAGCACTCCGACGGCGATCAGGGTGCGCCGGGTGCGTCGGGGGGCACGGCTAAGGCTCATGTGAAAAGTTTCGCATGGGCGTTTGGGGGATCTTGGGCACCCCCCTACGTGCCCGTAAAGCCCCTTGTCAAGATCGCCTAAGCGGTCGGGGTGGAAGGAGGGGTCGCGGGAGTGGGCCTGAGGAATGCGTTCCAGCCGCCCGCGGGCTTCTGCCCGACTTCCAGGGAGCGCAGCTTCTCCAGGATCTTCGGGTCCTGGACGTCGAGCCAGTCCACGAACTGCTTGAAGGAGACGAGCCGCACGTCCTTCTTTCCGGCCATTCCCTTGAGCGCCTCTTCGACGGCGTCCATGTAGATGCCGCCGTTCCACTGCTCGAAGTGGTTGCCGACGAAGAAAGGCGCGCGATTCGACTCGTACGCGCGCGTGAAGCCGGAAAGGTACGCCTCGGCCGCCTGCTTGCGCCAGCCCGGATAGCGCGAGGGCATGCCCTTGGTCGTGTTCTTCGACTGGTTGGCGAGCATGTTGTAGTCCATGGAGAGGACCTCGAAGGAGTGCCCGGGGAAGGGCACGGCCTGGAGGGGGAGGTCCCAGATCCCCTGGCGCTTCGTCGGCCACGTCTGCCGGCCGCCGGGCGAGCTGGCGTCGTAGCGCCAGCCCAGGCGCTTGGCGGTGGGGAGCAGGTTGTCCTGGCCGAGGAGGCAGGGGGTGCGGCCGCCGACGAGCTCCTTGGAGTAGTCGAAGGGCAGGGGGTCGAGGTCGGTCCAGCCGCTGTTGGTCTTCCACTCGGTGACGAACTTCACCGCCTGGTCGATCTCGCTCTGCCACTGGGCCGGGGTCCAGTTGCCGACGGAGCCGGAGCCGCCGCAGAAGTGTCCGTTGAAGTGGGTGCCGATCTCGTGGCCGTCGAGCCAGGCCTGCCGGACGTGCTTCAGGGTCTCCTTGATGTGGTCGTCGGTGAGGTAGCCGATGTCGGAGGCGCCGACGCGGTTGTTCGGCGGGCGGTAGAGGTCCTTCTTCGACTCGGGGAGGAGGTAGATCCCGGAGAGGAAGAAGGTCATCGCCGCGTCGTTGTTCTTCGCGAGTTCGAGGAAGCGCGGGAAGAGGCCGTTGCCGACCTCGCCGGCGCCGTCCCAGGAGAAGACCACGAACTGGGGAGGGGTCTGGCCGGGTTCGAGCGGGACGGGGGCGTCGGGCTGGTGCGGCTGCTTGCCGGTGTCGGCGGTGGAACCGTCGCCGATGAGCCGGGCGTCGTCCTTGGTCGGGGTGGGCGTGCCCGGGTCCGCCGAGACGTCACCCCCCTTGCCGGGTCCGGAACGTCCCGGCTTGTCCTGCCGGCCGGTGCTGCACGCGGCGACGCCCATCGCCGCAGCGGCCCCAACGCCCGCTCCGAGAAGCCCCCTTCGGCTGATCCCGCTGATCCCGCGCATGACATCCCCATTCGCGCTGACGTATGACCTGAACGTCATCCAAACCGACAATGAGTGAGATGCCGGGAGGAACACGGAGGTTCCGGAAAATCGCACAAAAATTTTAGGGCGGACGGATGACATGAACATCATCCGACCGCCCTGAACTGTGGCCCTTCGGCCCCCCGCTGTCCAGTGGAGACCGGACGGCGCCCGTCCGGTGGGGGCCGCACGGCGCCGCCCGCGGGACCGCGCGCCGCCGCCGGCGGGACCGAGGGCCGCCGCCCGCGGGGCCGAGGGCCGCCCTCCGGCGAGGGCCGCGGGGCAGCTCCGGGGCTACGCCCCGAAGGCCTTCGACTTCCCCTTGACCGGCTTCGCGCCCGCGAGGAGGTGCGCCGGGACGAGGTCCCTGGCCGGCTCGCTGTACCCGACGGAGACGATCTTGTCGCCCCGGTACGTGAACGAGGTCAGCGAGGCCAGCGTGCACTGACGACGGCGCGGGTCGTGCCAGAGCCGCCGCTTCTCCACGAAGCTGCGGACGATCCAGATCGGCAGCTGGTGGCTGACGCAGACCGCCTCGTGCCCCCGGGCCGCGTCCTTCGCCGCGTCCAGCGCGCCCATCATGCGCACGACCTGCTCGACGTACGGCTCGCCCCAGGACGGCTGGAACGGGTTGGTGAGGTGCTTCCAGTTCCCCGGCTTGCGCAGCGCCCCGTCGCCGACGCCGAAGGTCTTGCCCTCGAAGACGTTCGCCGCCTCGATCAGCCGCTCGTCGGTGGCCAGATCCAGACCGTGCGTCTTGGCGATCGGCGTCGCCGTCTCCTGCGCCCGCTCCAGCGGGGAGGCGACGACGTACGTGACGTCCCGGCCGGCCAGCGACTCGGCCACCCGGTCCGCCATCTGCCGGCCCAGCTCGGACAGGTGGTAGCCGGCCCGGCGGCCGTACAGCACGCCGTCGGGGTTGTGGACCTCGCCGTGGCGCATCAGGTGGACGACGGTGATGTCCTGGTCACGGGTGTTCTCGCTCATGCCGTGGCCTCCGCGGCGGCGCGGGCCGCGGCCGGGAGGGCGGCGGCGATCCGCTCGATCGCCCGCTCGTCGTGCGCGGTCGACACGAACCAGGACTCGAACGCGGACGGCGGCAGGTACACGCCGTCGGCCAGCATCGAGTGGAAGAAGGCGTTGAAGCGGAACGCCTCCTGCTTCTTCGCGTCGTCGTAGTTCCGCACCTCGTCGGCGGTGAAGAACACCGAGAACATGTTGGACGCGGTCTGCAGCCGGTGCGCCACGCCCTCCTTCGCCAGCGCGCCCGTGACCAGGCCCTGGATCTCCTCCGAGACCGCGTTCACCTTGTCGTACGCGGCCTCGTCGAGCAGCCGCAGCTGCGCGAGCCCCGCGGCGGTCGCGACCGGGTTACCGGAGAGGGTGCCCGCCTGGTAGACCGGACCGGCCGGCGCCAGGTGCCCCATGACGTCCGCGCGGCCACCGAACGCGGCCGCCGGGAAGCCGCCGCCCATGACCTTGCCGAAGGTCATCAGGTCGGGCTTCACGCCGTCGACGCCGTACCAGCCGGCCCGCGAGGTGCGGAAACCGGTCATGACCTCGTCGGAGATGTACAGCGCGCCGTTCTCCCGGCACAGGTCCGCGAGGCCCTGGTTGAAGCCCGGCAGCGGCGGCACGACGCCCATGTTGCCGGGCGAGGCCTCCGTGATCACACAGGCGATCTCGCCCGGGTGCGCGGCGAACGCCTCCCGCACGGCCTCCAGGTCGTTGTACGGCAGCACGATCGTGTCACCGGCCTGCGCGCCGGTCACGCCGGGCGTGTCCGGCAGGGCGAAGGTGGCCAGACCGGAACCGGCGGCGGCGAGCAGCGCGTCCACGTGACCGTGATAGCAGCCCGCGAACTTGACGACCTTGGCGCGCCCGGTGAAACCGCGGGCCAGGCGGATCGCGGACATCGTGGCCTCCGTGCCGGAGGAGACGAGCCGCACCTGCTCGACCGGCTCGATCCGCGCGACGATCTCCTCGCCGAGCGCGACCTCGCCCTCGCCGGGCGTCCCGAAGGAGGTGCCGCGCGCCACGGCGGCCTGCACGGCGGCGGTGACCTCGGGGTGCGCGTGGCCGAGGATCATCGGTCCCCACGAGCAGACGAGGTCGACGTACTCACGGCCGTCCGCGTCGGTGAGGTACGGACCGGTACCGGACACCATGAACCGGGGCGTTCCGCCCACGGCCCGGAAGGCACGCACCGGTGAGTTCACGCCGCCGGGCGTCACGAGGGAAGCGCGGTCGAAAAGCGTCTGTGAGACTGGGGCTTCGTATGAATACGGCACTGTGATCCTGACCTGCGAGAACGACTTCGGGCACGACATCGGGAACGGAGGGACGGCGGTGAGCATCCTGTCTGTTACGCCGAGGCGCTCCCCGTCCGCGTCTGCGAAACTGGGGCGTCATAGGGATGACTCACGGAATCCATGGTGTCAGAGGCCACGGCGTTCTTGCGGACAGGTGTTTCACCGTACGAACGCGGGGGAGGTCACTGACACGATGATCGGGTTGCGCGGCGGGGTCGTGTTGCCGAGAAAAAGCAGTCGGGTGGAGATATGCATCGCGGTGGCGGACCGGGCGAGGGGACGGACGACCTGGGTCCGGAGTCTGCCCGGCGGGGAAGGCACCGGCGCAGGCGATCCGAGGAGCCGACCGCTTCGGAGCACCGGCCGAAGCCGGAGCCCGTCGCGGATTCGGCCCCTACGACCGGGGGCCGGAGCTTGGGGGTGACGTACAAGTACTTCGGCGCGCCGAACAGCGCCACCGCGGCCCAGGTCCCGATCTCGATGCGCCCCGAGGAGCTCGGCGGGGACGAGCTCGGCATGGGCGGCATGTTCACCAAGATCAAGCCCGAGACGATAGCGGCCATGGTCCTGACCGGCATCCAGGGGATGCCCCTGCACAAGGTGCCGCCGCTGGAGCTGGTCGTGCTGCACCCGGACTACGCGGTGGTGAAGCTGCCGATGACCGTGGTCGACCCGCTGCGCGGGATCGGCGAGGAGTCGGTCGGTGCCGCCGCCTTCATCTGGTCGACGGTCCCGGACCGCGGCGGCCCGCGCGACGCCTTCGACGTCTACCGGCTCCTCCACGAATGGCAGGACTTCTCGGTCCGCCTCCACGAGGCGGGGCACCAGCCGTACTGCCTGGTCTGGCCGTGAGCCGGACGGCGCGCAGGCGTTTCGCCGCACTTCCACCCCTCATAGGTGCTGAAATTAGGACGAATCCTATGGAATGCGCGGAAGTCGCACCCTGAGGGGAGTCCGTACGCCCTGGCGACTCCCCGTACGAGGAAGGAGCCAGACGCGTGAGCGCAGTACGCATGACCGGCCGGCCCATGCAGATCGGCGAGGTCGCCGCACGGACCGAACTGTCGCTGCGGACCATCCGGCAGTACGAGGACAGCGGGCTGGTCGCCCCGTCCGCGTCCTCGCCGGGCGGCTTCCCCCTCTACACGGACGCGGACGTGTCCCGGCTGATGGTGGTCCGCCGGATGGGGCCGCTCGGCTTCACCCTCGACGAGACCCGCGAGCTCCTCGGCGCCGTGGACCGGCTGTCCGCCGACCGCCCGGGCACGGACGGCGAACTCGAACCGGCCGAGCGGGCCGCCCTGGTGAGCCGCGTCCGCCGCTACGAGGAGGCCGCGGCGGAGCGCGTCGCCGAACTGCGGGCCCAGCTCGCCCGCGCCGAGGAGTTCGCCGCCTCCCTCCGCGCGCGCCTCGCACAGGGCGTTTAGCGCCTCCCTTCCGGGCCGGGCCCGCCCGGGGGTCTCGTGCGCCTATGCGGCCAGGGCCTCGGCCAGGTCGCGGAAGAAGCGGGCGTACGCGGCGGGGCTGGGCGGGGTCTCGGGGTTCCAGGGGACGAGACGGACGCCGGAGGGGAGCCCGTACGGCGTGGTCGCGTGCTCCCGGCCGTCGAAGAGGACCAGGCCGGGACGGAGCTCGGCGACCCTGGCCCAGTCGCCGGTGAGCCAGTTGGCGCCGGGCCCCGGGCCGGGGTCGAGCAGCCGGACGCCCAGCCCGGCGAGGCGCGCCAGCTCGGGCCAGGCCTGCGGCCGGGCGAGGTGCACCTGCTCGGCCCCCGCCCCGGAGAGCGCGAGCACGGCGACCCCGGACCTGGCGGCGACGCCCCGGAGGAGAGCCTCGGCGGCGGCGAGGTCTGCGACGGGGGCGGGGGGCGCGGACTCGGCGACGGGGACGGCGGGCCCGGACCCCGCGGTGGATGCGGCACCGGAAGCGGACCGCACCGGCTCGGCGGCCGACCCGGCACCGGAAGCGGGCCGCACCGGCTCGGAGGCGAGGCTCGCGGCCAGTGCGGCGAAGCGGTCGAGGATCGCCGGCAGGGGGAGCTCGCTGCCGACGGAGAGCGCGACGAGCGGGATCCCGAGCCGCTCGGCGACCGCCTCGTCGAGCGCGTACGGGCTCTTGCCGTCATAGGTCACGTCGACGATCACGTCCGGCCGCAGCTCGCTCAGCGCCTCCGCGTCCAGGGCCCGACCCGGCCCGAGGTACGGCACTCCGGCCGCCCGGAGACCACCGGCCTTGGCCGGATCGAGCTCCTCGCCGTCGTGCCCGGAGCCGTACACGGCGACCGGCGTCACCCCGAGGTCGAGCAGCGCCGCACCGGCCCGTACGTAGGCGGCGACGCGCAGCGGCACGCGGTCCGCCCCCAGCTCCGCACCCCTGTCGTCCGTGAATCCCCATCCCTCTGTTCCGGACATGCGGCTGCTCCCTCCCCGGCCGGAATCTCCCTCGTCCGTCACCTTGGAGGGGTTCCCCGGACCGCACAAGAGGGCCTGTCGCCCGCCGCCGGCGGACCGGGCCGGGGCTTCCGTCCCGGTCCCCCTGCCGGAAATCCCCCAGAGTGGTGTTAACTGAACGGGTCGGGAGGAAGCAGCAGGAATCACCAGCGCCGTCACGCACACGCGCCGCCTGCCGGGCGCGCCGGACACGGGCGGCCCTCACGCCCTGGAGCGAGCCATGTCCTTGCCCGGCCAGTTCTCGGACCCCCGCGTGATCACGTTCTTCGGCCTGCTCGCCGTCTCGACGGTGACGTGGCTGACGCTGAGCCTGCGGGCCCGGGCCCGCGCCCGCCGCGAGCCCGCGGACACCCTGCTGGAACGGGTCTGGCACCCGCAGGAGTCGGTGCCCCTGACGCCCGAGGAGGAGCACGCCTTCGGCCAGGTCGTCTCCCGGCTCGCTCCGGGCCCGGCGGGCCGCCGGCGCTGACCGACCCGGCCCCCGGCCACCCGGCCTAGCATGCGGACCATGTCCGCCTCCGCCCCCCGCCCCCGCCGGGACACCCGGGGCATCGTCGACCCCGCCGAGCTGCTCTCCCGGGTCCGCTTCCGCCGCCATGTCCCGGCGCCGGAACTGCGGCCGTACCTGGAGCACTACTGGCTGATCGACTGGGAGCTGTCGGAGCCGTACGCGAGCCACCTCGTCCCGCACCCCTCGGTGAACGTCGTCTTCCAGCGGTACGGGCCGCCGGGCGTCCCGGCGGCGGCGCGCGCGTGGGCCGAGGTGGCGGGGGTGGGGCTGGGCCTGTTCACGCAGAAGCTGACGGGGGCGGGCCGGGTCTGCGGGGTGCAGTTCCGGCCGGGCGGCTTCCGGCCCTTCGCGCCCGCGTGGCCGGTGTCGGCCTGGACGGGCCGGCGGGTGCCGCTGGAGGAGGTGTTCCCGGAAGGGGACGGGGACGGGGGCGTCGGCACCCCGGCGGCCGTGCTGTACCCGGACGACGACCACGCGCGCGTGGCGGCGCTCGACGCCTTCCTCCTGGCGCACGGGCCGGAGCCCGACCCGGCCGCCGGGCAGGCGATGGAGCTGGTGGACCTGATCCGCTCGGACCGCACGGTCCGCAGGGTGTCCCGGCTGGCCGCCGCGAGCGGCCTGTCGGCGCGCTCGCTCCAGCGCCTCTTCGCCGGCCATGTCGGCGTCGGCCCGAAGTGGGTGATCCTGCGCTACCGGTTCCACGAGGCCCTGGAGCGGGCGGAGTCGGCCGCCGACGCCGACTGGGCCGCGCTCGCCGCCGAGTTGGGCTACAGCGACCAGGCCCATCTCGTCAGGGACTTCACGGCGACGATCGGGGTGCCGCCCACCGCGTACGCCCGTGCGGTGTCAGTGCCCTGACCTACCGTAGGGACATGGACACCGACGCCTCAGCCGTACGCCTGGAAGCCTGGTCCGAGGGGGACGCCGGACTGCTGCGCGCCCTGAACGCACCGGAGTTGACGGACCACCTCGGCGGTCCGGAGACCGAGGAGCAGCTCGTCCGGAGACACCGGCGGTACGTGAGGCTGAGCGCCGACGGGACGGGCGCGGGGCGCATGTTCCGGATCGTGCTGCTGCCGGAGGAGGTCGCGGTCGGCAGCATCGGCTTCTGGGCGCGGACCTGGGACGGCGAGCCCGTGTACGAGACGGGCTGGGCGGTGCTGCCGGGCTTCCAGGGCCGGGGGGTGGCGACGGCCGCCACGCGGGCGGTGGTGGCCGAGGCCCGGGCCGCGGGGCTCCACCGCCACCTGCACGCGTTCCCGTCCGGGGACAACGTCGCGTCGAACGCGGTGTGCCGCAAGGCGGGGTTCGAACTGCTCGGCGAGCGGGACTTCGAGTACCCGCCGGGCCGTCCGATGCGCTGCAACGACTGGCGGTTCGACCTCGGCTAGCCGGCGTCCGTCGGCCGGTCGGCGTCCGTCGAACGGTCGGCGTCCGTCGAACGGTCGGCGCCGGTCGGCTAGACGGTGTCCGGAGCGGTGAGCGGCCGGACGAAGTGGAAGGCCACGATGTCGAAGCGCTCGCGCAGGTAGAAGCGGTGGGCGCCGGTGCGGTGGGTGCCGGAGTCGAGGTTGAGCTCGTGGCACCCGGCCTCGCGGGCGTGGCCCTCCAGGTGGGCGATGAGCGCGTGCCCGACGCCGGTGGAGCGGTCCGCGGCGGCGGTCACCAGGTCGTCGACGTAGAGCTGGCGCAGGGAGCTGGTGTTGTTGACGATCCGCCAGCCGGCCGCGCCGACGCAGCGGCCGCCGTCCGTGTAGGCGGCGCTGAACCGCAGCCCCTGCGGGTGCCCGGCCTCGTAGACCTCGCGGAAGAGCTCCGGGGTGAGGTGGGGGCGGAGCTCGCGGAGGACCGGCAGGAGGTCGTCCTCCAGCCGCGGGTCGCCGGGGGCAAGGTCGATGATCTTCATGTCGGGGACGGTACCCCAGGTTTTTTCAGGGTTGACGGGCGAGGGGTGATCGCGGATATTTATCTGCGGAACACAGAGAATGCACTACACAGAGAAACTCGGAGGCCCCTCATGACCGTCCTCGTCACCGGAAGCCGTGGCCGTGTCGCCACCACCCTGCTCGGCCTGCTGGACGCCGCGGGCGTCGAGGCCAGGGCCGGATCCAAGAACCCCGCGGACCTCGCCCCACCACCGGGCGTGGACACCGTGCGCTGCGACCTCACCGATCCGGCCACCTTCGACACCGCCTTGAAAGGCGTGGACGCCGTCTTCCTGTACGCCGAGGCCGCGCACGTCGGCACCTTCGCCGACCGGGCCCGCGCCGCCGGCGTCGAGCACGTCGTCCTGCTCTCCTCCAGCTCCGTCCTCGCGCCGGACGCCGCGGAGAACGCCATCGCGGCCTCGCACCTCGCGGCCGAGCGCGCCCTGTCGGCCGCCGCGGAGTCCGGCGCCTTCGAGGCCACCCACCTCCAGCCGGGCGCCTTCGCCACCAACGCCCTGCAGTGGGCACGGGCCCTCAAGGACGGCCACGGCCCGGCGCTGCCGTACCCGCACGCGCACGGCGACCCGATCCACGAGCGGGACGTCGCCGAGGCAGCCTTCGCAGTGCTCACCGAGCCCCGGCTGCGCGGCTCCTCGTACGTGCTGACCGGCCCCCAGTCGCTGGACTTCACCGACCAGCTGGCGATCCTGGCGGAGGTCACGGGCCGCCCGGCGCCGTACACGACGGTCACGCCCGAGGAATGGAAGGACTCGGTGGCGGCCTTCGTGCCGGAGCCGTTCGCGGACGCCCTGCTCTCCTACTGGTCCTCCCACGACGGCCGCCCGACCCCCCTGACCAGAACGGTGGAAACCCTGACGGGCCACGAGCCCCGCACGTTCACCACCTGGGCGAAAGACCACGCGGACGCCTTCCAGCCGTAGCCCCCACCCCGTCGTGGGCAGTCGTTCCTCCCCCGGACTTCGTCCGGGAGGCGCCCCCAGGGCGATGGGGGTGGCACAACGGACGGCCCCCTTGCCGGGGCCGAATTCCCTGGCCGCCGCCCAAGCCCCGATGCCATCCTGGTCCCCGTGAACGGACCAGAGATCCAGATCAGCTTCGCCCCCGCCCTCCACCTCTTCGTCCCGGCGGACCGCCGCTCCGGCCGCACCCCCCTGACCACCGACGGCTCCTCGTCGCTCGGCCACGTCGTGGAATCGCTGGGCGTGCCGCTCACCGAGGCCGGCCGGCTCCTGGTGGACGGGCGGCCCGTCGACGCCTCGCACGTCCCCGGCGCGGGCGAGACCGTCGAGGTGGAGGGCGTGGTCCGCCCGCAGCCGGTGCCGACCGGCGCACCGCTCCGCTTCCTACTGGACGTGCACCTCGGCACGCTGGCCCGGCGCCTGCGACTGCTCGGCGTGGACGCGGCGTACGAGAGCGAGGACATCGGCGACCCCGCCCTCGCCGCGCTCTCCGCGCGCGAGCGGCGCGTGATGCTCTCGCGGGACCGCGGCCTGCTGCGCCGCCGCGAGCTGTGGGCGGGAGCCTATGTCTACAGCGACCGGCCGGACGACCAACTCCGCGACGTGCTGGAGCGGTTCGCCCCGCCGCTGGCGCCCTGGACCCGCTGCACGGCGTGCAACGGGGAGCTGAGCGATGCCGACAAGGACACGGTGCGGGAGCGTCTGGAGCAGGGCACCGAGAAGACGTACGACGTGTTCGCCGAGTGTGTGGAGTGCGGCCGGGTGTACTGGCGCGGCGCGCACCACGCGCGTCTGGAGGCGATCGTCTCCGACGCGGTGAGGGAGTTCGGCGGGGCGACGACCCACTAGAGGGCGCCGGCCGGGGGACCGCCGGAAAGGGCCCGCCAGAAGGCGCCGGGGCGCGCCCGGCGCCGGCCGTGGCCCCGGCGCCGCCCCCGTCAGCCGAGGTCGCCCCCGCGCAGTCGCTCGACCTGTGCGGCGCTGACCTCGACGGTGCGCCGCATGTGGGCGATGAGCAGCGCGAGCTCGGCGTCGCTGTAGACGTCGAACATCGTGCCCCAGGTGCTGTTGAGCTTCCGCCAGAGGTCGCCGAGCTCCGCCATCCGCCCGGGGACGAGCGTCACCAGGACCCGGCGCCGGTCCTCGGTGTCGCGCTCGCGGGTCACGTAGCCGGAGCGTTCGAGCCGGTCGACGAGGCGGGTGGCGGAACCGGTGGTGAGTCCGGTGAGCTCGGCGACGCGTCCGGTGGTCACCGGCCCTTCCTCCAGGCTGAGGAGGTTCAGGCACTGCACGTCGGTCGGGTGGAGCCCCAGGTGGTCGGCGACGGCCTGGTTGAACAGGGCGTAGGCGGCCATGTAGCGGCGGGCCTCCCCGTGCAGCTCGCTCATGAGCGCCTGGCGCCGGACGGAACTCTTCTGCGTCATGCAGAGATTGTACGAGCCGGTCACCCCCGGGGCGCGGAGCGGGCCGACCCCGGGCGGGCCCGGCGGGCCAGGGGCCCGGTCGCTCAGGGCGCCTCGGCGGTGAGGTAGCGCTGCACGGTGGGCGCCAGCCAGGCCACGATCTCCTCGGCGGACATCGCGACGGCCGGCGGCAGGCGCAGCACGTACCGGGTGAGGGCCATGCCGAGGATCTGGGACGCGACGAGCGCCGCCCGGCGCGGGGCGTCCGCGGGGTCCGGGCAGACGCCCCGGGCGACCGGACCGAGCTGCTGGGCGAAGATCTCCTGCATGCGCGCGGCCCCGGCCTCGTTGGTGACGCCCACCCGCAGCATCGCGGTGAGGACCTCGTCGCTCTCCCAGCGCTCCAGGAAGTGCGCGACCAGGACGGCCCCGACGTGCCGCGCGGGCAGGGCGCCCAGCTCGGGGAGGCCGATGTCGACCTCGGAGGCGGCGGCGAACAGCCCCTCCTTGTTGCCGTAGTAGCGCATCACCATCGACGGGTCGATCCCGGCGTCGCGGGCGATGGCCCGGATGGTGGCGCGCTCGTACCCGTCGGAGGCGAAGCGCTCGCGGGCGGCCTCCAGGATGGCGGCCCGGGTGGCGTCGGAGCGGCGGACGGTCGTCATGCCAACAACTGTAGGCCAACAGGCGTTGACACTCCATTCGAGCGGCCCTAACGTTGCCAACAAGCGTTGACCAACAACTGTTGGCAAACGGTCGTGGGCACCCTGGAGGCAGCCATGAGCACCACGGACACGGACGTACTCGTCATCGGCGCGGGCCCCACCGGGCTCCTCCTCGCCGGAGACCTCGCCGCCGCCGGCATCGACGTCACCCTCGTCGAGCGCCGCCCGCACGGCCTGGGCAACCTGACCCGCGCCTTCGGCGTCCACGCCCGCACCCTGGAGCAGCTCGACGCCCGCGGCCTCGCGGACGAACTCCTCACCACCGGCACCGCCCTGACCACCGCACGGCTCTTCGGCCGCCTCGACCTGGACCTGACCCGGCTGCCCACCCGCTTCAACCACCTGCTCGTCACCCCGCAGTACGAGGTCGAGCGCCTCCTGGAGCGCCGGGCGGTCGCCGCCGGCGTCACCTTCCGGTACGGGACGGAGCTGCGCGGACTGAGCCAGGACGCCGACGGCGTCACCGCCCGGCTCACCGACCCCGACGGCACCCCGCTCGCCCTCCGCGCCCGCTACCTGGTCGGCACGGACGGCGTCCGGAGCTCCGTCCGCACCGCCCTCGGCCTGCCCTTCCCCGGCCGGTCCGTGATCCGCTCCATCGTCCTCGCCGACGTGCGCCTGGCCGAGGAGCCCGCCGACTCCTTCAGCGTCGCCGGCTCCGGGGACACCTTCGCCTTCCTCGCCCCCTTCGGCGACGGCTGGTACCGGGTGATGGGCTGGACCCGCACCCGCCAGGTCGCCGACAGCGAGCCCGTCGACCTCGACGAGGTCCGCGAGATCGCCCGCAAGGCCCTCGGCACGGACCACGGCATGCACGACGCCCGCTGGATCTCCCGCTTCCACAGCGACGAGCGCCAGGCCCCCGCCTACCGCGTCGGCCGGGCCTTCCTCGCCGGAGACGCCGCCCACGTCCACTCCCCCGCCGGCGGCCAGGGCATGAACACCGGCCTCCAGGACGCCGCCAACCTCTCCTGGAAGCTCACCGCCGCGCTCCGCGGCGACGCACCCGACCCCGAGGCCCTCCTCGACAGCTACCAGTCCGAGCGCCACCCCGTCGGCGCCACGGTGCTCCGCAGCAGCGGCGCGATCGTCCGCCTCGCGATGGCCCACACCCCCCTCACCCGCGCCGCCCGCTCCCTCGCCGCCCGCTTCCTGAACGCGGTCCCGCCCGCCTCGGCCCGCGCCATGGGCATGCTCAGCGGCATCGGCATCTCCTACGCCCCCGCGCCGGGCACCCCCCGACCCTCGGGCCGCCGCGCGCCCGACGTCCAGCTGCGCGAAGGACGGCTCCACGAGCTGCTCCGACAGGGCGAGTTCGTCCTGATCGCCCCCGAAGGAGCGGCGCCGGCGCCGCCGACGACCGCCCCCGTCACGCCCAAGCGCCTCGTGCGGGCCACCTGGACGGACCCGGAGAAGAAGGCCGCGGTGCTGGTCCGCCCGGACGGATACGTCCACTGGGCGAGCAACTGAGGATCAGGCCCGCCCCGGCTCAGAAACCACCGGCCCGGAAGACACCGGCTCAGAAGACATAGGGATCCCCGGTGGCGAGCACCAGCACGCGGTGCCGGTCGTTCCGGGGATTCCGGTCGGCCACCCCGTCCCGCCAGGCCGTGGTGACCTCGACCGTCATCTCGTCCGGAAAGGCCGCGGTCCGCAGGTCGAGCGCCAGCTCACCCACGCCGCCCGCGGCCCGGAGCATGCCTGTCCGGCAGGACACCACCCGGTCGCTGCTCCACAGACAGGCCGGCGGCAGCTCCTGGCCGCCCGCCATCGGCTCGGAGAAGGCGAGCCGGACCGTCGCCTGGGGGATGTCGGAGGGCCCGTGGTTCTCGCTCACCAGCCAGACCCCGACCCTCCCGTCCCAGAGGGAGACATGGCCGTGATGGGACAGATCCGCCTCGCTCCCGCCCGCCACCGGACCCACGGCACCGGCGCTGGTGCCCACGCCCACCACGACGGCCGCGAGAGCGACCCCGAGCACACCTTCCTTCAATCCACGCATGACCACAAAATACCCAGCAATCTTCACATGTTCTGACAACTCATCAGCCCGCGTGTCCCATGACACCCTGCCCCCCATGTCGATCGCCCGCTCCATCGCCCTGTTCGTCCTCGCCGCCGTCTTCGAGATCGGCGGCGCCTGGCTCGTCTGGCAAGGCGTACGGGAACACCGCGGCTGGATCTGGATCGGCGCGGGAATCATCGCCCTCGGCACCTACGGCTTCGTCGCCACGCTCCAGCCCGACGCCGAGTTCGGCCGCGTCCTCGCCGCCTACGGCGGAGTGTTCGTCGCCGGCTCCCTCGCCTGGGGCATGGCCGCCGACGGCTACCGCCCCGACCGCTGGGACGTCATCGGCGCCCTGGTCTGCCTCGCCGGCATGGCCGTGATCATGTACGCCCCACGAGGCCGCTGACCCGCGCCCCGACCTATCCTGACCGGGCGATCGACGTAATCGACCACCTGCGCGAGGAGCACGTCATGACCGGCCCCGGTACCCCCATCGCCGTCATCACCGGAGCAAGCAGCGGAATCGGCGCCGCCACCGCCCGACAGCTGGCCGCCGCCGGCTACCGCGTGGTCCTCACCGCCCGCCGCAAGGACCGCATCGAAGCCCTCGCCGCCGAGATCAACGAAGCCGGCCACCAGGCCACCGCCTACGCCCTCGACGTCACCGACCGCGCCGCCGTCGACGACTTCGCCACCGCCTTCCGCACCCTCGCCGTCCTCGTCAACAACGCCGGCGGCGCCCTCGGCGCCGACCCCGTCGCCACCGGCGACCCCGAGGACTGGCGCCGGATGTACGAGGTCAACGTCCTCGGCACCCTCAACATGACCCAGGCCCTGCTCCCCGCCCTCACCGCGAGCGGCGACGGCACGGTGGTCGTCCTCTCCTCCACCGCCGGCCACTCCACCTACGAGGGCGGCGCCGGCTACGTCGCCGCCAAGAACGGCGCCCGCGTCCTCGCCGAGACCCTCCGCCTGGAGATCGTCGGCACCCCGGTCCGCGTCATCGAGATCGCCCCCGGCATGGTCAAGACCGACGAGTTCGCCACCACCCGCTTCCGCGGCGACGCCGAGAAGGCGGCCAAGGTCTACGCCGGCGTCGCCGAACCCCTCACCGCCGACGACGTCGCCGACACCATCACCTGGGCCTGCACCCGCCCCCCGCACGTCAACATCGACCTCCTGGTGGTCCGCCCCCGAGCCCAGGCCTCCAACACGAAGGTCCACCGCGAACTCTGACACGTCCGGGTGAACCCCCTCGATCACCCACACGCCACCCGAAGACGCGCCCTAACGTCGAAAACAACTCCATACAGAACGGCCCTCGACCGGGATTGCCGTCCCGGCCGAGGGCCTCACCAGAAGGAAGGCAACTCTTCCCATGGCTGAACAAGACCCTAGCGCGCCCGCACTGTTCGACATCAGTGCCTTCACGCCCAACACGCCGTCCTTCATGGACCTGGAAGACCCCGAGTACGCCTACATGTTCGGCTTTCTGCAAGCCGATGGGCACCTCAGCGAACAGACCCGTCACCGGGGGCGGCTGACCGTCGAGCTCAACGTGCGGGACATCGACATCCTCCGCGAGTTCCAGCGGCTGACCCCGTACAACAGCAGCATCACCGAACGCACCCGGTCGACAAACTTCTCGGAGAGCCACCACTCAGCCACCTGGGCTCTGTCCGCGCTGGAAGCACGGACCACGATCAACCAGCTCGGCCTTCCCTACGGCAAGAAGTCCAAGAAGATCACGCCGCCCCGCGTGCCCTTCTCCCGCCGGGACTACCTCCGCGGCGTGATCGATGCGGACGGCTCGATCGGCTTCACCGGCCAAGGCTTCCCGTTCGTTTCTCTCACCACCGCCAGCACGGCGATCGGCGCGTACCTGTGCCACTACGCGAAGAAGGTCACTGGCGCCGAACGCCAGATCAAGCGGAACACTCGTGACCGGATCTACAACGTCCTGTACACGAAGGAGGCGGCCGTCCAACTGTCCGCACACCTCTACTACCCCGGCTGCCTCGCCCTGGAGCGCAAGAAGACCGCCGCCGCGTCCCTCGTCGAGTGGGTACGTCCGGCCGGTATGAAGATTCGGCCTCCTCGAAAGCCCTGGACCGCCGAAGAAGACCGCGTCCTGCTCGCGGCGCCCACTCTGGCTCACGCCGCCGCAGAACTGGGCCGGTCCCAGAGCAGCTGCCAGGTGCGACGTTGGCGCCTGGTCAACGGCATCGAGCCGAATCCGCGCAGCTCCTAGGTTACGACTGAACGGCCCCCGACACCTCGTGTCAGGGGCCGTTCGTTTTCGCTCTCAGGCGTCAGCCCTTCACGTTCACGACCTGCTTGAGCTTCGCGACCACCTCGACCAGGTCCTGCTGCTGCGCCATCACCTGCTCGATCGGCTTGTAAGCAGCCGGGATCTCGTCCAGTACACCCGCGTCCTTACGGCACTCGACGCCCCGCGTCTGCTCCTCCAAGTCCCGCACGGTGAAGCGCCGCTTCGCCGCGCTCCGGCTCATCCTGCGCCCCGCGCCGTGCGAGGCGGAATTGAAGGCCTTCTCGTTGCCGAGCCCCTTCACGATGTACGAGCTGGTGCCCATTGAGCCGGGGATGATCCCAAAGTCGCCACGGCCGGCGCGGATCGCGCCCTTCCGCGTGACCAGCAGGTCCATGCCCTCGTACCGCTCCTCCGCCACGTAGTTGTGATGGCAGGAGATCTCGGTCTCGAAAGTCACCTTCGCCTTCCGGAACTCCCTGCGGATCACTTCCTTCAGGAGCGCCATCATGATCGCGCGGTTGTACTTCGCGTACTCCTGCGCCCAGTACAGGTCGTGCCGGTAGTCCGCCATCTGCGGGGTGTCCGAAACGAACACCGCCAGGTCGCGGTCGACCAGCCCCTGGTTGTGGGGCAGCTTCTGCGCCACGCCGATGTGGTGCTCGGCCAGCTCCTTGCCGATGTTGCGGGAGCCGGAGTGCAGCATCAGCCAGACCGAACCTGACTCATCGAGACATACCTCGATTAGGTGATTTCCGCTTCCGAGCGTTCCCATCTGCTGACCTGCACGTTCGCGACGGAACTTCACCGCGTCCGCGACCCCGTCGAACCGCGACCAGAAGTCGTCCCACCCCGCCGTCGGGAACTGGTACAGCCGCTTCGGGTCCACCGCCTCGCGGTGGAGGCCACGGCCCACCGGGATCGCCTGCTCGATCTTCGACCGCAGCCGCGACAGGTCGCCCGGCAGGTCGTTCGCCGTCAGGGAGGTCTTGACCGCCGACATGCCGCAGCCGATGTCCACACCGACCGCCGCCGGACAGACCGCACCCTGCATCGCGATCACGGACCCGACCGTCGCGCCCTTGCCGTAGTGCACGTCCGGCATCACGGCGAGGCCCTTGATCCACGGCAGCGTGGCCACGTTCTGCAGCTGTTGCATGGCGCCGCCCTCGACCGAGGCGGGGTCGGCCCACATCCTGATCGGCACTTTCGCGCCCGGCACCTCTACGTACGACATACTTCCTCGATTCCCCCGAAAAGACTGATAACGCAAAAACCGGAGCCAAAGCCCGTACAGGTGACAGGGGACCGGCATCAACAGCTGCGTGTGCGATAGACATTGTGTCCACCGGCCGGGTTCGCGCGGCAAACAGTTTTCGGGAAAGACTTCGGGTGAAGGGAGCCTGGGACCGTGCAGCGAAAGAGGTACGCACCCGGCCGCACCGGGTCCACGGCTCGCACCGCCGTCGCCCTCGCACTCGGCCTGGGCCTGGGGGCCGGCCTCACTGCGTGCTCCGCCGGCACCCCCGCGGACGAGGTCGCCGTCGACGCCAAGGCCGGCCAGGCCGCCGCCCCCGTCGCACCCCCCGGCCGCTACCGCACCCTCTTCGAAGCCTGCGGCGCCGTCCCGTCGGCCACCCTCAAGGACCTGCTCCCGGGCGCCGCCGCACTGCCCGACGCCGAACGCGACAAGGCGTACCGGGGCGTCGCGGCCGTCACGTACGACACCGACCGGCGCGTCGGCTGCGCGTGGAAGGCCGACACCCCGGAGACCTCGCACCGGCTCTCCCTGGACATCGAGCGGGTGGTGTCGTACGACGCGGCCGTCAGCGACGACGACCGGGCGCAGGAGGTGTACGTCCGCAAGCAGCTGGCGGCGGGCATCCCGGTGCCGGCGACGCCGCCCACCGCCACGGGGACCCCGACGGCTCCGGCGACGGGCACCCCTTCCGCCACGGGCAAGCCGGCCACGGGCGCCGTCGCCCTGGCGGGCAAGGCGCCGTCGGCGGGCACCCCCTCCACGAGCGCTCCCGCCGGGACCCCCACCGGTGCCCCCACGAGCTCCTCGGCCCCCGGCGCCGGCTCGACCTCGACCGGTCTGGAGCCCCGCGTCCTCGAGGGCCTGGGGGACGTGGCGTACCTCGACGACGTCCTCAGCACGGTCGGTGCGAACAGTCACCAGCGTGCCGTCAGCGTGGTCTTCCGCACATCGAACGTGATCGTGACGGTCTGGTACCGGGAGCAGACCACGGGCTCCATCGAGGCCCCCGACAGCGCGGAGCTGCAGGAAAAGGCCCGGAATCTGGCCCGGCAGCTCGCCGAGCGGCTTGAGGAGTAGCCGTTCGCATCCGCTCCGTGAGCGGACGGCGACCACGTAACGTGTCGGCGTACCCGTGGCCGTGTCCGTGGCCGCGCGCCCGTGGCTGCGGCCGGCGGGCCGTCGGCCGGACCGTACGACAAGCGACTGAAGGAACCATGCAGCGATCAGCTCCGCGAACGCGTCTCACCCGCATACTCGCCTGCGCCGCCGTCCCGGTGATGCTCGTGGTCGCGGGGTGCTCCTCGGACTCCGGCGACTCCGGTGGCTCCGGCAAGACGCAGGGTCAGGACAAGACGGGCGCGTCGGCGTCGGCGACCCCGTCGCCCTCGCAGTCGACGAAGACGGTGGAGCCGGCGAGGTTCGCGAAGCTGCCGGAGGTCTGCAAGTCGATCTCGGCGAAGACGACGGCGGTGCTGGTGCCCAAGGCGAAGACGAAGGGCGGCACGCCGGCGGTCTCCAGTGACCTGACCAGCCGTGGCGGCTGTTCGTGGAACGGGCTCGACGACAAGGGCGTGAAGGGCTCGCAGTACCGCTGGCTGGACGTGTCCTTCTACCGGTACGACTCCGATGTCGTGCTCGGCAGCGGTCAGGACCGCGCGCGGGAGAACTTCGCGAAGGAGCTGGCGAAGGTCCAGGAGACGCCGGGCGCGAAGAACCTCCGGACGGTCACGGGATCGGGCGTCGGGGACGAGGCGAAGACGGTCACGTACCAGCTGCGCAAGACGGACGAGGACTTCGTGTACACGTCGATCCTGGTGCGCACGGGCAACGTGCTGGTCCTGCTGTCGTACAACGGTGCCGGTTACGCGGGTGCCGAGACCCCGTCGGCGAAGACGATCACGAACGGTGCGGGGTCGGCGGTCAAGGAGGCCGTGGCCGCGGTCGCCGCAGCCAACAAGTAGTCACGAACCCGTGCAGAGCGACACATTCGCGCGGAGCCCGTCCCTCCCCCGAGGGCCGGGCTTCGCTCACATGTGCCACTCTGTGCGCGCCGGATGTCGAATGACGGGAGGGGATCGCGGGTGGCCGCGATGCAGCTGACACGCACACACCGAATACTCATCGGCCTCGTCATCGGCGGTGCGCTGATCATCGCGGGGATCGGTTTCGCGGGTTCGTACGCCGCCGTGCGCGAGCTCGCCCTGCAGAAGGGCTTCGGCACCTTCTCGTACTTCTTCCCGATCGGCATCGACGCGGGCATCTGTGTGCTGCTCGCCCTGGACCTGCTGCTGACCTGGCTGCGGATCCCGTTCCCGCTGCTGCGCCAGACCGCCTGGGTGCTGACGGCGGCGACGATCGCCTTCAACGGCGCGGCCGCGTGGCCGGACCCGCTGGGCGTGGGCATGCACGCGGTGATCCCGGTGCTGTTCGTGGTGGCCGTGGAGGCGGCGCGGCACGCGGTGGGCCGGATCGCGGACATCACGGCCGACAAGCACATGGAGGGCGTCCGGATCACCCGCTGGCTGCTCTCGCCGGTGCCGACGTTCCGGCTGTGGCGCCGGATGAAGCTGTGGGAGCTCCGCTCGTACGAGCAGGTCATCAAGCTGGAGCAGGAGCGGTTGATCTACCAGGCCCGGCTGCAGGCGCGGTTCGGGCGGGGCTGGCGGCGCAAGGCTCCGGTGGAGGCGCTGATGCCGCTGCGGCTGGCGCGGTACGGGGTGCCGCTGGCGGAGACGGCGCCGGCGGGTCTGGCGGCGGCCGGCATCGAGCCGGCCGTGCTTCCGCCGGGGTCTTCCCAGCCGGTTCCGGCTCAGGCGGTGCCGTTCGCGCAGGCGCAGCAGCCGGCGGCGCTGCAGGCTCAGCTTCCGGGTCAGGCTCAGGGCCCGGCGCAGGTTCCGGGTCAGGCTCAGGGCCAGGTGCAGGGCCAGGTGCAGGTTCCGGGTCAGGCGCAGGTTCCGGGTGGCCCGGTGAATCACGAGAGCCCGTGGTTCGACGCACCGCAGGTCTCTCCGGAGGCGTACGAGGGGACGTACAACCCGCAGATCGTGGAGGGCCTGGAGCCCATGCCGGTGCCGGTGCCGCAGGGGCCGGAGGACGTGCCTCCGGCGGGTCCCGAGGAGTTCGTGGAGTACCCGGAGTACGTGGAGCAGCCGGAGCAGCCGGTCAACGAGTTCGAGGACGTGGTCTACAAGGTCATGGGGTCGTACGTGCTGGAGCACGAGCGGTTCCCGGCCGAGGACGAGCTGGCGCAGCTGGTGGCCGAGCAGTACGGCCTTCCGGAGTTCCCGGCGTCCGACATCGATCTGCTGCGGCAGGCGGTGCCGGGTGCGCAGGAGCGGGTTCAGCAGGCGAGGGCCGACGTGGACGCCCCGTAGGGGTGTGAGGAGCGCGTGCGAAAGGGCCGCCGCCCGGAGGGATCCGGGCGGCGGCCCTTTCACGTGCTCGGGTCAGGTGCTCACGCGCCGAGGAGCTTGCGCACCCGCTCCGCGCCCACGGCGAGCAGCAGTGTGGGCAGGCGGGGGCCGGTCTCGCGGCTGACGAGGAGCTTGTAGAGCAGGGCGAAGAAGGCGCGCTGGGCGAGCTTCAGCTCCGGGGTCGGCTTGGCCTCGGGGTCGAGTCCGGCCATGACCTTCGGGACGCCGTAGACGAGGGTGGTGAGTCCGTCGAGCGACCAGTGGGTGTCGAGGCCCTCCAGGAGGAGGCGGAGCGATTCGCGGCCCTCGTCGTCCAGGGAGCCGAGGAGTTCGGCGTCGGGCTCGTCGCGGACGATGGTGCGCTGGTCGGCCGGGACCTGGTTGGTGATCCAGTTCTCGGCGCGGTCGAGGCGCGGGCGGACCTCGTCGAGGGAGGTGACCGGGTTCTCGGGGTCGAGTTCGGTGAGGATCCGCAGGGTCTGCTCGTCGTGGCCGGCGGTGATGTCCATGACGGAGGCGAGGGTGCGGTACGGGAGGGGGCGCGGGGTGCGCGGCAGCTCGCCGGCGGCCGTGCGGGTGGCGCGGGAGTGCGCGGCGGCGTCGGCGGGCAGGACGGAGCCGTCGGCGACCTTGGTCTCCAGCTTGTCCCACTCGTCGTAGAGCCGCTGGATCTCCTGGTCGAAGGCGATCTTGAAGGACTGGTTCGGCCTGCGGCGGGCGTAGAGCCAGCGCAGGATCTGGGGCTCCATGATCTTCAGGGCGTCGGCCGCGGTGGGCACGCCGCCCTTCGAGGAGGACATCTTGGCCATGCCGCTGATGCCGACGAAGGCGTACATGGGGCCGATGGGCTGGACGCCGTCGAAGATGCGGACGATCTGGCCGCCGACCTGGAAGGACGAGCCGGGCGAGGAGTGGTCGACGCCGGAGGGCTCGAAGATGACGCCTTCGTAGGCCCAGCGCATGGGCCAGTCGACCTTCCAGACCAGCTTGCCGCGGTTGAACTCGCTGAGCTTGACGGTCTCGGAGAAGCCGCAGCTCGTGCAGGTGTAGGCGAGCTCGGTGGTGTCGTCGTCGTACGAGGTGACGGTGGTGAGGTCCTTCTCGCACCGCCCGCAGTAGGGCTTGTACGGGAAGTAGCCGGAGGCGCCGCCGGAGCCGTCGTCCTCGGCGGCGGCGCCGGAGCCCTCCTCGGCTTCCAGCTCGGCCTCGTCGACGGGCTTCTGGGACTGCTTCTTCGGGGCCTTCTTCGTCCGGTACTGGTCGAGGATGGCGTCGATGTCGCCGCGGTGCTTCATCGCGTGCAGGATCTGCTCGCGGTAGACGCCGGTGGTGTACTGCTCGGTCTGGCTGATCGGGTCGTACTCGACGCCCAGCTCGGCCAGGGACTCGACCATGGCGGCCTTGAAGTGCTCGGCCCAGTTGGGGTGGGGCGAGCCGGCGGGGGCCGGGACGGAGGTCAGGGGCTTGCCGATGTGCTCGGCCCAGGACGCGTCGATGCCCTCGATGCCGTTCGGCACCTTGCGGTAGCGGTCGTAGTCGTCCCAGGAGATGAGGTGCCGGACCTCGTACCCGCGGCGGCGGATCTCGTCGGCGACCAGGTGCGGGGTCATGACCTCGCGGAGGTTGCCGAGGTGGATCGGGCCGGACGGGGAGAGACCGGAGGCGACGACGACCGGTTTGCCAGGCGCACGTCGCTCCGACTCGGCGATGACCTCGTCCGCGAAACGGGAGACCCAGTCGGTCTCGGTGCTGCTCTGAGCCACGGTCGGTACGTCCTTCTTCCTGAGAGGTTCTGCCTGACGGCCCTGCGACAACCATTCTCCCAGACGGAACGGGACTCTCCGAGGTTGTCCACAGGCGGGGAAATCACGTTGCGCTCCCATGGGACACTTGACAAGCGAATCAGACCTGACGGACTCAACAGGAACGGAAGCTCATGGCCTCGGTCCCTTCCCTCGCTTCGACCGTGCAGCAGCGCCTCGCGGACGGCCTCTCGGCGGCCCTGCCGGACGCCGCGTCCGCCGACCCGCTGCTGCGACGAAGCGACCGGGCCGACTTCCAGGCCAACGGCATCCTGGCGCTGGCCAAGCAGCTGAAGGGCAACCCGCGCGAGCTGGCGACGAAGGTCGTCGAGGCGATCCCGGCCAACGACGTCCTGAAGGAGATCGAGGTCTCGGGCCCCGGCTTCCTGAACATCACGGTGACGGACGCGGCGATCGTCGACACCCTCGCGGCCCGCGCGGCGGACGCGCGTCTCGGCGTGCCGTTCAACGAGTCGGCGGGCACGACGGTCATCGACTACGCCCAGCCGAACGTGGCCAAGGAGATGCACGTCGGCCACCTGCGGTCCGCCGTGATCGGCGCGGCGATGGTCGAGATCCTGGAGTTCACCGGCGAGACGGTGGTCCGGCGTCACCACATCGGCGACTGGGGCACCCAGTTCGGCATGCTCATCCAGTACCTGATCGAGCACCCGCACGAGCTGGACCACTCGTCGGAGGCCGAGGTCTCCGGCGAGGAGGCCATGTCGAACCTGAACCGGCTGTACAAGGCCTCGCGCGCCCTGTTCGACTCGGACGAGGAGTTCAAGACGCGGGCCCGGGCGCGCGTGGTGGACCTGCAGGCCGGGGACGAGGAGACGCTCGCGCTCTGGCAGCGGTTCGTCGACGAGTCGAAGATCTACTTCTACTCGGTCTTCGACAAGCTGGACATGGACATCCGGGACGGCGACGTCGTCGGCGAGTCCGGGTACAACGACATGCTGGTGGAGACCTGCCGCATCCTGGAGGAGTCGGGCGTCGCGGTCCGCTCCGAGGGCGCGCTGTGCGTGTTCTTCGACGACGTGAAGGGCCCGGACGGCAACCCGACGCCGCTGATCGTGCAGAAGTCCGACGGCGGCTTCGGCTACGCTGCGACGGACCTGTCGGCGATCCGGGACCGGGTGCAGAACCTGAAGGCGACCTCCCTGCTGTACGTGGTGGACGCCCGTCAGTCGCTGCACTTCAAGATGGTCTTCGAGACGGCCCGCCGGGCCGGCTGGCTGAACGACGAGGTGAAGGCCGTCCAGCTGGCCTTCGGCACGGTCCTGGGCAAGGACGGCAAGCCGTTCAAGACGCGTGAGGGCGAGACGGTCCGGCTGGTGGATCTGCTGGACGAGGCGGTGGACCGGGCGACGGCGGTCGTCCGCGAGAAGGCCGAGAAGGTGGGCCTGACCGAGACGGAGATCGTCGAGAACGGGCAGTACGTCGGCATCGGGGCGGTGAAGTACGCCGACCTGTCGACGTCCGCGGCGCGTGACTACAAGTTCGACCTGGACCAGATGGTGTCGCTGAACGGCGACACGTCGGTGTACCTCCAGTACGCGTACGCCCGTATCAGGTCGATCTTCGGCAAGGCGGGCGACCGCACCCCTGTCGCCCACCCGGAGCTGGAGCTCGCTCCGGCGGAGCGCGCGCTCGGTCTGCACCTGGACCAGTTCGCCGAGACGGTGTCCGAAGCGGCCACGGAGTACGCGCCGCACAAGCTCACCGCGTACCTGTACCAGCTCGCCTCGCTGTACACGACGTTCTACGACCAGTGCCCGGTCATCAAGCCGGAGCCGGCGCGGGAGGTCGCGGAGAACCGCCTCTTCCTCTGTGACCTGACGGCCCGCACGCTCCACCAGGGCATGGCGCTGCTGGGCATCCGGACGCCCGAGCGCCTCTGACACGCCCGGTACGAAGCCCCCGGTACGGTGCGCCGTGCCGGGGGCTTCGTCGTCACCGTGTCGTCACCGGATGGCGTGGGAGGTCCGGCCGGAGACCTCGTCGATCTCCTTGTGGGCCTTCTGGAGGAGCTGGGAGGCGAGGTCCATGAGGGCGCGTGCGCCGGCGATCTCCTCGCCCACCCGCAGCTGGTCGGGGTCGGAAGGGTGACGGTTCGCGGTGCCGTGGGCCCGGAACTCGGTGCCGTCGCCGAGCCGGACCATGGCTGCGGCCCGTGTCCGGTCGCCTTCCTCCTGGAACTCCATCTCCACATGCCATCCGACAAGCGTGTGCATCATGAGGACCACCTCCACCGAGGACCTGTCGGCTACCCCTCCAGAGTGCGCCGCGCGCTGCCGCCCCACCACTCGCCCCGGGCCGTTGTCAGTGGGTCCCCCTACCTTCTGGTCATGGCGATGATCCCGAACCGGCTGCCCAGGCTCGTGTCCGATCCGACCGGCCGTTCCCTCGGCCTCGACCTGCCGCCCGGCGCCCTGACGGGCCCGGCGGACGACCCGTACCTGTGGTCGGGACACGGGGCGGCGGGGCCCACCGCATGGGGCGCCCTGCGCCCGGCGGCGCGTACGGCGGGGCTGCTGCCGGTCCTGCTGGGCGGTGAGTGGGGTCTGGACAGGTGGGAGCTGGAGCCGGAGCGGATGAGCGATCCGGCGGACCACGACGCGGACGAGGTGCTCGCCGCGTTCTGGGAGTACTACGCGGCGGACGGGATCGGGGCTTCGCCCGCCGTCGGCTGGCCGGGCCTGGCTCCGGCACAGCCGTTGACCGCGGATCCCGACCGGGCGGCGGCCGATGTCGCGGAGATGCTGACGGAGCCGGGCTTCTGGCTGGACGACGCCCGTCCGGCCCTGGTCCCGGCGCGGCGGAGCGCCGACGTACCGGCGGTCATCGGCTGGAGCGGGCCGTTGAACCACGAGAACGACGTGGCCCGCCTGTGCGCGGTGCTGCGCTCCTGGGAGGACCGTTTCGGCGCCCGGGTCGTCGCGCTCACCTTCGACCAGCTGGTGGTGTCGGTGGCGGCACCGCCCCGGACCGTGGAGGAGGCCGAGGCGGTGGCGGCGGAGCACTTCGCGTTCTGTCCGGACAACATCACGCAGGGGGACCGTGACACCTCCACCCTGCGGGGGTACGCCGAGAAGGCCCTCCTCGACGCCCCGGTGTGGTCCTTCTGGTGGGACTAGCCCCGGCCGGCGGACAGGTTCCGCGCGGCCTCGGTGGCCCAGTAGGTGAGGATCATCTGCGCGCCGGCGCGGCGGATGCCGGTGAGGGTCTCCATGATCGCCTTGTCGCGGTCGATCCAGCCCTTCTCGGCGGCGGCCTCGACCATCGCGTACTCGCCGCTGATCTGGTAGGCGGCGACGGGCACGTCGACCGATTCGGCGACCTTGGCGAGCACGTCCAGGTAGGGGCCGGCCGGCTTGACCATCACCATGTCGGCGCCCTCCTCCAGGTCGAGGGCGAGCTCGCGCATCGACTCGCGGAGGTTGGCGGGGTCCTGCTGGTAGGTCTTGCGGTCGCCCTTGAGGGAGGAGCCGACGGCCTCGCGGAAGGGCCCGTAGAAGGCGGACGAGTACTTGGCCGTATAGGCCAGGATCGCCACGTCCTCCTTGCCGATGGTGTCCAGGGCGTCGCGGACGACTCCGACCTGGCCGTCCATCATCCCGGAGGGGCCGACGACGTGGACGCCGGCGTCGGCCTGCACCTGGGCCATCTCGGCGTAACGTTCCAGCGTGGCGTCGTTGTCGACGCGGCCCTCGGCGTCCAGGACGCCGCAGTGGCCGTGGTCGGTGAACTCGTCCAGGCACAGGTCCGACATGATGACGAGGTCGTCGCCGACCTCGGCCTTCACGTCGCGGATGGCGACCTGGAGGATCCCGTCCGGGTCGGTGCCGGCGGTGCCGGCGCCGTCCTTCTTGGCGTCCTCGGGCACGCCGAAGAGCATGATCCCGGAGACCCCGGCCTCCAGCGCCTCCACGGCGGCCTTCCGCAGGGTGTCCCGGGTGTGCTGCACGACCCCGGGCATGGCCTGGATCGGCACGGGCTCGGTGATCCCCTCGCGCACGAACGCGGGCAGGATCAGGTCGGCGGGATGCAGCCGCGTCTCGGCCACCATCCGGCGCATGACGGGCGTCGTCCGCAGCCGCCGCGGCCGCGCCCCGGGAAAGGATCCGTACGAGTTCATAGACCCGAGGCTACGCCCGCCCAAACACTGCTTTTACCGACACGGTGTTGCAACGCGAAGGGTGCGGGCCCGGGGAGACCGGGCCCGCACCTCGCGGAACCACTGCCTACGTCGTCCGGCGCCGTCTGGCCCCCGGCCGCCGCTCGCTCGGCCGCGTCACCGGATCCCCCGCCTCCAGCGCGGACTCCCGCCGCCGCAGGCCGAAGTCCGCGAGCGCCTCGGCGAGCTTGTGGACGGACGGCTCGGGCGAGAGCACGTCGACCCGGAGCCCGTGCTCCTCGGCGGTCTTGGCCGTGGCGGGCCCGATGCAGGCGATCACGGTCACGTTGTGCGGCTTGCCGGCGATGCCGACGAGGTTCCGCACGGTCGAGGAGGACGTGAAGAGCACGGCGTCGAAGCCGCCGCCCTTGATCGCCTCCCGCGTGTCCGCCGGCGGCGGCGAGGCCCGGACGGTCCGGTAGGCGGTGACGTCGTCGACCTCCCACCCGAGCTCGATCAGGCCCGCGACCAGCGTCTCGGTCGCGATGTCGGCGCGCGGCAGGAAGACGCGGTCGATCGGGTCGAAGACCGGGTCGTACGGCGGCCAGTCCTCGAGGAGGCCCGCCGCGGACTGCTCGCCCGACGGCACGAGGTCCGGCTTCACGCCGAAGTCGACGAGCGCCGCCGCGGTCTGCTCGCCCACCGCCGCGACCTTGATGCCGGCGAAGGCGCGGGCGTCGAGCCCGTACTCCTCGAACTTCTCCCGTACGGCCTTGACGGCGTTGACGGAGGTGAAGGCGATCCACTCGTACCGGCCGGTGACGAGTCCCTTGACCGCCCGCTCCATCTGCTGCGGGGTGCGCGGCGGCTCGACGGCGATCGTCGGCACCTCGTGCGGCACGGCGCCGTACGAGCGCAGCTGGTCGGAGAGCGACGCGGCCTGCTCCTTGGTGCGCGGCACGAGGACCCGCCACCCGAAGAGCGGCTTCGACTCGAACCACGACAGCTGGTCCCGCTGCGCCGGGGCGCTGCGCTCGCCGACCACGGCTATGACGGGCCGGTGTCCCTCGGGCGAGGGGAGGACCTTGCCCTGCTTGAAGACCTGGGCGATGGTCCCGAGGGTCGCGTTCCAGGTCCGCTGGCGGGTGGTCGTGCCGGCGATGGTGACGGTGAGCGGGGTGTCCGGCTTACGGCCAGCCGCCACCAGTTCACCGGCCGCCGCGGCGACCGAGTCGAGGGAGGTGGACACGACGACGGTTCCGTCGGAGGCGCCGACCTCGGCCCAGCACCGCTCGTCGGCGGTCCGGGCGTCGACGAAGCGCACGTCGGTGCCCTGCCCGTCGCGCAGCGGCACACCGGCGTACGCGGGCACGCCGACGGCCGTGGCGACGCCGGGGACGACCTCGAAGGGGATGCCCTCGGCGGCGCAGGCGAGCATCTCGGCGCCCGCGTTCCCGTCGAGGCCGGGGTCGCCGGTCACCGCACGGACGACCCGCCTGCCGCCCCGCGCGGCCTCCATGACAAGATTGGCGGCATCCCTCAACACGGGGACACCGGCGGTTGTTGACGCCTCGTCAACGACCGTCAGCTCAGGCGTGCTCACCCCCGCGCGCGCATGGCCGCGAACGACCTCGAGCACCTCCGGCTCGGCGATCAGGACATCCGCTCCGGCGAGAGCCTCCACGGCCCTGAGGGTCAGGAGTCCGGGGTCACCGGGGCCTGCGCCGAGGAATGTGACGTGCCCGTGGCCCGCGAAGGCCGGGGACAGCGGGCTGGTGGTCGGGCTGGTGGGGTTCAAAGTGCTCGCTCCCCCATAAGACCGGCCGCACCCTTGGCGAGCATCTCGTCCGCGAGTTCGCGTCCGAGCGCCAGGGCCTCGTCGTGCGAGGTGGGTACGGGTCCGGTGGTGGACAGCTGCACCAGCGTCGAGCCGTCGGTGGTGCCGACGACGCCGCGCAGGCGCATTTCGGTGACAACCTGCCCGTGACCGGGGTCGTCGGCCAGCAGGTCGGCCAGCGCACCCACGGGTGCGGAGCAGCCGGCCTCCAGGGCGGCGAGCAGGGATCGCTCGGCGGTCACGGCGGCCCGCGTGTGCGGGTCGTCGAGCGGCGCGAGCGCGGCGACGAGTTCGGTGTTCGACGCCAGGCATTCGACGGCCAGGGCCCCCTGGCCGGGGGCGGGCAGGACGGTGTCGACGGCCAGCGGCTCGGCGGTCAGGCCGTCGAGGAGCTCGTCGGTCCCGCCGATGCGGTTGAGTCCGGCCGCGGCCAGGACGACCGCGTCCAGCTCGCCCTTGCGGACGTAGCCGACGCGGGTGTCGACGTTGCCGCGGATGGGGACGCAGGTGATGTCCAGCCCGTGGCCCCGCGCGTGGGCGTGGAGCTGTGCCATCCGCCGCGGGGAGCCGGTGCCGATCCGGGCGCCCGCGGGCAGCCGGTCCAGCGTCAGGCCCTCGCGGGCGATCAGCACGTCGCGCGGGTCCTCGCGGCGCGGGATCGCGGCCAGCACCAGGTCGGGGTGCTGGGCGGTCGGCAGGTCCTTCAGGGAGTGCACGGCGAAGTCCACCTCCCCGGCGAGCAGCGCGTCGCGCAGGGCGGCGACGAAGACGCCGGTGCCGCCGATCTGCGCGAGGTGCTCCCGGGAGGTGTCCCCGTACGTCGTGATCTCCACGAGCTCGACGGGCCGGCCGGTCAGCTGCCGGACGGCGTCGGCCACGTGCCCGGACTGGGCCATGGCGAGCTTGCTGCGCCTGGTCCCGAGCCTCAGTGCCCTCTCGGTCATACTCGCCCTCGGTTCTTGACGTCGGCGTCATTCAGGTCGGCCCGGCTGACGGAAGCCACCGTCTCCGGGTCGAGGTCGAAGAGTGTCCGCAGCGCGTCCGCGTACCCGGCGCCGCCGGGCTCGCTGGCCAGCTGCTTGACCCGCACGGTCGGCGCGTGCAGGAGCTTGTCGACGACGCGGCGCACGGTCTGGGTGATCTCGGCGCGCTGCTTGTCGTCGAGGCCGGGGAGGCGGCCTTCAAGGCGGGCGACCTCGCTGGCCACCACGTCGGCGGCCATGGTGCGCAGGGCGACCACGGTCGGGGTGATGTGGGCGGCGCGCTGGGCGGCGCCGAAGGCGGCGACCTCGTCGGAGACGATGCCGCGCACCTGGTCGACGTCGGCGGCCATGGGCGCGTCGGCGGAGGCCTCGGCGAGCGACTCGATGTCGACGAGCCGGACGCCGGGGGCGCGGTGGGCGGCGGCGTCGATGTCGCGGGGCATGGCGAGGTCGAGCAGGAAGAGCGGAGCCGTGCGGCCCCGCGCCGCGTCCTCGACGGCCTCGCCGGTGAGGACGAGTCCGGTGGCGCCGGTACAGGAGACGACGATGTCGGCACGTGTCAGTTCGTCGCCGACGGCAACCATCTCGACCGCGTGTGCGGCGACCCCCGTACCTCCGGGCTCGGTCAGGATCTGGGCGAGGCGCTCGGCGCGGGCCAGGGTGCGGTTGGCGATGACGATCTCGGAGACGCCGGAGCGCGCGAGCGTCGCGGCGGCGAGCGAGGACATCGAGCCGGCGCCGATGACGAGGGCCTTCTTGCCCTTGGCCCAGGCCTCGACGTCCGTGTCCTGGGCGAGCTGCTCCAGGCCGAAGGTGACGAGCGACTGTCCGGCCCGGTCGATGCCGGTCTCGCTGTGGGCGCGCTTGCCGACCCTCAGGGCCTGCTGGAACAGGTCGTTGAGGAGCCGGCCGGCGGTGTGGAGGTCCTGGCCGAGGGCGAGGGCGTCCTTGATCTGGCCGAGGATCTGGCCCTCGCCGACGACCATGGAGTCGAGTCCGCAGGCCACCGAGAAGAGGTGGTGGACGGCCCGGTCCTCGTAGTGCACGTAGAGATAAGGAGTGAGCTCGTCCAGGCCGACGCCGCTGTGCTGCGCGAGGAGCGTGGACAGCTCGGCGACGCCGGCGTGGAACTTGTCCACGTCGGCGTAGAGCTCGATGCGGTTGCAGGTGGCCAGGACGGCGCCCTCGGTGGCCGGTTCGGCGGCGAGGGTGTCCTGGAGCAGCTTGGCCCGGGTGTCCGCCGACAGCGAGGCCCGCTCCAGGATGGAGACCGGGGCGCTGCGGTGGCTCAGTCCGACGACGAGGAGGCTCATGCCGGCATCACCGCGGGGACGTCCCCGTCGGGTCCCTTGCGGCCGCTGTCGCCCGTGGCGCCGCGGGGGGCCGGCGGCGCGACGACCGCTGCGGCCTCGGGTTCGGCGCCCGTGTCGGGGCCCTCCTCGGCGCTGGTCTCCTCGCCGGCCTTGCGCTGCTCGTGGAAGGCGAGGATCTGCAGCTCGATGGAGAGGTCGACCTTGCGCACGTCCACGCCGTCGGGCACGGAGAGGACGGTCGGGGCGAAGTTCAGGATGGAGGTGACTCCGGCGGCCACGAGCCGGTCGCAGACCTGCTGGGCGACGCCGGCCGGGGTCGCGATGACGCCGATGGAGACGCCGTCCTCGCTGATGATCTTCTCGAGGTCGTCGCTGTGCTGGACGGGGATCCCGGCGACCGGCTTGCCGGTCATGGCGGGGTCGGCGTCGATGAGCGCGGCGACGCGGAAGCCGCGGGAGGCGAAGCCGCCGTAGCCGGCGAGGGCGGCGCCGAGGTTGCCGATGCCGACGATCACGACGGGCCAGTCCTGGGTCAGGCCGAGCTCGCGGGAGATCTGGTAGACGAGGTACTCGACGTCGTAGCCGACACCGCGGGTGCCGTACGAGCCGAGGTAGCTGAAGTCCTTGCGCAGCTTCGCGGAGTTGACCCCCGCCGCCGCCGCGAGCTCCTCGGAGGAGACCGTGGGTACGGAGCGCTCCGAGAGCGCGGTCAGGGCGCGCAGATACAGCGGAAGCCGGGCGACGGTGGCCTCGGGAATTCCTCGGCTACGGGTCGCCGGTCGGTGAGTTCGGCCAGTTGCCACGGTGCTCCTGCGGGATGAGCGGGGCTGCAGGCGGCCATATGTCCCAAGACCGCCCCGTCGAATGCAGGCTATGTCTTTGTGAACGCGTGCACAAAGATGGTGTCCGTTTTGTCCGCCCAAAGTGACCGGGGTCACGCGGCCGGTTCGTATCGTCGTGGAACCGCGGAGCGCGTCAGAGCGTTGAGAACCCGAAGGGGGCAAAGCCGCACACTCTCCTCACGATGCCGCCCCCGAAACCCAACAAAACGTCCATGATGGTAACCGGCCTCCGGTCACGCACCCAGTTCGCGCCGGAGCCGTCCGGCGTCCACGCGCCAGAAGGTGTGCTGCTCGCCGTCGACCAGGACGACGGGGATCTGCTCCCAGTACGCCCGGTGGAGCTCCTCGTCCCGGGTGATGTCCTTCTCCTCCCAGGAGGCCCCGGTCTCCGCGCAGACGGCCTCGATCACCGCGCGGGCGTCGTCGCAGAGATGACATCCCGGCTTGCCGATCAGGGTCACCACGCGCGAGGCGGCGGCCTTCCCCGATCCGGCGTCCTTCTTCTTCGCACGTCCGAACATGACGTCCATTCTGCGGGGCCCCCGGCCCCCCGGTAACACGGTCGGCGCCGACTGTTCACACCCCGGCATCCTCACAAGTCGGGAAGTACCGAACAGACTGGCTATGCTCAACGACATGGCCGCACTGGGATGGCTCACCCCCCGTAGGCGCTCCGCCACCGCGCGCAGCGTCCTGGCAGGCGAGGCCGCCGCCGAGGCGGCGCGCAAGTCCTCGCTCCAGCTGGAACAGGAGCGCGAGGAGGCCGCCGCCACCGAACCCGCGGCCGCCGAGCCCGAGTTCCCGGTCGTCGGCGACGTGCGCGCGGCGGCCTTCTTCGACCTCGACAACACCGTGATGCAGGGCGCCGCGCTCTTCCACTTCGGCCGCGGCCTGTACAAGCGGAAGTTCTTCCAGCGCCGCGAACTCGCGCGCTTCGCCTGGCAGCAGGCCTGGTTCAGGCTCGCCGGCGTCGAGGACCCCGAGCACATGCAGGACGCCCGCGACAGCGCCCTGTCCATCGTCAAGGGCCACCGCGTCTCCGAGCTGATGTCGATCGGCGAGGAGATCTACGACGAGTACATGGCCGACCGCATCTGGCCCGGCACCCGCTCCCTCGCCCAGGCGCACCTGGACGCGGGCCAGAAGGTCTGGCTGGTGACGGCCGCCCCGGTCGAGACGGCCACGATCATCGCCCGCCGGCTCGGCCTGACCGGCGCGCTGGGCACGGTCGCCGAGTCGATCGACGGCGTCTACACGGGCAAGCTGGTCGGCGAGCCCCTGCACGGACCGGCCAAGGCCGAGGCGGTACGGGCCCTCGCCGCCGCCGAGGGCCTCGACCTGGGCCGCTGCGCCGCGTACAGCGACTCGCACAACGACATCCCGATGCTGTCGCTGGTGGGGCACCCGTACGCGATCAACCCGGACGCCAAGCTGCGCAAGCACGCGAAGGACCGGGACTGGCGGCTGCGCGACTACCGGACCGGCCGGAAGGCCGCGAAGGTCGGCATCCCCGCCGCCGCGGGCCTGGGCGCGCTGGCCGGCGGCACCGCCGCCGCGGTCGCCCTGCACCGCCGCCGCCACTGACGCTGCTCCCCTCGGGGGCGCGCCCCGGCACGCCCGGCCGCTCTGCCGATACGTTTCGGCTGCGATCATCTGCGACAACCCCGGACCAGGGGCGCTCACCCGTCCGTGGTCGAACAGCACCGCACAGGTCGACTCCCGGGCATTCCGGCCTCCTTACCCCGCAGCGGCCCCGTTCACTCACGCACCCCGGACTTGAGCACAACGCATCGCCGGCGCAGTCACACTCGGAAGCAAACCGATCAACAAACGGTCACGAACTGCGACTTGATGCGACTACAAGCAGTAACAGATACGACGGAACCGGTGATTTGAGCAACTGGGTGTAGCGCTGCCTGTACGAAGCGTTATTCTCCTCAGACGCACAAAGGACCCCTCGCGTCGCCACGACGGGTGAACGGTCCCGCACTGCACGTGATGGAAGCTCTGCCTCTGGGAGTCCCGTGTACCCACACGTCGGGGTTGACACCTCGGGCCTGGCTACGCTGCGCGCAACGGTCCTCGACCACTTGCGCGGCTTCGTCCCCACCGCGTACGCCGGCCCTGTCCCCGCCTTCGCCTTCGCCGCACCGGCACCCGCCGGACCTTGCTACGCCCTGGCCGACGGCGGCGCCGCCGTGGGCAGACGGGGCGCCCGCTCCGGAACCTCGACCCCTGCCCGCCGACCCACCGCGGACAGCGACAGCGCCCGCATGATGGACCTGGTCGAGCGCGCCCAGGCCGGCGAGGCCGAGGCCTTCGGCCGCCTGTACGACCAGTACAGCGACACGGTCTACCGCTACATCTACTACCGCGTCGGCGGGAAGGCGACGGCGGAGGACCTCACCAGCGAGACCTTCCTGCGCGCCCTGCGCCGGATCTCCACCTTCACCTGGCAGGGCCGCGACTTCGGCGCCTGGCTCGTCACCATCGCCCGGAACCTGGTCGCCGACCACTTCAAGTCCAGCCGCTTCCGCCTGGAAGTCACCACCGGCGAGATGCTCGACGCCAACGAGGTCGAGCGCAGCCCCGAGGACTCAGTCCTGGAGTCCCTGTCGAACGCCGCCCTGCTCGACGCGGTCCGCCGCCTCAACCCCCAGCAGCAGGAGTGCGTGACGCTCCGCTTCCTGCAGGGCCTCTCGGTCGCCGAGACCGCCCGGGTCATGGGCAAGAACGAGGGCGCGATCAAGACCCTCCAGTACCGGGCCGTCCGCACCCTGGCCCGCCTCCTTCCGGACGACGCCCGCTGACCGCTCCGCGCCCCCCACACGCACCCCCCTGTCCCGGCCCGCGCCCCCACGCCCGGCCTTCCCCCCACATCCCCACGACCCCCGCCCAACTCACAGTCGGTGACGACTCGATGACGCACTGGTCCGATCATCTTTCGCGCGTAACCCAAGTGCCGCGCCGCTCGTTGTGCGGGATGCAGACTCCCTGTGGTCACGCCTTGTCCACAGCCACTCACTCTTTCGTGTGGATGTGCTCAAGGTGTGCAACCTTCCGGACACCCCGGAGAGTCGACCGTCATGACGAGAGGAGGTGCCGCCAGTGATCGCGAACGTATCGGCGCACCGGCGGGCGAACGCCTTCGCCCAGGCCCTGGAGGACCGGGCGTCCGAGGACGCGGCGGCCGAGCAGCCCGAGGCCCCGGCGGAGCCGGCCGAACCCGCCGAACAGGGGCGGCTGTTGGCCCTGGCGAACGGCCTCGGCGAGCTGCCCAGACCACAGCTCGACCCCGAGGTCAAGGTGGTGCAGCGAGCCCAGCTGGTCGCCGCCATGGAAGCGATGCTCCTGGAGGGGAGCGCCGCCGCGGGCCCTACGGTGCCGGAGCAGCGGACGTCCACCGGCAAGGGATCCCACCGGGCGTCCCCCCTGAGGAAACTGCGCCCCCGCTCCCGCTGGACCAAGGGCCTCGCCGCCGGCGGCCTCACGGTCGGCGTGGCGGCCGGCGCCTTCGGCGGCGTCGCCGCCGCCAGCTCCGACGCCCTCCCCGGTGACTCGCTCTACGGACTCAAGCGGGGCATGGAGGACATCAAGCTGGGCATGGCGGACGACGACGCCGACCGCGGCGGCATCTACCTCGACCAGGCCTCCACCCGGCTCAGCGAGGCCCGCCGGCTCATGGAGCGCGGCCGCCTCGGGGAGCTCGACCACGAGTCCCTCGCCGAGATCCGCCGCGTCCTGGGCGGCATGAAGCACGACGCCTCCGAGGGCCGCCGGCTGCTCCGCGAGGCGTACGAGCGGGACGGCGAGATCGGCCCGATGGCCCGCCTCAACTCCTTCGCCCAGGCCCACCGGGACACCTGGAACGGCCTCCGCGACCGGCTGCCCGTCCAGCTGGCCGACGTCGGCAGCGAGGTGACGGACGTCTTCGACGCCATAGACGAAGACGTCGAGCCGCTCCAGTCGGTGCTGCCCCGCACCCCCGAGAAGGGCGCGATCGGCTCCGAGGGACCGCGCAGCAGCCCCTCCGCCCCGAGGGGCACCCAGGGCACGGACACCCACCGGCCGTCGACCGGCCAGGAGACGTCCCCCCCGGGCAGCCACTCCTCCTCGCCCCGCCCGTCCGGGTCCAGCGCGGGAGCCACCCCGAGCACGGGCAGCGGCACCGGCTCGACCGAGGACGACGGCCTCCTCGGCGGCAGCGCCGGCGGACTGCTCAAGCCCTCCCCGACGGGCACGCCGACGGCACCCACGGCGGACCAGGTGGCCCCGGACGTGCCGGACGTGACCCTTCCGCCACTCCTGCCGGGCCTCCTTCCGGGCCTCGGCATCGACAGCGAGGACGCTCGCTAGCAGGAAGAAGGGGCGCCCCCCGGGAACGGGGGCGCCCCTTCTTCGCTGCGCCGGTTCAGAAGAAGACCGACCGCCGCTGCACCAGCAGCTTGTAGAGCGTGTGCTGGATCTGCTCCCGCACCTGGTCCGTCAGGTTGAACATCAGCATCGGGTCCTCCGCCGCCTCCGGCGCGTACGAGTCCGTCTCGATCGGCTCGCCGAACTGGATCGTCCACTTCGTCGGCAGCGGCAGCGCCCCGACCGGCCCCAGCCACGGGAAGGTCGGAGTGAGCGGGAAGTACGGGAAACCGAGCACCCGCGCCAGGGTCTTGGCGTTCCCGAGCATCGGGTATATCTCCTCCGCCCCCACGATCGAGCAGGGCACGATCGGCACCCCGGCCCGCAGCGCCGTCGAGACGAAACCGCCCCGCCCGAACCGCTGGAGCTTGTACCGCTCCCCGAAGGGCTTCCCGATCCCCTTGAAGCCCTCCGGCATCACCCCGACGATCTCGCCGGCGCGCAGCAGCCGCTCCGCGTCCTCCGCACAGGCCAGCGTGTGCCCCGCCTTGCGGGCCAGCTCGTTGACGACGGGCAGGACGAAGACCAGGTCCGCGGCGAGCAGCCGCAGGTGCCGCCCGGCCGGATGGTGGTCGTGGACGGCGACCTGCATCATCAGGCCGTCCAGCGGCAGCGTCCCGGAGTGGTTGGCGACGATCAGCGCCCCGCCCTTGGCCGGGATGTTCTCGACGCCCTTCACCTCCACCCGGAAGTACTTCTCGTACAGCGGGCGCAGCAGCGACATCAGGACCTGGTCGGTGAGCTCCTCGTCGTAGCCGAACTCGTCGACCTCGTACTCGCCGGTGACCCGCCGCCGCAGGAACGCGAGCCCGCTCGCGAGCCGCCGCTCCCAGCCGCTCCCGCCGGCCGCGCCCCGTCCCGGCTCCGGGCCCACGGCGGCCTCCGGCCCGGAGACACCGGGCGCCTCGGGGGCCCTGGAAGCCTCAGGGGCCCCGGAGGCCCTCCCGGACCCTCCCGGCTCCCCGGACTCCTCCGGGGCCTGCTGCGGTCCGGGCAGGGCCCGTACGGCCGCCGCCTCGCCCTCGGCCCTGGCGGGCCTCCTGCGGGCCCGTGAGCGGTCGTCGTCGAACGGAATGACCTTGGCGTCCGCCATCGCAGTCGGGTCTCCTCAGGCGCCGTGGTGAAGGGGGGAGGCTTCGGTGGGGTGAGCGGCCGGCGGAGCCAGCCGCGCGGCGAGCCGGTCGACCGCCCCGGCGAGCAGCTCGGGCGGCAGCAGCCCCGGCCCCCGGCCCCGCGCGAAGTCGTCGAGCGTCTCCGCCGTCGAGTAGCGCGGCGAGAAGCCGAGGACCTCGCGCGTCTGGGCCATCGAGACGACCCGGCCGTGCGTGAGCAGCCGGATCTGCTCGGGCGCGAAGTCGGTGATCCCGACCGTGCGCAGCGCGGTGCCCACCCAGGTGACCGCGGGCAGCAGCACCGGAACCGTCGGGCGCCCGAGCCGCCGCGCGCACTGGGAGAGCAGCAGCACCCCGTCCCCGGCCACGTTGAACGTGCCGCTGTTCTGGGTCGCCCTGCGCGGCTCGTGCGCCCCCAGGCGCAGGACGTCGATCACGTCGTCCTCGTGGACGAACTGCAGCCGCGGGTCGTAGCCGAGGACGGTGGGCAGCACCGGCAGCGCCAGGTACTCGGCGAGCGGGGAGTCGATCCGGGGCCCGAGGATGTTCGCGAAGCGGAGCACGCACACGGCCACGTCCGGCCGGCGCCGGGCGAAGCCCCGGACGTACCCCTCGACCTCGACGGCGTCCTTCGCGAAGCCGCCGCTCGGCAGGGACTTCGCGGGCGTCGTCTCGGTGAAGACGGCCGGGTCCCGGGGCGCGGAGCCGTAGACGCTCGTACTGGACTTGATCACCAGCCGCCGGATCCGGGGCGACTTCTGGCAGGCGCCGAGGAGCTGCATGGTGCCGATGACGTTGGTCTCCTTGACCGACGTCCGGCCGCCGCCGCCGAGCGCCGTGCCGGTGACGTCGAGGTGGACCACCGTGTCGACGTCGTGCTCGGCGAGGACCTTGGCGATCTCGGGCCGGCGGATGTCCGCCCGTACGAACTCGGCGGCGCCGAGCTGGTGCGCGGGGTCGACCGCGTCCACGGCGATCACCCGCTCCACTTCCGGGTCCCGCTGGATCCGCCGCACGAAGCGGCCACCCAGATGCCGGGCTGCACCGGTGACGAGCACGACCTTGCCCACAGCAGCGCCTTCCGTCCGTCACTCCCGTTGGTCGACACCGTAGCGCCTCGACATTTCCCCGGGACAAAAGCGTGGCCCTCCACCGCGAACGGTGAAGGGCCACGCCTGACGCGCAAACGCTGCGAAGCAGCTGTCGCCTTACTTCTTGTTGCGACGCTGAACGCGCGTGCGCTTGAGCAGCTTGCGGTGCTTCTTCTTCGCCATCCGCTTGCGCCGCTTCTTGATAACAGAGCCCACGACTACCCTCGCTCACTTCTCGGAACATCCCCGCCTCCCGGCGGGGATCGGTGCGGGGCGTCTGGGCCCACACGACCTACGTCGGCCTAGCCTACCGTCCCGAGCACCGCGCAAGTAATCCGAGGGCCGGACTCCGCTCACCGGCTGTTCGGCCGCGCGCTCGCTACGCGGTCCCCACCCCCACGAAGGACTCCCGCAGGTACTCGTGAACGGCCTGTTCCGGCACCCGGAAGGACCTGCCCACCCGGATCGCCGGCAGATGACCGCTGTGCACCAAGCGGTACACGGTCATCTTCGACACGCGCATCACCGAGGCGACTTCCGCCACGGTCAGAAACTTGACCTCGTTGAGAGGTCGATCGCCAGCAGCCATGACCCACCTGTACCTTCCGCCGCGACGCCCACCGGCTTCCCCTCCGGTGACTCTTCGTCGCCGAGCGCTCACTCTCCAGACTAGGGGCGGGTGGTACGAGTGGGGAAGAGGAGCTGCCATCGGCCGTTTACCGTGACAGACACGCTCGATTGAGTACATAGCGCGTCAGCGGGAGGTACGAGGCGGAGCACACGCCGTCATCAAGCGGAACGGCCACCGACACCTGCCCCTCGGCCTCCCCGACGAACAGCGCCGGATCATCCGTATCGGCGAGACCGATGGCCTCGATACCCAGCTGACCTGCCCCGCAGACCCATCCGTGGTCCCCCACCACGAGCTCCGGCAGCGGCCCGCCGCTCTCGGCCGCGCTCTCCAGGGCGGCCCTAACCGGCAGCGGCGAGTGGGAATGCGCCCCCGGCACGCGCCCGTCCACGGGCGGCCCGGGTTCCCGTACCAGCGCGACCCCGCGTACGTAGTCGAGGAGGTACGTGCGTACGCCGAACCGGGTCGTTATGTCGACACATCGCCCCTGCGCCGGTGTGAGGACAAGACATCCCGCCGCCGACAAAGCGTCTGCGAGGGCGACGTAGAAACCGAGCAGCCGGTGCGGATGACCCGTCCCGAGGAGCACCGGAACCCGCCGCGCGGCCGCCGCGCCCAGCCGCGCCGCGAAGGCGTCGAGCCCCCGCACCGTACGCTCCGGATCGATGACGTCCGGCCCCGCCCGGTGCAGCGGATCCCCCGACACCCCGCACTTGTCCGCCATCAGCCGCAGCAGACCGGCCTCGTCCCACCCCCAGTCGGGGTCGAGCCCGAGCAGCACCCGCGGATCGCGCGCGGCGAAGAGCCGATAGCTCCGCAGGTTCTCCTCCCGCGAGGTCGCCACCGTGCCGGCCAACCCCGACGCCAACAGATGCGCCCGCAGCGCCCCGGTACTCAACACCCGTCCGATGCTGCCCGAACGCCACCGCCCGGGGATCCGAACCTCCCGGACACCCCACAGTCGGCGTAACACCCAGGAGAACGTTCTAGACCGCCTAGGCCAGCAGCCCCCGCAGCGGGAAGGCCGCCCGCCGCGTCGCCAGCACCGCCTGGTCGAGCCGGTCCGCCGGGTCGTACCCCTCGGCCCAGTCCCGGAAGCCCACCGGCCACCGCCCGTCCGTCATCCGCAGCGGCCCCGGCTGCCGGGTCCGCGCGTACGCCTCGTCCCGCCAGGACGCCGGGATCACCGACTCCGGGTCCACCGGAGCGTGCGCGGCGATCCCCACCAGATGCGTCCACGACCGCGGTACGACGTCCACCACCGCGTACCCGCCGCCGCCCAGGGCCAGCCAGCGCCCCTCCGCGTATGCGTGCGCGAGCTCGTGGCAGGCCTCCTGCACCGCCCGCTGCGCGTCCAGCGAAACCGCCAGGTGCGCCAGCGGATCCTCGAAGTGCGTGTCCGCCCCGTGCTGCGTCACGAGCACCTGCGGCCGGAAGTCCGCGAGCAGCTCCGGCACGACCGCGTGGAAGGCCCGCAGCCACCCCGCGTCCCCCGTCCCGGCCGGCAGCGCCACGTTCACGGCCCCGCCCTCGCCGGCCCCCGCCGCGCCCGTCTCCTCCGGCCAGCCCGTCTGCGGGAACAGCGTCCGCGGATGCTCGTGCAGCGAGACCGTCAGGACCCGCGGATCGTCCCAGAACGCCGCCTGCACCCCGTCCCCGTGGTGCACGTCCACATCCACGTAGGCGACCCGCTCCGCGCCCAGTTCGAGCAGCCGCGCGATCGCCAGCGAGGCGTCGTTGTAGATGCAGAACCCGGACGCGCTCCCCGGCATCGCGTGGTGCAGACCGCCCGCGAAGTTCACCGCGTGCGCGGCCTCCCCGCGCCAGACCGCCTCCGCCGCCCCCACCGACTGCCCGGCGATCAGCGCCGACACCTCGTGCATCCCGGCGAACGCCGGATCGTCGACCGTGCCGAGCCCGTACGCCTGGTCGGCGTGGCGCGGATCCGCCGACGCCGACCGCACCGCCGCCACGTAGTCCTCGCGGTGCACCAGCCGCAGCGTCGAGTCCCCGGCCGGCTTCGCCGCCACCACGTCCACCGCCCGGTCGAGCCCGTAGGCCCGCACCAGCGACATCGTCAGCGCGAGCCGTACCGGATCCATCGGATGCTCGGACCCGAAGTCGTACTGCGTGACAGCTTCATCCCACATCAACAGTGCGCGGCCGCTCATGCCCGCCACCGTATCGGGCCTCTCGCGAACCGAACGACGTGGCATACACCACCGTCACCAGGACCAGCGCCATCGGCACCGCCATGGCCCCCCGATAGCTCCACGCGTCCCCCAGCGCCCCCACCAGGGGGGAGCCGACGAGGAAACCGACGTAGTTGAAGACGTTCAGCCGCGCGACCGCCGCGTCACTGGCCCCCGGGAACAACCGCCCCGCCGCCGCGAAGGTCTGCGGCACGATCACGCTCAGACCGAGCCCGAGCACCGTGAACGCGGCGATCCCCACCCAGGCCCCCGGAGCCAGCGCGACCAGCGCGAACCCGAGGCCCCCCAGCACCGCCCCCGCCCGGACCACCACGACGGCACCGAAGCGACGCACCCCGAAGTCCCCGACGGCCCGCCCGATCAGCGTCGTCACCATGTACGCGTTGTACGGCACGGTCGCCAGCTCCTCGGAGCCGCCGAGCACGTCCTGGAGGTACTTGGCACTCCAGTTGGAGACGGTCGAGTCCCCGATGTACGCGAAGGTCATCACGAGACAGAGCGGCAGCAGCACCTTGAAGACGACACCGCTCCCCTTGCCCTCCCCCACCTCGACCGGCACGGACCCCTCGCCGGCCACGTACCACCGGCTGCCGACGAACGCGACGGGCAGCAGCACGGCCACCACCGGCAGGTAGGACACGAACAACGACAGGTGCCAGTGCGCCCCCACCCAGGCCAGCGAGGCCCCCGCGATCCCGCCGAGGCTGTACGAGGCGTGGAAGCCGAGCATGATGCTCCGGCCGTACGCCCGCTGGAGGCTCACCCCCAGCATGTTCATGGACGCGTCGAGCGCGCCGACCGCGATCCCGAAGAACCCCAGCGCGACCGCCGCGTGCCAGAGCTCGGAGCCCAGCCCCACGGAGAGGAGGGCCAGCAGCACGAAGGGCTGCGCCCACCGGAGGACCACCGCGGGACCCACCCGGGCGACGACCTTCTCGGTCGCCACGCTCGCCACCCCGGCCAGGATCGGCACGGCGGCGAGGAAGGCCGGCAGCAGCCCGTCCGAGATCCCGTACCGGTCCTGGATCGCCGGTATCCGGGTCACGAGCAGGGCGAAGGTGACCCCCTGCACGAAGAAACTGACCGCCAGGGATCCCCGCCCACGCCGCAACCGCGCATCTGTCATGGCGGCACAGCGTACGGCCGGAACCTACCGCTGGGTAGATGGATCACGTCCCCAAAATCGCGGGGAGCTCGTCCATCCTCCCGAAGAAGCCCCTGGCCCCCGTGAGCTTCTCCTCGGGCGTCATCGCGGTGAACCCGTACACGTCCATCCCGGCGGCCAGAGCGGCCCGCACACCGGGCCCGCTGTCCTCGACGACCACGCACCGCTCGGGAGCGACGCCCATCCGTTCGGCGGCGTGCAGGAACAGGTCAGGCCAGGGCTTGCCCCGGCCGACGTCCTCGGCGCTGAACACGATGTCGTCCCGGAACCAGGCGTCGAGCCCGGTCTTCCGGTGTCCGACCCGGATCCGCTCATGGCTCCCGGAGGAGGCCACACAGTACGGAACGCCGGCGGCGACCAGCCCCTTGAGCACGTCGGCGGCGCCGACCACGGCCTCCAACTCGGCCTGGAAAGCGGCGAAGACCCGCGCGTGGAAGGTCTCGTCGAAGTCCGCCGGCAGCCGCTGCCCGCTCCGCTCCCCGACCAGCTCGTGGATGCGGTGCATGGCGGACCCCATGTAGTCCCGCACCGACTCCTCGTACGTCGTGGGGTGCCCGAGCTCCGTCAGATAGCCGGCCAGCAGGGTGTTGGAGATCGGCTCGCTGTCCACGAGCACACCGTCGTTGTCGAAGATGACCAGGTCGTATCGCATGGCCACAGCCTAGAACGCAAAAATGCCTCAACCCCCGGACGGAGTCCGGGGGTTGAGGCTAAAAATTGTTCGGCGGCGTCCTACTCTCCCACAGGGTCCCCCCTGCA
>NZ_JBIAMM010000019.1:0-160808 GCF_042874095.1 Streptomyces sp. NPDC004266
AATCCACACCGAACCGGGAAGGCCCTCACCCGTTCAAGATCCCTCAGCCGAGACCTGCATCACCCGTCCACAACCTCCCGGGACAGAACACCTAGCCCTTCGGGTTCCGTCCGCTGGCGGCGAGGGCGCGGTCGAGCGCCGGGGCGTCGGCGGGTACGTCGACGACGGCGGCGAAGCCCTCGTACTGGCGGTACATCTCCGCGTACCGCTCGACCACGTCGAGCAGGAACACCGCCGTGGCCTCGGGCAGGGTGAACTCCTGCCCCGTGGAGCGGGCCAGGTCCCAGCCGTGCAGGGCGAGCTCCTCCGCGAGCATGGCGGCGATCTCGGTGGCCGGCATGGCGCTGCCGGCCATGTCGACCTCGCCCTCCCAGGCCTCCGGCTTCTCCCAGGCGGCCAGGGCCCGGTCGAGCTGGGCGGCGTACGCCTCGGCCCAGCCGTCCTCGCCGGCGAAGTCCCGCCGGACGGTCTCCTCGGGGAGCTGGGTGCGCAGGGCGCGGTGCTCGAGGCCGTGCGCGGAGTAGAGGACCAGATGGTTGGCGAGTTCGCGGACCGTCCAGTCGGCGCAGACGGAGGGGGCGCCCAGCTGGTCGGCGGTGACGGCACGGGCGACGCGGCTCGCCTCGGCGGCGCAGACGGTGAGGTGGGTGTGGATCTCGTTCATGCGTCCGACGCTACGAGGCACCGCGTCCCCGGTCTTGAACTTTCGCGACAGGCGGCCGGCTAGCTGAAGTCGAGACCGCCGGTGCGGGTGCGCTTGAGTTCGAAGAGGTCGGGGTGGGAGGCGAGGACGCGGAAGCTGTCGAAGAGTTCGGCGGCACGCTCGCCGCGCGGGACCGCCCGCAGCACCGGTCCGAACCACACCGTCCCGTCGACGTGGATCGTGGGCGTGCCGACGTACGCGTCCGCCTCGGGGTCCTTGCCCGCGTCGTGGCTGCGGCGGACGGCCTCGTCGTGGGCCGGATCGTGGGCGGCGGCGGCGAGTTCGGGCGGGAGACCGACCTCGGTGAGCGATTCGGCGACGACGGCGTCGAAGTCCTTCTGCTTCTTCTCGTGGATGCGGGTGCCGTACGCGGTGTAGAGCGGGCGCAGGACCTCCTCGCCGTGCTGTTCGGCGGCGGCCGCCGCCACCCGGACGGGGCCGATGGAGGCGTCGACGAGCTCGCGGTACCAGTCGGGCAGGGTGTTGCCCTCGTTGTGGAAGTACAGGCTCATGACCTTGAAGCGGAGGTCGATGTCCCGGTGGCGCTCGACCTCCAGGATCCAGCGGGAGGTGATCCAGGCGAAGGGGCAGGCGGGGTCGAAGTAGAAGTCGACGACGGGGCGGTGGGTGGTGGGCGTGGTCTCGGTGCTCGTCATGACGTCGAATCTAGCCAGGAGATGGCCCGCTGCCACGGGCCATTCGACGGCCGTTCCACCGGGCCAATCGCGGTCAGTCCTCCCGGGTCATCTCGACGAGCCTGAGCACGGTGTTCCAGTTCCGGCCGGTGGCGACGAGGCCCTTCACGACGGACGGCCGGGAGACCGCCTCGCCCAGCTTGGACTTGCCGAGGCCTTCGGGGGTGTAGAGGTAGAGCACGCGGTCGCCGAGGGCGAAGTCCTCGGGCAGGAAGGCCTCGCGGTCGATCGAGGCGAAGCGCTCGGGGCCGGCGGGCCCCGAGTAGTAGAAGGCGTGGAGCTGCTTGCCCTGGAGTTCGGCGGCCGGGAAGGGGCAGGCGTCGGCGACGGCGGCGAGGTAGTCGCCGTCGCGGACGAGACAGTCGACGCGGAAGCCGAAGCGTTCCTCGATGGCGCCCTCCAGCGCGGCCCGGAGCTCGTCCTCGCCGGCGCCGGAGTCGGTGGTGAAGACGGCGTTGCCGCTCTGGAGGTAGGTGCGGACGTCCGTGTGCCCGAGACCTTCGAGGAGACTCCGGAGCTCCGCCATGGGGACCTTCCGGTGCCCGCTCACGTTGATGCCGCGGAGCAGGGCCGCGTAGGTCTTCGTCTTCGTCATGGGGGCAAATGTAGGCGGCCACCGCGCCTCGTGGGGGGCGGCACGATGGCCGGTTCGAACACTGTCCGATGGTGGGGGCGTGGAGAAGACCCTTCACCCATCTGTGACTTTTTCAACAAGGTTTCGTAATCACGAATCCGTCATCTGCGCTGATAGCGGGCGAGGACCCGATTGCCGTCCTCGACCAGGCGTCTGCGCAGCTCCGCGCCGTCGATGGCGCCGCTGTAGTACTCCTGGAAGGCCGGGGTCGCCACCTTGTCCTTCCACTCGGGATAGCCGCGTACGGACTGCGCGGGCGCGGGCCGCAGCCAACGCGCCACCGCGGCCCCGGTCGCCCAGCCGTCCCGCGCGGTGTGCAGGGAGGGGTCGGCGAGGGCGGCCGTGCCGGTCGGGAGCATCCAGTCGCCGCGCGCGAGCCGCACCATGTTCGCCGGGCGCAGGAAGAAGTCGAGGAAGCGGGCCGCCTCCTTCTTGTGGGGGCTCTCCTCGGCGATCGACAGGGTCTGCGGGGAGACGCCCTGGGCGAGTCCCTCGTCGCCGGCGGGCGCGGGCAGCACGGTCCATTCGAAGCCCTCGGGCGCCTGCTGCGCGATCTGCTGCCGGTAGGCGAAGCCCAGGGGCACCATGGCGTACTTGCCGGCGAAGAAGCCGGGGAGGGTGTCGGAGCCGCCGCTGCCGAGCGTGGTGCGCGGGGCGGTCCGGTCGGTGACGACCTGGTCCCGGACGGTGCCGGGGACGATGCCGTCGGCCTCGGTGAAGTCGAGGGCGACCCGGCCGTCCGGGCCCCGGTGGAAGAGCCGGCCGCCGGCCGAGACGCCGAGGTTGAGGCTGACGGAGACGGGTTCCCTGAGTGGCCAGGCGACCGCGTGGCGGCCGGGTCCCATGGCCCGGGTGAGGTCCCGGGCGATCTGCCGGAACTCGGTCCAGCTCCAGGGCCTCCCGGGAGTGGGGACGCGGACGCCGGAGGACTCCAGGATCTTCCGGTTGGCGATGATGACGCGGGGTTCCTGGAGGAAGGGCACGCCGTACACGCCCTCGCCGAAGGTGGTGGTCTCCCAGCCGGTGGCGGGGATGTCGGCGCGCAGCCGCTCGGACAGCAGCGGACGGAGGTCGGCGAGCCGGCCGCCGTAGGCGAAGTCGGCCAGGTCGTCGGAGGCGTCGTGGATGATGTCGGGCGCCTCGCCGCCCTCGAAGGAGGTGAGGAGCTGGTCGTGCACGGAGTCCCAGCTGCCCTGGACGTACTCGACCTGGATGTCGGGGTGGCCGGCGTTCCACTCGTCCACCAGCAGCCGGTTGGCCTCGACGGACTCCTCCTGCCAGGCGAGGGACTGGAACCGGAGCCGTACGACACCGTCGTCGGGGCCGTCGTCGCCCGCGGTGCAGCCGGTGAGGAGCAGGCCGAGCACGGCGGCGAGGGCCAGGAGGGCCCGTCCCGGGGCACCACGGCCCCGGCGCCCGAAGTCCTCCGCCCCGCTCATGACTTCACGGGCACGTCGCGTGAGGTCCCCTCTCCCTCTCATGACTTCACCGCCCCGGCGAGCGTCCCGCCCGCGATCCGCCTCTGGAGGACGCCGAAGACGACGAGGGAGGGCAGGGTCGCGAGGAAGGCCGCGGCCGCCAGCGGACCGAGGTCGGCGACGCCCTCGGCGCCGAGGAAGTGGGTGAGGACGACCGGGAGGGTCTGTTTCTCCGGGGACTTGAGCAGGACGAGCGCGAAGAAGAACTCGTTCCAGGCGGTGACGAAGGCGAAGAGCGCGGTGGCGACGACGCCCGGGGCGAGCAGCGGGGCGGTGACCGAGACGAGGGTACGGATCCGGCCGGCGCCGTCGACGGCGGCCGCCTCCTCCAGCTCGGCCGGGACGGCCCTGACGTACCCCATGAGCATCCAGAGGGCGAAGGGCAGCGACCAGACCACGTAGACCAGGACGAGGCCGACGACGCTGTCGACCAGGTGCAGGTTCTTGAGGACGAGGAAGAGCGGGATGATCACGAGGACGAAGGGGAAGGCCTGGCTGATCACCACCCAGCCGGTGGCGGCGGCGGCGAGCCGGCCCCGGTGGCGGGCCGTCACATAGGCGAGCGGGGTCGCGACGGCGACCGCGATCAGGGCGGCGCAGACCGCGGCGAGCAGGCTGTTCGCGGCGGCCCGGAGCAGCGGCTGCTCGTCGAAGGCCTGCCGGAAGTTGTCGAGGGTGGGGTCCTTCGGGATCCAGGTGGGGTGGAGCGAGGCCAGCTCGGGTGCGGGCTTGAAGGCGGTGGAGACCAGCCAGAGGAAGGGGAGGGCGAGGAAGGCCAGGTACGCGAGGAGGGCCAGGTACTGGCCTGCTCGCGCGGGCCCGCTCGGCCGCAGGGCGCTCACCGGTCCTGGTCCCCTTTCAGACGGCGTACGAGGGAGAGGGCGATGAGCACCGAGACGGCGGCGACCATCACGCATCCCATGGCGGCGGCGTAGCCGAACTGCCCGTAGCGGAAGGCCTCCTCGTAGGCGAAGAGCATGGGGAGCCGGGTCCGGCCGCCCGGTCCGCCGCTGGTCAGGACGTAGACCAGGGCGAAGGAGTTGAAGTTCCAGATGAGGTTGAGGGCCGTGACGGCGAGGGCCACCGGTCGCAGCGCGGGCCAGGTGACGGCGCGGAAGCGGCGCCAGGCGCCGGCGCCGTCGAGGGCGGCGGCCTCGTGGAGTTCGCGCGGGGTGTTCTGGAGTCCGGCGAGCAGGGCGACGGTGGTCTGCGGCATGCCGGCCCAGACGCCGACGACGATGACGGCGGGGAGGGCGGTGGCGAGGCCGGAGAGCCAGTCGTGGCCCTCGCCGAGGCCCAGGTTACGGAGGGTCTCGTTGAGGATGCCGGCGTCGGGGTTGTAGACGAGCCGCCACATGATGCCGACGACGACCTCCGGCATCGCCCAGGGGATGATGGCGAGGGCCCGGGCCAGCCGGCGGAGGCGGAGCCTCTGGTCGAGCAGCAGGGCCAGGCCGAGGGCGAGCAGGAACTGCGGGACCGTGACCCCGACGGCCCAGACCGCGCCGATGCGGAAGGACTCCCAGAAGAGCGTGTCGTGCAGCAGGTCCTGGAAGTTGAGGGTGCCGACCCAGCGGGTGGCCTGGGTGCGGCCGGACTGGGCGTCGGTGAAGGCGAGCGCGATGCCGTAGAGGAGCGGGCCGACGCTGAGGACCAGGATCGGCAGGAGTGCCGGGAGCACCAGGAACCAGGCGCCGAGGTCGGGGCCGCGCGGCCGTGTCCCGGGGGCGGCGCGCGGGGCGCGCGCTCGGCCGGGCCGCTTGACCGTGGTCACCGAGCTCACGATCCCCCCGTCCACCTGCTGCCGTCCGGAATCCCGCCATGGTGCTGACGCTCCGTCGGCCCGTCAAGGCGACGAGCGCGGTGAGCTGCGCGGATGGGAGACTTTGGCGCAAACACACGGGTGAGGGAGAGGTCGATGGACGAGGCGCGGGCACGGGAGATCCTGGCCGGGGCGGGGCTGCCGGTCGCGGAGGCGGGGCTGCTCGCCCTCGGGGAGAACGCGGTCTTCGCGGTGGGCGATCTGGTGGTGAAGGTCGGCCGGGACGCGGAGCTGTTCGCGCGGGCCGAGCGGGAGCTCGCGCTGGCCTCCTGGCTGGAAACGGCGGGGGTCCCGGCCGTCCGGGCCGCCGAGGAGAAGCCCCGGCTCGTGGACGGCCATCCGGTCACGCTCTGGCACCGGCTGCCGGAGGCGGTGCGGCCGACGGAGCCCCGTGACCTGGCCCCGCTGCTGCGGGCCGTCCACGCGCTGCCGGAGCCGGCGGGTTTCACGCTCCCCCGCCGTGAGCTGCTCGGCGGGGTCGAGCGGTGGCTGCGGCTCGCGGGGGACGCGATCGACCCGGCGGACGCGGCCTTCCTGCGGGAGCGGCGCGACTCCTTCGCCCCGGCGGCGGCGGCGCTCACCCCGCACCTGCCCCCGGGGCCCGTCCACGGGGACGCCCTCCCCCGGAACGCGCACGTGGGCCCCGACGGCCCGGTCCTGGTGGACCTGGAGACCTTCTCCTCGGACCTGCGCGAGCACGACCTGGTGGTCCTCGCCCTCTCCCGGGACCGGTACGGCCTGGACCCGGCGGCGTACGAGGCCTTCACCGAGGCGTACGGCTGGGACGTCCGGGAGTGGGAGGGGTGCGCGGTCCTGCGCGGGGCGCGGGAGACCGCGAGCTGCGCGTGGGTGGCCCAGCACGCGCCGACGAACCCGAAGGCCCTGGCCGAGTTCGAACGCCGGGTGGCCTCCCTGCGGGCGGGCGACCCCGAGGTGCGCTGGTACCCGTTCTGACATCATGACCGGTGCCGAACCGGGCCTGATGAGCGGGGTGTCGAGATGCGTGTCGAACTGTCCGAGGTGACCCTCGACGTCGAGGTGAGCGGGGAGGGACCGGCCGTGCTGCTCGTGCACGGCTTCCCCGACAGCCACCGTCTGTGGCGGCACCAGGTCGCGGCGCTGAACGCGGCCGGTTTCCGGACCGTCGCCCCCACCCTGCGGGGCTTCGGCGCCTCCGGCCGTCCCGAGGGCGGCCCGGCGGCGCAGCACCCGGGCAAGCACGTCGGCGACCTGGTCGAGCTGCTCGCCGAGCTCGGGCTCGACCGGGTCCATCTGGTCGGCCACGACTGGGGTTCGGGCATCGCCCAGGGGCTGACCCAGTTCTTCCCGGACCGGGTGCAGAGCCTGAGCATCCTTTCCGTGGGGCACCTGGCGTCGATCCGGGCCGCGGGCTGGGAGCAGAAGCAGCGCTCCTGGTACATGCTGCTGTTCCAGCTGGCCGGGCTCGCCGAGGACTGGCTGGCGCGCGACGACTTCGCCAACCTGCGGGAGATGCTGGGCGAGCACCCCGACGCGGAGGCCGTGATCGAGCCGCTGCGGGCGCCGGGCGCGCTGACCACCGCGTTGGACATCTACCGGGCGGGCATCCCGGCGGAGGTCCAGTTCGGCGCCGAGGCCCCGGCGGTTCCGCTGCCGGAGTCGGTGCCGGTGATGGGCGTGTGGTCGACCGGCGACCGTTTCCTCACCGAGCGCTCGATGTCCGGGACGGGCGCGTACGTGTCGGGGAGCTGGCGCTACGAGCGGGTCGAGGACGCGGGGCACTGGCTGCAGCTGGACCAGCCGCAGCAGGTCTCCGAGCTGCTGCTGTCCTTCCTCAAGGAGAACTCCTGACGGACCGGTTCCGGTCGATCGTCGCTGATCCCGGGTGACCGCTTCCGTCGGACGACCGGCGAAGGGTGATCGTTTCCAGCGGCGGTGCCGACAGGGGCGATTTCAAACGCTCCTGGAGAGTGACTCCGGCTCCGTCGCGCGGAGCGGGGGCGGTGTCCACTTTCCGCACTGCCATGGCGCCTGAGCTGGAACGATGCCGCCGTCCCCGCTCCCCCGCGCGCCGCAAGGCCGGGGAACCGACGGGGACGCCCCGGCATCCGGTACGGACCGGCCCGCGCACCCGCGGGCCGGCCGGCCCCAGCGAGAGGACGGCTCAGTGAGCACCCCTCAGGACGACAACGAGATCAGCGCGGTCACCGCGGCCCAGGTGACGAGGATCGCCGACCACGGCATCTACGCCTCCCCCACCGAACTCGACCCCGCCGCCGTCAACCTGGCCCAGGCGCTGGTCGCCACGCTGAGGGGCAGGGCCGAGCGGCCCCTGCTCACGCCCGAGCTCCAGCAGCTGACGGATCAGGTGCGGGCCAGGGCGGAGATCGACCTCCCGAGGATCGCGGTGGACGGCGATGTCAGCCTGTCCGCGTTCACGATCAGGCTCCACGGCGACGAACCCCGGCCGGTGGTGATCGTGCCGGCGGGCTGGACGCCACTCGGCTGGACCATCTTCGCGTACGCGTACCTCCAGCTGGCGCGGCGCGGCTACCACGTCCTCGCGTACACCCCGCGCGGCATCGGCCAGACGTTCCGGCTGCCCGGCGGCTACCACGACGCGTTCTTCACCTCCGGCGGCACGATCGACGTCGCCGGACCGCTGGACTGGGCCGACGGCTCCGCGGTCATCGACTACGCGCAGCAGCACCTCGCCCCGAGCAGGATCGCCTTCCTCGGCGAGTCGTACGGCTCCGGCATCAGCCAGCTGGTCGCGGCGCACGACCCGGCCGCCCGCGTCGACGCGGTCGTCGCCCTGAGCACCTGGGGCGACCTCGCCACCAGCCTCTACGACAACGGCACCCGGCACCTGAAGGCCGTGGAGGCCCTGGTCGCCCTCACCGGCGGCCCCGAGGAGCGGAAGTTCGACCCCGCCACCCGGCAGCTCCTGGCGGACTTCAGGGCCGGGCAGAACCTCGACGACGTGGTCCGCTGGGGCTCGGATCGCGCGCCGGCCTCGTACGCCGACCAGACCAACGCCCGCGGCGTCCCCACCTTCTTCTCCAACGCCTGGCACGAGACGCTGTTCCCGGTCAACCAGGTCGTCGACCACTTCGAGCGGCTGACCGTGCCCAAGCACCTGAACCTGTGGATCGGCGACCACGCCGCCCCCGAGGGCGCCGGTCTGACCGTCCCCTTCAGCGGGCCGAACCAGCCCGTCGAGGAGGCCTTCGCCTGGCTCGACCACCATGTGCTCGGTGCCTCCAACGGCGTGCCCGAGTGGCCCGTGGTCAACAGCCAGATCATGTTCACGTACGAGACCCGGACCGACCCGGAGACCGGGAAGACCGTCATCACCGAGCCCGCCGTCCGCGAGCCCCACGGCTCCTGGGCGGAGGTCACCACCTCCACCGAGCGCTGGTACCTGACCTCCGTCGGCTCCGACAGCCGTGACGGCGGCCTCGCCGCGGAGGAGGAGACCGGCTGGAAGCGGGAGTTCACCGCGGGCCGGATCACGGACGCCACCGCCGTCGACGCCCTCGTCACCACCGGCCAGGCCGAGTGGAGGGGCGACCCGAAGACCTACCCCACGGGCAAGTTCGACCGGCAGCACCTCGCCGTCTGGACGAGCGCCCCCCTCCAGGCCGGCGCGAACGGCACGGGCCGCCGCGTCCGGGGCGTCCCCGAGCTCACCCTCACGGTCCGCAGCACCGCCGAGTCGACGACGCTCGTGGCCTACCTCTTCGACGTCGGCCCCGACGACACGGCCCGCATCATCACCCACGAGCCGCTCACCCTGGAGGACCTGACCCCCGGGCAGGACCGCACCGCCACCTGGAGGCTCCAGGGCGCGGGCTACGACGTGGCCGCGGGCCACCGCCTCATGCTCGTGGTCAACAGCAAGGACCAGCTCTACTCCGACGCCCTCACCGACGCCGGCGCCGACAGCAGCACCACCACGATCGTCTCCCCCGACGGCGGGGCCGCGCACCTGACGCTGCCGCTGGGCTGATCCGAAAGGCGGTCCCGGGGCTTGTCGATCAGGCCGCCGCGACCTTCTCGCGCAGGGGCCACGTGGGGTCGACGACCGCCTCCGCGTCGCCCTTGCCGCGCAGGAAGGCCTGGAGGCCCTCGGCCCAGACGCGGTACCAGCCGATCTGGCGCTCGTGCAGCTCGGCGGGGTCCAGACCGGCCACCTGCGGGTGCCGCTCGGCTATCGCGACGGCGACCCGGACGGCGGCGAGCGCGTCGGCGGCGGCCTGGTGGGCGGCTTCGAGCACCACGCCGTACTCCCCGCAGACCGCCTCCAGGGTGCGCTTGCCCCGCCGGTAGCGGTCGACGGCCCGGTCGATGGTGTACGGATCGACGACCGGGCCGATGGCCGTCCCGCCGAGCCGCTCCTCCAGCGACGGCAGCCCGTGGCGGCGCAGCTCGGCGGCGAGGAGCGTGAGGTCGAAGGAGGCGTTGTACGCGACGACCGGGACGCCGTCCTCCCAGTACGCGGCGAGGGTCCTCGCGATCTCGTCGGCGACCTCGCGGACCGGCCGGCCCTCGGCCGCCGCGCGCTCGGTGCTGATGCCGTGGATCGCGGAGGCCTGCTCCGGGATGCGGATGCCCGGGTCGGCGAGCCAGTCCCGTCGCCGCCTGACCTGCCCGTCTCCGTCGACCTCGACGATCGAGGCCGTGACGATCCGGGCCTCCAGCGGTTCGGTGCCGGTCGTCTCCAGGTCGAAGCCGACAAGGGTCGAGCCGTGCCAAGCCATCGGGTCCTCCTTACGTGATCTCCCCCGTGGTGCTGACCACCCTCGCACGCACCACTGACAACACCCCCGGCCGCCCCCGGGGACGGGTCAGGAGACGGGCCGGGAGTCGAGCCAGACCGACTCGAACTCCTCCCGGTACGTCTCGAAAAGTCCGTGATCTCCGTCACGGGTGGGCTGCCCGTGCCGGACGACGTTCCGTCCGCCGCCGCGCAGCACGAGGACCGGCGCCTCCATGCCCCGGGCCCGGCGCAGGTACGACTGGACGACCCCCACCCCGTCCGGCCCGTCGCCGTCCACCAGGTAGGCGGTGAAGCGCGGGGTCTCGTCGAAGACGTGGATCTGGAAGGCGCCCGGATCGCGCAGCTTCGAGCGGACCCGGCGCATGTGCAGGATGTTCATCTCGACCGAGCGGCTCAGCTCGCCCTTCTTCAGGCCGAGTTCGCGCTCGCGGCGCTTGACGGCGCTGCTGGCGGGGTTGAGGAAGAGGAGCCGGGTCCGGCAGCCGGACTCGGCGAGCCGGACCATGCGCCGGCCGGAGAAGTTCTGCACCAGCAGGTTGAGGCCTATGCCGGTGGCGTCGAGGCGGCGGGCGCCGCCGAAGAGGTCCTCGGCGGGCAGCTGCCGTTGCAGCCGGACCCGGTCGGGGTGGACGGAGACGACGTCCGCGTACCGGTCGCCGACGAGGTCCTCGACCGCGTCCACGGGCAGCCGGTCGGCGGACGGCACCCCGGCGCCGCCGCCGAGGATCTCCAGGATGCGGGCGGAGGCCCGCTCGGACTGGGCGAGGACGGTCAGCGAGAGGGCCCGGTTGCGGGAGACCACGTTCCGCGTGACCTCCAGCTCGTCGAGGGCGAGCTCGACCTCGCGCCGGTCGTCGAAGTAGGGCTCGAAGCAGGGCCAGTGCTGCACCATCAGCTCGCGCAGCTGCGGCAGCGTGAGGAAGCTCAGCACGTTGTCGTCGGCCGGGTCCAGGAGGTAGCCCTTGCGCCGGGAGACCTCGCGGACGGCGACGGCCCGCTGGACCCATTCCTGGCCGGCGGGTCCGGCCGCGGCCACCACCCACTCCTCGCCGTGCACCGGTTCGTACACGGGCCGCAGGACGGCGGCGACCACGGCCCTCAGCCGCTGTTCGACGAGGTTCAGCCAGATGTAGGCGCGGCCGGCGCGCTGGGCCCGGGTGCGGACCTCGCTCCAGGCCTCGGGGCCCCAGTCGAGCTCCGCCCCTATCTCCACCGGCCGCCCGACGGTGACCGTGCCGGGCGGCACGGCCGCGCCCGGCGGCAGGACGACACCCGGCGGCACGGCCGCGCCCGGCGCTGCCTCTGCGGGGTCGGCCGGACCCCCCTCGTGACCCGCGTCACCTGGGGGCAGCTCCAGACCTCCCGAGCTCACCCGCGCACCGCCTTCTGCTCCCGGACACCCGTTCCGGCGGACAGGATGACCATGTGACAACGATCAAGGAAGGGTACTCCGCGAGCGGGAGGCGGTGCAGCAGGATCGTCAGGCTGCTTCCTCAACTCCCCAGATCGGGCTGCCCGTTCTGGGAGGCGAGATCGGCCGGAGTGAGCGGATTCATAGCGGTTACGTCCCTGGGCACGAGCTGGAAGCCCTGCCAGTGGACCGGCATCGGCTGCTGGTCCTCGTCCCGGGCGATGTGGTGGAACCCGATGTTGACCCACACGGACGGTTTGGTCAGAGTCTCACCGTTGACCCATTTGTCCACGCTGTCACCGGCGCCGGCCGCGCAGCCGCCGATGTTGTTGCTCGCGAACTTCTCGCAGGCGCGGGACTGGGTGAAGTACACGTCGTGCTTGGTGAAGCCGCGTCCCGCGTGGGTGTCGGTGTGGCCGGGCACGATCTCGTACGAGCGGGCGTGGCCGTCGGCGTTCTTGCCGGTGCCGCTGACCACCCGCCACCAGCGCATGTTCTTCGCGTCACCGGCGAGTTCCTTGGTGACGACGGTGCGCGTGGTCTTCACGGTGGGTCCGCCGCCGCCGGTGGGGGCGGTGACGGCGGAGTCGAACTGCTCGATCCGGTCCTTGGTGGAGCCGTCCAGGCCGAAGTCGAGCTTCCAGAAGACGTTGTGGGCGTGGCTGGTGGCGTAGCCCTTGGCGCCCTTGCCGAGGGGCCAGCCGCGGCCGTCGGTGGCGTTGTAGTCGACGGGCGAGAGGCTGCCGGTGGCACCGACGTTGGCGCCGATGGTGCCGTCGGCGGTGAAGCGCCACTCGGTGATGTACTCGTACCAGCCGACCTTGTTGACGGTGTAGACGAGCAGGTCCTTGGCCTGGGCCTGCCAGACCTTGGAGCCGTTGTCGCTGGCCATGCGGTACGCGTGCCCGCGCGCCCGCGTGGTGGTGCACAGGCCCTTGACGTCACCGACGTCGGCCACCTTGACGGTGGTGAGGGTGCCGCCGGGGCACTCGGCGGGCTTGAGGTTCTGCAGGCCCCAGCCGAAGCCGGCGCCGGTGAGGTCGTCGTACTCGGCGCCGCCGTCGTCGTACGGCACGTGGATCTGGCCGAGGCGGGCGCTGTTGAGGACGGGGATGGGCGCGGCGGCCCCGGGCGGCTGGTAGGTGACCCGGTCGAGCGTGAGCCCGGCGTCGGTGTCGTACCGCCAGCACATGCGCCAGGTGGTGCCGCCGTCGAGCTTCTGCGTGATGCGGTACGCGGCCGAGCAGTCGGGCGTCGTCGCGGCGCGCTCCGCGCGCGTCGGGGCCGGCGGGTTGGGGACGGCGACGGCGCCGGTCGCGGGGCCGGCGGCGGCCGTGGCGGTGCCGAGCAGGGCGGCGGCGGTCAGGACGGCGCCCCGCTTGCGGGCGCGTCCGTTCCGGATTCGCTGGATGGACATGGGGAGGTGCTCCCTCGTACGTGTCGTGAGGCTGTGGAAGGGCCGGGCCGGTGGTCAGCCGACGCGGGTGACGGTCCTCGCGGAGAGGTCGACGATCAGGTTCCGGGTGTCGATCCAGGCCCCGTTGAGGACCTTGGTGACGAGCCGGACGCACCGGTGCTCCCCGCAGCGGGCGAGCGCCGCGGGCACGTGGGACTCGCGGTAGGTGCGGTAGACGTCGCCGTTGAACCACAGCTGCTCGCCGGAGGTCAGCTCCTTGCCGGTGGCGTCCTTGTAGTCCTCCTTCACGCCCTTGCCGAGCGGGCTCGCGAGGATCAGCTCCAGGGCCTCGCGCAGCTCCTCGGGGTGGGCGGAGGGCTGGACCCCGCGCTGCGCCCCGGAGCTCTCGACCTTGCCGGTGTCGAGGTTGACGGTCCTGGTGACGAGCTCGTCCCGCCCGTAGTCGTAGAGGCGGACCTCGGCGCGGCGCGAGGCGTCGCCCGGGATCGGGTCGGCGAGCCGGGTGCCGAGGCGCTGGGGCCCCCGGCCGCCCGTGACGTCCTGCTGGGCGGTGGCGGCGGACGGGGCCAGCGCCAGCGCCTCGGCCCGGGCGAGCTCGTCGTCCGTGAGCGGGTCGCCCCCGACGCCCTTCTCCCCCTCGGCCGCGGGCGGGACCACGGTGGCCGGCTGCGGCGCGGCGGCCTGCCCCTGCGTACCGGCGCCGGACGCCGCCGCGCCCGTGCCGTCGGCTTCCCCGCTTCCTCCGCCCCCACCGGTCGCACCGCCGGCCGCGGTACCACCCACCGTGCCGGGGGCGGTCTGCCCCACCGAAACCCCCGGCAGGCCGATGGCGACCGCGACGGCGGTCCCCGTCACCGCCATGGCCGCTCCGGCCACCACCTTCCCCAGGTGGCGGCGCGCTATTTCGTACACACTTCCCCCTCTATCCCCCTCTTGGTCTGCGGTCACCCGGTAGGACGGGGCGAAGTCCTAGGAGGTTGCCACTCTTTCGGGCAGGATCTGGCCGAAGAACACCTACAAAACCCGGACAGAAGAGGAAGAGTCGTATCCATGCAGGTCTGGCCGGGACAGGCGTACCCCTTGGGCGCCACCTATGACGGAGCGGGAACCAACTTCGCGGTCTTCTCGGAGGCCGCCCACAGGATCGAGCTGTGTCTGCTGCACGACGACGGCTCGGAGACGGCGGTGGAACTGCGCGAGACCGACGCGTTCGTACGACACGCCTATCTGCCGGGCGTGATGCCCGGTCAGCGGTACGGGTTCCGCGTGCACGGCCCGTACGCGCCGGAGCGCGGGCTGCGCTGCAACGCGGCGAAGCTGCTGCTCGACCCGTACGCCCGCGCGGTGTCGGGGCGGATCGAATGGGGCGAGGCGGTCTACGGCTACCCGTTCGGGCGGCCCGACGCGCGCAACGACCTCGACTCGGGCCCGCACACCATGACCTCGGTCGTGGTCAACCCCTACTTCGACTGGGGCGACGACCGTCGCCCGCGCACCGAGTACCACCACACGGTGATCTACGAGGCCCATGTGAAGGGCCTCACGATGCTCCACCCGGACCTTCCGGAGGAGCTGCGCGGGACGTACGCGGGGCTCGCGCACCCGTCGGTCATCGGCCATCTGAAGGAGCTGGGCGTGACCGCGCTCGAACTGATGCCCGTTCACCAGTTCGTGAACGACCACCGGCTCGTGGACGCGGGGCTCTCCAACTACTGGGGCTACAACACGATCGGCTTCTTCGCCCCCCACAACGCCTACGCGTCCTGGGGTGACCGGGGCCAGCAGGTCCTGGAGTTCAAGTCGGCGGTCCGGGCGCTGCACCAGGCGGGCATCGAGGTCATCCTCGACGTGGTCTACAACCACACCGCCGAGGGCAACCACCTGGGCCCGACGCTCTCCTTCCGGGGCCTGGACAACCCCTCGTACTACCGGCTCGCGAACGACCGCCGGTACCACATGGACACCACGGGCACCGGGAACTCGCTGCTCATGCGCTCCCCGCACGTGCTCCAGCTGATCATGGACAGCCTGCGGTACTGGGTGACCGAGATGCACGTGGACGGTTTCCGCTTCGACCTGGCGGCCACCCTGGCCCGCCAGTTCCACGAGGTGGACCGGCTGTCCTCCTTCTTCGACCTGGTGCAGCAGGACCCGGTGGTCAGCCAGGTGAAGCTGATCGCCGAGCCGTGGGACGTGGGCGAGGGCGGCTACCAGGTGGGCAACTTCCCGCCGCTGTGGACCGAGTGGAACGGCAAGTACCGGGACTGCGTGCGGGACCTGTGGCGCGGCGAGCCGCGCACCCTCGCCGAGTTCGCCTCCCGGCTGACCGGCTCCTCCGACCTGTACCAGGACGACGGGCGGCGCCCGCTCGCCTCGGTCAACTTCGTCACCTGCCACGACGGCTTCACCCTGCGGGACCTCGTCTCGTACAACGACAAGCACAACGAGGCGAACGGCGAGGGCAACCGGGACGGCGAGAGCCACAACCGCTCCTGGAACTGCGGGGCGGAGGGCGAGACCGAGGACGTCGGGATCGCCGAGCTGCGCGCCCGTCAGATGCGCAACTTCCTCGCCACCCTGATGCTCTCGCAGGGCGTGCCGATGCTCAGCCACGGCGACGAGTTCGGGCGGACGCAGGGCGGCAACAACAACGCGTACTGCCAGGACAACGAGGTCTCCTGGGTGCAGTGGCCCAAGGAGAACGTCGAGGCGGAGTCCACGCTCCTGCGGTTCACCCAGGCGATGGTCCGGCTGCGCCGGGACCATCCGGTCTTCCGGCGACGCCGCTTCTTCCACGGGAGGCCGGTGGAGGGCACCCACGACGAGCTGACCGACATCGCCTGGTTCACGCCCGAGGGCGAGGAGATGACCTCCCGCGACTGGCAGGCGGCGCACGCCCAGGCGCTGACCGTCTTCCTCAACGGCAACGCCATCTCGGAGCCGGGCCCGCAGGGCGAGCGGATCGCCGACGACTCCTTCCTGCTGATGTTCAACGCCTCGTCGAAGGAGCTGGAGTTCGCGGTGCCGGACAGCCACGGGCGCTGCTGGCGCATGGTGGTGGACACCTCTGACCCTGAGGGCATGCCGCCGCGAGAGGGCCCGGAGCTCGCGGGCGGCGAACGGGTGACGCTGGCACCGCTCAGCCTGACCGTGCTGCGCCGGCCGGCCTGAGTTCCCGTACGGGGCTCAGGCGGCCGGACCGACCTCCCGTACGGGAGCGGTGCTCCGGACCGTCCAGGACAGCGCCGCGCAGGCCACGGCCGCCCCCACCGCCACCGCGAAGGCGGCGGGGGCGCCGTGGCCTTCGGCGAGCCGGCCGGAGAGGGCGAGGGCCAGGGCCTGGCCGCCCACGATCCCGCTGGTGAGGAAGGCCATCGACTCGGCCAGCCGGGCGGCCGGCACGGTCCGCTCGGTGAGCCCGAAGACGGTGATCAGGTGCGGGGCGTAGGCCGCGCCGAGGACGACGACGACCGCGTACAGCGCGGCCAGGGAGTCCACCAGGAGCAGCGGCGCGGAGAGGACGACGAGGCCGGCGGTGGCGGCGCGCCAGCGCGTCGTGAGTCCGATCCGGGCGGGCACGGCGGCCATGGAGAGGCCGACGGCGGCGCTCATGACGCCCATGGCCGCGTAGACGAGCCCGGCCTGGGCCGGCGCGCCCAGCTCCTCGGTGAGGGCGGTGATCCCGGCCTGCGAGGCGCCGAACATGGCGCCCTGGAGGACCATCGTGCCGCGCAGGGCGTACGCGGATCCGGGCAGCCGCGTCCGTTCGGCGGCACCCGTACGGGTGGACGCTGCGGGCGCGATCGCCCGGGCCGTCGGGTGCAGGGCGAAGGCCGTCCCGCAGCCGGCGAGCAGCAGGGCCGCCAGGAGGAGCGCGGCGGCGGGGTGGGCGAGGGCGGCGGCGAGTCCGACGAGGGCCGGGCCGAGGACGAAGGAGACCTCGTCGAGGGTGCCCTCGAAGGAGAGCACCGCGCCGACGAGCCGGTCGTCCGCGCCGGAGCGGCGGGCGAGGGCCACGGAGCGGGTCCGGGCGAGCGGTCCGACCTGCGGGACGGTGGCCCCGGCGAGGGCGCCGAGCGCCATGAGCGGGCCGGTGGCGGCCTCGGCGAGGGCGGCGAGGACCAGGGCGGTGACGGCGACCGCGTTGGCGAGGGAGGCCGCGAGGACGATCCCGCGCTGGCCGTGCCGGTCGGCGAGCCGGCCGATGACGGGCCCGGCGACGGTCTGTCCCGCGGCGAGCGCGCCGCCCGTGAGGCCCGCGGTGGCGAGCGAGCCGCTGGTCTCGGCGACCAGGAGCAGACTGCCGAGCTGGCACATGGCGGTGGGCAGCCGGCCGAGGAAGGAGACGACGGGAAGGGCCGGGCCGAGCAGGGACAGCGTGTCGCGATACGTCCGAAGCATCACGCGAACGTAACGCGGTGCACTCGGACGGGTGCATGGGGCGATGACACAGAAGCCTCCCGACGGGGTACGTACGTTCGCATGACGCCCATTCCACCCACCTCGACCTACCGGCTGCAGCTCCAGCCGGAGTTTCCGTTCTCGGCCGCCGAGCGCGCCGTGCCGCACCTGGTCGGCCTCGGGGTCTCGCATCTGCACCTCTCCCCCGTCCTGGAGGCGGTGCCCGGCTCGACCCACGGCTACGACGTCACCGACCACCGCTCGGTACGGGCCGAACTGGGCGGCGAGGAGGGGCTGCGGGCCCTGGCGGCGACCGCGCGGGCGCACGGCCTCGGGCTCGTCGTGGACCTGGTGCCCAACCACATGGCGGCCTCCCCGCGCCACAACCACGCGCTGCGCGCCGTGCTCCGCGAGGGCCCCGACTCGCCGTACGCCCGCTGGTTCGACATCGACTGGCGCGCCGGGGACGGCCGGGTGCTGCTGCCCGTGCTGCCCGCGCGGCTCCCGGAGGTGCGGGACCGGTTCCGGGTCTCCGGCGGCTCCCTGCACCTGGACGGCCAGGAGTTCCCGCTCCGCGCGGGCACCGAGGGGCTGCCGCTCGACGAGCTGCTCGACGCCCAGTGGTACCGGCTCGGCTGGTGGCGGCTCGCCCGCACCGAGCTCGGCTACCGGCGCTTCTTCACCATCTCGGACCTGATCGGGGTGCGGGTGGAGGACCCCGAGGTGTTCACGGCGAGCCACGCGAAGATCGTGGAGCTGGTCGCGGACGGGGTGATCGAGGGGCTGCGCATCGACCACCCGGACGGGCTCGCCGACCCGCAGGGCTACTTGGAGGACCTGGCGGCGGCGACCGGCGGGCGGTGCTGGACGGTCGTCGAGAAGATCCTCACGGGGTCCGAGACGCTGCCCGCCGCCTGGCCGGTCGCGGGCACCACCGGGTACGACGCGCTGCGGCAGCTCGACGGCGTCTTCACCGACCCGGTGGGCGCCGACGAACTCGCCGACCTCTACCGTGAGTTCGTCGGCAGGGCCGGGGACCGGGGCGGCCGCTGGGAGGCGACCGCGCACCGCGCCGCGTACGAGGTGGTCGGCCACGACCTGGCCGCCGAGACGGCCGCGCTGACCCGGATCGCCGGCCGGATCTGCGCCGCCGACCCCGGGCTCCGGGACCACGCCCCCTGGGCGCTGCGCACCGCGATCCGGGAGCTCCTCGTCCGGGTCCCCGTCTACCGCCCCTACCGGACCGGCGGCGAGGAGGTGCTGACCCCGGAGGCGGCGCGCGGCGCGAAGGCCGCGTTCGCGGTGCCGGAGGAGGCGACGGCGGTCGACGCCGTACGGGACCTGGCGCTCGGGAAGCGCGGTGACGGGCCGGAACACCGGGCGTTCCGCGCGCGGTTCGCGCAGACCTCGTCCGCGCTGCGGGCCAAGTCCGTGGAGGACACCGCCTTCTACCGGTACACCCCGCTGCTCTCCGCGAACGAGGTCGGCGGCGACGCGGGACGGCCGGCGGTGCCGGTGGAGGAATTCCACGCGTACTGCCTGCGGATCGCCCGGGACTGGCCCGACACCGGCACCGTGCTCTCCACGCACGACACCAAGCGCAGCGCGGACGTCCGGGCCGCGATCGCGGTGCTCTCCCAGTGCCCCGAGGTGTGGGCGGAGCTCCTCGCGGAGGTCGCCGGGGTGCCCGCGCCCGATCCGCACGTGGCGTGGACGGCCTGGCAGACGGCCTTCGGCCTCGGCGCCCCGGATCCGGACCGGCTGGTCCCCGCCATCCTCAAGTCCGTGCGGGAGGCGGGGCTCCGGACCAGCTGGACGGAGCCGGACGAGGAGTACGAGCGGGCGGTGTCCGAGTTCGCGGCGGCCGGGCCCGGCCGGATCCCGCTGCGGACGGCCTCGGAGGCGGCCTTCGCCCTGGAGCCGCACGTCCGGGCGCACGCGCTCGGGGCCGCGCTCGCCCAGCTGACGATGCCGGGGGTGCCGGAGCTGTACCAGAACACGGAGCGGGAGTACCGGGCGCTCGTCGACCCGGACAACCGGGCGCCGTTCGCGGTCGGCCCCGAGGACGAGCGGACCGCCCTGGTCCGGGCGGCGCTGCGGCTGCGGCGCGCGGACCCGGAGGCCTTCGGGGCGGGCGGGACGTACGTCCCGCTGACGGCGGAGGGCCCGGCGGCCGCGCACTGTCTGGCCTTCGCCCGCTCCGGCCGGGTGGTCACGGCCGTGACCCGGCTCTCGCTGCGGCTCGCCCAGGCGGGGGGCTGGCAGGACACGGAGCTGGTGCTGCCCGAGGGGCGGTGGGTCGACGCGCTCGACGGGGTGCGGGAGTTCACGGGCGGCCCGGCGACGGAGGTGAAGCTGGCGGAGCTGTTCGCGGAGCGGCCGGTGGCGCTGCTCGCCCGGCTGGAGTGACCGGGGGGAGTGACCGGGTGGAGTGACCGGGGGGGTGACCGGGGGGGGTGACCGGGGGGGGTGACCGGGGGGGTGACCGGGGGGGGTGAGCCGCCGCCTCCGCCCGTGACAAGCCGATGATCACGACGAAGGATCACACCGGTCGGCTCATCGGCGCCGCCTTCGGGCTCGTGTTCGTCCAGGCCGACGCGGGCGCCCTGCCCACGGCGGTCGCGACGCCGCCGCGTCTCCTCGCGATCGCCGCGCCCCTGGGCGTGGTGGTGCTCGCGGCGATCGACGCCCCCGGCACCGCCGTCGGGGTGACCGCCGGAATCCTCCCCGGCGTCCTCCTGCTCGCCTCCGTCCGGCGCTCCGGCCGCCCGGACCCGGCCGCGTCCGCGGACCGGGTCCTGTCCGGCAGCCGGGGGTGATCAGGAGCGGGAGACGCGGGTGACCTCGCACTTGGTGTACTCGGAGCCGTCGCCGGACCCCGTGTACGGGCTGGTCAGTTCGGTGCTCTGGGAGGCGCCCGCCGTGACGGCGATGGCGGTCGCCTTGGAGGTGGCCGGGGCGACGGTGCCGCCGGGGTCGCCGGTGAACTTGATCGCGACGTCGTAGTCGTAGTCCATCAGACCGTCGTTCTTGATGGTGATCCGGGCGACGAGGTTCTTCGTCGCCGGGTCGAACTTGCACTCGTCGATGGTGACGTCGCGCGAGGCCTTGTTCGAGCTGCCGGTGCCGCCGGACACGGAACCGCCGGAGCTGCCGCCCGTGGTGCCGTCGTCGTCGCTGTGGTTGCTGCCGCTGCTGTGGCTGCCGGAGCTGCTGCTGCCGCCGCCGCAGCTGCCGCCGTGCGAGCCGCGGGCGCCCGTCAGGGCGACGACCGCGATGCCGAAGACGGCGATCGCGCGGACATGACGCATCTTCATTTTTCGAATCCCCGTGGAAAGTGGTGGAACGTGCGCCCGTTGACGGGCGCACGTCACCCTAACAGCGCCCGGGAGGCCGCTCAGCCGCCCGGGAGGCCGCTCAGCCGCCCGGGCGGACGATCAGGCTGCGCGGCGCGCGCGTGATGAGGCCCGTGAAGGCGGGGCGGAAGCCGTCGGCGAGACGCAGCCGGGGCATGGCCGTGAAGAGGGCGCGCAGGGCGTACTCCGCTTCGAGCTCGGCGAGGAGGACCGCCGGACAGAAGCCCGCTCCGTAGGTGAGCTGGCCCGGGTCGTCGCGGAACGGATCGAAGCGGTCGGGCTCGCGGAAGCGTTCGGGATCGCGGCCCGCCGAGCCGACGAGCAGGGCGACGGACGCGCCCGCCGGGACGACGCCGCCGCTCACCGGCACCTCGGCGCTGGTGCGGCGCACCGCGATCTGCACGGGCGGGTCCCGGCGCAGCGACTCCGTCCAGGCGCGGGCGACGAGGCCGGCGGGTGCGTCGCGGAGGGCGGCGACCTGGTCGGGGTCGGCGAGGACGTTGCCGAGGAAGGAGGCGAGCGCCTTCTCCCGTACGGCGATCTGGCCGCCGCACTCCCCCGCCAGCGCGCCCGCCGCCCGGCCGCGGACGAGCCGCATCATGTCGCGGTAGGGCACGCCGACGGCCGCGGCGACGGTGCCGGCCGGCAGCCAGTGGCAGAAGTCGGCGACCAGGTCCGCCCGGGACCGTTCGGCGATCCGGTGGGCCAGGACGTAGGCGGTGCGTTCGGTGACCGCGCGCAGGGCCTCGACGTCGACGTCGACATGGGCCCGCGCGCACGGCGGGTCGCCGGGCCGGTGCCCGTGCGTGAAGCGCTCGTCGGTGAGCGCGGCGGCCACGTCCGCGTACCGGCTGAGGACCCAGGCCCGCAGCAGCGGGTCGTACGTGAGCGGGAAGTCCTCGCGCAGGGTCCGGTGGATCCGGTGCGGGTCCAGCGAGGCGCCGGGGTCGAGGGGGCTCGGGGCGACGGTCCGCCCACCGGGCGGGAAGGGTCCGGCGGCGGCCGGGTCGGCCAGGGTCCGCACGCGTCCGGGGACGGCCGGCCGGCCGGCGCCGGGGGCACGGGCGGGGATGCCGGCCCCGGACGCGGCAGGGGCGCCGGGCGGGGGCCCGCCGGCCCGGGCCGGCTTCGTGGGGGCCGCGGCCGAGGGGGTCGCCGGAGTCATCGACGGCAGTCGTGTCCAGGGGTCCCCGGACTCCTCCGGCCGCTCGCCCCGTATGTCCCGGTCCGGCTCGTGGTTCGGCGCGTCGCTCATCTCGCCCCCTGTCGCTCGGCGGTGGGTGCCGCGGCCGGAGATCGTGGCGCGCGTCTGCCCAGCCCATCACCGCGCGGCCCGCACCGCCCGCCACGTACCGCCGAACGGGTGAACGCGTGGGTCAGTCGTGCGACAGCCGGAAGGACATCTGGCCGAAGCCGACCACGTCCCCCGCCCGCACGACCACGGCGCCGGTGACCCGCCGTCCGTTGACGGTGGTGCCGTTGGTCGAGCCGAGGTCGCGCAGCACCCACAGCCCGCCCTGCAGCGAGAGTTCGGCGTGCAGCCGGGAGGCCGTCTCGTGGCTGAGCCGCAGCCCGTTGACCGGGTCGCGCCCGATCCGCAGCGGATACGGGCCGGGGTGGGGCAGCAGCAGCTTCGGGAGCCGCTCCGCGCTCCAGGCCCGCCCGATCCGCGCCGTGAAAGCGGACATCCGCTCCACCGCGCCGACCACCCGCCGGGTCCAGGTGCCCTCGGTCCGCAGGTCGGCGGTGAGCAGGGCGAGTTCGTCCGGACGGCGGGCCTGGAGCGCGCGCTCCATCCGGAAGAGGAAGGTGTCGTGGGAGAGGCGGCCCTGGGCGGCACCCTCACGGAGCAGCACCAGCGCGCGGTCCCGCTCGGCGTCGGTCAGCCGAGGGGCGTTCGCCGGAAGCTCGAAAGGGGTCGTCACGTCAGTGATTGTCCGTCCGTCGGACCCGACGTGTCCAGAAGCGCCCCTGACCTGGAAATTCCGTACCGGCCTCCGGGGGCCCGCTGTTACGGTCTGCGGGCTCGTCCACCACAGATCCTCCGGGGGAACCACGACGTGACCACGTCTTCCGCACCGTCCGCCACCGGCCTCGTCGTCCGCCCGCTCGCCGGGCCGCAGGAGCTCGGCCTCTTCCTCCGCCTCACGTACTCGCTCGACCACGAGCTCGCCGACGACCTCGCCACCGGCCGTCGCCTGCCCTCGTGGATGTGGGTGGCGCTCGACGGCGACCGTCTCCTCGGCCGGGCCTCCTGGTGGACGAACACGGCGGGCGCCGAACCGCAGATGCTGGACGTCTTCGACCTCGCCCCGGAGCTGTCCGCCGAGGAGCGCGCCGAGGTGGGCCTGCGGCTCCTGTCGACGGCGACGGCCGCGGTGCTCCCGGCCGCCGCGCCGCGCCCCGAGTACATACGGTTCCTCCCCGCCGACTGGCGCGAGGTCCCGGAGACCCGGTCCCACCTGGAGTCCCTGTTCTCCGTCCTGGAGCGCACCGGCGCCCGCCCGCTGGTCGAGCGGCTGCGCCTGGAGTGGCGCCCCGGCACCCCCGTACCGGAGCCGACGGGCCGTCTGGAGTTCCGTCCCGTCGAGGACCGCGAGGACCTGCTCGCGCTGATGACGCCGGTGATGGAGGGCACGCTCGACGCGCACGGCCGGGCCGATCTGGCCTCCGGCCTGTCGGCGCGGGAGGCCGCGGAGCTGCACTACGACGAGGAGCTCGCGCGCTACTCCTCGCCGCGCGAGTGGTGGCGCGTCGCCGAACTGCCGGGGAGCGGCGAGCCGGTCGGCTTCGTCGTGCCCGCGCGGAACAACTACCACCACATCATCGCGTACGTCGGTGTGCTGCCCGCCCACCGTGGGCACGGGTACATCGACGACATCCTGGCGGAGGGGACCCGGATCCTGGCCGCCACCGACGTGCCCCGGATCCGCGCGGCGACGGACCTGGGGAACGTGCCGATGGCGGCGTCCTTCGCCCGGGCGGGCTACGTGACGTTCGAGCGCGCGATCAACTACGTGTGGGACGCTCCGGGCGAGTCGGGGTCCTGACTGCCAGGATGGTCGCGGTAGCCGTGGTGGAGTGACTGGACCGTCGACGAGGGGATTCCCGTGCTCTTCGAGGTGTGGGCGCCGAGCGCCCGTGACCGGGTGACGCTGGAGCTGAACGGCTCCGTCCACCCCCTGGACCGGGACGCCGAACGGGACGGCTGGTGGACGGGCGTGGTGCCCGCCGGGGACGGCGACCGGTACGGCTTCTCGCTCGACGGCGGGCCCGTGCTGCCCGACCCGCGCTCGCGCCGGCTGCCCGACGGGCCCGACGGCCTGAGCGCGGTCGTCGACCACTCGGCGTACACCTGGCGCCACGCCTCCCCGCGGCTGCGGCTGCGCGGCGCCGTCCTGTACGAGCTGCACGTCGGCACCTTCACCCCGGAGGGCACGCTCGACGCGGCGGCCGCGCGGCTCGGGGAGCTCGCGGGCCTCGGCATCACCCATGTGGAGCTGATGCCGCTGTGCCCGTTCCCCGGGGTGCGGGGCTGGGGCTACGACGGGGTGGCCCCCTGGGCGGTCCACGAGCCGTACGGCGGCCCGGAGGCGCTGAAGCGGTTCACGGACGCGGCGCACGGCCTCGGCATGGGCGTGGTCCTCGACGTGGTGCACAACCACCTGGGCCCGTCGGGGAACCATCTGTGCTCCTTCGGGCCGTACTTCACGGACACCCACCACACGCCGTGGGGCGCGGCGGTGAACCTGGACGCGCCGGGCTCGGACGAGGTCAGGGCGTACTTCCTGGGGAGCGCGCTCGCCTGGCTGCGGGACTACCGGATCGACGGGCTGCGGCTCGACGCGGTGCACGCCCTCGCCGACACGCGGGCGCTGACCTTCCTGGAGGAACTGTCGGCGGCCGTGGACGAGTTGGCGAAGGAGCAGGGCCGGCAGCACTTCCTGATCGCCGAGTCCGACCTCGCCGATCCGCGCACGACCACTCCCCGCGCGCTCGGCGGCCTCGGTGTGCACGCCCAGTGGAACGACGACTTCCACCACGCCCTGCACACCGCCCTGACCGGCGAGTCCCAGGGCTACTACGCCGACTTCGCGCGCGCCCCGATGGCGGCGCTCGCCAAGACCCTCACCCGCGTCTTCTTCCACGACGGCACGTACTCCGCCTTCCGCGGCCGGCACCACGGGCGCCCGGTGGACCGGGAGCGCACCCCCGCCCACCGCTTCCTGGGGTACGCGCAGACGCACGACCAGATCGGCAACCGGGCACTCGGCGACCGCCTCTCGGCCTCGCTCTCCCCCGGACTGCTCGCCTGCGCGGCGACGCTCGTCCTCACCGGCCCCTCGGTGCCGATGCTGTTCATGGGCGAGGAATGGGGGGCGGGCACGCCCTGGATGTACTTCACCGACCACACCGACCCGGAGCTCGCGGAGGCCGTACGGCGGGGCCGGAAGCGGGAGTTCGCCGCGCACGGCTGGTCCGAGGACGAGGTTCCCGACCCCCAGGAGCCGGCCACCCGCGACCGCTCGGTCCTCGACCGCGGCGAACGCGAGCGGGACCCGCACAAGCGGCTCCTCGCCTGGCACCGGCAGCTCATCGCGCTGCGCCGCACCCTGCCCGACCTGACGGACCCGGATCTGGCGGGGGTGAAGGTGGCCTTCGACGAGGAGGCCCGCTGGCTGGTCTTCCGGCGCGGGGACCTGCGGGTGGCCGTGAACCTGGGCAAGGAGCCGACGGTGATCCCCCTCGGCTCCAACGGCCGCGACCGGGTCCTGGCCTCCTGGGACCCGGTCGAGCCGCCGGCGGCGGACGGGCTCCTCAGCCTCCCCGGCGAGTCTGCGATCGTCCTGACCGACGGCTGATCCCTCCGCCTTCCGGTGGCCGGCTCGATCGTCCTGACCGACGGCTGATCCGCCCGTCCCCGGTGGGTGGATACTCTGCCCGTGACCACCATCTACCGCACCCAGGCGGGCCGGGAGCAGATATGGGGCTGGTGCCTCGGCCGGCTCGACGCCTGGCGGGTGCCGCACGAGCGGGACGTCTTCAGCGCGGGAGGCGCCGCGACGCACGCGGTGACCGCGGGCACCGCCGGCCCGTCCGGGACGACGGTCGTCCTCGTCCCCGGCACGAACTTCAACGCCGCCGCGTCCCTGCCCCTGGCCGACGCCCTGCTGGCGGCCGGCCACCGGGTCGTCCTGCTCGACGTGCCCGGCCAGCCGGGCCTGAGTTCCGGCGAACGCGGCCTCGCCAAGGGCAGGTTGGGCTGGTACGGGGCCTGGCTGGACGAGGCCGTGGCGGAGACCTGCGGGCGGCGGCCCGTCACCGTCCTCGGGCACTCGTTCGGCGCGGCGATCGCCCTGTCCGCCTCCTCGGCGCCCGTCGAGCGCCTGGTCCTGGTCTCCCCCGGCGGCCTGTCCTCACTGCGCCTTCCGCCCGCGCTGCTCGCCGCCTCGGCCGCCTGGTTCCTGCGGCCCGCGCCCGCCCGCAGCGCCCGGCTGCTGCGCACGATGCTGGCGCCCGGTCATGAGCCCCGGGCGGAGCTGGTGGAGTGGATGACGCTCGTGGCCCGGCACGCCCGGTCCAGCGGGGCGCCCGGGCTCGCGGAGCCGGGCGCCCGGAAGGTGCCGGTCACGGCCGTGACCGGGGAGCACGACGTGTTCCTTCCGCCGGAGCGGCTTCGGCCCGCGGTCCGCGCCCGCCTGGGCGAGGGCGCGGAGCTCGGGGTCGTACCGGACGCGGGTCACCTGGTGGTGGAGGAGTTCCCGGAGCGGATCGCCGCGCTGGTGTCCCGGGGGCGCTAGTCAGTCGACGATGGCCATCTCGTGCGGGGTGTTGTTGAAGCGGCGGCCCCCGCCGTCCTCCGTCGCCGTGACGATGTCCTCGATGCGGACGCCGAAGCGGCCCGGGAGGTAGACGCCCGGTTCGACGGAGAAGCACATGCCGGGGACGATGGGCAGCTCCTCGCCCTCGATCATGTACGGCGGCTCGTGGGTGGTGACGCCGATGCCGTGGCCGGTGCGGTGGATGAAGTACTCGCCGTAGCCGGCGTCCGTGATGACCTTGCGGGCCGCCCGGTCGACCTCCTGGCAGGCGACCCCGGGGCGTACCGCCTCGAAGCCGGCCTGCTGGGCCTCGCGGACGAGGTCGTGGACGCGGCGCTCCTCGTCGGTGGGCTCGCCGACGTGGACGGTGCGGGTGGTGTCCGAGCCGTAGCCGTGCTTGAGGCCGCCGAAGTCGAGGACGACCATGTCGCCGCGCTCGATGACCCGGTCACCGGCCTCGTGGTGCGGGTTGGCGCCGTTGGGGCCGGAGCCGACGACGGTGAAGTCGACCTGCGAGTGGCCGGACTCCATGAGGAGCCGGGCGAGGTCGGCGGCGACGTCGGTCTCCTTGCGGCCCGCGAACCGGACCTTGAGGATCTCGCCGTACGCCTGGTCGGCGGCGGCCCCGGCGGCCGCGATCCGGGCCAGCTCGTGGGCGTCCTTGACGCCCCGGAGCATCGGCAGGGCCTCGGTGAGGGAGACGTACGAGGTGCCGGGCAGGGCCTGCTGGAGGCCTAGGAGGTGCATGGCCCAGGCGTTGTCGCTGACGCCGAAGCGGCCGTCGACGTCGAGGAGCGGGGCGGTGACGGCGTACGGGTCCTTGCCGTCGGTCCAGTCGCGCAGGGTGAGCGCGGCGGCCCCGGCGGCCTTCTCGGCGTCGGGGGCCTCCAGGGTCGGGACGACGAGGACCGGTTCCTGGCCGACGGCGAGGACGAGGACGGTGAGCCGCTCGGTGATCGCGGTGGGCTGGTAGCCGGTGAGGTACACCAGGTCGGGCCCGGGGGCGACGAGCACGCCCGCGAGTCCGGCGTCGGCGGCGGACTCGACGGCACGGGCCATCCGGGCCCGGTAGTCGTCCGCGGTGAAGGGCACGACCTCTTCGGGCGCGGTCCGTCCGGCTGCGGCCCCTTCGGTGGCGTGGGTGCTCGGCATGGTGGGCTTCTCCTCGACGTCCTCGTCCGATGGCTCGTACAGCATCCTGCCGGGCGGGGGCGCGGGCCGCGACCGGATCAGCGGCGGTCGGGGCCCTGGGCGATGAGCCGTTCCAGGAGCTCGTGGAAGTCGTCGCCGACGACGATCCGCAGGTCGCCCCGCTCCTCGTCGTGCTCGCTGAGCTGGGTGAGCGTGCCGCCCCGCCACCAGAAGACGTACGGACTGATGGCGCCCGGCACGTCCTCGTACCCGGAGGCGGCGAAGGAGGCCATCGCGCCGAGGGCCGGGATGATCGAGGTGTCCCGGATGGGGTGGAAGGCGAGCTGGTGCCGGAAGGGCAGGGCGACGAGGGCGCCGTGCTCGCCGAGCGGGAGGCCGGTGACCCGCTGGACGACGCCGTCGAGGTCGAGGACGCGGCTCGCCGTGTAGAAGGAGTCGCCGAGGATGATCTCGAAGCACATGCCGTCGGCGTCGCGGACGGTCTCGTGCTCCTCGACGGGCAGTCCGCGCAGGTTGCGCAGGGCCCGGTCGCGCAGCTGCGCGTGGTCCCCGAGCCGTTCGAGCGCCTCGTCGGTGAGCATCATGACGCTCTCGGGCAGGTCGAGGGCGAGGACCTCGTAGAGGCCGGGGGCGACGGTCCTGGCGTAGCCGAAGGCACCGGCGTCGATGCCGTCCCCGCTGACGATCCGGGGGTAGAGCTGGGCGCGGATCTGCTCGGGCGGCAGGGTGTCGAGCGCGGAGGGGCCGTCCATGGCGCGGACGACGAGCCCGATGTGACGGTCGATCATGTCGGGCCAGACGCGGGGGCCGCGCCGGTCCTGGTGGCAGACGGCGGCGAGGTTGCCGAGGCCGAAACGGCGGCCCTTGTCGTCGACGACGTGGTCGGCGTAGACGATGACCTCCAGACCGAGCTCGGCGAAGGTCTGGCGGACCCGGCCGCGGAAGAGGGCGGCCTCGCGCTGGGAGAAGTACGCGAACTCGGGATCCCTCGGTGCGTCGTCGCCGTCCCGCCTGGGTACTCGTCGCAGCCACCCCACGCCCGTCCGCCTTCCGTCGCCGTTGCGTCCAGCGTAGCGACTGCGGGTGTCAGCTCTTCAGCCGTCCCCTGAACTCGGCCACGGGCCCGGACGGTTCGCCGTGGGCGCCCGCCGGCAGGAGGAGTTCGACGCGGTGGACGAGCCGGGGCGCGACCAGGGGGACGGCGGCCGCGCCGGAGGCGCCCTCCGTCGCGGACAGCGGCAGCAGGGCGAGCCCGTGCCCGGCGGCGGCCAGGGCGGTGAGGACGCGGGTGTCGGTGCCCTCGTAGCGCAGGGCGGTGCGGAAGCCGCGCCCGGCGGGGCCGCCGTGGACGGCCCGCAGCCGGTCGAGGGGGATGCCGGCGGCGGGGGCGTCCAGCCAGCGGGCGTCGACGAGGTCGTCGAGGCGGAGTCCGGTGCGTCCGGCGAGGGGGTGCCGGCCGGGCAGGACGACGGCGACCGGTTCCTCGGCGACGCCGGTCGCGGCGAGCGGGGCGACGTCGGGCAGCCGCAGCGGGTCGCTGGGGGCGGCGACGCCGTCGACGAGCCCGGCGTCGGCCTCGCCGGTGGCGACGGCGACGGGCACCCGCTCGCGGGACAGGGCGCGCAGGGTGACCCCGGTGGCGGGCAGGGCGGCGAGGACGCGGGCGGTGAGGGCGAGCGGGGAGGCCGCGACGTCCAGGGTCGCGCGGGGCGCGGCGGTGAACCGGTCGAGGTCGGCGCGGGCCGCGTCGAGGCGGAGCAGCAGCGCCCCGGCGTGTTCGAGGAGCCGCTCCCCGGCCGGGGTGGGGGCGACGGGCCGCCGGGTGAGCAGGGGCAGCCCGAGGTCGGCCTCCAGGGCGGCGATGTGCTGGGAGACGGCGGACTGGGTGTAGCCGAGGTCGCGCGCCGCCTCGGAGAAGGAGGCGCGGCGGGCGACGGTGACGTACGTGCGGAGGAGGTGCGGGTCCATGGGCTCAGGACCCGAAGGGGGTCTTGAGCAGGTCCTTGGCGTAGTGCGCGAGGGAGCGGTTGTAGCGGGGCAGCAGGGGCGCGAGGGCGCCGAGGGCGAGGGAGGCGGCCTCGCGGTCGCGGCCGGTGTCGGCGAGGGCGAGGGCGAGGAAGGCGTCGACGGCGCCGGAGAGGGCCCGCTCGTCGGCGTCGAGCCGGTCGGCGGGGAGGGCGCGCTCGGCGGTGAGGAGTTCGACGCTGCGGTCGGGGCGGCCGAGGTTGCGCAGGCTGCTGGCGAGCTGGATGACGGCCCGTCGGCGGCGCAGTCCGGTGAGGCCGAGGCCGAGGGCCCGCTCGTAGTGGGCGACGGCTTCCTCGGGCATGCCGGTGGAGTCGTGGGCGGCGCCCTGCTCGAAGACGGCGGCCGGGTCGTCGGCGGGCCGTTCGGCGGCGAGTTCGGCGACGCGGGCGCGGAAGTCGGCGGGCTCGTGGTCGTCGAGGCGCTCCCAGAGCGCGGCGACGCGGGTCTCCCAGTCCTGATCGTTCGTCATGCGGCCACCCTAACCGGAGGGTCATAAGCGTTCGTGATGACAGGTGCAGGAATCATCGTTGGACGTGAACGAGGGGGTCCGCCCAGCATGGTGGCCATGAACACGAACACGCACACCCCCCGGATCGCCCTGGTCGGCGACCGCTCCCCGCACGTCCGCTCGCACGTCCGCGTCCCGGTCCTCCTGGACGCCCTCGCCGAGCGGGACGGGCTCGCGCTCGACGCGTACTGGATCCCGACGGTCGACGCGGAGGCCCCGGGCGCGGTGAAGGGCTTCGACGCGGTGTGGGTGCTGCCGGGCAGCCCGTACGCCAGCGAGGCGGGGGCGCTCGCGGCGATCCGTACGGCCCGCGAGGACGGCATCCCGTTCCTCGGCACCTGCGCCGGCTTCCAGCACGCCCTGATCGAGTACGCGCGGGACGTCTGCGGCCTGGAGCGGGCGGCGCACGCCGAGAACGACCCGGCGGCCGATCCCGGCGACCTGCTGATCGCACCGCTCGCCTGCTCGCTCGTGGGCCACGAGGGCGCCGTACGGGTCACCCCCGGCTCGCTCGCCGAGAAGGCGCTCGGCGCGGAGCGGACGACGGAGCGCTACCACTGCGACTACGGCCCGGACAGCCGCCACCTGGACACCCTGCGGGCGCACGGCCTGCGCTTCACGGGCGCGGACGAGGAGGGCGGCATCCGCATCGCCGAGCTCCCCTCGCACCCCTTCTTCCTGGCGACCCTCTTCCAGCCGGAACTGGCGGGCGACGGCACCGTGCCGCACCCGCTGGTCCGGGCACTGGCGGTGGCGGCGACGGAGCACGCGTCGGCCCTCTAGGCGCCCGGGGGCGGGGCACCCTCGGGACCGCCGCGGCGCGGAGGACGGCGAGGGCGGGAGCGCGAGGCCCGGCTAGGCCGTCCTCACGACGAGATGGGCGCGGTCCCGGCCGCGGGCCACCAGGCGGGCGTTGGCCTCGTCGGATTCGTGGACCCAGCGCTCGGCGTGTGCCCGGTCCTTGCCGAAGCGGACGTGCCGCTCGACGAGCCGGGGGACGCGGCTGCGGTCGTCCAGGTCGAGGTACCAGGCCTCGTCCAGGAGCGGCAGGACGCCGGCCCAGGCGCCCTCGTCGTGCAGCAGGTAGTTCCCCTCCGTGACGACGAGCGGGACCCCGGGCTCGACGGGGATCGCCCCGGCGACCGGCTCCTCCAGCGAGCGGTCGAACGCGGGCGCGTAGACGGTGGTGCCGGGGGCGGGGGTGCGGAGCCGGGTGAGGAGCGCGGTGTACCCGGCGGCGTCGAAGGTGTCCGGCGCGCCCTTCCGGCCGGCCCGCCCGAGCCGCTCCAGCTCGGCCCGGGCCAGATGGAAGCCGTCCATCGGGACGAGCACGGCGAGCCCGTCGAGCCGGGCGACCAGCCGGGCGGCGAGCGTGGACTTCCCGGCGCCGGGCGGCCCGGCGAGCCCGAGGATCCGCCGCCTCCCGGGCACGGCGAGCGCCCGCGCGCGTGCGACGAGCCGATCGAACTCCTCCGCGTCCATGCGTCGCATTCTCGCACCACGCGCCCGGCCGGACGGCGCCCCCGGCGGCGCCTCCCCGTCCCCCGGCCCGGGCCCGCACCGGCAGCGGCGGCGGGCAGCGGGGTGCGGGTGCGGAGCACAGGGGGCGGGACCCTCGGGGCGACCCTCCCCGGACCCTCGTTCCGACCCTCGATCCCGCAAGGGTCGTCCCCCACCACGACGCGGGTCGACGCGGGTGGGTTCCTACCCTTCCGCGTATTACGTTGGGGAAATGCCGTCCATCGCACTCGTCACCCTCGTCGTCCGTGAATACGACGAGGCCATCGCCTTCTACACCGACGCCCTCGGCTTCGAGCTGGTCGAGGACACCGACCGCGGCGACGGGAGCCGCTGGGTCGTCGTCCGTCCGCGTGGCGCGGCCGGCGTCGGCGGCCTCGGCAACACCGGGCTGCTGCTCGCCCGCGCGAAGAACGAGGAGCAGGAGGCCTCGGTCGGCAACCAGACGGGCGGCCGGGTCGGCTTCTTCCTCCACACGGAGGACTTCGCCGGCGACCACGAGCGCATGTCGGCCGCCGGGGTGAAGTTCCTGGAGGAGCCCCGCCACGAGCCGTACGGCTCGGTCGCCGTCTTCGAGGACCTCTACGGCAACCGCTGGGACCTCCTCCAGCCCGCCGGGTGAAAACCGGTGTCGCCCGCGCGGCGGCGCTCCCTACACTCGCGGAACGGCGCACCGACCGGTGTGCCGTTCCGCGAGGGTCCACCGAGGAGAGCCGACCGTGCGCACGCACCGCTTCGACGTGATCCTCGCCTCTCGCTCCGGCCGGTGGCGGCTGCGCGCCCGCCACCGCCGACCCGTGCCGTACGCGACGTACCGACCGACGTACTGACGACGTACCCGCCACGGGAATCGCGCTGCCCCTTTCTCCACGCAGCAGCGAAGGGCACGACACCGTGCGTACCGACACCACCACCCGAAGCGTCCGCAACCTCGGCATCCTCGCGCACGTCGACGCGGGCAAGACCACCGTCACCGAGCGGTTCCTCTTCCTGACCGGCGCCACCCACAAGCGCGGCGAGGTCCACGACGGCACGACCGTCACCGACTTCGACCCGCAGGAGCGGGACCGGGGCATCACGATCTTCGCCGCGGCCGTCAGCTGCGACTGGGCGGGCCACCGGATCAATCTGATCGACACACCGGGTCACGTCGACTTCTCCGACGAGGTCGAGCGCTCGCTGCGCGTCCTCGACGGCGCCGTCGCCGTCTTCGACGCCGTCGCGGGCGTCGAGCCGCAGAGCGAGACGGTGTGGCGCCAGGCCGACCGGCACGGCGTCCCGCGCCTCGCGTTCGTCAACAAGCTGGACCGCGCGGGCGCGGAGCTCGACGGCGCGGTCGAGTCGATCCGCAGCCGCCTGGGCACCGTCCCGCTCCCCGTCCAGCTGCCCGTCGGGCGCGAGGACGGCTTCACGGGCGTCGTGGACCTGGTCCGGATGCGGGCGTACGTGTGGGCCGACGGCGCCGACGCGTACGCCGACCTGCCGGTCCCCGACGAGCTCCGGGACGAGGCACGACGCCGCAGGCGGCGGCTGGAGGAGACGGTCGCGGAGCTGCACCCGCGCGCCCTGGAGGAGTTCTGCGAGCGGAACGCGCTCTCCGAGGACGTCCTCACGGGCGCCCTGCGCGATCTGACCCTCTCCGGGGAGGCCGTGGTCGTGCTGTGCGGCTCGGCGTACCGCAACCGGGGCATCGAGCCGCTGCTCGACGCCGTCGTCGCGTACCTCCCGGCCCCGTCGGACGTGCCGCCGGTGCGCGGCGAGGTTCCGGCGGACCCGGAGGCGCCGTTCACCGCGCTGGCGTTCAAGGTGAACGCGACGGCCACCGGCCGCCTGACCTACCTCCGCGTCTACGCGGGCACGATCGGGAAGGGGGACACCGTGCTCGACGCCACCGCCGGGCGTACGGAACGGATCGCCCGCGTCCTGCGCGTCCAGGCCGACCGGGCGACGGAGGTGGACACGGCGCGCGCCGGTGACATCGTCGCCGTCGTCGGGCCGAAGTCCGTCCGCGCCGGGGCGACGCTGTGCGCCCCGGACGCGCCGGTCGTCCTCGAACCGCCGACGACCGCCGACCCGGTGGTCTCGGTCGCCGTGGAGGCCCGCCGCGGCACGGACACGGGCCGGCTCGCGACGGCCCTCGCCCGGATGACGGAGGAGGACCCGTCGCTCGTGGTGCGGTCCGACCCGGAGACGGGCCAGACGGTCCTGTCGGGCCTCGGCGAGCTGCACCTGGAGGTCGCGGTGGAGAAGCTGCGGCGCGACCGGGGTATCGAGGTCACGGTCGGCCGGCCGCAGGTCGCGTACCGGGAGACGGTGACGAAGGGCGTCACCGGTCTGCTGTACCGCCACGTCAAACAGGACGGCGGGGCGGGCCAGTTCGCCCACGTCGTCATCGACGTCGAACCGGCGGAGGACGGAGAGGAGTTCGCGTTCCGGTCGACGGTCACGGGCGGCCGCGTCCCGCAGGAGTACGTCCGCGCGGTCGAGGCCGGCTGCCGGGACGCCCTCGTCGAGGGTCCCCTCGGCGGCCACCCGGTGACGGGTGTCCGGGTCACGCTCACGGACGGCGCCACGCATCCGAAGGACTCCTCGGAGACGGCGTTCCGCACGGCGGGCCGCTTCGCCCTGCGCGAGGCGCTCCGCGCGAGCGTGACGACCCTGCTCGAACCGGTGGCCGAGGTGACGGTCACCGTCCCCGCCGAGTCGGTCGGCTCGGTCCTCGGCGACCTCGCGGCCCGCCGGGGCCGGGTCACGGACTCCACGACCCGTTCCGGTACGGCGGTGGTCTCGGCGACGGTCCCGCTGGCCGAACTCTTCGGCTACGCGTCCCGCCTCCGGGGCCGCACCCAGGGCCGGGGCACCTTCACCACCCGGCCGGCGGGTTACGAGGCCCTTCGGGGCTGAGGCCGGGCTCGGCCCGTGCGGTCCTGCCGACCGGTACGCGGCCGAGCGCCGTCCGCCGTGAGGCGAGCGCCTCGACGAGGAGCGGGCCCCGCCCGCCCTCGCCGAGGGGTTCCCCGGCCGGCCGGGCCGACGGCGTCCGTGCCCCGGCCCGCGGCCGGTGGCGCGGGTCGGGGGCCGGGACGCGTCAGCGCATGACGGACGAGAAGCTGTCGAGCTGGATCCAGGTGACCTTGTTGGTCGACTGGGGGCCGAGGACGTTGACGGTGCCGGCCGTGTTGGCCTCGATGCGCAGGGCGTTGACGCCCTGGCTGTTGTTGCGGGGGCAGACGCCGCGGGTCAGCTTGGGCGGGCGGATCGAGGGGTCCAGCGTGCCGAGCGGGCCGTCGGCGGTGAACGAGCAGGTGACCAGGCCGCGCAGCTGGAGGAACTCCGTGCCCGCGAGGCGGATCACGCGCGCCTCGGCCGGGGAGAGGGGGTCGTTCTGCACGCCCGTCGCCAGGGTGATCGGCGTCCAGTCGACGACGGTCTGGCAGCCGTCCACCGGGTCGACGGCGGCGGCGGGAGCGGCGGCGAGCAGCGGGGCGCCGACGGCGACGGTGGGGGCGGCCAGGGCCGCGGCGAGAAGGGAGCGACGGCTGGTCGTGCGCTGGGTCATGGGCGATCCTCCGGATCGGGTGGGGCGGGCGGACTGGTGCGCGGCTGCGGTCGGGCGGGGGCTCATCCCCAGGCGACGGAGAAGCCGTCGAGGTCGATCCAGGTGACGGCGTTGTCGCTGGTGGGGCCGTAGGCCCAGAGCGCACCGGTGATGTTCGCCTCGACGCGGCACACGCAGCGTCCGGTGTTGTTGTTGCGGGGCACGTTCGCGCGCGTCACGCGGGTGGGGCGCAGCCGGTGCGGCAGGGTCGCGATCTTGCTGTCCGCGGTGAGGCCGGGCGAGCAGGTGAGGGTGCCGCGCAACTGGAGGTAGGTGGTGCCGGCGAGGGCGATCAGGCGTCCGCGCGGGGGCTGGGTGCCGGGCGTGACGCCGGGTTCGAGGGCGAGGTCCTCCCAGTCCGCGAGGACCTTGACGCCGTCGACGGCGGGCTTCGTCGGGTACCAGCTGATGGTGACGTCACGCGAACCGGTCGTCCCCGGGACGGTGTTGCTGAAGCCGAGCAGCAGGCGGTTCTCCCCGGTCGCGGGGTCGACCTCGATGGCGACGCCCTCGGGCTCGCGCCGGGTGAGGCCGCCGGCGCTGGTGACGACCTGCCGGTCGAACCGCTCGCCGGTGGTCCACGAGTACGAGGTGAGGAAGGTGACGCCCGGGAAGCCGTCGACGGGGAGCGTCGTCGGGTCGTCGTCGTAGACGTACGGCGCCCACTGGTACCAGTAGAGGACGTCTCCGAGGACGGTGTAGCCCTGGGAGGTGAGCTTGGCCTCCAGGGGGTAGGGCGACGGCACGGCGGGGGTCGTCTCCTCGTCCACGCACGTCGAGGGGAGGCCGTCGCAGTCCCGCATGACGAAGGTGGTGCCCACCGGGACCCAGTCGCCGGCGGCGGCCGCGGCGAGGTCGTAACGGGTGAACGTGCGCTTGCCACTCTTGTGGTACATGACGCACAGGAGGTTGTTCACCGGGTCGATCGAGGGCCCGGTGCCCGCGGTGCTGCCGGGCGGCGTGAACTTCCGCAGCGTCGGGGAGTTCCCGTCGAGGATCGTGTTCTCCTCGTAGAGGAACCGCGTGACGGCCTTGCCGAAGGCGGCCTTGACGGTGCCGTCGGCCCTCTTGCTGAGGGACAGGGGACCGACCTCGGTCCATATGTAGGTCTCGGTGCCCTGCGGCTCCACGCCCATCGAGATGCCGTGCCCGAAGCCCTTCAGCTGCATCGAGTCGATGACCCTGCCGGTCAGGCGGTCGATGCGGTTGAGCCGCATGTTGCCCTGCTCGATGTCCTCCTGGCCGCCGCTCTCCATCTGGAGCACGAAGACGTACCCGTTGCGGGTGTCGGTCGCGATCGCCTGCGGCGCCGGGCCCTTGACCAGGTCGACGGTCTGGATGAGCCTGCCGGTGACGCCGGACAGGTCGACGCCGTTGGCGTCTGTCTTTCCCATGGTTCTCTCCCCCGGGATCCCTGACGGATCCCCTCACGAAGAGCAGATCATCACACAGAACGCCGTCCGGCCGTGTGCCAGGATGCCTGTACCCGCCCTTCACCGCACCGGCCGTGCGGGGACCGCACGACCCGAGGAGCGTCAGCATGAGCACCACCCCCGGCGGATACCTCTCCGGGCTCTTCTCCCTCGAAGGGCGCACCGCCCTCGTCACCGGCGGGAGTTCCGGCATCGGCAGGGCCGTCGCCGGGGCACTGGCCCGTGCGGGGGCGAGCGTGGTGGTCCTGGCGCGCAAGGAGGCCGAGCTCGTCGCGACCGTCGACGAGCTGACGGCCGACGGCTGCCGGGCGGCCTGGGTGAGCGCCGACCTGAGCACCCGGGACGGCATCAAGGCCGGGGCGGAGGCGGCCGCGGCCGTCTTCGGGGAGCCGGACGTCCTGGTGAACTCGGCCGGCATCAACCTCCGGCCGCCCTTCGACGAGGTGGGCGAGGAGGTGTGGGACACGACGATGACCGTGAACCTGGAGGCGCCGTTCCTCCTCGGCCGGCGCTTCGGGCCCGGGATGGCGGAGCGGGGCTTCGGCCGGATCATCCACGTCACCTCGCAGCAGGCGCACCGCGCGTTCGTCCAGAGCGGGGCGTACGGGGTGTCCAAGGGCGCCCTGGAGTCGCTGGCCCGCTCGCAGGCCGAGGCCTGGTCGCCGTACGGGGTCACCGCCAACACCCTGGTCCCCGGCTTCGTGATGACCCCGCTCAACGAGCGGCTCTCCTCCGACCCGGAGAGGGTCGCCGCCCTGGCCGCGCGCACGATGGTCGGACGCAACGGCCTGGCGGAGGACTTCGCGGGCGCGGCCGTCTTCCTGGCGAGCGCCTCCTCCGCCTACGTCACGGGCCAGTCGCTCTTCGTGGACGGCGGCTTCTCCGTCCACTGAGGACGCCGCCCGGGGCGGACCCGGACTTCCGGCTCTCCTCGACGGCCTCCGCCGCGAACGCGGAGGCCCGCTCGGCGACGCTCCGACCGGGAAACCAGCCGTGCTCGCCGAACCAGGCGTCGACATCCGCGGGAACTTCGAGACGGGGCACAGGGGCTCCTCGGCGGCGTGGGCGGGGGCGTCGGTCAGGACGCCGGGCTGCCCGCCCAGTCGGCGAGGGCCCGGGCACAGGCCTCCAGGGCCTTCGCCGTGGGGCCGGACGCGGCGGACAGGGCGGCCGACAGGATCAGGCCGGGGCCCTCGGTCTCGCCGCCCACCGTCACGGCGCAGGAGACCGTCGCCACCGGGCCCTCCGTGCCGGGCGGCGCGGACACGGTGAGGGTCAGCTCGCAGGCCCCGGGGCGCACGCCCTCCGCCGCGCACCGGTCCGCCATCGCGGCGGCGAGCGGTTCCGCGTTGTCCTCCAGCGCACCCGGGCGCAGCGGGAATACCTCGTCCACGGCCACGACGCCGATCCCCCGCAGGGTGGTCGCCCTCAGGTGCAGCGCGCGGGCGCCGAACAGGCCCGTGCTGTGCAGGACGTAGACGGCGACGAGCGCGGCCCGTACCGCCGCCCCGAGGTCGTGCCCGTGACCGGGCAGCGGGAGGCGCCACCGGGGCGGCCGGAGCCGTACCGGCGCGATCCCGGAGGTCAGTGCCGCCAGACCGGTGTGGACCGTCTCGCCGAGGAGCCAGGGGCCGCCGGGGCCGAGCATGAGGAGCCGGCCGTGCTCGTCGACCGCGAGCGGCGCGTCCGTGTCCGTACGGCCGAAGGGGAAGAGGCGGGCGCCGAGGGAACGTGCGAGCCGGTTCAGGGCCGGGACGTCGTAGCGGGCCTCGCGGGGGTCTATGACGGCGCCGAGGGCGGCGACCTCCCGACCGCCGTCGGCGGCGGGGTGGACGTGCAGGCCGTGGAACTCGCGCACGGCGCGTTCGGCGGCGGGGAAGAGTTCCGCGCCGACGGTCGCCACGACGAGGACCGCCAGCATGGCGGGGTCCCCCGCGTCCCGGGCCGGCCGCCGGCCCGCTTCCGTCAGTACGTCGCTCATGCCTGGTCGTGGATGATCGCGATCCCCAGCCGGTCGAGGAGCGCCGAGCACGAGCGGCACACCTCGGCCTCGGTGCCGTGCTCGGGGTCGCCGTGCGGGCGGATCTTGCGGGCGACGATCGCCGCGCCCGCGAAGTGCGGGACGGCCTCGTCGAGGGTGGTGGTGCGCCCGTCGCCGCGCTGCCGGTCGAAGCCGAAGAGCTCGTCGGAGACGAGGGCGGACTCGGCGCAGTAGCCGATGAAGGGCTCGCGCAGGGCGGGCGGCAGCCCTTCGAAGAACTCCCGCACGGCCGGGTGGAGTTCCGGCTCTCCGTCGCCGGTGAGATTGGTGTGGCTGGTGATGGTGCCGTGGATGAGCAGCGAGGCCGCCGTACCGGGGATCAGGTCAGACAAAGTAGTCCTCCGCGTCCTGCATGGGGGCGTGGGCGAGCGCGATCATGGCCTCGTACTTGTCGGCACCCATGTAGTAGGCGCCGGTGTGGTGCAGGTAGAAGAACCGGCCCCGTTCGTCCATCAGCACGGGTGAGCCCTCCGAACCGTCGAGCCCGACCGGGAAGAGCCGCACGCCGAGACCGCGGCTCAGCTCGGCGACGTCGGCCGGAGCGGACCCGTAGCCGAGGTACGGGGTGAAGTAGAGGTGGTCCTCCCGTGCGGCGTCGATGGTGAGGCGCAGTCCGCCGTGCTCGGCGAGGAAGGCGGTCGCGGCGTCGAGGGGTTCCACGGGAAAGCCCGTCTCCCGGTACTGCCCCGTGATCTCGTCGACCATCGCCGGGACGGTGTCGGCGACGTCCCGTCCCGGGAACCAACCGTGTTCCCGGAACCAGGCGTCGACGTCTTCCGGGGTGTTCATCTTCGGCATGTCTGTTCCTTATCCGGTGTACGCCGTGACGCCGGCCATCTCCATGGCGAGCTCGCAGGACCGGCACGGCGGCTTGTACTCGCCGTGGCCGAGGGGATGGGGCTTGATCTGTTCGCCGATCTGCACGCTGTAGACCTGCGACCCCTTCATGGCGTCGCGGACCTGGTCGACCGAGGTGATTCCGGTGCCGTCGGGATCCAGGTGCCGAAGCCGGTCCGAGACGAGATTCGCCTCGGCGCATTTTCCATGACCCGCGCCAGGGTATCTGTCCTCCGCCAGGATCCGCTGCTCGACCTGGTCGTAGATCGACTGCATCGCCGGATGCAGGTCGGGGGTCTTCTGACCGGCGCCCTTGGTGGCGCTGGAGTGACTGGTGACGACGCCGTCGTGCAGCAGGCTCCCGGCGCACGAGCCGTCGAGGAGGTTCGTGCCGGGCGGGAAGTGGGTCTTGGCCAGGTCGATCTTGTGCTTGGGATCGTTCGGGTCGTCCGGGTTGGCCCTCCGCGCCTTGTCAGCGAGATCCCGGGCCTCCTGGACCAGGGCCTCGCGCTGCTGCTCGGGAGTCAGGTGGCTGACGTCGAGCGGGTCGGTGCGGTGGTGGCGCATGTTGCCGGCGGAGCTGCCGTGCCACGGCGGGGCCGGGGTGATGCGGTTGCCGCCGGGGTTGTTCCCGGAGCCGCCGTTGCCGTTTCCGCCGGGGGGATTGCCGCCACCGCCGCCACCGCCGCCCGAGCCGCCCTTGCCGCTGTCGTCGTGGTCGCCCTTGCGCTGGCGGGCGAAGCGGTCGCGGAGGTCGTCGTCGGTGTTCTTGTGGTCGGCGGAGATCTGCTTGACGACCTTGGGCAGCGTCTGGCCGACGTGGTCGCCCATCGACTTCGCCGCCTTGGTCAGGGCCTCCATCGCCTTGTCGGCGACCGGGTCGATCGCGTCGGCGATCGAGTCGCGCCCCCGGGTGCGGCCGTGCGCGGTCTTCGCCTTCGTGAGTTTGCCCGCCGTCTTCCCGTGGATGCGCACGCTCACGGTGTTCAGCTGGGTGGAGGCGTGGTCGTGCTCGGCGTGCTCGATGTGCAGGTTCTTCAGCCCGCTGCCCTTCGAACCGCCGCCCCTGCCGCCTCCGGCCGAGGCCAGGTGCAGGGCGTCCTTGCTCGACTGCACGCCGTCCTTGAAGCCGTCCGTCCCGGCCTTCTCGGCCTGGTCGAGATCCACGCCGTCCTGCAGGCCGATCGCCATCGCGCCCAGCTGCACGACCAGGTCCGCCGCCATGCCCTCCAGGGCCGCCACCGCCGGCTCGGTCAGCGCGGAGACGACGTACCCGACGGCCTCCTCCACGCACTCCTTGATCAGCCGCTTGACGACCTCCTGCGTGGCCCGCATCGCCCCCGCGCCGATCAGCGCCGACAGACCACCGGTCACCGGGATCAGCGAGAGCGCGATCCCCGCCTCCGAGGCGAGGTAGCCGAGCTGTACGAGCGCCGCGAGCTTCATCCCCTCGACGGCGCCGGCCGCGAGGTCGAGACCGCCCGCGATCGTGCGGGCCGCGCCGGCGATGTCCTTGAAGTGCTTGCCCTTGACCTTCTGCCAGTGCTCGTCGAGTGCGTCGATCGCCTCGCCCTGGCCCGAGGACAGCAAGCGCTCGAAGTGGTTGTTCGCGAGCTGACCGTCGTCCTCCAGGTCGTCCGCGAACTCCCTGAGCGCGTCCGCCATCTCCCGGTACGCGTCCTCGTCGACGTTCGGCCAGGCCACACCGATCAGATCGAGAAGGGTGTCGGCCCAGTCCGGAACCGTGACAGCCATGTTCGTGCCCCCGTGTCGGCTGTTTGCGATGCGTAACAGTCCTACCACGGGGGCGGCTGACGAAGCGTCCGGGGGTCAGCCCTCCTCGGGCTCCAGTCGCAGCGAGATCGAGTTGATGCAGTACCGCTGGTCCGTCGGGGTCGGGTAGCCCTCGCCCTCGAAGACGTGGCCCAGGTGGGAGCCGCAGCGGGCGCAGCGGACCTCGGTGCGGATCATGCCGTGGGAGGTGTCCGCGACGAGCTCGACGGCCTCGCTGTCCTTCGGGTCGTAGAAGGACGGCCAGCCGCAGTGCGACTCGAACTTCTCGTTCGACGTGAAGAGCTCCGCCCCGCAGGCGCGGCAGGAGTAGACGCCCTTCGTCTTCGTGTCGGTGTACTCACCGCGGAAGGCGGGCTCCGTGCCGGCCAGTCGGAGCACCTGGTACTCCGCCGGGGTCAGCTGCGCCTGCCACTCCTCGTCCGGCTTCTCGACCTCGTACGCCATCGTTCGTCCACTCCCTCAGTTCGACAGGCGGGCGAGGATCAGCGGTCCCAGGTCCGTGACGTCGCCCGCGCCCATCGTGAGAACGAGATCGCCGGGGCCGGCCATTCCCGCGACGACCTCGGGGACCGCGTCCTTGTCGTGGACCGGGGTCACGTCGGCGCCGGCGGCGCGGGCCGCCGTGACGATCAGCTCGCTGGTGACGCCCGGGATCGGGTCCTCGCGGGCCGGGTAGACGTCGAGGACGACGGAGGCGTCGGCGAGGGCCAGCGCGTCGCCCATCTCCCTGCCCAGCTCCTGGGTGCGGGAGAAGAGGTGCGGCTGGAAGACGACGAGGAGGCGGGAGGACCCGGCGGCGCCGCGCATGGCCTCCAGGTCGGCGGTCATCTCGGTGGGGTGGTGCGCGTACGAGTCGATGACCTGGACGCCCTTGGCCTCGCCCTTGAGCTGGAGGCGGCGGCCGACGCCGGTGTAGGCGGTGAGGGCCTGGGCCAGCTCGGCGGGGTCGATGCCGACGCGCGCGCCGGCGGCGAGGGCCGCGGCGGCGTTGTGGGCGTAGTGGCGGCCGGGGACGGAGACGGTGAAGGTGTGCTCGACGCCGTCGAGGAGGACCGTCACCTCGCTCTTCATCCCGTTCGGGACGATCTTCAGGATGCGGGCGTCGGAGTCCTCGGACTCGCCGACCGTGACGACGTCCAGGCCCTCGCGGTCCGCGACGCGGCGGGCGAGCTCGCGGGCGCCCGCGTGCTCGCCGACGACCAGGGTGCCGCCGGGGCGGATCTTGGCGGTGAAGGCCTCGAAGGACTCGTAGATCTCGTCCATGGAGGCGTAGTTCGCGTGGTGGTCCAGCTCGACGTTGAGGACGATCGCGACCTCGGGGGCGTACTTCTGGAAGCTGCGGTCGCTCTCGTCGGCCTCGGCGACGAAGACCTCGCCGGAGCCGTGCCGGGCGTTCGTGCCGGGGCCCGCGAGGTCGCCGCCGATGGCGTACGAGGGGTCGAGGCCGAGCTCGGTGAGCGCGACGGCCAGCATGGAGGTGGTGGTCGTCTTGCCGTGCGTGCCGGCGACGGCGATCGCGCTCAGGCCGTCCATGAGGGAGGCGAGCGCGTCGGAGCGGTGCACGACGGGGATGCCGAGCTCGGCGGCGCGGGCCAGCTCGGGGTTGTCGGCGCGGATGGCGCTGGAGACGACGACGGCGGAGGCGTCGTCGGCGAGGTGCTCGGCGGCGTGGCCGATGTGCACGGTGGCACCGAGGGCGCGCAGCGACTCGGCGGTCGCGGACTCCTTGGCGTCGCTGCCGGCGACCTTGGCGCCGCGCTGGGCGAGGATCTTCGCGATGCCAGACATTCCGGCACCGCCGATGCCGATGAAGTGCGGCCGTTCCATGGCGGCGGGAATGGCGGGTGCCATGCGGATCTCTCCCCGGGGTGGTTCGTGGCCGTCCGTCGCGCACGCGACGGACGGGCGTCTGGAAGCTCCCAGCCTAGTGGCTCCCGTCCGGGGCTCCGGCGGTCGGCGGGTCCGTGTCCGCGCCCCCTGCACGGGGCGCGGACACGGGACGTCCGCTACTCGCTGTGGGCGAAGAGCTTCAGGACGGGGACGCCGACCTTGTGGCGGGCCCGGGAGGCCCAGTCCCGGTGGAAGAACTCCTCCACGTAGTGCGGGGCGGTGAGGACGATCACCTCGTCCGCCCCCGACTCGTCGACCACCGCCTTCATCTTGTCGAGCGGGTGGTCCTCGACGACCTGGCCGACCGCTTCGCAGCCGGCCTTCCTCAGGGCCTGGAGCGAGACCTCCAGGGCCTGCTCGGCGGGGCCCCTGGCCTCTCTGCCCTCCGGTTCGTCGCCCTCGCGGGCGGCGTCCTTGAGCTCGCCCATGGCGACGTCGTCGATGGCACGCAGCAGTACATCGGCCTGGTCACCACGCGGCTGCATGAGAACGATGAAGGACATGCCCTCGTCGCCGTGCAGGGTGGTGACGAATTCCACGTCGACGGACGTGAGGGGCTTCTCGATCATCAGAACGCTTGTGAACAACTCCGGAGCCCTTCTGCGGAAACCATCCTTCCCCGTGCCCGCACGGGGTCTGCGAGGTAAGTGTGCCCAGCCGACGCTAAGCGGAACGACAAATTCCGCCGATTGTCAGATCCGACGGTAGCGGGTGAAGAGGAAGCCGTCCTGCTCCAGCACGGAAGCCACCTGGAAGCGTGTCGGAACGGCCACCGAGGGACCGCCGGCGATCCGTTGGGCGTCGCCCGCCGTCATCGTCGGCGAGATCGTCAGGCACAGCTCGTCCAGGACGTCCGCCCCCACGAACTGGCCGAGCAGCCGGGGCCCGCCCTCGGTCAGCTGGCGGCGCAGCCCGCGCTCCGCGAGCACCGCCACCGCACGGGCCGGCACCACCCGGGCCCCGTCGCCCGCGAAGAGCACCTCGGCGCCCGCCTCGCGGGCGGCCCGGATCCGGTCGGCGGGCGCGCCGGAGCCGGTGAGGACCACGGTCGGCACCAGCGGCTCGGTGAAGAGCGGCAGCGAGAAGTCCAGGTCGAGGGAGGCGCTGACCACGGCGATCACGGGCGCCGGGCCCTGTCCCGCGGCGGCCCGGCGGTCCGCGAAGGCCTCCCGCGCCCGGGCCGGGCGGTAGCCCTCCAGACGGACCGTCTCGGCGCCCACCACGACCACGTCGGCGAGCCCGCGCAGGATGCCGAAGATCCGCATGTCGGTCTCGGAGGAGAGCGGCCGGGAGCGCCCGTCGTGCTGACCGGCGCCGTCGAGCGAGGAGACCATGTTGGCCCGCAGCCAGGTGCCGCCGCCCTCCGGATACGCGTAGGCGTCGGCGAGGGCGTCGAGCGACCACTCGCGATCGGAGGCGGGCGACCACCCCTGGTCGGAGGCGGCCGGGGCTGTCATGTCCGTCACAGGGAAGAGCTGTCGCATCCTCGCAGTCTGGCACGGCGCTTACAGTGGGGAACTGTGTCGACCCGTGCCTTCACCGAAGCGGCTTCCACCGAAGCGGCCCCGCTCTCGCTCTGCTCCCGAGAGCCCCACGTCCCCGCCGACCGCCTCGTCGCGGAGATGGTGCCGCCGCCGCGCTTCGACTCCGTCCGCTTCGACACGTACCTGCCCGACCCGAACCAGCCGAGCCAGACGGACGCCGTCAAGGCCCTGAGCGCCTTCGCCGAGGGCCTCGGCGGAGCGCACGCCTCCGGTGCCGGCAAGCGCCGCTGGTTCGCGAGGAGGCCGGCCGCCCCGAGCGGCCCCCGCGGGGTCTACCTGGACGGCGGGTACGGGGTCGGCAAGACCCATCTGCTCGCCTCGCTGTGGCACGCGACCCCCGCGGAGCCCGCGCTGAAAGCATTCGGCACCTTCGTCGAGCTGACCAACCTGGTCGGCGCGCTCGGCTTCCAGCAGACCGTGAAGACGCTCGGCGGACACCGTCTCCTCTGCATCGACGAGTTCGAGCTCGACGACCCGGGCGACACCGTCCTCGTCTCCAGCCTCCTCGCCAAGCTCGTCGAGTCGGGCGTGGCCCTCGCCGCCACCTCGAACACGCTCCCGGGCAAGCTCGGCGAGGGCCGCTTCGCCGCCGCCGACTTCCTCCGCGAGATCCAGGGCCTCTCCGCCCACTTCCGGCCGCTGCGGATCGACGGCGAGGACTACCGCCACCGCGGCCTGCCCGAGGCCCCGTCCCCGTACTCCGACCAGGTCGTCACCCAGACCGCGTACGCGACGCCGGGCGCCTCCCTCGACGACTTCCCGCATCTGCTCGAACACCTGTCCAGGGTTCACCCGAGCCGGTACGGCGCCCTCACGGACGAGCTCAGCGCCGTCTGCCTCACCGACGTCCAGCCGGTCCCGGACCAGTCCACGGCGCTGCGGCTCGTCGTCCTCGCCGACCGGCTCTACGACCGCGAGATACCCGTGCTCGCCTCCGGTCTCCCCTTCGACAAGCTGTTCAGCGAGGAGATGCTGAACGGCGGCTACCGCAAGAAGTACTTCCGGGCGATCTCGCGGCTCACCGCGCTCGCCCGCGACGCGAAGGGGCTCGTCGCGCAGTAGCTTGGGGGCCGTACCCGATCGAAAGGGATCCACCATGGCCACCGTGCGTCACGCCCACACCATCTGGCAGGGCGACCTCCTCAAGGGCTCCGGCGTCGTCACCCTCGACTCCTCCGGTCTCGGCTCGTACGACGTCTCCTGGCCGGCCCGGTCGGAGGAGCCCAACGGCAAGACCAGCCCCGAGGAGCTCATCGCCGCCGCGCACTCCTCCTGCTTCTCGATGGCCTTCTCCAACGGTCTGGCCAAGGCGGGCCACGCCCCCGAGCGCCTGGAGACGAAGGCCGACGTCACGTTCCAGCCGGGCGAGGGCATCACCGGCATCCACCTGACCGTGCGCGGCACGGTCTCCGGCCTGGACGCGGACGAGTTCCAGGCGCTCGCCGAGGACGCGAAGAAGAACTGCCCGGTCAGCCAGGCGCTCACGGGCACGACGATCACCCTCACCGCCGAACTGGCCTGACCCCTGGTCAGAAACCCCGCCACATGAGGCCGTTGCGGCCCGCATGGTTCTCCTGTCACCACCGTGCGTGATACACACATGCGGGTCACACGTCACACACCACCTGTCTGTCCGCCAGCAGAAAGTGGGTTGCCGCCTCATGTCCGCAACACGACGTCAGATCCTCTCCCGCACCGGCGCCGCCGTCGCCGGAATCGCCTTCACCGGCGCCCTCTCCGAGCTCTTCGCCGGAAGCGCGACGGCCGCGAACGGCCGCCGGGGAGGTTACGGCCCCCTCGTACCGGACCCGGACGGTCTCCTCGACCTCCCGGCCGGCTTCCGCTACAAGGTGCTCTCCCGGCAGGGCGACCCGCTCCGTTCCGGCGAGGGCCCGGTCCCCAGCAACCACGACGGCATGGGCGCCTTCGCCGGCCGCCGCGGCCGGGTGCACCTCGTCCGCAACCACGAGAACCGGGTCACCGGGAAGATCGCCGTCCCCACCGTCCCGGGCCTCACCTACGACCCGGCCGGCAAGGGCGGCTGCACGGTCCTCGAACTCGACGGCCGGGGCGACGTCCTCGGCGAGCGGGTCGCCATCGCCGGGACCGCCGTCAACTGCGCCGGCGGCCCCACCCCGTGGAACACCTGGCTGACCTGCGAGGAGACCGAGGACCGGGCCGGCACCAACGGCTACACCAAGGACCACGGCTTCATCTTCGAGGTCGACGGAGCCGACCCGCACCGCACCGGGGCCGTCCCGCTCACCGCGATGGGCCGCTTCCAGCACGAGGCCGTCGCCGTGGACCCCACGAGCGGCATCGTGTACGAGACGGAGGACGCCTTCGAACGGCCCTTCGGGCTCTTCTACCGCTTCCTGCCGGAGAAGCCGCTCGGCGGCACCGGCTCGCTGCGCGCCGGCGGCGCCCTGGAGGCCATGCGGGTGCCCGGCGTGCCCGACCTCTCCCTCGTCCAGGAGACCGGAGCCCGTTTCGAGGGCATCGAGTGGGTCCCCGTACCGGACCCCCTGGCCACGGGGACCCCCATCCGGCACCAGGACTTCGGCCCCCGGGGCATCACGCACGCCCAGAAGCTGGAGGGCTGCTACTGGGGCGGCCGGGCCGTCTACTTCGTGTCCTCCTTCGCGCGGGCCAAGGACGGCTCGGCGGCCACGCACTTCGGCCAGGTGTGGAAGTACGAACCGCACAGGCGGCGGCTCACCCTCGTCGTGGTCTTCGGCCCCGGCACCGACGTCCGGCTGCCCGGCGAGTCCCCGGACAACATCTGTCTGGCGCCGACCGGGGGCCTGATGGTCTGCGAGGACGGCGACGGGGCGCAGCACGTCTTCGGGGTGAGCGAGAGGGGCGAGGTGTACGCGGTCGCCCGGGGCGCCCAGAACATCGGGACCCCGGAGGCACCGGAGTGGGGCGAGTTCGCGGGCGTCACCTTCTCCCCGGACGGCTCGACCATGTACGTCAACTGCTACACGCCCGGCACGACGTTCGCGGTGACGGGCCCGTGGTGCTGAGCTAGCGGGCGCCCGGGATCCGTCGCACGATCGGAGGGGGACGACCGGCGCGGCGGAAGGGGCGAGGGATGTCGAAGAAGGACGGCGGGAGGAAGAAGCGGAAGACTACGGCTCCCGAGCCCGTGCTGCGCGACCTCCTGCGCGTCCCCGAGGGCGAGCGGATCGACCTCGCCGCGTACGACGCGGGGGCGACCCCGGCCGGCCCCGCCGACAAGACGGCGGGGCTGGCCGCCACCGCCGGTCTCGGGCCGCGCCTCGCCGGCCTCCAGGAGCGGCTGTACGCGGCGAGCACCGCCGGCGACCGGCGGCGGCTGCTCCTCGTCCTCCAGGGCATGGACACCAGCGGCAAGGGCGGCACGGTCAAGCACGTCATCGGCCTCTTCAACCCCTCCGGCTGCCGCATCCACGCCTTCAAGGCACCCACGCGGGAGGAGCGGAACCACCCCTTCCTCTGGCGGGTCGCGCGGGCGCTCCCCCAGCCGGGCGAGATCGGCATCTTCGACCGCTCGCACTACGAGGACGTCCTCGTCGCCAGGGTCCGGGAGCTGGTCCCCCGCCGTCTGCTCGGCCGCCGCTACGGCCAGATCAACCGCTTCGAGAAGTCCCTCGCCGACGACGGGGTGACCGTCGTCAAGGTCTTCCTCCACCTGTCGTACGAGGAGCAGCGCGCCCGGCTCCTCACGCGCCTGGACGACCCCGACAAGCACTGGAAGTTCGATCCGGGCGACATCGAGGAGCGGTTGCTGTGGCCGGCGTACCAGCAGGCGTACGAGCTCGTCCTCGAACGCTGCACGACGGACGAGGCTCCCTGGTACCTGGTCCCGGCGGACCGCAAGTGGTACCGCAACTGGGCGATCAGCAGGCTGCTGCTGGAACACCTGGAGGAGCTGGACCCGCAGTACCCGCCGGGAGACTTCGACGTGGAGGAGTGCCGGGCGCGGCTGCTCGCCACGTGAGCCGATCCGCCGCGTGATCCGATCCGGCGGATGAGCCGATCCGGCGGGCGGCGGTCGAGCCGCCACCCGATAATCACTTTGATCGGTTAACTTCCGACCGTGAACACTTCTGCACGAAAATTGGCGGCGCTCGGTCTTCTGGGCGCCGCCCTCGCCGGCTGCGGCACCGGCACGGCCGACACCCCGGCACCGAAGGAGAAGGCGAAGGCGGCCGTCGTCGACAGCCCCTCGCCCCGGCCCAGCGCGGCCGCCCCCGGCCCCAGGCCCGCCCGCGTCCCCGCCGCCCCGCCCACCATGGCGCCCGGCCCCGGCGGCCTCACCCCCGTCTACACGCACCGCGCGAAGAGCCGCGAGAAGGTCGTCGCGCTCACGTTCGACGCCGACATGACGGCCGATCAGGGACCCCGCGCCGCGCGCGGCGAGCACTTCGACAACCCCGAGCTCATCGCCACCCTGCGCCGGCTCGAGGTGGACGCGACCGTCTTCATGACCGGCCGCTGGGCGGAGGAGTACCCGGACCAGGCCAGGTCCATCGGCGGCGATCCGCGCTTCGAGATCGCCAACCACTCCTACAGCCACTACTCCTTCTCGTCCCCCTGCTACGGCCTGCCCACCGTCCCCCGGCCCGACATGGCGTCCGACGTGCAGCGCGCCTTCGACGCCTTCCGGGACGCCGGGGCCGTCAACGTCGTCCCGTACTTCCGCTTCCCCGGCGGCTGCTACGACGACGCGGCCCTGCGCGCCCTCGCCCCCGCCGGGGTCACCGCCGTCCAGTGGGACGTCGTCAGCGGCGACGCCTTCGCGACGGACGCGGACGCCGTCGCCGAACAGGTCCTCGACGGCGTGAAGCCCGGCTCGCTCGTCGTCATGCACTGCACGCGCAGCGCCGCCCCCGTGACGGAACGGGCGATCCGGCGGATCGTCCCGGAGCTCCGCGCCCGCGGCTACCGCTTCGTCAAGGTCTCGGAGCTCATGAGCCGCTGACCCGGCGCCTCACTCCAGACGCGCCGTCGCCCGGCACGCGAGCGCCGCCGTCGCCGCCGCCAGGAGCAGCGCGCCGCCGCAGGCGAGCCAGGGCGGCTCGGCGGTCGTCGTGCGGGCCCCGGCGACCAGGACGGTCATCGCGAGCTTCGCCGGGGACCCCGTGGTCACGAGCGCCAGGAGGGAGCCGAGGACGAGGGCCGCGAGGGACCAGCCCGGGGCCCGGAGGAAGGGACGGGAGGCCAGCGCGCCGACGGCGGCACCCGTCAGGGCGCAGGCCAGGACCGCCGGCAGCCCCGTGAGGACGGCGGCGAGCGGGGTGACCCCGCGCCGGTCGCCGACCGCCGTCACCCCGAGCACGGCGACCGCGCCGACGAGCACCGGCCAGGCGGCCCCGGTGAGCAGCGCCGCGAGGTGCGCGCGCCCCCGGCCGGCGGCCGCCGCGACCACGCTCCGGGCGGCGGGCGGCTCCTGCGTGAGGCAGATCCGCACGGTCCAGGCGGCCACCGGGAGCAGGGCGGCCGCGGTGAACCCGAGCGCCCCGAGCACCGGCTCGCCGGCCTGGACGCCGACGCCGACGAGGGCCGCGTAGAGGAGCAGCGGTGCCGGCCAGCGCTGGGACCGGAGCAGCAGACCCGACTGGTAGCGCAGGAGCGCCGTCATACCCGTACGCCTTCGGTGCCGAGGTGGTGGATGTGCCAGGACGCGGCGAGCAGCGCGCCCAGGAGCGCGTCGGAGTGCGCCGCGTCGACGGTGAGGACGGTGGTGTCGCCGTCGGCGCCGGGAGCGACCGCCGGATCACCGGGCAGTCGTCCGGGGAGCGGCGGTCCGCCGGAGGCGACGATACGGACGGAGGCCCGCGGGGCGGCGGGAGCGGAGACCGACGGGGGCACGGCGGGAGCGGGCCCGGACCTGCCCCTCGAAGGACCGCCCGCCGTCGGCCCGGGCCGGGCCTCCCGGAGCCCGACGCCCGCCGCCACGGGCCCGGGCCCGGCCGACGCGGACCCCGGCACCGTCGACCGGGGTCCGCCGCCGGCGGCCGGACGGCCGGCCGCCGGGCCCGCGAGCGTGGCCGTCAGCTCCCGCACCCGGCCCGCCTCCACTCCGTACACCACCGCCGCCTCGCCCTCCAGCCGGCGTGGGTCGTGGTCGACGAAGACGACCGTCGCGCCCGCCGCGAGACGCTCGCGGACGGCGGTGTCCAGTTCGGCACGGGCGCCGGTGTCGAGTCCGGTCCAGGCCTCGTCGAGGACGAGCAGGGCCGGGTCGGCCAGGAGGGCCTGGGCGACGGCGACCTTCTGGCCGGTGCCCTTGGAGAGCTCCGCGAGCCCGGTTCCGGCGTGCGCGCCGGCCCCGAAGCGCTCCAGCCACTCCCCCGCCCGGGCCCGCGCCGCCGCCCGGCCGAGGCCCTGGACGCGTCCGAGGTGGACCAGGTAGTCGACGGCCGTGAACGGCAGGGCGACGGGGAAGCGCTCGGGGACGTACGCGGTGCGGGCCGGACGGCCGGTGACGCGCCCCTCGGTGGGCGCGTCGACGCCGGCGAGCAGCCGGAGCAGCGTGGACTTGCCGGTGCCGTTGGTGCCGACCACCCGGACGAGGGCGGCGGCGGGCAGGTCGAGCGAGACCGCCCGCAGCACCCACGGCCCGCGCGGGCCGTGCCGCCGCCCGACGTGCTCCAGCCTCAATTCGAGGAGTTCTTCTGCGGGGTGAGCTCGCTCGGCCGGACGACGACGAAGCCCTGCCCCTCCAGCTTGAGCTGCACCGCCTCGCCCGAACCGCCGCGGATCATCGAGCCGAGCGACTGCGAGCGGTGCAGGGAGGTGTGGAGCTGCTCGCTCCAGCCGACGACGGCGTCGGTGTCGACGTACACCGGGGCCTGCGGGGTGACCGGGATGACGATCGGATTGCCCTCGCACATCAGGGCGATCTTGCCGTGTCCGGAGAAGACGGAGTTGAAGAGGCCGCCGCCGGTCATGCCGGCGCCCTTCACGGTCCTGATGTCGTAGTGGAGCGTGGAGTCGAAGCAGAGCACGTTGCGGCCGTTGACGGTGAAGGCCTCGCCCTGCTCGATCTCGACGATGAAGCAGTTCTGCGCCTCGTGCGCGAACCAGGCCTCGCCCTGGCCGCGTACGGCCATCAGCGGCAGGCCCTCGCCGGTGACGGCCCGCTTGAGCAGGCCGCCGATGCCCTGGCCCTTGCGCTCGAACTGGAGGTCGCCGCGGAAGGCGATCATCGAACCCTGGCGGGCGTGCATCTCGCCGTTCACGGTGTACTTGACCGACTTGGCGTTCTGCAGGGTCATCCCCGGGAAGGTGGCCGCCTCGGCGAGGTGTTCACCGGCAAAAAGATCGCTCTTCATGAGGGGCATCCTGGCCCGGAAGCGATGATTCCCACAAGAATCGCTCCCGACCTCGATGGCAGACTTGCCGGGTGAGCAGCAACGAGACCGATCTCCGCGACGAGAAGCCCCAGTTCGTCCTCCCCCTGGTCGTCCGGATCGAGCGCGACGCGCCCCCGAGCCGCACCGACGCCCTGGAGACCGCGGCGCGGGCCGTCCTGGAGATCCTCAGCGACGACCGCTCCCTCGGCGAGGGCGAGTGGGCGCAGGCGATCGCCGACTGGCAGGACGCCCGGATCCGCAAGGTGGTGCGCCGGGCCCGCGGCGCGGAGTGGCGCCGGGCGGGCGCCCTCCCCGGGATCACCGTCGGCGGCGCGGAGGCGGAGGTACGGGTCTTCCCGCCGGTCCCGCTCGACGGCTGGCCCAAGGACCTCGCGAAGCTCCAGGTGTCGGGCACCGACCTCGACGACCCGGCCGACCCCGGTCCCGTACCGGAGGGCGCGGTGGTGCTGTGGCTCAACCCGGAGCTCGACATGTCGGCCGGCAAGGCGATGGCCCAGGCCGGACACGGGGCGCAGCTGCTGTGGTGGGCGATGCCGGACGCCGGCCGGAAGGCCTGGCGCGAGGCGGGCTTCCCGCTCGCGGTGCGGACCGCGACGGCCGAGGACTGGCCGGAGCTGACGGCGAGCGGCCTCCCGGTGGTGCGGGACGCGGGCTTCACGGAGATCGCCCCGGGTTCGTGCACGGTGGTGTCCGAGGGCGGGACGCGTTTCGCCCCGCAGCTGCGGCTCCCCCGGGCCTGACCGACGGCCGCCCCGGCGGGCCGGTGACCGGGCGGCCGGGTGTCGGACCCGTGCCGTAGCGTGCGGCGGGTCGTGCACTTCGAGGAGATCCGCATGTCCGTTCACGCCCGGCTCCGAGCCGCCGTCCCCGCCCCCCTGTCCTCGCCCGAGGCCGGTCCGCCGCAGATCGCGGGGGTGCCGGGGCGCAGGCTCCTCGTCCAGGGGAGCGACGAGGAGGTCGTGGCGCGGCCCCTGGACGACGCCTTCGCCGCGGTCCCGGGGGCGGAGGTCCGCTTCCCCGCTCCGTGGCCGCGCCGCCGCGGGACGTGGGAGGTGGCGCCGGACACGGGCCTGGCCGTCTTCGCCGGGGTGCACGCGGTGCGCGCCGTGGAGCCGTCGGGTGCGACGCGCTGGGAGGTCCGGCACGGATGCTGGTACGGCGCGTGCCGGGAGATGCACGAGTCGTACGAGGAGTACGCGGAGGAGCGGGACCACCGCTACCCGGACGGGGGTTCGGTCGGCTTCTCGGCGGACGGGAAGCTCGTCTGGGCCCATGTGCGCGGCCCGTTGCCCGAGGGCGAGCTGGGTCCGGACGCCGTCGACGAATGGCTGGTGATCGACGCCGGCGACGGCCGTGTGCTCGCGCGGGCGGACGCCCGGGCCGCGGCGGCCGGCAGCGACCACGTCTCCCCTCCGACCGATCCCCGCCGGATGGGCCTCAGCATCGGCGAGGGCCAGGACGGCGCGCCCCTGCGCCTGGGCCACTGGGACGGAGAGCGGCTGGACGTCACGTACGCGGAGGGCGACCTCTGCCTGCTGGACGTGAGCCCCTCGGGCGAGCGGCTCATGACGGTCTCCCACGACCAGGACGAGCTCTCCGTCCGCGACTTCGACGGCCGTCCGGTGGACGGCCTGGAATGGGACGCCGAGTCGGTGCTGCCCCCGCACCCGGACGCCCCGTCGGGCGAGGAGGACGACGAGGACGAGGCCCCCGTCTACTGGGACTGGGCGGGGGGCTTCGTGGACGAGACGACCCTCGTCGTCTCCACCGCCGAGAGCGACGAGGAGTGGGGCGGGGTCCGGCACTGGCTGCTCGACACCACGGGAACGCACGGCCTCCGGCCCATCGGCTACCCCGGTCGGCCTTCCGGGCAGCCGACCGCGCTCGGGCACGGTGCCTGGGCGACCGCGTCCGAGTCCGGCGACGCCGTGCACGTCTGGGTGGTGGACGCCCCGGGGAAGTGACTCACGGGACGGGAACGGGTCCGGCGACTGTCCGTGCGGGCCGGTGAAGGCCATGGGCCGCTCGCCCGGGGCCGGCACCGAGGCGAGCGGCCCCCGCGGCGACGCCGGGAGCGGCGCGGCGCGGCGCCCGAAGCTCAAATGAAGCTCTGAACCTGGGCCTCTCGCGGTTCGGACGGAGGCGGCCGGGCCATCACGTCAGGGACTGAGGACCGAAGGAGGGGGACATGACGGAACTCGGCATCGGCATCGGCTGGCGTCCCGAGATCGCGGAGGCGGTGGAGGCGCTGCCCGGAGTCGACTGGGTGGAGGTCGTCGCGGAGAACATCTGCGCGGACCATCTGCCCGACTCCCTGACCCGGCTGCGCGAGCGCGGCGTGACGGTCGTGCCGCACGGCGTCTCGCTCGGGCTCGGCGGCGCGGACCGGCCGGACCCGGCGCGGCTCGCGGCGCTCGGCGAGAAGGCGGTGGCGCTGGGGGCGCCGCTGGTCACGGAGCACATCGCGTTCGTACGGGCCGGGGGGCCGCTCACCGCGACCCCGCTGCTCGAAGCGGGCCACCTGCTGCCCGTGCCCCGCACGCGGGACGCCCTCGACGTGCTCTGCGAGAACGTGCGGATCGCGCAGGACGCGCTGCCCGTGCCGCTCGCCCTGGAGAACATCGCGGCCCTGATCGCCTGGCCGGGCGAGGAGATGACGGAGGGGCAGTTCCTGGCGGAGCTGGTGGAGCGTACGGGGGTACGGCTCCTCGTCGACGTCGCCAACCTGCACACCAACCACGTCAACCGGGGCGAGGACCCGGCACGGGCCCTGTCCGAGCTGCCGGTCGAGGCGATCGCGTACGTGCACGTGGCGGGCGGGGTCGAGCGGGACGGGGTCTGGCACGACACCCACGCCCACCCGGTGCCGCCCGCCGTCCTCGACGTCCTGGCGGACCTCACGTCGCGGGTGGCCCCGCCGGGGGTGCTGCTGGAGCGGGACGACGACTTCCCGCCGGCGGAGGAACTGGCGCGGGAGCTGGAGGTCATCCGGACCACGGTGGGCGGGCGTTCCGCAAGGGCGGAACGGGTGGGCACGGCCCACCAGCACGGCGCCCGGCCGTGGATACCCGCACCCCGGCGAGCCCCCCTCCTGATCGGCGCCGGAGCACGGGTCTCGGGGGGCCCGATGCCCGGCAGCGCACCCCTGGCGGAGGCCCCCGCACCGCGAACGGCCGCGCGCCAGCGCCTCGCCGTCACCCAGGCCTCCCTCCTCTCCGCGCTCGTCGCCGGAACCCCCGTCCCCGAAGGCTTCGACACCCGTCGGATCGGGGTCCAGAGCCGCGCCCTCGCGGCCAAGCGGGCCGGGGTCGTCGCGAAGGTCGCGCCGGAGCTGCCGGAGATCCTCGGCAAGGACTTCCGGTCCGCGTTCCTCGCGTACGCCCGGTCCCGCCCCATGACCGGCGGCTACCGCCGGGACGCGCTCGACTTCGTCGAGCACCTGCTGCTCGCCGGGCGCCCGGAGGACCCGGCGGCGCGGCGGCGGCTCACCGAGTGGTGGCAGGACCGTTCCGGCAGCCGCCCGCCCGGCCGCGCCACCCGGCTCGTACGGGCCGCCCGTCACGCCCTCGTACGGAGATGACCATGGACCTGCTGCTCATCCTCGTCCACCTCGCGGGCGCCGCCGGCATCGCCCTCGTCGTCACCCGGGTCGTCCGGACGCGCGGCGGCCCCGGCGGGCCCGTCCACGACCGGTACGAGGTCGCCTTCCTCAACGGCGGCCCGGCCCGCGTCGCCGACACCGCGCTCGCCGCCCTCCAGGCGGACGGCAGGCTCGCCGTCGGCGGCCCCGGCATCGTCGCGGTCGTCCGCCCCACCGCGTACGACCCGGTGGAGCGCGCCGTCCTCCAGGAGCACGCCGCCGCCCCGCACGGGGCCCTGCACCACCTGCGGCTCGGCGTGATGCGGCACCCGGCGGTCCAGGAGATCGGCGACGCCCTCGCGGCGCGCGGGCTGGTCGTCGACCCGGCGACGCGGCGGACCACGGCCCGGTGGTGCGGCGCCCTCGTCATCTCGGCCTTCGCGCTGTTCCCGATCTCGATCGTCCTCACGGTGATCGACTTCTCGTCCGACACGGGGTTCCGGCTGCCGTTCGTGTTCAAGGTCGCGCCGATCCTGTTCGTCGCGCTGATCACCGGCATCGTCTGCGGGGCGGTCTCCGCCCGGCAGGTCACCCCGGCGGGGCGGCGCGCGATCCTCGCGTACGGGAGGGAGCACGGCCGTGTCCCGGACGCCGGCCGTCTCGTGGCCCTGCACGGGCTGCGGGCCGTGCCGGACGCGGTGCTCCGGGAGCAGCTCGTCGCCGCCGCCCGTTTCCACGCGCCGCCGCGGCGGAACCAGCGCGGCCGGAGGCACTCCCCCTCGCACTTCTCGTCCTCGGACGCGGCCGCGCTCGGAGTGGCGGCCGAGTGGTGCGCGACCAACAGCGCCTGTGGGGGAGGCGGCGGTTCCTGCTCGGGCGGTGGCGGCTCCTGCTCGTCCGGCTCCTGCTCGTCCGGGTCCTGCTCCTCGGGCTCGTCCTGCTCCTCGGGCTCGTCCTGCTCCAGCGGCAGTTCCTGCTCCAGCTCCAGCAGCTCGTGTTCGAGTTCGAGTTCCAGCTCGTGCTCCAGCTCCAGCAGCTGAGCGGCCATTCGGGTGGCGCGCCCGTCCGTCGTCCCGTACAACCGGGACATGCTCTGGGTTCCGCTGCTCCTCGTGGCGTTCGTGGTGGCCGGTGTCGGCTGCGCGCGGGTCTGCCGTGCCCAGCTCGCCGCCGCCCGGCACGACGGGCCGCCCGGGGGTACGGAGGAGCTCACCGTCCGCGAGGCGGCCTACCTCGCCGGCGGGCCGCTGCGGGTCACCGATCTGACCCTGGTGTCGATGCACCGGGCGCGGCGACTGCTGCTCGCCCGCACCGGCTGGGCGACGGTCGTGGACGCCACGGGCGACGGGGACCCGATCGAGCGGGCGGTGCTCGGCGCGATCGGGCCCGGCGGGCAGTCGCCGATCCCCGCCGTCCGTCCGGTGGTCGCCGCCGCCGAGTCCGTACGCGTCCTCGCGGACGGTCTCGTCGAGCGGGGCCTCGCCGTGTCCGAGGAAGGGCGCCGGGAGCTCGCCGCCGGGGTGCGGACCGTACGGGCGGGGTTCCTGCTGACGCTGGTGCTGGGGACGGCCGCGGCGCTCCTGGTGCCGGCGGGCGAACGGGCCCCGGTCCTCGCCGGTTTCGCGCTGCCGCTGGTCGGGGCGGGGCTCTGCCTGCTGATCGGGCGGATCGAGGTGTACCCGTACACCCGCTGGGCGTCGCCGGCCGGACAGCGGCTGCTCTCCGGGCTGTCGCCGGCCGATCCGCTCACGGCTCTCGCGACGCGCGGTCCCTCCGTACTGGAGCCGGAGCTCCGCGCGGCCCTGAAGGCCTGAGAAGGCCCCGGAAATGACGCCGGTGCGGCGCGCGTGACGCGCGCCGCACCCGGAGCCGGACCCGGTGTCGCTGGAGCGGCGGGCAATGGTGCCGCCCGCCGTCTGATCTTCCGGGTCAAGGGGTGGCGGGGGGCGGGGGGGGGCGGGGGGGGGGCGGGGGGGTTTTGGGGGGGGGGCGGGGGGGGCCCCCCCCCGCGGCCCCCCCCCCCCGCCACCAGGTTTCTTACGGCCGTCAGGCCAGGCCCGCCACCAGGTCGGCGACGCTCTTGCGGCGGCCGGTGAAGAACGGGACCTCCTCGCGGACGTGCATCCGCGCCTCGGAGGCGCGGAGGTGGCGCATGAGGTCGACGATGCGGTGCAGCTCGTCGGCCTCGAAGGCGAGGAGCCACTCGTAGTCGCCGAGCGAGAAGGAGGCGACCGTGTTGGCCCGGACGTCGGGGTAGCCGCGGGCCATCTTGCCGTGGTCGGCGAGCATGCGGCGACGGTCCTCGTCCGGCAGCAGGTACCAGTCGTAGGAGCGCACGAAGGGGTACACCGAGACGTAGTCGCGCGGGTTCTCGTCGGCCAGGAAGGCCGGGATGTGCGACTTGTTGAACTCGGCGGGGCGGTGCAGCGCCATGTTCGACCAGACCGGCTCCAGGGCGCGGCCCAGCTTGGTGCGGCGGAAGAGGTTGTACGCCTCCTGGAGCTCGTCGCTCGTCTCGGCGTGCCACCAGATCATGACGTCGGCGTCGGCGCGCAGACCGGAGAGGTCGTACGTGCCGCGGATGGTGGTGTCCTTGGCCGCGAGCTGGTCGAACAGCTCCTGGACCTCGTCGGCGTAACCGCCGCGGTCCTCGGGGAGAACGTCGCGCAGCTTGAAGACGGACCACAGGGTGTAGCGGATGACCTCGTTGAGGTCCTTCGCCTTCTTACCGGCGTTCGGGATCTTTTCGGGCGCACTCATACGCCTATTCTCGCCCGTCACGAGGAGTGCCCCGCACCGGGGTGCCCCGTTCCCGACGTGGCGATGATCTCGTCGGCCGCGCGGTGGGCCGAGGCGATGCAGGCGGGGATGCCGACGCCGTCGTACGCGGCGCCCGCGAGCCGCAGTCCGGGGAGGGCGGCGACGGCCGCGCGGACGCGGGCGACGCGGGCGAGGTGGCCGACGGGGTACTGGGGCAGGCCGCCGGCCCAGCGGGTGACCGTGCTCGCGACCGGGCGGGCGGAGAGGCCGGTGGCGGCGGCGAGGTCCTTGAGGGAGGCGTCGACGAGGTCGGAGTCCTCGCGGTGGAGCTGCTCCTCCTCGCCGTGGCGGCCGACGGAGGTGCGCAGCACGAACAGGTCGGGGGCGCTGTCGGAGACCCACCGCCACTTCCGGGCGGAGAACGTGGAGGCCTTGATGGTGTGGCCGTCGACGGGCGGCACGAGGAAGCCGGAGCCCGGCAGGGCGGGCACGTCGGAGCGACGGAAGGCGAGGGTGACCAGGGCCATGGAGGCGTAGTCGATCGCGGCGAGCTCGGTGGCGGCGGCCGGGGCGAGCCCGCCGAGGAGTCCGGCGGCGGGGCCGGCGGGGGTGGCGAGGACGACGGCGTCGGCGTCGAAGGTCCGGTCCCGGGTCACCACCTGCCAGCCGGTGGCGCCGGTGCGGACCAGTGCGCTCACGGGCGTGCCGGTGAGGATCTCGCCGCCGGCGGCGCGGATCGCGTCGGCGACCGCGCCGGGGAGGGTGCCGATGCCGCCCTCGATGCCGAGGAAGACGGCGCCGCCCAGGCCGGTGGCGGCGCCGGCCACGTCGGCGGGGGTGGCGGCGCCGGCCCGCTGGACGGCGTGGACGGCGGCGGTGAGCGTGGGGTGGACGCGGGCCGCCTCGAAGAGGGCGGGGACGGCGGCCTTCATCGAGATGCGGTGGGCGTCGCCGGCGTACACCCCGCCGAGGAGGGGCTCGACGAGCCGGTCGACGACCTCGTGGCCCATGCGCGCGGCGACGTACGCGCCGATGGCGATGTCCTCGCCGATCTCGGTCGGCGGCAGTTCCAGGTCGCCGCCGACGCGGCGCACGCCCTCCGCCGAGAGGAGCCCCTCGACGGCGGCGGGGTCGCCGGGGACGCCCATGACGTGCCCCTTGGGCATGGGGACCAGCTCGCCCCGGGACCAGACGGACGCGGTGGTCGTCGCGGGGGCCTGGAGCCGGTCGCCGAGGCCGACGGCCCGGGCGAGGGCGACGGCCTCGGGGCGGCGGGCGAGCAGCGACTCGGCGCCGAGGTCGACGGGCGCGCCCGCGATCTCTCCGGCGAGGAGCTTGCCGCCGAGCCGTCCTCCGGCTTCGAGGAGGGTCACCCGGTGGCCGGCGAGGGCCAGCCGGTGGGCGGCGGCGAGTCCGGCGATCCCGCCTCCGGCGACGACGACGTGAGGCCCGGCGTGCTGTCCCGTGGTGTCCGCGTTCATGGCACCACTCTCTCAAATCGCCCGTCCGCTCCCGTTCCGAGGCCTGACCGTGACCGCATCGCTACCGCCGGAGGGCAACCCGCACCCGGGGGCCGTACGTCCAAGAGGCATCACTCGTCACCACCCTGGGGGGATCCTCGTGCGGGCAGCAAGAACGAGAACGACGGCCGCGGTCCTGCTGGCGGCCTCACTGGTCCTGACCGGCTGCGGCGCGGGCGCCACGGAAACGGCCTCGGACGGCAAGGGGGGCATGGCGGCGGCGAGGCCCGCCGACGCGGGGGCCGAGGGCGCCGCGGACCGCTCGGCCGCCGAGGGCTCCGCGGGGGCCGCCGGGAAGCCCGCGCCGAAGCCGGCGGCCGGGCAGCACGTCATCCGTACCGCCTCGCTCTCCGTGGAGGTGAAGGACGCGGCGAAGGCGCTGGTCACGGCCCGCCGGGTGGCGACGGACGCGGGCGGGCACGTGGAGAGCGAGTCGACGGAGCGCGTCGACGACGCGTACCTCGCCTCGCAGATCGTGCTGCGGGTGCCGCAGGAGCGGTACGACTCCGTGCTCACCGAGCTCGCGGGCACCGGGAAGCTCCTCGACCGCAAGGCGGACGCCAAGGACGTCACCGACCAGGTGGTGGACGTGGAGAGCCGGATCGCCACCCAGCGGGCGAGCGTGGCGCGGGTGCGGGCCCTGATGGGCCGGGCGGAGAAGCTGTCCGACGTGGTGACTCTGGAGGGCGAGCTGAGCCGCCGTCAGGCGGACCTGGAGGCGCTGCTCGCCCAGCAGTCCTCGCTGAGGGACCGGACGACGATGGCGACGATCACCCTGCGGCTCTCCGAGAAGGAGGAGCCGCCGGCGGAGGAGCGGGAGGAGGGCCGTCCCGGCTTCGGGGACGCCCTGAGCGGCGGCTGGAACGCACTGGCGGGCGCGGCGGCCTGGATCGGGATCGTCCTGACCGCCCTGGCCCCGTGGCTGGCGGTCGCCCTGGTCGCCCTCGTCCTGTGGCGCCGTCTCGTCCGGCCGCGCCTCGCGGCCCGCCCCCGGCCGACGGCCTCCGCCCCCGCCCTGCCGGACACCCCGCGGAACGCCGCCGGAGCACCGGTGGCTCCGGCGGCTCCTGAGCCGGGGTCGGCCGCCGGGGACCCGGTGCCTCCCCGACCCCGGGAGTCCCCGGAGAAGTAGTTCCGTCCCATCATGAGTCCCATGAGTCTCATGAGCGAACGACTGGTGGTCATCGGCGGCGACGCGGCGGGCATGTCCGCCGCGTCGCAGGCGCGTCGGTTCAGGTCTCCCGACGAGCTGGAGATCGTCGCCTTCGAGCGCGGGCACTTCTCCTCGTACTCGGCCTGCGGCATCCCGTACTGGGTCGGCGGGGACGTGGCCACGCGCGGGGAGCTGATCGCGCGCTCCCCCGAGGAGCACCGCGCCCGTGACATCGACCTGCGGACGCGGACCGAGGTGACGGAGATCGACGTCCCGGGGCAGCGGGTCCGCTCGCGGAACCTGGAGGCGGGCACGGAGGCGTGGACGGGCTTCGACAAGCTGGTGATCGCGACCGGGGCCCGGCCGCTGCGCCCGCCGCTGCCGGGGATCGACGCGCCCGGGGTGCACGGGGTGCAGACCCTCGACGACGGCCAGGCGCTGCTCGACTCGCTGTCCGCCACGCCGGGGCGGCGGGCGGTCGTCGTCGGCGCCGGGTACATCGGGGTGGAGATGGCGGAGGCCCTGCTGAACCGGGGCTACGAGGTGACGGTGCTGACCCGTGGCGAGCAGCCGATGGCGACCCTCGACCCGGACATGGGGCGGCTCGTGCACCGGGCGATGGACGGGCTGGGGATCAGGACGGTCGTCTCGGCGCCGGTGACGAAGATCCTGACGGGTTCGGACGGCCGGGTGCGGGCGGTGGCGACGGAGGCGGACGAGTACCCGGCGGACGTGGTGGTGCTCGGCACGGGCGTGGAGCCGGAGACCTCGCTCGCGCGGGCGGCGGGGCTGCCCCTCGGGGCACACGGCGGGCTGCTCACCGACCTGTCGATGCGGGTCCGGGGCCACGGGAACGTCTGGGCGGGCGGCGACTGCGTGGAGGTCCTGGACCTGGTCTCGGGCCGGGAGCGGCACGTGCCGCTGGGCACGCACGCGAACAAGCACGGCCAGGTGATCGGGGCGAACGTGGGCGGCGGTTACGCGACCTTCCCGGGCGTGGTGGGCACGGCGGTGTCGAAGGTGTGCGACCTGGAGATCGCGCGGACGGGCCTGCGGGAGAAGGACGCCCGTGAGGTGGGGCTGCGGTTCGTGGCGGTGACGGTGGAGTCGACGAGCCGGGCGGGCTACTACCCGGGGGCGGCGCCGATGACGGTGAAGATGCTGGCCGAGCGGCGCACGGGCCGGCTGCTCGGGGTGCAGATCGTGGGCCGGGAGGGCGCGGCGAAGCGGGTGGACATCGCGGCGGTGGCGCTCACGGCGGGGATGACGGTGGAGGCGATGACGGCCCTGGACCTGGGGTACGCGCCGCCGTTCTCGCCGGTGTGGGACCCGGTGCTGATCGCGGCGCGGAAGGCGTCGGGGGCCGTGCGCGCGGCGGGCTGACCCGAGCGGCGCAGCGACGGGGCGTGACGATTTGCGACCATGACGTCACCATGCGTGACTGTTCGCATGATCCGACACATGACGCGCGCGCTCTGCGCCGCCACTCTCGTCATAGCCCCGGTCGCCCTGGCGGCCACGCCCGCCCACGCGGTGACCACGTGCCAGGTCAACGGCGTCACCGTCAGCAGCACGAACGTCGTCGGCACCGCGGGCTCCGACCGCATCACCTGCGGCTCGCTGGCCCCCGGCGACCAGGTCAGCGGCCTCGGCGGCGCCGACTACATCCTCATCGGCGGCGGTCTCGGCAGCGGTGCCGTCGTCCGGGGCGGCACCGGCCAGGACTACGTCCAGGTCAACGGCACCGTCGGGCCGATGGCCCAGGTCCTCGGCGAGGCGGACGGCGACTTCGTCCGCACCGGCACGAACCTGGGCGTCGTCAACGGCGGCACCGGGTTCGACCTGTGCCGGGTGGCGGGCGGCAACCCGCCCGTCAGCTGCGAGGCCTGAGGCCCCCCGACCACGAGGCACGACCCCCGTTCCCTGTGCGCCGCCGGTGTCCCGGCGGCGCACAGGGGCGCGTGGGCACCGCTCAGCGGGCGGTGCGCGCGTGCACGTACTCGACGAGACGGCTCAGCGCGTCCGGGTCCATCGCCGGCATGACGCCGTGGCCCAGGTTGAAGACGTGCCCCTCCAGGCCCTCGGCGGCGGCCAGGACCTCGTCGGTCTTGGCCTCCACGACCTCGCGCGAGGCGAAGAGCACGGCCGGGTCCAGGTTGCCCTGGAGGGCCTTGCCGGGGCCGACGCGGCGGGCGGCCTCGTCGAGCGGGACGCGCCAGTCGACGCCGACGACGTCCGCGCCGGCCTCGCCCATCAGGCCGAGGAGCTCGCCCGTGCCGACGCCGAAGTGGATGCGCGGGACGCCGTAGGAGGCGACCGCGTCGAAGACCTTGGTGGAGGCCGGCATCACCGAGCGGCGGTAGTCGGCCGGGGCGAGGGCGCCGACCCAGGAGTCGAAGAGCTGCACGGCGGAGGCGCCGGCCTCGATCTGGACCTTGAGGAAGGTCGAGGTGATCTCGGCGAGGCGGTCGAGCAGGTCGGCCCAGAGCTGCGGGTCGCCGTACATGAGCGCCTTGGTGTGCTCGTGGCTGCGCGACGGGCCGCCCTCGACGAGGTAGCTCGCGAGGGTGAAAGGCGCGCCGGCGAAGCCGATGAGCGGGGTGTCGCCCAGCTCCTCGGTGAGCATGCCGATGGCCTCGGTGACGTAGTGGACGTCCTCGGGGGTGAGGTCGCGCAGCCGGGCCAGGTCGGCGCGGGTGCGGATCGGGTCGGCGACGACCGGACCGACGCCGGGCTTGATGTCGAGGTCGAGGCCGATGGCCTTGAGCGGGACGACGATGTCGCTGAAGTAGATGGCGGCGTCGACCTTGTGGCGGCGCACCGGCTGGAGCGTGATCTCGGTGACCAGCTCGGGCCGCATGCACGACTCGAGCATGGGGATGCCCTCGCGGACCTTCAGGTACTCGGGGAGGGAGCGCCCGGCCTGTCGCATGAACCAGACGGGGGTGTGGGGGACCGGCTCGCGCCGGCACGCCTTGAGAAACGCGGAGTCGTACGTCCGCGACTGCTGCTTCGTCTGCTGGCCCTGCGGGCTGTCCATGGCACTCACGCCCAAATCTTCGCATGTGGCGGGAAGCCGCTCGTCCGGGCCGGGTGTCCTCCCTGCGCGGAGGCCCCGTTCCGCCTACTCTTCCCCGCATGGCTGCGGCTCAGGGACATTTTTCCGATCATTCCGACGGCGATCGAGGGGCGGACGAAAGGGCGGACAGTACGGAGGCGAATCCGGTTCCGCCCGCGTTCCGGCGGGCGGTGGAGGCCTTGCGGTCGGCGAGGCTGCGGTCCGAGATCGAGATCGACCCGACCAGGCCGCCGCAGCGGCTCGCCCCCTACGCGTACGCGGTGGAGGCGGCCGTCGTGGAGGGCGAGGAGGACCTGGCGGACGGGCGGCTCGTGCTGCTGCACGACCCGGACGGCCACGAGGCCTGGAAGGGCACGTTCCGCCTGGTGACCCTGGTCCGTGCGGAGCTGGAGCCGGAGATGGCGGCGGACCCGCTGCTGCCCGAGGTGTGCTGGTCCTGGCTGACCGGGGCGATGGAGGCGCGGGGGCTCGCGTACGGGGAGGCGAGCGGGACCGTGACGATGGCGGGCTCGCACTACTTCGGCGGGCTCGCGGACCGCAGGCCGGCGACCCAGATCGAGATCCGGGCGTCCTGGACCCCGCGCGAGGGCCTGGGCGGGGTGCCGGACACGGGGGCGCACCTGGCGGCCTGGTGCGATCTGCTCTGCCAGATCGCGGGCCTGCCGCCCGCGTCGGCGGACCCCGGGGCGGGGACGGTGACGGGCGCGGGGGTCGTCTCGCTGCCCCAGCGCCGGGGGCCACAGGGGGCCTGAGGGGCCCGGCGCGGCCCGTGGCCCCCTTCGAAGGGGCGCCCCGGCACTCCCTCGTGGGGGTGAAGGGGCGGGGGCCGCTCGTAGGATGATCGATCACGCGTCCGAATTGCCCTAATTGTTACTCACCAAATCGTGATCTTTCCCTAAAGGCGGGCGGCCCGGCTGCCGAAGGAGTCAGTGACCCCTTCACAGCACGGGTTCGCCCCCGGCTTCTTCCCCGAGCCGGCTCCGTCCCGCACCCTTCCCCCCAGGAGGCCTGGTGTCCGTTCTCCTCGAGCAGCCCGCAAGCCTGGTCGCCTACCGCCCGAACAAGCCGACGGCCATGGTCGTCGTGGCCGATCCGCGCGTCCGTTCCACCGTGACCCGCCACCTGTGGGCCCTCGGAGTACGCGACGTGATCGAGGCTTCGTCCATCGCGGAGGCCCGTCCCCGCGTCGGCAACCCGCGCGACATCTGCGTGGCCGACGTCCACCTGCCCGACGGCAGCGGCCTGACCCTGCTGTCCGAGACCCGCGCGGCGGGCTGGCCCAACGGCCTCGCCCTCTCGGCCGCCGACGACATCGGCGCCGTTCGCAACGCCCTGGCGGGCGGTGTGAAGGGCTACGTCGTCACCGGCACCCGGACCAACATCGGTCACCCGACCCGCCCCGGCGCCGCCCCCATCGGCTCCGCGGCGGCCCGCCTCGGCCACCGCCGCCCCCCGGGTGCCCCGAGCCACCCGGGCGGCTACCGCGAGCTCTCCGGCCGTGAGGTCGAGGTGCTGCGGCTCGTCGCGGAGGGCCAGTCGAACAAGGCGATCGGCGTCTCCATGGGCCTCTCCGCCCTCACCGTCAAGAGCCACCTCGCCCGCATCGCCCGCAAGCTGGGCACCGGCGACCGCGCCGGCATGGTCGCGGTGGCCCTGCGGACGGGGATCATCCACTGACGGCCGGTGGACACGGGCCCGCGCCTGTCGGCGGAACGTTCCGTCGGCAGGCGCTTGCCGTCGACCGATACCCTTGACACGTGACCGACGCCCAAGAGACCGCAGCAGACACAGCACTGCGCACCACCGGGGGCGGCCCCCCGGACGACGATGTCCCTGCGAATGGGCTTCCGATCCCGTTGCTGGAGCCCCGCGAGGGGGTTCCGCCCGTCGTCGAGACCGAGGACGCCCTCGCCGAGGTGATCGCCGCGTTCGCCGCCGGGAGCGGTCCCGTGGCCGTGGACGCCGAGCGCGCCTCCGGCTACCGCTACGGCCAGCGCGCCTATCTCGTCCAGCTCCGCCGCGAGGGCGCGGGCACCGCGCTCATCGACCCCGTCGGCTGCCCCGACCTCTCGGGGCTCGGGGAGGCGCTCGCCGGGACCGAGTGGATCCTGCACGCCGCGACCCAGGACCTCCCGTGCCTGCGCGACATAGGCATGCTCCCCACCTCCCTCTTCGACACCGAGCTGGCCGGCCGTCTCGCGGGCTTTCCGCGGGTCGGCCTCGGCGCGATGGTCGAGTCCGTCCTCGGCTACGCCCTGGAGAAGGGCCACTCCGCGGTCGACTGGTCGACCCGTCCGCTGCCCGAGCCGTGGCTGCGGTACGCGGCGCTCGACGTCGAGCTCCTCGTCGACCTGCGCGACGCGCTGGAGAAGGAGCTCGACCGGCAGGGCAAGCTGGAGTGGGCCCGCCAGGAGTTCGACGCGATCGCCTCGGCCCCGCCCGCGCCGCCGCGCAAGGACCCGTGGCGCCGCACCTCCGGCATGCACAAGGTGCGCCGCCGGCGTCAGATGGCGGTCGTACGGGAGCTGTGGACGGCCCGTGACAAGGTCGCCCAGCGACGCGACGTCTCCCCCGGCAAGGTGCTGAGCGACGCGGCGATCGTGGAGGCGGCGCTCGCGGTGCCGGTGAACGTGGCCGCGCTCACCGCGCTGCCCGGCTTCGGCAACCGGATGGGCCGCCGTCAGCTGGAGCAGTGGCAGGCCGCGGTGGACCGTGCCCGGGCCCTCCCGGAGAGCGAGCTGCCCCAGCCGGGCCAGCAGGTGGCGGGCCCGCCCCCGCCGCGCGCCTGGGCGGACAAGGACCCGGTCGCGGCGGCCCGCCTCGCGGCGGCGCGCGCGGCGGTCTCGGCGCTCGCGGAGGAGCTGAACCTCCCGCAGGAGAACCTGATCACCCCGGACACCGTGCGCCGGGTCTGCTGGGAGCCGCCGTCCCCGGGCACCCCGGAGGCGGTCGCCGCCGCCCTCACCGGCCACGGCGCCCGCCCGTGGCAGGTGGAGCTGGTGACCCCGCTGCTGGTGAAGGCGCTGACGGCGAGCGCGTGACCGGACAGGAAGGGCCCCCTGCGCCCCTCGGGACGCAGGGGGCCCTTCGCTAGGGCGCCGGGCTGAGGTTGCCGGCGGTGTCCATGTCGAAGACCCCGTTGGTCTTGCCGTCGACCTTGAGGTGCTTCAGCCAGTGCTTCGAGAGCTCGTGCACGTTCCCGTGCTGCATCTCCCACGGCACGGAATGCCCCGCGCAGGCCAGCTTGACCATCAGCTTGTGGGAGCCCGTGACGGCCTTGTAGAGCGCCGGGACGGAGAAGTTGAGTTCGTCATTGGGGTTGGGCGGTGTCGTGTTCGCCTGCTTGTCGTACTCCCCGTACACGATCAGTACGGGCACGCTTCCGCCGAGCACTCCGCCCTGCTTCGCGGTGGTCTCGTTCCACCCCCACCGGGTGAAGCTCCTGAACCGGCTGAGCCCGTCGATGCCTCCCCAGACGCTGCCGACCGGGTCGCTCTTCAGCAGCGCGTCCCAGACCACGTCGACGATGCCGTCCTCGCGCTGACCGTCGCAGTGCAGTTCGCCGCCCCAGCCGTTCGGGGAAGACAGTCCGGCCTTCGTGCTGAGGTTGGTCGGGAAGCCCGGCACCGGCAGCGTGGCCGGCGGAGTCGAGCTGCCCTTGGGCGGGAAGATCGGCGCCAGCAGGAAAAGGCTCTCGACCTTGCCGGGGTTCTTGACCGCGTAGGGCCCCATCCAGAACGCGGCGGCGGACCAGCCGATGAAGGCGACCTTGTCCGCCTCGCACAGCTCACGGATGAACTCCACGACGGTGTGCAGCTCGTCCCAGTCGCTGTACGAGGTGTTCAGCTGGTACGGGTAGTTCGGCGGGCCCGGCGTGAATCCCGGCGGCCGCGGCGTCAGCAGCAGCTGCTGGGCGGGGTTGACGTTGCGGGGGTCGTTCATCGTGAGCCGAGCCGAGAGGCCGGAGCCCTGGAGGTCCATCATGAAGACGTCGTAGCCGGCCTGCGCCAGCGCCCCGGCCCAGCTGTAGTCCTTGTACCGGAGGTCGAAGCCCGGGAGCGCCGGGACGCTCCGGCCGTGGAGCATGAGGACCGGCTTGCGCTTCTGCCCCTTGGGCGTGCCGTTGCGTTCTCGTACGAAGAGCTCGACCTCCTCGTCCTTGTTCGCGGGGACGGTGGACGTGTGCCAGACCCAGTGGTCGGTGGTGATGACCTTCGCCATGGGAGTCCGTTCTGTAGGGGGGACCCGGGGTCGCACGCCCCGGTCCGGCCAGCGTCTTCCGGGCGGGTCGGGGGCGCCACGGCACGGTCGCCGGTCTGGGCCCATCGGGTTGCGGGAACCTCCCAACGGAGGGGCGCGCGGAGGGGGCGCGTGCTGTGGTGGGGGATGTGACCTTCGCCGCTTGGCCCCCAGGGGGTGGGCAGCCTGGTTACCCGCAAGTAGCATGGGGGAAGCAAGCGCACGCTTAGACGTGGGCCGCAGCAGCAGTGCCATCCCGCACCCTGGAGGAGAGCCATCGTGCCTCGTACCGTCAGGGACGTCGTCTTCGTCGACGGCGTCCGCACCCCGTTCGGCAAGGCGGGCCCGAAGGGCATCTACCACGAGACCCGCGCCGACGACCTCGTCGTGAAGGCCATCCGGGAGCTGCTGCGCCGCAACCCGGGCCTCGACCCCGCGAAGATCGACGAGGTCGCCATCGCCGCGACCACGCAGATCGGCGACCAGGGCCTGACCCTCGGCCGCACGGCGGGCATCCTCGCCGGGCTGCCGCAGTCGGTGCCGGGCTACTCCATCGACCGCATGTGCGCCGGCGCCCTGACCGCCGTGACCAGCGTCGCCGGTTCGATCGCCTTCGGCGCGTACGACGCCGTCATCGCCGGTGGCGTCGAGCACATGGGCCGCCACCCCATGGGCGAGGGCGTCGACCCGAACCCGCGCTTCGTGTCGGAGAAGCTCGTCGACGAGTCCGCCCTCTTCATGGGCATGACCGCCGAGAACCTGCACGACCGCTACCCGAGCATCACCAAGCAGCGCGCCGACGAGTACGCCGTGCGCTCGCAGGAGAAGGCCGCCAAGGCGTACGCCGACGGCAAGATCCAGCAGGACCTGGTGCCGATCTCGGTGCGCCGCACCGACGCCTCCACCGGCGAGACCGGCTGGGGCCTGGTCACCGCCGACGAGCCGATGCGCCCGGGCACCACCCTGGAGTCGCTGGCCGACCTGAAGACGCCGTTCCGCGTCCACGGCAAGGTCACCGCGGGCAACGCGGCCGGTCTCAACGACGGCGCCACCGCCTCGATCATCGCCTCCGAGGACTTCGCCCGGGAGAACGACCTCCCGGTCAAGATGCGTCTCGTCTCGTACGCCTTCGCCGGCGTCGAGCCCGAGGTCATGGGCTACGGCCCGATCCCGGCCACCGAGAAGGCCCTCGCCCAGGCGGGTCTGTCCATCGAGGACATCGGCCTCTTCGAGATCAACGAGGCCTTCGCGGTCCAGGTCCTCGCCTTCCTCGAGCACTACGGCATCGCCGACGACGACGCCCGCGTGAACCAGTACGGCGGCGCGATCGCCTACGGTCACCCGCTGGCCTCCTCCGGCGTCCGCCTCATGACGCAGCTGGCCCGCCAGTTCGAGGAGAACCCGCAGGTCCGTTACGGCCTCAACACCATGTGCGTCGGCTTCGGCATGGGCGCGACGGTCATCTGGGAGAACCCCCACTGGGAGGGCAAGTGAGCACCACCGCCGAGCTTCTGAAGGGCGCCGCCGAGCTCTTCCCGGACGAGGTCGTCACCAGCGCCCACGTACGGCACTTCGAACTGCCCGCGGGCGCGGGCCGGTTCGCGCTGATCACGCTGGACAACGGCTTCGACCACACCAAGCCGACCACCTTCGGCCCGCAGTCCCTCGCCAACCTGAACGCGGCGATCGACCAGGTCGAGGCCGAGGCCGCGAACGGTGAGATCGTCGGCGTCGGCATCACCGGCAAGCCGTTCATCTTCGCCGTCGGCGCCGACCTCAAGGGCGTCGAGCTGCTCAAGAAGCACGACGAGGCGCTCGCCATCGGCAAGGGCGGCCACGACGTCTTCAAGCGCCTCTCCGCGCTCGCCGTGCCGACCTTCGCGTACTACAACGGCGCGGCCATGGGCGGCGGCGTCGAGGTCGGTCTGCACTGCTCGTACCGCACCGTGTCGAAGGCCCTGCCGGCCTTCTCGCTGCCCGAGGTCTTCCTCGGCCTGGTGCCCGGCTGGGGCGGCTGCGCGATCCTGCCGAACCTGATCGGCGCCGAGAAGGCCGTCTCGGTCATCATCGAGAACTCGCTGAACCAGAACCGCCAGCTCAAGGGCAAGCAGGTCTTCGAGCTCGGCATCGCCGACGCGCTGTTCGAGGGCGCCGACTTCCTCGAGCAGTCGCTCATCTGGACCGCCGGCGTCCTGAACGGCTCCGTGACCGTCGAGCGCCCCGAGGTCGACCGCGGCGAGGCCTGGGACCAGGCCGTCGCCAAGGGCCGCGCCATCGCCGACTCCAAGGTGCACGGCGCCGCCCCGGCCGCCTACCGCGCGCTCGACATCATCGCGGCCGCCAAGGACGGCGACCTGCAGAAGGGCTTCGACGCCGAGGACCAGGCCCTCGCGGACCTGATCATGGGCGGCGAGCTGCGCTCCGGCATCTACGCCTTCAACCTGGTGCAGAAGCGCGGCAAGCGCCCCGCCGGCGCCCCGGACAAGTCGCTGGCCCGCCCGGTCACCAAGGTCGGTGTCGTCGGCGCCGGTCTGATGGCCTCCCAGCTCGCCCTGCTCTTCCTGCGCCGCCTGGAGGTGCCGGTCGTCCTGACCGACATCGACCAGGAGCGCGTCGACAAGGGCGTGGGCTACGTCCACGCCGAGATCGAGAAGCTGCTCGGCAAGGGCCGCATCAACCAGGACAAGGCCAACCGCCTCAAGGGCCTGGTCTCCGGTGTCCTCGACAAGGCCGAGGGCTTCGCGGACGCGGACTTCATCATCGAGGCCGTGTTCGAGGAGATGTCCGTCAAGCAGAAGGTGTTCGCTGAGGTCGAGGCGGTCGCCCCGGCGCACGCGATCCTCGCCACCAACACCTCCTCGCTCTCCGTCTCGGAGATGGCCTCCAAGCTCCAGCACCCGGAGCGCGTGGTCGGCTTCCACTTCTTCAACCCGGTCGCGATCCTCCCGCTCCTGGAGATCGTCCGCGGCGAGAAGACCGACGACGCCTCCCTGGCCACCGCCTTCGGCGTCGCCAAGAAGCTGAAGAAGACCGCGGTCCTCACCAAGGACGCCCCGGCGTTCGTCGTGAACCGCATCCTCACCCGCTTCATGGGCGAGATCCAGAACGTCATCGACGAGGGCACCCCGGTGGAGACCGCCGAGAAGGCCATCGAGCCGCTCGGCCTGCCGATGTCCCCGCTGGTCCTCCTGGAGCTCGTCGGCCCGGCCATCGGCCTGCACGTCTCCGAGACCCTGAACCGCGCCTTCCCGGAGCGCTTCAAGGTCTCCCCCAACCTGAAGGCGGTCGTCGAGGCCGGCAAGCGCGGCTTCTACGTCTACAAGCCGGAGAACGGCTTCAAGCCGGAGCTCGACCCCGAGGTCGCCGCGCTCCTGAAGCAGGGCGACGTCGTCCTGACGGAGGAGCAGGTCCGCGACCGCGTCCTCGACGCGGTGGCCCAGGAGATCGGCCTCATGCTGGAGGAGGGTGTCGTCGCCGAGGCGCAGGACATCGACCTCTGCCTGATCACCGGTGCGGGCTGGCCCTTCCACCTGGGCGGCATCACGCCGTACCTGGACCGTGAGGGCGTCTCCGAGCGCGTCAACGGCAAGCGTTTCCTGGCGCAGGGCGTGGCGAGCGTCCCGGCGTAACACCCGGGCGCGTCGAGACGACGGCCCCGGCACCTCGCACAGGTGCCGGGGCCGTTTCCCGTGTCGCGGGCGGCGTCACCCTATGGAGCGCCAGCCTTCGAGCAGCAGCCCCTCGGCCCCCGCCTTCTGACGGGTGGTGACCGGCGTGCGCCCGTCGGCCACGGTCATCGCGACCAGACCGCCGTCGAGGCCCCGGGTGAGGACGGCGTCCAGGTTCCCGTGCCGCTCCCCGGTCTCCGACCAGTTCAGGCCCTCCGCCTCCTGCTCGCTGGGGTAGGCGGCGAGGGCGAGCCGGCCGTCCTCGGACTGCTGGGCGAGGACCGTGCAGTCGAAGCCGTCGATGAGGCAGCGGGTGGCGGACAGCCGGCCGGTGCCGACGGCCTTGCCCAGCGGCGTCGGCTGCAGGGAGCGCTCAGGCGACCAGGCCATGACCCGGCCCTCCTGGTCGAGGTAGAAGAGCGTCGCGTGCCCGGAGGGGCCGGTGACGGCCGCGAGGGTGCCCATGGTCACCGAGGCGGGCAGTATCTCCTCGCGCAGCGGCTTCGCCCCGGCTTCGCGCTGTACGTAGCGGACGAGGCCCGTGGCGTGCGAGCTGTACAGCTCGACGAGGCCGGAGCCGTTGGTGAGGGCGACCGGCGAGGGGTCGGTCCTGGAGCCCTTCAGGTCCCACCAGGGGTGCCAGCCGCCCGCGTCCTTCTGGGCGCGGACGCTGAGGCCGCCGCCGCCGTTCCGCACGAAGGCGTAGACGCGGCCCTGGGCGTCCACGGCGACGGCGGGGTTGCCGGTCCAGGGGCCCTTGCCGTTCGAGTGCCCCAGGGGCCGCCAGGCGGCCGCGGGACGGCCCGTCTGGAACTGGACGGCGTGCACCAGCTCGACGTGGCCCTCGTCCCCGCCCGTGGGCCGCAGGCCGACGAGGTGGACGTAGCGGTCGGCGCCCTGGCCGACGGCGAGGAAGGGGGTCAGGCCGTCGCCGCCGAGGGAGACGGGGCCGCTCCAGCCGCCGCCGGGCTCCTCGGTCCAGCGCACCACCTCGCCGTCCCGGGGCAGGTAGGCGCTGAACCGGCCCTCCTCCCCTCTGGTCAGCCAGCCGCCCTGGAGCACGGGGGCGGCGGGGCCGTGGGAACGGTCGTGGGGGGCCTGGGATCGATTCGCCATGAGGGGATCCAGCACTCCGGTCGTCGGGAGGAGTTCGGGTACGAACCGACTGTATCCGCCCTCCCGGACGCTCTTCGCCGCGCCCGGGGCCCCGCGGCCCCGGGCCGCTCAGTACCGGGCTTCCCGGCCCTCCCGACCGAGCCGGCTGTGACCGCGCCCGTACAGGAAGTACACGAAGAAGCCGATCACCATCCAGACGGCGAAGCGGAACCAGGTCTCGCCCGGCAGGTTGAGCATCAGCCAGACCGAGGCGGCGACGGAGAGGATCGGCAGCACGGGCACCCAGGGGGTGCGGAAGGCACGCGGCAGGTCGGGGCGGGTGCGGCGGAGGATGATGACGCCGATGGCGACCATGACGAAGGCGAAGAGGGTGCCGATGTTCACCAGGGTCGCGAGCTCGTTGATGCTGGTGAAGCCGGCGACGATGGCGATGACCACACCGAGCAGGATGGTCGGCCGGTACGGGGTCCTGAACCGGGGGTGCGTGACCGAGAAGAAGCGCGGCAGCAGGCCGTCGCGGCTCATCGCGAAGAAGACGCGGGTCTGGCCGAGCAGCAGGATCAGACAGACCGTGGTGAGACCGACGGCGGCGCCGAAGCTGATCACGCCCGCGTACCAGGGGTGTCCCGCCGCCTTGAAGGCGTCGGCGAGCGGGGCGCTGGTGGACAGCTGCGTGTACTTCTCCATGCCGGTGACGACGAGGGCGACCGCCACGTACAGCACGGTGCAGATGAAGAGCGAGCCGAGGATGCCCCGGGGCATGTCCCGCTGCGGCAGCTTGGTCTCCTCCGCGGCGGTGGCCACCACGTCGAAGCCGATGAAGGCGAAGAAGACGACGGAGGCGGCGGTGAAGATGCCCATGACGCCGAAGTTCGTCGGCTCGTAGCCGAAGATCAGCTGGACCATCGGCGAGTTCCAGCCGGAGGTGCCGCCGGGCGGGGAGACGGCCGGCGGGATGAAGGGCTTGTAGTTGTCGCCGACGATGAAGAACAGGCCGGCGATGATCACGATCATCACCACGGTCACCTTGATCGCGACGACGACCGCGGTGATCCGGGCGGAGAGCTTCATGCCCAGGACGAGGACGACGGTCAGCACGAGGACGAGCAGGAAAGCCAGGATGTCGAAGGTGCCGCCCGCGACGTCCGGGCCCTCCAGCGAGGCCGGCAGGTGCCAGCCGATGTTGTCCATCAGGGATCTGACGTACCCGGACCAGCCGACGGCGACCACCGCCGTACCGAGGGCGAACTCCAGGACCAGGTCCCAGCCGATGATCCAGGCGGGCAGCTCGCCGATCGAGGCGTACGCGAAGGTGTACGCCGATCCCGCCACCGGCACCGTCGAGGCGAACTCGGCGTAGCACAGGGCGGCGAGCGCGCAGACGATGCCGGCGGCGACGAAGGCGAGGGCGGTGGCCGGTCCGGCGTTCTCCTTGGCGACCTTGCCGGTGAGGACGAAGATGCCGGTGCCGATGATGACGCCGACGCCGAACACCGTCAGGTCCCAGGCCGACAGGGACTTCCGGAGCGCGTGCTCCGGCTCCTCGGTGTCGCGGATCGACTGTTCGACCGTCTTGGTCCGGAACATTCCGGTATTGGCTCGTGGCTGCTGGTCCGTACTCACGTCCACCTCCCTGCCATGGGGCTGCCCGCCCTGTGGCCAGAATGCACGCGAAAGGGCCGGTCGGCACTCCGAAGAGTGATCCGACCGGCCCAAAGGTGACGCCGGGTGATGCCGATCCGTCAGTCGCGGGCGGGCTCCACGGCCTTGGCGCTGCTCTCGAACCGTCCGTCGAGCCGCGAGACCAGACCGGTGACCTGGCGCGCGATGTCCGGGGCGGTCAGCCCGATCTCGGCCAGGACCTCGCCGCGGGAGGCGTGGTCGAGGAAGCGCGGCGGGATGCCGAAGTCACGCAGCGGTACGTCCACACCGGCGTCGCGCAGCGCCTGGGCGACGGCGGAGCCGACGCCGCCGACGCGGCTGTTGTCCTCGACGGTGACGACGACCCGGTGGCGCTCGGCCAGCGGGGCGAGGGCCTCGTCGACCGGCTTGACCCAGCGGGGGTCGACGACGGTGGTGGAGATGCCCTGCTTGTCGAGCAGGTCGGCGATCTCCAGGCACATCGGCGCGAGGGCGCCCACGGAGACCAGCAGGACGTCGGGCCGCTCGCTGTCGGCCTCGCGGAGCACGTCCATGCCGCCGACGCGGCGCACGGCGGGGACGGCCGGGCCGACCGCGCCCTTCGAGAAGCGCACCACGGTCGGGGCGTCGGTGACCTCGACGGCCTCGCGCAGCTGGGCGCGGACCTGGTCGGCGTCGCGCGGGGCGGCGAGCCGCAGGCCGGGCACGACCTGGAGGATCGACATGTCCCACATGCCGTTGTGCGAGGCGCCGTCGGTGCCGGTGACGCCGGCCCGGTCCAGGACGAAGGTGACGCCGCACTTGTGCAGGGCCACGTCCATCAGGACCTGGTCGAAGGCGCGGTTCAGGAAGGTCGCGTAGACCGCGAAGACCGGGTGGAGGCCGCCGGTGGCGAGGCCGGCCGCGGAGACCGCGCCGTGCTGCTCGGCGATGCCGACGTCGAAGACCCGCTCGGGGAAGGCCTTGGCGAACTTGTCGAGGCCGACGGGCTGGAGCATGGCCGCCGTGATGGCGACGATGTCCGCGCGCTCCTTGCCGAGCGCCACCATCTCCTCGCCGAAGACCGAGGTCCAGTCGGCGCCGGAGGAGGCGATGGGCAGGCCGGTGTCGGGGTGGATCTTGCCGACGGCGTGGAAGCGGTCGGCCTCGTCCTGGAGGGCGGGCTGGTAGCCGCGGCCCTTCTCGGTGAGGCAGTGGACGATCACCGGGCCGCCGAAGCGCTTGGCGCGCGTGAGGGCGGACTCCAGGGCCTCGATGTCGTGGCCGTCGATGGGGCCGACGTACTTGAGGCCGAGGTCCTCGAACATGCCCTGGGGGGCGATGAAGTCCTTGAGGCCCTTCTTGGCGCCGTGCAGGGTCTCGTAGAGCGGCTTCCCGACGACCGGGGTGCGCTCCAGGATGTCCTTGCCGCGGGCGAGGAAGCGCTCGTAGCCGTCGGTGGTGCGCAGGGTGGCCAGGTGGTTGGCGAGGCCGCCGATGGTGGGCGCGTAGGAGCGCTCGTTGTCGTTGACGACGATGACGAGCGGGCGGTCCTTGGCGGCGGCGATGTTGTTCAGCGCCTCCCAGGCCATGCCGCCGGTGAGGGCGCCGTCGCCGATGACCGCGACGACGTGGTCGTCCTTCTTCAGGACCTCGTTCGCCTTGGCCAGGCCGTCGGCCCAGCCGAGGACGGTGGAGGCGTGCGAGTTCTCGATGACGTCGTGCTCGGACTCGGCCTGCGAGGGGTAGCCGGAGAGGCCGCCCTTCATCTTGAGCTTCGAGAAGTCCTGGCGCCCGGTGAGGAGCTTGTGGACGTAGCTCTGGTGGCCGGTGTCCCAGAGGACCTTGTCCTTCGGGGAGTCGAACACCCGGTGCAGGGCGATGGTCAGCTCGACCACACCGAGGTTGGGGCCGAGGTGCCCGCCGGTCTTGGAGACGGCGTCCACGAGGAACGTCCTGATCTCGTCGGCCAGCTGGTCCAGCTGTTCCGGGGAGAGCCGGTCCAGATCTCGCGGTCCCCTGATACGGGTCAGCAGAGCCACCCGTTCCTCCTTGCTTTGAGCTGGTCGAGCTTGCCGATTTGTCGAGTCTAATGTTCCGTCTTGGATCGTGGGCATCGGGCCGGGGGGTGAGGCGTCACCCGCACGGCCGACAAGCCGCTGATCTGTACGACTCCGTACGCGCGCGTGCACCGGTCTCCGGTACGCGCGCGCACTGTTCTCCGTACGCGCGCGTGCACTGGTCCGGACGCGCCGCAGCCCGGCACCGGTTTCCGGTGCCGGGCTGCTGTGACGGGGGTTACGCGCGGCCCGCCGTCTTCTGCGTGCGCCGGGAGACCGAGTCGATGATCACGGCGATGAGCAGGACCGCTCCGGTGATCATGTACTGGATCGCGTTCGAGGACAGGTTCATCTGGTTGAGGCCCTGGACGATCGACTGGATGACCAGGATGCCGAGGAGGGCCGACCAGACCTTGCCGCGTCCGCCGAACAGGGACGTGCCGCCGATGACCGCGGCCGCGATGCACATCATCAGCTGGTTGCCGCCGCCGAGGGAGCGGTCGGCGCCGCCCGTCGCGGAGGCGAGGAAGAGACCGCCGACGGCGCCCATCGTGCCGGAGATCATGAAGACCGAGATCCGGATCCACGACACGTTGATGCCGGCGCGGCGGGCGGCCTCGATGCCGCCGCCGACCGCGAAGACCTGGCGGCCGTACGTGGTGCGGCGCAGGACGAAGTCGGTGGCGAGCAGGATCACCAGGAAGATCACCAGGGAGAGCGGCAGGCCCTGCTCCTGGTTGAATCCGTACGCGGCGACGAGGACCAGGACCGCGAGGACGGCGGTGCGCAGGATGATCTCGCTCTGCGGGCGGTGCGGCAGCTCGGCGGCCTTGCGGCGGCGGGAGTCGCGCAGCTGGGCGAGGTAGAAGGCGGCGATCACGACCACGGCGAGGCCGTAGGCGGCGGCGACGTCGGAGAAGTAGTACTTGGTGAGGTCGTTGACGAAGCTGCCGATCGGGGTGGAGATGGTGGAGCGCTCGCCCATCACCCAGGTCTGCAGGCCGGCCCAGCCGAGGAAGCCGGCGAGGGTGACGACGAAGGCGGGCACGCCGATCTTGGCGAAGACCAGGCCGTGGAAGGCGCCGATCAGGGTGCCGGACAGGATGCCGAGGAGGATGGCGAGGCCGTCGGGCATGTCGGTGCCGAGGACGCCCCAGACCGAGCCGGCCAGGCCCGCCACGGAGCCGACGGCGAGGTCGATCTCGCCGAGCAGCAGGACGAAGACGATGCCGACGGCCATGATGCCGGGGCCGACCGCGTACAGGGTGATCTGGTCGAGGTTGTACGAGGTGATGAAGTTGCCGGTGAGGGCCTGGAAGACGATGCCGATGACGATCAGGCCGACGACGACGGGCAGGGAGCCGATCTCGCCCGAGCGGATCTTGCGCTTGAACTCGTCGACGTAGCCCTTGAAGCCCTGCTCGCGGACGAGGAGGCGGGGGTCGACGGCGGGGACCGCGGCGGCGGCCGGGGCCGCCTCCTCGCCCGCGCGCGGCTCGGGCACGGTGTCCTCGGAGGTGCTGGGGGTCGTGCTCACTTCGCTACCTCCGCGTTGCGGGCCTGGCGGCGGGTCACGGCGTTGTCCGTGGCACCGGTGATCGCGGCGATGATCTCTTCGTGCGTGGTGGTGGCCACCGGGAAGGTGCCGTTGTTGCGGCCGAGGCGGAGCACGGCCACGGTGTCGGCGACGGCCTTGACGTCGGCCATGTTGTGGCTGATGAGGATGACGCCGAGGCCCTGCTCGCGCAGCCGCTCGACCAGGTCGAGGACCTGCGCGGTCTGCTCGACGCCGAGCGCGGCGGTGGGCTCGTCCAGGATCACGATCTTCGGGTCGCCGACCAGGGCGCGGGCGATGGCCACGACCTGCCGCTGACCGCCGGAGAGGGCGGCGACGGGGATGCGGACGCTGGGGATGCGGATGGAGAGCGTGGAGAGCAGGTCCTTGGCCCGCTTCTCCATGGCGACCTCGTCGAGGACGCCGCCCTTCTTGATCTCGCGGCCGAGGAACAGGTTGGCGACGACGTCGAGGTTGTCGCAGAGCGCGAGGTCCTGGTAGACGGTCGCGACGCCGAGGTTCTGGGAGTCGTGCGGGCGCTGGATCTCGACGCGCTCGCCCTCCCACTCGATGACGCCCTCGTCGATGGGGTGCACGCCGGCGATCGTCTTGACCAGCGTGGACTTTCCCGCTCCGTTGTCGCCGACGAGCGCGACGACCTCTCCTGCGTGGACTTCGAGATCGACACCGGAGAGGACCTGGACCGCTCCGAACCGCTTGAAGATCCCGCGCAACGCCAGCACGGGCGTCTGGGACACGTGAACCAACTCCTTCGCCGCCCGTGGGGCGGCGGCATGTCGCGCCGCCGGTGCAGCGCCGAAGTTTCGAGGGGGGCTGAGCTCGTCCGGCCCCCGGACCGACAGCGGGGTCTGGGTCGGCCGGGGGCCGGACGGGCTTGAGGGGGGCGGATCCGGGCGTCGTGCGCCGGCCTTGTTACCGGGGGTCTTCACCCTCTGTACTCGGGGCCGCGCGGCGCCCGCTTCGGGGGCGGCTCACGCCGGGATCCGCGCCGGCGGGCCCTCGCGGGGCCCGGCCGGACGGGGCGGGACTACTTGATGCCCAGCTCGGTGCACTTGGCGGCGAGGTCCGCGGTGCAGAGGTCCGCGGCCTTGTAGATGCCGTCCTTGACGACCGTGGACTGGATGTTGGACTTGTCGACCACGACCGGGGCGAAGAGCGTGGAGGGAACGCCGTCCGTCGCGCCCTGGGCGCCGAGGTCCTTGCCCTTGAGCAGGTTCACCGCGAACTTGGCGGCCTCGGGGGCCAGCTGGAGCGGCGACTTGTAGATGGTGAAGGTCTGGGTGCCGGCGATGATGCGCTGGATGCCCGCGACCTCGGCGTCCTGGCCGCCCACCGGGATGCCCTTGACGCCGGCGTTCTCGAGGGAGGTGATGATGCCGCCGGCCATGCCGTCGTTCGCGGAGTAGACGGCGCCGATCTTGTCCTTGCCGACCGAGGAGATCGCGGCGGACATCTTCTCGCCCGCGATCTTCGGGTCCCACTCGCCGGAGGCCTCGTAGGCGATCTTGCCGACCTTGCCGTCGAGGGCGGTGTGGGCGCCCTTCTTGAACAGGGCGGCGTTCGGGTCCTTCTCGTCGCCGTTGATCATCACGACGTTGGCGGTGGCGGCCTTCGCGCCGAGCGCGGTCAGCAGGGCCTGGCCCTGGAGCTCGCCGACCTTGTTGTTGTCGTGGCTGACGTAGGCGTCGGCGCCCGGGACGGCGCGGTCGTACGCGACGACCTTGACGCCCTTGGCCTTGGCGTCCTTGACCCAGCCCTCGGCCTTGGCGGCGTCGACCGGGTCGAGGGCGATGACCTTCACGCCGTCGGCGATCAGCTGGTCGAACTGCTGCTTCTGCTTCACGACGTCGGAGACCGCGTTGTTGTAGACGATCTCGCAGTCGGAGCAGGCGGCCTTGACGGCCTTCTCGAACTGGGGCTTGTCCAGGGCCTCGTAACGCGAGGTCTTGTTCTCCGGCAGGAGCAGACCGATCTTGGTCGAGCTGCCCTTGTCACCGCTGTCGTCGCCACCGGCCTTGCCGCAGGCGGCGAGCGAAAGGGCCATCGAGACCGCGGCCGTGGCTATGACGGCACGACGCGTCACTGCGTTCATGTGGGGTTGCCTCCCTGACGAGGCCGCGACGGTGCGGCCGAGGTGTCCCGAAGTCAACTCGGCCGTAACGTCGCCGTCAAGAAGTAAATCCTTAACGAGATGACAACGACGGTGTTCGTTATCTAAGTGAAGGCAAGACGGGAAGCCGGAGCGGCCGCGGGCAACGCGCTCTCCAACAGGGTCGAATCACCCATTTCGCTCAGTACGAGGGCGAGGGCGCCGAGCACCTCGGCGCGGCCGCCGAGGGCTCCCTGGACCAGCGAGAGCTGCCGGGCGGCGCTGGGGATCGCGTACCGCGAGACGGAGTCCCTGATGGGCGCGAGGACCAGCTCACCGGCCTCCGCCAGGTCGCCGCCGAGCACCACCCGGCTGGGGTTGAGGAGGTTGCAGAGGTTGGCGACACCGCTGCCGATGTGCCGTCCCACGTCGGCGACCACCCGGCGGCAGCCGGGGTCGCCCTCCCGGGCCAGCTGGACGACCCGCTCCATGGTCAGGTCGGGGCCGTGGCTCGGCTGGAGCAGCGGCAGGACGTACCGCGCGGCCGTGAAGGTCTCCAGGCAGCCGCGGTTGCCGCAGCGGCAGACCGGGCCCGACTCGTCCAGGGTGATGTGCCCGATCTCCCCGGCGGTGCCGCCGGGGCCCCGGTAGACCCGGCCGTCGATGACGAGTCCGGCGCCGACGCCGCTGGCCACCTTGATGTAGGCCAGGTCCTTGACGCCCCGGCCGCTGCCCCAGACGAGCTCGCCGAGCGCGCCGAGGTTGGCGTCGTTGTCGACGTGCACGGGGACGCCGAGCCGGCCGGAGAGCTCGTCGGCGGGGTTGATGCCGCTCCAGCCCGGCAGGATCGAGGTCGAGCCGAGGGTCCCGGAGGAGACGTCGATCGGACCGGGCACGCCGAGTCCGACGCCGATCACCTTGTCGGGGCCGATGCCGGTGGCCCGGATCAGCCGCTTGACCAGCTGCTCGGCGCGGTCGAAGCCCTCGGCGGAGGAGCCGTCCACGTCGAGCGGCTCGGCCTCCTCGGCGAGCACCTGGTGGGCGAGGTTGCCGACGGCGACCCGCAGGTGGGTGTGGCCGAAGTCCACGCCGATCACGATGCCGGCGTCACCGGAGAGCGAGACGCTGCGGGCCCTGCGGCCCCCGGCGGACGTCGGCGTGACCTCGACGGTGCCGCCGTCCTTCAGCTCCCGGACGATGTTGGAGACCGTGGCGGCGGAGAGGCCCGTCGTCCGGGCGATCTCCGCCTGGGTGAGCGAGCCGGCCATGCGCACCGCCCGGACGACCCGTTCGAGATTGGCCCTGTGCAGAGACGTCTGCGATCCCGGAGTCTCCATCGACTCACTCACTCCCACCGTTTTCTCCAACATGTGAACTCTAAGGGGACGCTTTCGGCTTGGCCCCCGTCAAGACCTTGAGTGTCGGGCGGCGAGTGTCACACGACGCGCGGGCCCCCGGCGCGGATGCGCCGGGGGCCCGGGGAACGCGGTGGCGGGGTTACTTCACGGCGCCGGCGGTGAGGCCGGCCACCACCTGCCGCTGGAAGACGATGTACGCGGCGAGGACCGGGAGCATCGCCATCACCAGTCCGGCGAAGAGGCCGGACCAGTCGCCCTTGTAGCCCTGGCTGACGGCCAGCTGGACGAGGCCCTGCGAGAGCACCTTCTTCTCCGGCTCGGTGTTGAGCACCGTCGGCAGCAGGTACTGGTTCCACTGGCCGAGGAAGTTGAAGATGCCGACGCTGATGAGGCCGGGCCGGGCCATCGGCAGCATCACCTGGAAGAAGGTCCGGGTGTGCGAGGCGCCGTCCACGAAGGCCGCCTCCGCCACCGAGGTCGGCAGGGTGCGGAAGAAGGCCGTGAGGAAGAAGACGGTGAACGGCAGCGAGTACGCGATGTAGACCAGGATCAGGCCGTGCAGCGTGTTGAGCAGGGCCATGTTCTGGAGCACGTAGAAGAGCGGCACGAGGGCCAGGATGACGGGGAAGCTCATCCCTCCGATGAAGAGGAAGTAGATGAAGCGGTTGCCCGGGAAGTCGAAGCGGGCCAGGACGTAGGCCGCCATGGAGCCGAGGAGGAGCGTGCCGACGAGCGAGCCGCCGACCACCAGGAGGGTGTTCAGGAAGTAGTCGCTCATGTGCGCCTCGGTCCAGGCGCGCGACCAGTTCTCGAAGTGCAGCCCGTCGGGCAGCGACCAGGGGGAGGTGAAGATCGCCTTGTCGGTCTTGAAGGAGGTCATGACCGCCCAGAGCAGCGGCATGACGACCATGATCGCCCAGATGATCAGGACGCCGTGCGAGAAGACGTTGAGGGTCGCGCCCTCGGCCTTGGCGGTCCTGCGGGGGGCGGGCGCCGCCGTCTTGGTGACCGCGGGACCCGGGCCGGCCGGGGAGCCGGGGCTCTCGACGCCGGGGGCGGCAGTGTCGGTCGTCTTCATCAGAACTCCAGCCGCTCGCGCCGGCCCACCTTCATCACGACGGCCGCGAAGGCCAGCGTGACGACGAGGAGCGCGACACCGATGGTCGTTGCGTAGGCGGCCTGACCGTCCCGGAACGCCTTCTGGTACACGTACAGCGGAAGGACGATGGTGGAGAAGTCGGGTCCGCCGCCGTTGGGGCCGACGGTCATGATCTGGACGACGGCGAAGGACTCCGCGCCGAGCGCGAGGATGCCCATGTAGATCCAGCCGGACTGCACGGTGTCCCAGAGCAGCGGCATGGTGATCCTGAAGAACGTGGTGAAGCGGTTCGCGCCGTCGAGCAGGGCCGCCTCGTAGAAGTCCCTCGGAATGGAGGCCATGCCCGCGGAGAAGAGGACGACGAAGAATCCGACCGTGGACCAGACGAGGACGACCATCACGCAGATGAGGGCGAGGTCCGGGTCTCCGAGCCAGTCCGGCTGGACGCTGTCGAGGCCGACGGCCTTCAATACGGAATTGATGGCTCCGCTGTTCGGGTTGTACGCGAACTGGAAGAGCAGCGCGACGATCGCGATCGACAGCACCTGCGGGAAGAAATAGACGATCTTGTAGAAAGAGGACCCGCGCACGCCCGCGATCGCCGCGCCCTTGCGGCGCCGACCGCCGACATTGAGCATGAAGGCGAAGAAAAGCGCGAGCCCCACGGTCACCAGGGGCAGCACCACCGCGAAGGTCAGGCTGTGCTGGAGCGATTTCCAGAAGACCTCGTCGTCCAGCAACCTGCTGTAGTTGTCGAATCCGACCATCCCGAATTCGGGACTCAGTCCGGACCAGTCCGTGAACGAGTAGTAGATGGACTGGATGAACGGCCAGATGACGAACAGCACGTAGAGCGCGAGGGGGGCCGCCAGGAACCCCACGATGAAACGGTACTTTCCGTGTTGCATTCCTACCGACCCCGATCTTTCCCGCGACAGACGCGCCGCTGGTGCCACGCGCCAAGGGGCCGGGGCCCGCTCCCGGTCGGCGGGAAGGGGCCCCGGCACTGCTCACTGGTGCTTGTAGTGCTTGATCGAGGAGTCCTTGGCCGCCTCGTCGGCGTACTTCTGGATCTTCTTGATCGTCTCGGCCGGGGTCGCGCGGCCGGCCATCATCTCGCCGAGGCCGGCGACACCGATCTTCTCCTTCTGGAGGGCGACGTACCAGTCCTGGAGGCGCGGGTTGACGACGTTCTGGCCGGCCTTCTCCAGGGCGGCGACGCCGGACTTGAGGCCCGGGGTCAGCTCGATGCCGTCGGTGCCGCCGTTGAAGGCGGTCAGGGACTTCACGGACTGGGTGAAGTTCTTCGAGGAGGCCTCGCTGAGCATGATGCGCAGCTGCTCCAGACCGCCCTCCGGGTTCTTCGCCTTGGCCGGGACGATGAAGGGCTCACCGCCGGACGCCCAGATGGTGCCGAAGGGCATCTTGTCGGAGGAGTCGATGCCGGTCGGGGCCGAGACGGCCAGGTCGAAGTCGGCCGGCATGGTCTTCGCGGCCTCGTTCTCGACCCAGGAGCCGTTCGGGATGAACAGCGCCTTGCCCTCGGTCCAGGCGGTCTGCGACTGGATGTGGTCGAGGCCGGGGGTGCCCTTGAGGATGTAGCCCTTCTTGACGAGCTCGTAGTACGCCTCGAAACACGTCTTGACCGCGGGGTGCTCCCAGGCCTTCGGCTCCAGGTTGTCGATGGCGTCGAGGACCTCGCGGCCGCCGACCTTGCCGATCATCGGGTAGAGCGAGAAGGGGACGTAGTACGGGTACTTGCCGGCGTACGTCCAGCCCGCGATGCCCTTCTTCTTGGCCTTCTCGCAGACGGCCAGCATCTCGTCCCAGGTCTCGGGGTACTTCGCGTCGAGGGAGTCGAGCAGCTTCTGCGAGTACCAGACGCCGTAGACCGTGTAGGCGTAGTACATGATCCACACCGGGTCGCCGTCGAACTGGCCCATCTCGACGATGCCGGGCCGCAGGGTGTCGCGGACCTTCTTGCTCGGGTCGTCGATGGACGGCGCGTCCAGCAGCGGGGTGAGGTCCGCCAGCTGCTTCTGGCCGACGAGGACGCCCATGTCCATCTGCTCGGCGCCGGAGTTGTCGATGAGGTCCGGCGGGGTGCCGCCGTTGAAGCGCGGCTGCAGCGTGGTGGTGATCTTCTGGGTCGGCGTGAACTTGACGCTCGCCTTGGGGTAATTGGTCTCGTAGACCTTGATCGCGTCCTTGGCGTACTGCTGTCCGAATCCGCCGTCGAAGAGGACGAAATCGAGCGGTGCCGACTCGTTCACCCCGAGCGGGTTCTTGTCGGACTTCGTGCCTTTCTCGACCTTTCCGTTGCCACCGCTGTCGCTGCTCGCGCAGGCGGACAGGAAGCCCATGGTCGGCACGGAGATCAGACCGATGGCGGCGGAGCGCTTGATCAGATCGCGACGGCCGAGGCCCTCACTGTGGTGTGCGGAGGTGGATCCCATGCTCAAGTCCTCGCCTTCATTCAGGACTCAGGCGGTGTACCGGTCGCCCGTACTCACTCGCCACAGGCGAAGGGCCCCGCCACCGCGGTCATTTGCAGCCGGGTCGTGCACGCGTCGGGCCGTCGCCGGATTGCTCCGACTGGCTGGACGCCGACAGGTATAGTCCACTTCCCTTCACGGGAGCAAGATCGAAACCAGGTTTCCACGACCATCTTTCCCGAGTTGAGACCTCCGGGATAAGCACGCTGGATCTGCGGCGTTTCGTCCAAGCACTGACCTCGCGCCGCCCTTGACAATGCCTCGGAACCACCCTTACCGGGGGCGCGGCGCGACCTCGGCACCTCGACGTGAACACGAACGCGGCAAAGCCGACATACGACCGGGATCGAAACAGTTGTGTCACAGACTCGCCGCCCGGTGAAGGACCTGTGAGGACGATCCGGGATCATGGGGGTCCCACCGCTTCCCTCCTTCGTGACGGACGCGCGGTGGCACCTGCCTCATTCCACTCGGATCTGGAGTACATACGTGGCCAAGTCTTCTGGCCTGAAGCGCACGGGCTTCCTGTCCCGTGTCACCGTCGCCGCGATAACCGCGGCCCTCGTGGGCACCACCACGGCCGCGGTGGCGGCCGAGGCGCCGCAGCGGTCCGCGCAGTCCGCCACCACCGAGTCGGCGCCCCGCGCCGGCGCGTTCGCCGCGACGGCCGCGGCGGTCGCGACGCCCGCCAACTCGCTGTACGGCGCCACCAACTACGGCAACCTGTACCGGTACGACCTCGACGGCAACGGCGGCTTCAAGGCCGCCGTGTCGAGCGGCTCCGGCTGGCAGTACAGCAAGTACATCACCCAGGTGGACCACAACTCGGACGGCCGCTCCGACGGCCTCTGGTACGTCGAGAACAACCGTCTCGCCTACATGCCGTTCGACGGCACCCCGCGCGACATCGGCGGCGGCTGGGGCGTCTACAACCGCGTCTTCTCCGCCGGCAACAACGGCGGCGCGGCGGCGGACGACCTGATCGCCCGCGACAGCGCCGGCGTGCTGTACCTCTACCTCGGCTACGGCAACGGCAACCTGGCCCCCCGCACCCGCATCGGTGGCGGCTGGCAGATCTACAACCAGATGACCGGCAAGGGCGACATGACGGGGGACGGCAAGGCCGACCTCATCACGCGTGACAACGCCGGTGTCCTGTACCTCTTCAAGGGCACGGGCAACTACCAGGCCCCGTTCTCCGGTCGTACGAAGATCGGCGCGGGCTTCCAGATCTACAACAACCTGCTCTCCGTGGGCGACGTCAACTTCGACGGCAACGCGGACCTGCTGGCCCGTGACGGCGCCGGCGCGCTCTACCTCTTCAAGGGCACGGGCAACGCCGCCTCGCCGTTCTACGGCCGCGTGAAGGTCGGCACGGGCGGCTGGAACGGCTTCCGCATCATGTTCTAGTCGTGCCGCCCGGCCCTCGGGCCGGACACGCGCGAAGGGCCCCGCTCCTCTTCCGAGGAGCGGGGCCCGTTGCGTACGACCGGGTCCTGAGGCGTCAGCCGCGGATCAGGTTGCGGAGCACGTACTGCATGATGCCGCCGTTGCGGTAGTAGTCCGCCTCACCGGGGGTGTCGATGCGGACGACCGCGTCGAACTCGACACCGGTGTCGGTGGTGACCTTGACCGTGCTCGGCGTGGTGCCCTCGTTCAGCTCCGTGACGCCCGTGATGGAGAAGGTCTCCTCACCGGTCAGGCCGAGCGAGTCGGCCGACTGGCCGGCCGGGAACTGCAGCGGGAGGACGCCCATGCCGATGAGGTTCGAGCGGTGGATGCGCTCGTACGACTCGGTGATGACGGCCTTGACGCCGAGGAGCGCGGTGCCCTTGGCGGCCCAGTCGCGGGACGAGCCGGAGCCGTACTCCTTGCCGCCCAGGATGACCAGCGGGGTGCCGGCGGCCTGGTAGTTCTGCGAGGCGTCGTAGATGAAGCTCACCGGGCCGTCGGCCTGGGTGAAGTCGCGGGTGTAGCCGCCCTCGGTGCCCGGCGCGATCTGGTTGCGCAGGCGGATGTTGGCGAAGGTGCCGCGGATCATGACCTCGTGGTTGCCCCGGCGCGAGCCGTAGGAGTTGAAGTCACGACGCTCCACACCGTGCTCGGTGAGGTACTTGCCGGCCGGGGTGTCGGCCTTGATGGCGCCGGCCGGGGAGATGTGGTCGGTGGTGACCGAGTCGCCCAGCTTGGCCAGGACGCGGGCGCCGACGATGTCGGTGACCGGGGTGGTCTCCATCGTCATGCCCTCGAAGTACGGGGGCTTGCGGACGTAGGTGGACTCGGTGTCCCACTCGAAGGTGTTGCCGGTCGGGATCGGCAGCGCCTGCCACTGGGCGTCGCCCGCGAAGACGTCCTGGTAGGACTTGTTGAACATGTCCTCGCCGATGGCGTTGGCGACGACGTCGTTGACCTCGGCCTCGGACGGCCAGATGTCCTTGAGGAAGACCGGGTTGCCCTCGGTGTCGGTGCCGAGCGCGTCCTTGGTGATGTCCACCTTCATGGAGCCCGCGAGGGCGTACGCGACGACCAGCGGCGGGGAGGCCAGGTAGTTCATCTTGACGTCGGGGTTGATGCGACCCTCGAAGTTGCGGTTGCCCGAGAGCACCGAGGTCACGGCCAGGTCGTGCTCGTTGACGGCCTTGGAGACCTCCTCCGGCAGCGGGCCGGAGTTGCCGATGCAGGTGGTGCAGCCGTAGCCGACGAGGTTGAAGCCGACCTTGTCGAGGTACGGGGTGAGGCCCGCCTTGTCGAAGTAGTCGGTGACGACCTTCGAGCCCGGGGCGAGGGTGGTCTTGACCCACGGCTTGCGGGTCAGGCCCTTCTCGACGGCCTTCTTCGCGACGAGCGCGGCGGCGACCATCACGTACGGGTTCGACGTGTTGGTGCAGGAGGTGATGGCCGCGACCGTCACCGCACCGTGGTCGAGGGTGTAGGTCGAGCCGTCGGGGGCGGTGACCTGGACCGGGTTCGACGGGACCGTGCTGGAGACGGCCGGGGCGTCGGAGGCCGGGAAGGACTCCTGGCCCGCCTCGTCGACGCTGTCGACGTAGTTGCGGACGTCCTGGGCGAACTGCTCGGCGGCGTTCGCGAGGACGATGCGGTCCTGCGGGCGCTTCGGGCCGGCGATCGACGGGACGACGGTGGAGAGGTCGAGCTCCAGCTTCTCGGAGAAGTCCGGCTCGGCCTTCGGGTCCAGCCAGAGGCCCTGCTCCTTGGCGTACGCCTCGACGAGCGCGACCTGCTGCTCGGAGCGGCCGGTGAGCTTGAGGTAGTTCAGGGTCTCGTCGTCGATCGGGAAGACCGCGGCGGTGGAGCCGAACTCCGGCGACATGTTGCCGATGGTGGCGCGGTTGGCGAGCGAGGTGGCGGCGACGCCCTCGCCGTAGAACTCGACGAACTTGCCGACGACACCGTGCTTGCGCAGCATCTCGGTGATGGTCAGCACCAGGTCGGTGGCGGTGGTGCCGGTGGGCAGCTCGCCGGTCAGCTTGAAGCCGACGACGCGCGGGATGAGCATGGAGACCGGCTGGCCGAGCATCGCGGCCTCGGCCTCGATGCCGCCGACGCCCCAGCCGAGCACGCCGAGGCCGTTGACCATGGTGGTGTGCGAGTCGGTGCCGACGAGCGTGTCGGGGTAGGCCTGGCCGTTGCGGACCATGACCGTGCGGGCCAGGTGCTCGATGTTCACCTGGTGGACGATGCCGGTGCCGGGCGGGACGACCTTGAACTCGTCGAAGGCGGTCTGGCCCCAGCGCAGGAACTGGTAGCGCTCCTTGTTGCGGCCGTACTCCAGCTCGACGTTCTGGCCGAAGGCGTCCTTGGTGCCGAACTTGTCGGCGATGACCGAGTGGTCGATGACCAGCTCGGCCGGGGCCAGCGGGTTGATCTTCGCCGGGTCGCCGCCGAGCTCCTTGACGGCCTCGCGCATGGTGGCGAGGTCGACGACACAGGGCACACCGGTGAAGTCCTGCATGATCACGCGGGCGGGCGTGAACTGGATCTCCTGGCTCGGCTGAGCCTGCGAGTCCCAGTTGCCGAGGGCCCGGATGTGGTCGGCGGTGATGTTCGCGCCGTCCTCGGTGCGGAGCAGGTTCTCCAGGAGGACCTTCAGGCTGTAAGGGAGGCGCGCGGAGCCCTCGACCTTGTCCAGCTTGAAGATCTCGTACGACTCGTCGCCCACGCGCAGCGTGCTGCGGGCGTCGAAGCTGTTCGCCGACACGACAGTCTCCTTCATATATGTGCGCGTTCCACCACATCCTGCCGCCACGTACACGTCGTCGATCCGCTAAGGTAAGGCTAAGTTAGGTAACCCTTACCAGGGTGGCGGCAGCGGTGCGCCTCGGCAGATATCTCGATGTCGAGATAACTCTAGTACATCACCGCCGCCCGGTCATGCCTGGCATGCGCCCGAGCTGGGGCAGGTTCGCCCCAAGCACGACGCGCACACGGTCCACGTCCGCCGCGCCGGCGGCGCCGCGCTTGGGCAGGACGAAGTAGATCGGCTCACCCGAGCCGGTAAGACGGTGGGCGAGGCGGGTGCCACCGCGGGGGGGGTGAGAGTGCCGATGAGCCAGCCGGCCGTCTCCCAGCAGGTGGCCCCGGGCCCTCAGGGAGACGGTGGACGTGTCGCTGGACCAGCACGACACGGCCTGGCTCGAAGGGCGTCTGAGGGGACTGCCCGAGGAGATCTAGTGGCCTGAGTCGGAGATTGCCGTTGGTTGGGCATGAGTCGTCCGGGCCCGAAGATTCCGCCGTTGTCGGTCACCGACGCCCAGCGTGCGGTGCTGGAGGGCTGGTTACGTCGCCGGACGACGGCCCAGGCCCTGGCCCAGAGGTCGCGGATCGTACTGGAGTGCGCCGAGGGCCATTCAATCGCCGAGGTGTCCCGCCGGCTGCGGGTCGCTCCGGACACGGTCCGCACCGGGCGGCGCCGCTTCCTCGAACGCGGCCTGGACGGCTTGTGCGACGCCCCGCGGCCCGGCGTCCCACGGAAGATCACCGATGCCGATGTCGAGCGGGTGATCGTCAAGGCGCTCGAGGAGACGCCGAAGAACGCCACCCGCTGGTCCACCCGCTCGATGGCGGCCGCGACGGGCATGTCGCAGTCGACCATCTCGCGGGTCTGGCGGACCCTCGCCCTGGCCCCGCACCGGTCACAGACGTCTCTGCTGTCGACGGATCCGCTGTTCATCGACAAGGTTCGCGACGTCGTCGGCCTCTACCTCGACCCGCCAGAGAAGGCACTCGTGCTCTGCGCGGACGAGAAGTCGCAGATCCAGGCCCTGGACCGGTCCCAGCCGGTGCTGCCGATGGTGCCCGGTGTCCCCGAACGCCGCAGCCACGACGATGTCCGGGCCGACACCACGACCCTGTTCGCCGCGCTCGAGGTCGCCACCGGCAAGGTCATCGGCTCCCTGCACCGCCGCCACCGGGCGGCGGAGTTCAAGAAGTTCCTGGCCAAGCTCGACAGGGAAGTGCCGGCTGATCTGCAGGTTCACCTGATCCTGGACAACTATGCGACGCACAAGACGCCCGACATCAAGAAGTGGCTGCTGGCTCGTCCGCGGTTCCATCTGCACTTCACGCCGACCAGGGCGTCCTGGCTGAACCTGGTCGAGCGGTGGTTCGCCAGCGCCCGCTGCTCGCGCATGATGCACGCACTGACCCGGGGTCGGAAGCGGTTCACCGAGCAGAGTGTGGACGTGCTGCGGCGCCTGCTGGAGGAAGACCTGAGGGGGCGCGCAACGGAGACTGTATTCCACGCATACCAGGTGATGCACGAAGGAATCATCCGCGGCCTGGACAGGCCGGGCGTCATGGGTGCCGCCCGCAAGGACGACGAGCCGACCGGATCGGCGCCGGCGCGGCGTACCCTCGCCTGCCAGATCCAGCGCGTGTGCCTGCGGGGTCGCGCCTGATTCGCGGCCACACCCGCACAGCGGGAGGCGGCCGCCCTGCAGCCTCACCTGCACGGTACATGCGGAATTTCCTGAATGAGTCAGGGGCCGACGAACGGAGGTTCCGCCAGCACCGGCGTGAGGGCCCGAGCGGACAGAGATTGGCGCATACTCCCCTCTCCCTCACACAAGTTGACGATATATCATTCCCCACGACCACTCACCTCTGAAGGTTGAGGCTCCAGCCTCACCCTGGTCCGCGGTGCAACACCCGCTACGACCATGAGGAAGGTGATCACGATGGCAGCAGACACCGCATCGCCATCAACCCGGCAGGACTGGAAGCGTGAGCTCACGATCCGGACAGTGGCGTCCTTCATCGCGCGTGCCGCGTGGGAGGGGCTGTCCCGGCTCTGGAGCTCGGTCTCCGATCACGGCTCTTGAATGCCGTAACACTGCCGGAATGGGGCCGCGCATCCGAGTGATGCACGGCCCCATTGTGTTCGACGCCCCTAAGCCGTCGGGTCAGCCCGCATCCTCCTGAAGGTCGCGCACCTCCCAGGCGCGCAGACCCTCATAGGAGAAGCCGACGTAACAGGTGACCTTCTGGTGCAGGGAACGGAACTGGTGATCGGCTCGAGCCGGCACATAGAAGGCGGTCACTCCGCCGATGGACAACTCACCCGACTGGGGCCCGATGTATTTGGTGACGCGCGCCTCCACCCGGCTCAGCGCCTGCGAATTCATGAAGAAGTTCTGGGCAGCGTCCCACTCCCCGAGACGGCTCTGATGGACGAGACGGCGAAGCCCCTTACCAGGCCCCATCCATTCGAAGCTCTTGTGCCGGTCGGGCGAGTACAGCGTCCGCTGGCTGCACTGCTGGACGTAGCGCGCAGCCTCTGTCTTCGCTTGGCCGGAATCCGTTTCGAGGTACTTCAGCATGTTGACGATGTACAGGTAGTACGCCACTTCGAGGGACGGATTGGCCGCACGCCACATGTCCAGTTGTTCGATAAGCTCGTCGTAGCCAGGGGGGTTCGGCACAAAACGAGCCGCTTGCAGCCACAGACGCATCGTGCGCCCGTCGTCGGTCGCCTCCCTGAGATTGGTGCGCAGTAGATCCTCGATCCGCTTCATGTCCTTGTCCTTCACAGATTCCCACTGCCGCTTGTTCTTGTGGAGGTACGTCCATACCAACTGCCGGCGGACAGACGGCAGGTCAACGTCATCCCTCTCCAGCATGCGGCGATACGTGTCGATAGCCAGCTGGTGATCCCCGTAGAGGTTGTGCAGCTGTGCGTCGCAGGTGAGGACGAACTTGCTCGGGTTCTCCTTCAAGACCAGCGCCTGGGCCAGAAGGTCCTCGGCGCGTTCCAGCGCCGAGCCGAGAGCGCCCGACCCCACGGAGGCAACCGCCGTGCTGAGCTCCTGAGAGTAGTGTTGGCGCAGATAGTCCACGACTCTGATCAGCATCTGCACCTCGCTGATGTAGCCGTGCTCATTGTCCCGGCGGATTTCCCGCGACCTGGCAAAGGCATCGCTCGCGCTCTGCACGGGGTTCTCCAGTTCACGCACGTCAACGCGCCTCCTAATGAGGTCGTAGACCTCACCCCGAAGGATCATTCCATGCATGTGATGGAGCAATGAGTCGCCTTCCTGTAGCTTGATCGCCCGCTGGATCGACTGGAGAGCCGCTGGCAAGGTTTTGAGCTCGAAGGCCTGATACCGTGCCAGATGCGCGTGGAAGTGCGGCTGTTCCGGGAAAAGGCTCGCCACCTTTTCCAGTACGCGACCGCCGGCATTCGGCAGCTTGATGTCCTCCACCAGCTTGGAAAACTTCGCGTTACCTGCGCGCTCTGTTCCTAGCAGCTCACCGCTGTCCCGGTAGATGAACACACGCTGCATGAGGTCGAGCTCCAGGTCGCCCGGCATTGACGCGTGACCGCGGCACAGTTCCGCGAACGCGATGGCAGCATCGGCCAGGGCCGAGGTCCAGCCGGCCCCACCTGAACGCTGGCCCAGGATATAGGTGACGATCTCCTCGGCAAACAGCGCATGCGCGGTACGCCAGGCACCCTCGGGCTCCTCGATGATCAGGTCAAGGGCGTGGTCGGGCAGATGGTCGAACAGATCCACCGGCTTCCAGGCGGGAACGGCGAATGTCTCCGCGAACAGCTGCGCCGGAAGGCTCTGCTGCCCGTAGTGGTGCCCAAGGGCAATGTGCAGTATCACCTCCCTCTGCTTTTCATCGAGGGCGTCGATCCGTGCCTGAACATACCTGCCGATGCCACGGAACTGCCGGTCGAATGCGGTAAGGCCGAAGTGGAACGGCGTGCGCTGGTCCGAGACACCACCCCATTGCAGAAGGCTGATCTCGTCGGCGCGCTCGGGACGGGCTGACGAGTACACCTCTGCGAACCGCGCCGCCTCCTCATCGTCGAGCTCGGAGGAGACTCGGTAGGTCTGCTTCCCCACTCCGTGGACACCGTTCACCTGACGAAGCACCTGGAGGACAACCGCCGACACGTGCTTACTGCGCAGAACGTTGAACAACTCGCTGATGAGTGAGGCCGGCACCTGGCTCGCCTCCGCGAGAAGCAACACGGATCGTCCGGTCGTCTGGGCCACACGCATGATGCGCTCAGCCACTTCGGCCACCCAATGTGCGCCGTTACGGGCGGAACGGTTTCCTCGAAGAACGGCGCACGGATAGATGCGGTGCAGATCCCACAGGATGCGGCGCGCAACGGTCGTGCCGCCGGCCCCTGGGCTGTGCCAGATGTTCAGCGTGAGAGGGAGTCCCCTCTGTCCCAGTGCCCGGATTACTTCATGATGGATTTGCGCAGTGGCCGAGCGGTCCACGTCCAGCCGACGGCCCAGCTCTGGCCAGCTGATCTCCCAACCTTTGAGGAAGGCGTCCTCGACCCGGTCGACGGCGTCCTCCCAGCGCGTACCGAGGTAGAGCAACTCCAACTCTTCCTCGATCCACGGTGCATCCGCGTGGGGCAGCGGAATCGGGGCACCCGAGAGGCTGGGCAGCATGCGATCCCCGTGTTGCCCGGACGCGCTGTCCTCCAAGCCCGCCAAGCCGGACCCAAGCTGGGTGAGGGGAATGGGAATGACGACCGCGTCGAAGTCGTCCTCCAGGGCCCGGTGCTCCGTCGGGTCGTCCGTACACACGATGACTTGTAGGCTCTCACCAACGTTCTCCAGCAGGTTCTCGATCACCGAGTAGGAGATACGTCGCGCCGCACCGCCATAGCTGAGGAGCAGGCACACGACAGGGGCGGGACGCAGGGCGGCGGCCAGCTCCCTGAAGCGCCCGTTTACATGGGCGGAGTAGCGGGTCTTCCAGTCCCGGAACGGCATCTCCCCTTCGGTGATGCTGACGGTGTCGATCCCACAGGCAAAGATCCACTGGACGGATTTTTGGCCCCCCAGTGCCATTTCTCGGTCTTCCGGGCTCACCATGTGCAGGCTCCGCGCGGAGCGCACCTGCTGCTCCACCGAGCCCAGGAATCCACCGTCCTCACTACGCGGATCCAGATCGATGACCGCACTCCACGGCTGCAGCGCCAGGCCCTTGAGAGCAACATCGTCGACGTCGTGCAGCGGAGGCGCTACGAGGAGGTAGCGCCGGTCCGTCGAAAAGCTCCTCATCGTGTCGCGAAACTGCTTCCACGACTGTTCCACATCGCTTGCCAGAACAGGCTCGTCCCGGTCATTTCCCAGGAACCAGGAGTAGACCCACTTCTGGTCCGCAGGGCCCGCCTCCGTATTGCTGCTGCCCCGCCGGAAGTAGATTGTTTCGGGGGCGAGAAAACCTTCCTCACTCCGCCCTTTTCCTCGCTTGACCGCCATATAGGGGCCCGTGTCGCGTTGCAGCGGAATCGCGATCACACCGAAGGTTCGATCTTTGTAGGCCACCTGCTCGTAGGTAAAGGGCGGGCACGGGTCGGCGTAGGAAGCCACCAGTGTCTGCAGGTTCGCGTCGTCGATGGCCGGGCCATCGATGCCCTCCGGAATATTCCTGCCGTTCAGCTCCCGCACCCCGAAGACGATGTACGCCGTCTCCTCCCGCGGCGTGTTGGCCATCGCCAGAATATCCTTGACCAGGGCCTTCTTGGCATGATCGCCGTCGCGCAGCCGGTAAAAGGATCGTTTGAAATCCAGCGTTGGGCCTTCTGGACGGGAGAGGAGTGCCTCGAAGCTGTTGTGATCCATCGGTCCCCTCATGCTTGGGCGCGCTGCCGTGAGCATCGGTCCGGCTGGATGGGCCCGATGCGAGTGGAGGCAGTATTGGGTACCCGGCGGGCATGCGCGTGGGGCAAGCACCAAATTCAGCCAGGCCCGACCGCCAAACCCGGACGGCGGCGCACCGATTGCCGCGGCGGCACAGGGAGCCGACGATCGATCCATGATCAGCGGCGCGCACGTGGTTCTCTACACCCGGGACGCGGAGGCCGACCGGGCCTTCCTCAAGGACGTCGTCGGCTTCGAGCACGTGGACGCCGGAGGGGGCTGGCTCATCTTCAAGCTGCCGCCCGCCGAGATCGCGGTGCACCCCACGACGGGCGAGCCGCAGCACGAGGTGTACCTCATGTGCGACGACCTCACCCATACCCTGACAAACCTGGAGGATCGGGGCGCGGAGATCTCACGGGCCATCACCGACCAGGGCTGGGGCCTGCTCGCCGCCGTCCGGCTGCCGAGCGGCACCGAACTCCCCCTGTACGAACCGCGCCACCCGACCGCGCACGGCGATTCACCCTGACGGCCCAACCCCTGGCGAATCACATCTCATATCTGAGATAACGTGACGCCATGGCAGACGACTACCTCGTACGCATCGGCAAGCTCATCCGTGACGCCCGACAACACCGTGGCTGGACACAGACCCAGCTCGCCGAAGCACTGGCCACGAGCCAGAGCGCCGTCAACCGCATCGAGCGCGGCAACCAGAACATCAGCCTTGAGATGATCGCCCGGATCGGCGAAGCCCTCGACAGCGAGATCGTGTCCCTGGGATACGCGGGACCCATGCACCTCCGGGTCGTCGGCCGCCGCCGCCTCTCAGGCTCCATCGACGTCAAGACGAGCAAGAACGCCTGTGTCGCGCTGCTCTGCGCCTCGCTCCTCAACAAGGGCCGCACCGTCCTGCGCCGGGTCGCCCGCATCGAGGAGGTCTTCCGGCTCCTGGAGGTCCTCAACTCCGTCGGCGTCCGCACCCGCTGGATCAACGACTGCACGGACCTGGAGATCGTGCCCCCGGCCGAGCTCGACATGGATTCCATCGACGCCGAGGCCGCGATCCGCACCCGCTCGATCATCATGTTCCTCGGCCCGCTGCTGCACCGCCTGGACCGCTTCAAGCTGCCGTACGCCGGCGGCTGCGACCTCGGTACGCGCACGATCGAGCCGCACATGATCGCGCTGCGCCGCTTCGGCCTGGAGGTCACGGCCACCGAGGGCCTCTACCACGCCCAGGTCGAGCGCTCCGTCTCCCCCGACCGCCCGATCGTCCTGACCGAGCGCGGGGACACCGTCACCGAGAACGCGCTGCTCGCCGCCGCCCGGCACGACGGCGTGACCGTCATCCGCAACGCCTCCTCCAACTACATGGTCCAGGACCTCTGCTTCTTCCTGGAGGCGCTCGGCGTCCGGGTCGACGGCATCGGCACCACCACCCTGACCGTGCACGGCGTGCCGCAGATCGACGTGGACGTCGACTACTCCCCCTCCGAGGACCCGGTCGAGGCGATGAGCCTGGTGGCCGCGGCGGTCGTGACCGAGTCGGAGCTGACGATCCGCCGGGTCCCGATCGAGTTCATGGAGATCGAGCTCGCCGTCCTGGAGGAGATGGGCCTCGACCACGACCGCTCGGCGGAGTACGCGGCGGACAACGGCCGCACCCGCCTGGTCGACCTGACGGTCCGTCCCTCCAAGCTGGAGGCGCCGATCGACAAGATCCACCCGATGCCGTTCCCGGGCCTCAACATCGACAACGTCCCCTTCTTCGCGGCGATCGCGGCGACGGCCCAGGGCAAGACCCTCATCCACGACTGGGTCTACGACAACCGCGCCATCTACCTCACCGACCTCAACCGCCTCGGCGGCCGTCTCCAGCTCCTCGACCCCCACCGCGTCCTCGTGGAGGGCCCCACCCGCTGGCGCGCCGCCGAGATGATGTGCCCGCCGGCCCTGCGCCCGGCGGTGGTCGTCCTCCTCGCGATGATGGCCGCGGAGGGCACGTCGGTCCTGCGCAACGTGTACGTCATCAACCGCGGTTACGAGGACCTCGCGGAGCGTCTGAACTCGATCGGCGCGCAGATCGAGATCTTCCGGGACATCTAGGCCCCGGGACCGGCGGAAGCCGCAGGAAGTCGAAGAACCCCCGCGCCCGGCGCGGGGGTTCTGTCTACGATCCCCGCGTGGACTCGTACCCCTCCGCCCCGCCGCCTCCGTCGCCGCCCCCGTCGTCGCCCCCGCCGGCCGTTCGGCGGTGGTGGCGGCGGCCGGGGGGTGTGGCCGGCGCCCTGGTCGTGCTGTTCGTGGGCGTGTGGTTCGCGCGGTCCCTCCTCGGCGGTGGTGCGGCGGAGAGGGAGCCGGTGCGGGGCGACGGCCGGCCGCCGAGGGGCACGGTCACCGCATCCGCGTCCGTCTCCCCCGAGCCCGCCGGGCCCCCCGTGCTCGTCGGGAAGGGGCTCCGGGAGGCTCAGGAGGTCGCGGCCGGGGCCGGGTACTCCGTCGTGTCGCACGACGCCTCCGACCAGGACGCCAGGCAGTGGGACGCGGACGAGTGGACGGTGTGCTTCCAGACCTCGGCGGGACGGCGGGACGGCGGGCGGCCCGCGCTGGACCTGGGTGTGGTGCGCGTCGGGGCGCCCTGCCCCGCCGTCGACGGCGGGAAGCTCCCCTGGCCGAGGATGCCCGCCGTCACCGGCATGACCTTCGCGCGGGCCGGGGAGGCGCTGGGGCCGATCGCGTTCAGGAAGGTCGAGCCGGAGAGCGCCTACTCCGATGTGGAGCTGCCCGGTGTCGCGGATCCGTGGAAGGTCTGCTTCCAGGATCCCGAGCCGGGCAGGACGGTCGAGGACCCGCAGTACGCGACCGTCTATCTGAAGCTCGCGCCGCCCGGTGCCCCCTGCCCCGAGCGTGCCTACGCCACGCTGGGTCCCGCGCCGAAGCCGTAGCGGGGGTCAGCCGGCGCCCGGCATCACTCCGCCGCCCTTGAGCCGTTCGATGTCGGAGGCGCGGACCTGGATCACGAAGAGGGCGACCAGGGCGCCGACGGCGGCGAAGATCGCCGCCGTGACGAAGCCCGCGGAGACGCCGGAGGTGAGGACCTGGTCGCTCCAGGGGGGCGGGAGCTGTCCGGTCTTCGCGAACTGGGCCTTCTCCAGCGGTCCGGCCTGCGAGAGGAAGGCGGGGACCTGCTTCTCCGCCTCGTTGCGGCTGGCCGTGCCGAAGACGGTCACCAGGATCGAGAGGCCGAGCGAACCGCCCACCTGCTGCATGGCGTTGAGCAGGCCTGACGCGGCACCGGACTCCCTCGGCTCGACGTTCGACAGCGCCATGATGGTCAGCGAGACGAACATCAGGCCCATGCCGAGGCCGAAGACCAGGATCGGTCCGAGGATGCTGCCCGCGTAGGTGGAGTTCACATCGGTGAGCGTCAGCCAGGCCAGTCCGGCCGCGGCGAGCACCGAGCCGGTCACCATGAAGGGTTTGGGGCCGTACCGGGGCAGCAGGTTGGACGTGAAGCCGGCGCCGACCGCGATGATCGCGCTGACCGGCAGGAACGCGAGGCCCGTCGTCAGGGGGCTGAAGCCCAGCACCTGCTGCACGAAGAGGGTGAGGAAGAAGAACATCCCGAAGATGGCCGCCGCCAGGCAGAGCATGATGACGTAGGTGCCCGAGCGGTTGCGGTCGGCGAACATGTGCAGGGGCGTGATGGGCTGCTGGGAGCGCCGCTCGATGAGGATGAACGCGGCCAGGAGGACGATCGCGGCGGCGAACGAGCCGATCGTGTAGGGGTCGCTCCAGCCTTCCTGCGCGGCCCGGATGAATCCGTACACCAGCGCCACCATGCCGAGCGTCGAGGTCAGCGCGCCGGCGAGGTCGAAGTGGCCCGGGTGCCGCTCGGACTCCTTGACGTGACGCGGCGTGAGGAGGGCGATCAGCACGGCGATCGGGACGTTGACGAAGAAGATCCAGCGCCAGTCCAGCCATTGGACGAGCATGCCTCCGGCCACCAGGCCGATCGCGCCGCCGCCCGCCGAGACGCCCGCGAAGACGCCGAAGGCCCGGTTGCGTTCCGGGCCTTCGTCGAACGTCGTGGTGATGAGGGAGAGCGAGGTGGGCGAGGCGATCGCGCCGCCGACGCCCTGGAGAGCCCGGGCCGCGAGGAGTTGCCACTCGCTCTGCGCGAGCCCGCAGAAGAGGGAGGCGAGTCCGAAGAGCAGCACGCCGAAGATGAAGACGCGTCGTCGGCCCAGGATGTCGCCGGTCCGGCCGCCGAGGAGCAGCAGTCCGCCGAAGGTGAGCGTGTAGGCGTTGACGACCCAGGACAGGCTGGTGGTCGAGAAGTCCAGCGCCGTCTGGATGTGCGGGAGGGCGATGTTCACGATGGTGATGTCGAGGACCACCATCAGCTGACAGGAGGCGATCACGAACAGGGCGATGCCTTTGCCGTCTCCGCCCTTCTTCGGGGGGGCGGTCTGCGCAGGTGTCGTCGGCTTGGGTGTACTCATGTGGCGCCTCGGGCCTCGCCTGGTGAGTGTGCCGTGGGCCGGTCAGTCCACCTTTCGACACTAAGCCCGGCCCGGGCGGGTGACCAGTTGATCAAGCGGGTGCGGGTTCGTCGAGGACCGCGAAGCCGTCGAGCTCCACCAGGGCCTGCTCGTCCCAGAGGCGTACGACTCCGATGACGGCCATCGCCGGGTAGTCGCGGCCCGCCAAGCGGCGCCAGATCCGGCCCAGTTCGTGCGCGTGGTCGCGGTAGCCGGGGACGTCGGTGGTGTAGACGGTGACGCGGGCGAGGTCGGCGGGGGTGCCGCCGGCGTGCCGCAGGGCGGTGAGCAGATTGCCGAGGGCGGTGGTGAACTGCTCGGTGATCCCCTCCCCCACGACCTTGCCCTCGGTGTCGAGGGAGGTCTGTCCCGCGAGGAAGACGAGCCGGGAGCCGGTGGCGGTGACGGCGTGGGAGAAGCCGGTGGGCGGGGAGAGTTCGGCGGGGTTGTGGCGGTGCAGGCTCATGCGGTCGCCTCCTTCGGCTCCTTCGGCTTCTCCGGGGCGTACGGGTCCCCCAGGGGGCGCCGCTCGGCGGGCGGCACCTCGGTGGACCGCCGCTCGCCGGGCGGCACCTCGGTGGGCGGCACCTTCGCGTACAGCTCCTTCGCGATGATCGTGCGCTGCACCTCCGTGGCGCCCTCGTAGATCCGGGGTGCGCGGACCTCCCGGTAGAGGTGTTCCAGGAGGTGGCCGCGCTGGAGGGCGAGGGCGCCGTGCAGCTGGACGGCGGCGTCGACGACGTACTGGGCGGTCTCGGTGGCGAGGAGCTTGGCCATGGCGGAGCGGCGGGGGACGTCGGGGTCCCCCTCGTCGTACGCGACGGCCGCCGCGTACACCAGGAGGCGGGCGGCCTCGGTGCGGGTCGCCATCTCGGCGACGCGGTGCGAGACGGCCTGGAGGTCGGCGAGGACGCCGCCGAAGGCGGGGCGGGCGGCGGTGTGGGCGAGGGCCGCGTCGAGGGCGGCCTGGGCCATGCCGACGGCGAAGGCGCCGACGCTGGGCCGGAAGAGGTTGAGGGTGTTCATGGCGACCCGGAAGCCCTTGTCGGGTTCGCCGAGGAGGTCCTCGGGACCGACGGGGACGCCGTCGAAGGTGAGGGTGCCGAGGGCGTGCGGGGCGAGCATGTCGAGCGGTTCCCCGCCGAGTCCCGGGCGGTCGGCGGGGACGAGGAAGGCGGTGACGCCGCGTGCGCCGGCGCCCCGGGTCGTGCGGGCGAAGACGGTGGCGAAGTCGGCCTCGGGGGCGTTGGAGATCCAGCGCTTCTCGCCGTGCAGGCGCCAGCCGCCGCGGCCGTCGGGGACGGCGTCGAGGGCGAGGGCGGCGGCGTCGGAGCCGGCGTCCGGCTCGGAGAGGGCGAAGGCGGCGACGGCGCGTCCGGCGGTGGCCTCGGGGAGCCAGCGGGCACGCTGGGCCGGGGTGCCGAAGGCGGCGACGGGGTGGGTGCCGAGGCCCTGGAGGGCGAGGGCGGTCTCGGCCTCGGTGCAGGTGCGGGCGAGGGATTCGCGCAGGAGGCAGAGGTCGAGGGCGCCGGCCTCGAAGAGGCGGGCGAGCAGGCCGAGCTCGCCGAGGGCGGCGACGAGGGGGCGGTTGACCCTGCCGGGTTCGCCCTGGTCGGCGAGGGGCTTGAGGCGCTCGGCGGCGAGCGCGCTGAGCTCCCTGCACCAGGTGGTCTGTGCCGGATCGAGCGAGAATGCGGGCATGTGGGCCCTCTCCGACGCCCTCGGGCGCCCTCGTCGCGGCGCCGTCCGGCGCCGTTGTCGCGAACCGTTGACTGTCGTCACTAACACGATACGCTCGTGGAGCGACGGACGACCCCACCACGACAGGGGGACGGACTCATGGAGCTGACGCCCTCGGCCCACCTCGACACGTTCGCCCGCGACCGGCTGCCGCCTCCCGACCGCTGGCCGCACCTCGTCTTCGACCTCCCCGAGCTCCGCTACCCCGACCGGCTCAACTGCGGAACGGAACTCCTCGACCGCACGGTGGAACGGTTCGGCGCCGACCGGCCCGCCTTCCACGACGGCGAGGGCGGGATCTGGAGCTACGGGGAGCTCCGCGACCGGGTGGACCGCATCGCCCACGTCCTCACCACCGACCTGCGGGTCCTGCCCGGCAACCGGGTCCTCCTGCGCGGCCCCACCACCCCCTGGCTCGCCGCCTGCTGGCTCGCCGTGATGAAGGCCGGCGGCGTCGCCGTCACCGTCCTGGCCCAGCAGCGCGCCCCCGAACTCGCCGTGATGGCCGAAGCCGCCCGCTGCACCCACGCGCTCTGCGACGCGCGGGTGCTGGACGAGCTGCTCGCGGCCCGGACACCCGGGCTCCGGATCACCCCCTTCGGCGGGGACGGACCGGACGACCTGCTGGCCCTCGCCGAGCGCCGGCCGGGCCCGTACGAGGCGGTGGCGACCGCCGCCGACGACGTGGCCCTGATCGCCTTCACCTCCGGCACGACCGGGCGGCCCAAGGGCTGCGTCCACTTCCACCGGGACGTCCTGGCCGTCGCCGACACCTTCTCCGCGCACGTCCTGCGCCCGCTGCCCGACGACGTCTTCGCCGGCTCTCCGCCGCTCGCCTTCACCTTCGGCCTCGGCGGGCTCGTCGTCTTCCCCCTGCGGGCCGGGGCGAGCGCGGTCCTCCTCGAACAGGCCGGGCCCAAACAGCTGCTCGCGGCGATCGAGCGGCACCGGGTGTCGGTGCTCTTCACCGCCCCGACGGCCTACCGGGTCATGCTGGAGGAGCTGACCCAGGGCACGGCCCCGGAGGTGGCCTCGCTGCGCCGCTGCGTCTCGGCCGGCGAGAACCTGCCGGAGGCGACCTGGACGGCCTGGTACGCCCGGACCGGACTGCGCCTGATCAACGGCATCGGCGCCACCGAACTGCTGCACATCTTCATCTCCGCCGCCGACGGCGACATCCGCCCCGGCACCACGGGCCGTCCGGTGCCCGGCTGGCAGGCCAGGATCGTCGACCGCGACGGCAAGGGCGTCCCGGACGGCGAGGAGGGGCTGCTCGCGGTGCGCGGCCCGGTGGGCTGCCGCTATCTGGCCGACCCCCGCCAGGAGGAGTATGTCCGGGACGGCTGGAACGTCACGGGCGACACGTACGTCCGCGAGCCCGACGGCTGGTTCCGCTACGTCTCACGGGCCGACGACATGATCATCTCGGCCGGGTACAACATCGCCGGGCCCCAGGTCGAGGAGGTGCTCCTGGACCACCCCGACGTGGTGGAGACGGCGGTGGTCGGGCGCCCGGACGAACTGCGCGGCCAGGTCGTCGTGGCGTACACGGTGGTGCGGGACGGCGTGCCGCGCGACGCGAGCACCGCCGCCGCGCTGCGGGCCTTCGTCCGCGCCCGCATCGCGCCGTACAAGTCGCCCCGGGAGATCGTCTTCCTCGACGCGCTGCCGCGCACGGCGACGGGGAAGCTCCAGCGCTTCCTGCTGCGGGACCCGGCGTGACCGGCGTGACGTGTCCACCACCCCCTAAAGTGATCACGTGGCCGAGCAGCACACTCCCCGATCCCTGATCGTCTCCTTCTACGGCGCCTACGGCCGTGCGCCCGACGAGTCGCCGGTGCCGGTGGCCGCGCTCATCCGGCTGCTCGGCACGCTCGGCGTCGACGCGCCCTCGGTGCGTTCCTCGGTGTCGCGGCTCAAGCGGCGCGGTCTGCTGCTGCCGGGCCGGACGGCGGGCGGCGCCGCCGGGTACGCCCTGTCGGAGGACGCCCGGCGGCTCCTGGACGACGGCGACCGCCGGATCTACGCCCGTACGGAGCCGAAGCTGTCCGAGGGCTGGGTCCTGGCCGTCTTCTCGGTGCCCGAGGCCGAGCGGCACAAGCGGCACCTGCTGCGCTCCCGGCTCGCCCGGCTGGGCTTCGGCACGGCGGCGCCGGGCGTCTGGATCGCGCCCGCCCGGCTGTACGAGGAGACCCGGAACGCCCTGGAGCGCCTGGAGCTCTCCCCGTACGTGGACCTCTTCCGCGGCGACCACCTGGGATACACGGCGACGGCCGGGGCGGTGGCCCGCTGGTGGGACCTGCCGGCGATCGCCGGGCTCCACGAGGAGTTCCTCGCGGCCCACGAGCCGGTCCTGCGGGCCTGGCGGACGGCCCCGGCGGACGCCGAGGACGCCTACCGGGACTACCTCCTCGCCCTGGACTCCTGGCGCCGGCTGCCCTACGCGGACCCGGTGCTCCCTGCGGAGCTCCTGCCCGACGACTGGCCGGGCCGCCGCTCGGCGGAGGTCTTCGCGGCCCTGCACGAGCTGCTGCGGGACCGGGGCGCGGAGTACGTGCTGCCGTTCCTGGCGGACGGCTAGGGGGCGTCTTGTCGATCAGGCCGGGCCCCGCGAGCCCGGCCTGATCCGAAGAACAGGCCTCAGCGCCGTACCGACAGCGCCCGGAGCAGGCAGATCAGGCCCGCCGTGCCCAGGACCGCGCGGACGACGTTCCACGCCACCCAGGGGCCTTCGAAGGCGGCCCGTGCGGCGGCCGGGTCCTTCGTCGCCGCGAGCGCGTCGTTGAGGGGGACGTTGGCCGCCGAGGTGACCACGAGGACCGCCAGGCCGAGGACGAACCCGGCGAGGGTCCAGAGCCTCGCCGGGCCGGCCCGGTGCTGCCAGGCGGCGACCGCCGTGAGGACCGGCACCCCGAAGAACGGGGTGAAGAACACGGGGTTCTGGATCACGTCGTTGATGTTCCGCATCACCTCGACGTAGACCCGGTCGTCGCTGCGCGCCAGCGCCGGCATCACCGAGCAGACGTACGCGAACCACACCCCCGCCAGCAGTCCCGTCGTCGCCGTCGCCGCGCCGAGGACCGCTCCGGCGCCCTTCTTCCCGCCCCTGTTCTCCGTCATGCCCCCATTCAAGGGCGCGGGCGGTGCGCGGACCATGGCCGTGCGTCGCACCCGCATGCGCGTGCGTCCAGGGTCCTCACTCCCGGCGGCCGGTGGGCGGGCGGCGGCTGCCCGCGCGGTACGGGGCGGGCCAGGGGGCGGCCGGGCCCCGGTACTCCTGCTCGGCCGCCGCGTGCAGGGTCCAGTGCGGGTCGTAGAGGTGCGGGCGGGCGAGGGCGCAGAGGTCGGCGCGGCCCGCGAGGAGCAGGGAGTTGACGTCGTCCCAGGAGGAGATCGCGCCGACCGCGATCACCGGGACGCCGAGCTCGTTGCGGATGCGGTCGGCGTAGGGCGTCTGGTACGAGCGGCCGTAGGCGGGCTCCTCGTCGGGGACGACCTGCCCGGTGGAGACGTCGATCGCGTCGGCTCCGTGGTCCGCGAAGGCGCGGGCGATCTCGACGGCGTCCGCGGCGGTCGTGCCGCCCTCGGCCCAGTCGGTGGCCGAGATGCGGACGGTCATGGGCCGGTCGGCCGGCCAGGCCTCCCGCACCGCGTCGAAGACTTCGAGGGGGTAGCGGAGCCGGGCCGTGAGGTCGCCGCCGTAGGCGTCGGTGCGGTGGTTGGTGAGCGGGGAGAGGAAGCCGGAGAGCAGATAGCCGTGGGCGCAGTGCAGTTCGAGGAGGTCGAAGCCGCTGCGGGCGGCCCGGCGGGCGGCGGCGGTGAACTGCTCGCGCACGGTGGTGAGGCCGGCGCGGTCGAGGGCGGCCGGCGTCTGGTTGACGCCGGGCCGGTACGGGAGGGGCGAGGCGGCGACGAGCGGCCAGTTGCCCTCGGGCAGGGGCTGGTCGATGCCCTCCCACATGAGGCGGGTGGAGCCCTTGCGGCCCGAGTGGCCGAGCTGGACGCCGAGCGCGGTGCCGGGTGCCGAGGTGTGGACGAAGTCGGCGATCCGGGTCCAGGCGGCGGCCTGTTCGTCGGTCCAGAGGCCGGTGCAGCCGGGGGTGATGCGGCCCTCGGGGCTCACGCAGACCATCTCGGTCATGACGAGTCCGGCGCCGCCGAGGGCCCTGGAGCCGAGGTGGACGAGGTGGAAGTCGCCGGGGACGCCGTCCTCGGCGACGTACAGGTCCATGGGGGAGACGACGACCCGGTTCCGCAGGGTCAGTCCGCGCAGCCGGAAGGGGGTGAACATGGGCGGGGTGCCGGGCGGGCAGCCGAAGTCCTCCTCGACGGCGGCGGTGAAGGCGGGGTCGCGCAGCCGCAGGTTGGCGTGGGTGACGCGGCGGCTGCGGGTGAGCAGGTCGAAGGCGAAGCGGCGGGGCGGCCGGTCGACGTGGCCGGCGAGCTCCTCGAACCAGCGGAGGCTGGCGCCGGCCGCGCGCTGGGTGGACTCGACGACGGGACGGCGCTCCGTCTCGTACGCGCCCAGCGCCTCGTCGAGGTCGGGGTGGGCGTCGACGGCGGCGGCGAGGGCGACGGCGTCCTCGACGGCCAGTTTGGTGCCGGAGCCGATGGAGAAGTGCGCGGTGTGGGCGGCGTCGCCGATGAGCACGGTGTTGCCGTACGACCAGCGGGCGTTGGCGACGGTGCGGAAGGCGGTCCAGGCGGAGTTGTTCGAGCGGAGCTCCCGGCCGCCGAGCGCCTCGGCGAAGACCTTGGCGCAGCGGGCGGTGGACTCGGCCTCGTCGAGCTCGTCGAAGCCGGCGGCCCGCCAGACCTCCTCGCGCATCTCGACGATGACGGTGGAGGAGTCGGCGGAGAAGGGGTAGGCGTGGAGCTGCATCACGCCGTGCTCGGTCTCGGCGATCTCGAAGCGGAAGGCCTCGAAGGGGAAGTCGGCGGCCAGCCAGATGTAGCGGCAGCGGTGGGGGGTGATCCGGGGGCGGAAGTGCGCGGCGTGGATCTCGCGGGTGCGGCTGTGGACGCCGTCGGCGGCGACGACCAGGTCGTGGCCGGCGGCGAGGACGGCGGGGGGCGGGGCCTCGGTGCGGAAGCGGAGCCGTACGCCGAGCTCGGCGCAGCGGGCGTGCAGGATCTCCAGGAGCCGGCGGCGGCCGAGGGCGGCGAAGCCGTGGCCGGTGGAGGTGGTGCGGTGGCCCCGGTGGACGACGTCGATGTCGTCCCAGCGGACGAGCTCGCCGCGGAGCGCCCCGTACACGACGGGGTCGGCGTCCCGGATGCCGCCGAGGGTCTCGTCGGAGAGGACGACGCCGAAGCCGAAGGTGTCGGAGGGGGCGTTCCGCTCCCAGACGGTGACCTCGCGGGCCGGGTCCTGCCGCCGCAGCAGGGCGGCGGCGTAGAGGCCGCCGGGGCCGCCGCCTATGACGGCGACGCTCCGGGGCCCCCGGGCCGGGGTCATCAGCGGCCCCGCCACTTCGGGGGGCGCTTCTCGGTGAAGGCGGCGTGGAACTCGGCGTAGTCCTCGCCGTTCATCAGGAGCGCCTGGGTGGCCGCGTCCAGTTCGACGGCGGCGGCGAGCGGCATGTCGAGCTCGGCGGTGAGCAGGGCCTTGGTCTGGGCGAGGGCGAGGGCGGGTCCGTCCGCGAGGCGGCGGGCGAGGGCGGCGGCGCGCTCCCCCGCCTCGCCCTCCTCGGTGAGCTCGCTGAGGAGCCCGATGCGCTCGGCCTCGGCGGCGTGGACGGGCTCGCCCAGCATGAGGAGTCGGGTGGCGTGGCCGAGTCCGACGACCCGGGGCAGCAGATAGGCGGCGCCCATGTCGCCGCCGGAGAGGCCGACCCGGGTGAAGAGGAAGGAGAAGCGGGTGGTGGGGTCGGCGATCCGGAAGTCGGCGGCGAGCGCGAGGACGGCCCCGGCGCCGGCGGCGACGCCGTGGAGGGCGGCGACGACGGGGAAGGGGCATTCGCGGATGGCGCGGACGACCTGGCCGGTCATCCGGTTGAAGTCGAGGAGCCGTGCGGTGTCGAGGGCGAGGGTGGCGCCGATGATCTCGTCCACGTCGCCGCCCGAGCAGAAGCCGCGGCCTTCGCCGCCGAGGACGAGGGCGCGGACGGCGCGCTCGCGGGAGAGCTCGGCGAGGAGGTCGCGCAGGTCGGCGTAGGCGCCGAAGGTGAGGGCGTTGAGTTTCGCGGGGCGGGCCAGGGTGACGGTGGCCACGCCCTGGTCGATGTCGAGGCGCAGGTGCTGCCAGCGTGTCGTGCGGGGCGCGGAGCCGGTAAAGGGGCTCATTCGAGGGGCCTCCTTCCTCCGCAGGGAGGGTATCACCGTACTGTGACTGTCGTCACGAGTACGCGATAAGGCCGACCCGGGGCGCGGAGCCGCCCCTCCCGGGTCACGGACGACCGACGACCCGGGCCCCGCCAGGAGGGCGGGGGTGCCCCGGGAAGCGGATTTTGCACCTCGTAAGGTTGAAACCAGGACGTCTCGGGGCGTCCTCGCCCCCACGCCCGCCCGCCCGCCCCCGTCCGCCCGTCGGTGAAGGGAGCCGCCGCACATGCCCGAGACCCCGACCGGACCGGCCACCTCCTGGCGCGTCCGGCTGCCCCACACCACCGCCGCCGTGCCGATGGCCCGCGCCCTGGTCCGCACCGCGCTCACCGACACCGCCCCCGAGGCGGACGACCGCCCCGACACCGACACGGCGGAGCTCCTCACCGCCGAGCTCGTCGCCAACGCCGTCGAGCACACCACCGGCACCGGCCCCATCGAGCTGGTCGTCGAGCTGCTCCCGGCGCCGGGCGGCTGCCAGATCGAGGTCCACGACTCCCGGCCCGCCCGCGCCGGCGACCTCGTCTGCCCCGACCCGGAGGTCGGGGTCGACCCCTGGCAGGAGCACGGCCGCGGCCTCCTGCTGCTCCGGGCGCTCAGCGGCGACTGCGGCCACCGCCCCACCGCGCACGGCAAGGCGGTCTGGTTCACGCTCCCGGGGATACCGGCCCAGCGGCGGCGCCGGGCGGGCTGACGGGCCGCGAGGCGCTACTCGCCCGCCGGGCCGGCCAGCGTCGCGACCAGGACCGCCTTGATGGTGTGCATCCGGTTCTCGGCCTCGTCGAAGACGACCGAGTGCTCCGACTCGAAGACCTCGTCCGAGACCTCCAGCTCGGTCAGGCCGTGCCGGGCGTGGATGTCCCGGCCGACCGCCGTGCCCAGGTCGTGGAAGGCGGGCAGGCAGTGCAGGAACTTGACGTCCGGGTTCCCCGTGGCGCGCAGCACGTCCATCGTCACGGAGTACGGGGCGAGGGCGGCGATCCGCTCGTCCCAGACCTCCTTGGGCTCGCCCATGGAGACCCAGACGTCGGTGACGACGAAGTCGGCGCCCGCGACGCCCTCGGACACGTCCTCGGTGAGCGTGATCCTGGCGCCGCCGGCCTCGGCGAGCTTGCGGGCCGCGGCGACGACGTCCTCGGCCGGCCAGTACGCCTTCGGCGCGACGATCCGGACGTCCATGCCGAGCAGGGCGCCGGTGACCAGGTAGGAGTTGCCCATGTTGAAGCGGGCGTCACCCAGGTAGGCGAAGGCGATCTCCTCCAGCGGCTTGTCCGCGTGCTCGGTCATGGTGAGCACGTCGGCCAGCATCTGGGTGGGGTGCCAGTCGTCGGTGAGGCCGTTGAAGACGGGCACGCCGGCGAAGGCGGCGAGCTCCTCGACCGCGGCCTGGCTGTCCCCGCGGTACTCGATCCCGTCGAACATCCGGCCGAGGACGCGGGCGGTGTCCTTGACCGACTCCTTGTGGCCGATCTGGGAGCCCGAGGGGTCGAGGTAGGTGGTGGAGGCGCCCTGGTCGGCGGCGGCGACCTCGAAGGCGCAGCGGGTGCGGGTCGAGGTCTTCTCGAAGATCAGGGCGATGTTCCTGCCACGCAGCCGCTGCACCTCGGTGCCCGCCTTCTTGGCGGCCTTGAGCTCGGCGGCGAGCGCGATCAGGCCGCGGAACTCCTCGGCGGTGAAGTCCAGCTCCTTGAGGAAGTGGCGGCCGATGAGGTCTGTGGCCATGGGACGCGCTCCTGTGGGTACGGGTCGGGAGGACGGCGGTCGGGACCCTGGAAGTGTATACACACTTCAACATTTCTATACAGCCCCTCCCTTCCGTGACCTTCGCCGCCCCGGACGGCGTCCCGGACCTCCGCCCCTCAGGCGGCGTCCCGCTCCACCGGACAGCTCATGCAGCGCGGACCGCCCCTCCCCCGGCCCAGCTCGCTGCCGGGGATCTCGATCACCTCGATGCCCTGCTTGCGCAGATGCGTGTTCGTCGTGACGTTCCGCTCGTACGCGACGACCACCCCCGGCTCCACCGCCAGCACGTTGCACCCGTCGTCCCACTGCTCCCGCTCGGCCGCGTGCACGTCCTGGGTCGCCGTCAGCACCCGGATGTCCTGGAGCCCGAGGGCCGCCGCGATGGCGCTGTGCATCTGCTCCGGCGGATGGTCGGTGACCCGGAGGGACTGCCCCGCGTCCCCCGGCTCGATCGTGTACGAGCGGAGCATCCCCAGACCCGCGTACTGCGTGAAGGTGTCCTGGTCGACCATCGTCATCACCGTGTCCAGGTGCATGAACGCCCGCCGCTTCGGCATGTCCAGCGCGATGATCGTGCGCGCCGACCCCGCCGCGAACATCCCCCGGGCGAGCATCTCCACCGCCTGCGGCGTCGTCCGCTCGCTCATCCCGATCAGCACGGCGCCGTTCCCGATGACCAGGACGTCCCCGCCCTCGATCGTCGACGGGTAGTCCGCCTGCCCCTCCGACCAGTGGTGGAAGGCGCCCGCCTCCGGGCCCGTGAACAGCGGATGGTGCTTGTAGATCGCCTCGAAGTGCACCGTCTCCCGCTGCCGGGCCGGCCAGCGCATGGCGTTGATGGAGACGCCGTCGTAGATCCAGGCCGAGGTGTCCCGGGTGAAGAGGTGGTTCGGCAGCGGGCCGAGGACGAAGTCGTCCAGCTCCAGGGCGTGGAAACGGACCGAGGTCGGCTCCCGGTGCACCGCCAGGAACTCCCGCTTCGTCATGCCGCCGACCAGCGCCTCGCCGAGTGCGGCCGCGTCCAACGAGTCGAAGGCCGCGCGGAGGTGATCGGCGGCCAGCGGCCCGTACTCCTTCTCGTCGAAGACCCGGTCCAGGACCAGCGCGCGGGCCGCCGGCACCTCCAGGGCCTCGCGCAGCAGGTCCCCGAAGAGGTGCACCTCCACCCCCCGGTCGCGCAGCACGTCGGCGAAGCCGTCGTGCTCCTGCCGGGCCCGGCGCACCCACAGCACGTCGTCGAAGAGGAGGGCGTCCTTGTTGGACGGAGTGAGCCGCTTCAGCTCCAGATCGGGCCGGTGCAGGATGACGCGGCGCAGCCGCCCGGTCTCGGAATCGACATGGAATCCCATGCGCCCATCCTGACGGAGCCGGGCGGCCCTGGCCCGTCTTTCGACGCGCTCACCCCGCCGCCCCCGCGGTCAGGTGACCCACTGGGCCACGCCGATCAGCACGATCGCGATCACCAGCACCCCGATCAGGAACGCGGCCCGGCGCAGGAAACGGCGGGTGTAGCCGTTGCCGAGGTCGTCCGGGCCGGCGGGCGCGGGGGACGGGGGGTCCGGGCGGTGCGCGGTGCGCGACATGCCGTACGCCTCCTTCAGGAGCGTCAGCCAGACCGCGTCCGGCAGGCCCGGCCTGTCCCCGTCGACGATCAGCCAGAACGCCTCCCGGGCGGACGGCTCCGGGCTCGTACGGAGCCGCGACAGCAGCTCGGCGACCGTGCCGACCGGGGCGTCGCCGCCGCCGAGCAGGGGACGGACCGCCCAGCGGTGCAGCTCGGCGGCGTTGGCCGCGCGCTGCTCCTCCGGCGGCTCGGAGGGGTCGTCCCGTGCGGTGGGCGGGGGGACGGCCCACAGCTCCCGGGCGATCGCCACCTCGCAGAGCTCCCGGCGCATCGGATGACCCCAGGACGGCAGGCGCCGGGCGACCTCCCGGAGCAGGACGGTGACGACGGCGTACGCCTGGGGCCGGCGCAGCGCCTCCAGCAGCTCCCGGCTGCCGCCCTTCACGACGAGCTCCCGCGCCTCCTCCACGCTCCGCACGGTCGGCAGCTTGTGCACGAGCGAGGTCTCGGCCGCCCGCTCCCTCGGCCGGCGCCGCACGCCCTTGCCGGGCCCGGTCCACTGCGGCCCGACGAGCGGCAGCACGGGCCGGGGGTAGGCGACCGGACGGGACCCGTCGGCGGGGCGGGGCGCGGGAGCGGGAGCGGGAGCGGGAGCGGGAACGGAGGGAGGCGCGGGCGGCAGCGGGGGCTCGGGGGCGTACGCGGGCGCCCGACCGGAATCGGCTGGCGGCTCGGGTGCGAGTCCGTCCGGGGCCCACGAGGCCCCCCGGGCGCCGTCGGGGTCCGGACGCCGGTCGGGCGGGCCGGGACGCTCCGCCCGCCCCGGCCCGTCGGGCGTCCCCTCGGGCGTCCCGTCAGCCGTCCCGTCGGGCGTCCCCTCGGGCCGGACGGCCGGGCCCGCCCCGGATCCCCCGGGCCCCGGATACCGCGAGCCCGACAGGTCGGAGTACCCGTCACTCGCCTGCTCGGGACGCCGGGGAGCCGACGGGCCCGGGTGCCGGGGCCCCTGGAACTCCGTCCCCCGACCGTCCGGGAAGCCCTGCTCACGGGGGGCCGGGGCGCGCTGCCCCCGAGGGTCCGGGGTGCCCTGCCCCAGACGCCCACCGGCGTCGTCGTACCGAGGGTCCGGGGCGTCCTCGTACCGCCGGCCCGGGGCGTCCTCGTACCGCCGGCCCGGGGCGTCCTCGTACCGCCGGCCGCCAGCGTCTTCGTCCCAAGAGCCCGGGGTGCCCTGACCCCGGGGGCCCGGGGTGCCCCGGTCCCTCAGGTCCGGGGCGTCCTCGGCCCAGGGGTCCGGGGTGCCCCGGCGCCGAGGAGCCCGGGTGCCCGGGTCGTCCTCGGCCCGAGGATCCGAGGGGCTCTGCCCGCGAAGGCCCGGGTTGCCCTGCTCCCCGGGGCCCGAGGCCTCCTGCCCCCGGGGGTCCGGCACCGCGCGGTCCCGACGACCACCGGCACCCCCGTACCGACGGCCCGGCACGTCCTCGTCCCGGGGAGCCCGGGTGCCCGGCACGTCCTCGTACCGAGGATCCGAGGTGCCCTGGCCCCGGGGAGCCCGGGCGCCCGGCGCGTCCAGGTCCTGGCGGCCTCCGGCACCCCCGTACCCGGCGCCTCGCGCGTCCTCCTCCCGGGAGTCCGGCGGGGCCTGTTCCCGCCGGTCCCCGGTGCCCCGGGCGTCCTCCTCCCAAGAGCCCGGCGAGGGTTGCTCCCGGCGTCCCCCGTACCCGGCGCCCGGCCCGGTCTCGTCCCGGGGGGTCCGCGGCTCCTCGTACCCGGGGCGCGGCGTGGTCCGGTCCCGCCGGGCCCCGTAGCCCGGGCCGGTCCCGGGCCGGGGGTCCGGTGCGGTCCGGTCCCAGGGAGTGGGCGTCCCCCGGTCCCGGTCCTCGGGCTCCGGGGGGAGCGGCTTCCTCCGGCGGGAGGCGTTCGTGCGGGGGTCGACGGCGTCCAGGCGGTCGGCGGCCCGGGACGCCGTCTCCAGGAGCGGGCCCCGGTAGGTGGCGGCGGCGGTGCGGAGGGCCCTGCCGATCACGCGGTCGCGGCCCTTCCCCTCCTCGACCTCCCACAGGTGGTGGCGGACGAGCCGGGCCGCGACCTCCTCCGCCCGGTCGCCGCACCGCTCGCGCGGGTCGACGCGGCGCCGCTCGGTGTTGCGGCTCGCCGCGCCGGACCAGCGGCCGACGAACACGAAGCGGAGCGAGGGCAGTTCGGCCGTGTCGTGGGTGGCGAAGGTCCACGGTCGCCTGGTGAGCGCGCCGAGCATGCCGTGCAGCCCCCACAGGACGGGGCAGGCGGTGTCGCCCCGTTCGTCGAGGACGGTGAACAGGTCGTCGGGGTGGCGCAGGAACTCCGCGACCGCGCCGACGAGTTCCTCCGCCGCGTGCGGCAGGAGCCGGTCGAGCTCCGCCGGCCCCGCGCGGCCCGCGGCGGGGAGGAGGGCCTCCGCCGGGACCACCGGCAGCGGCCCCCGCGCCTCGGCGGCGTTCGCGGCGCCGTCCCAGTCCCAGCCGTGGAGCCCGAGGCAGACGGCGGGGGCGAGGAGGGCGGGCGCGCCGACGAGGGCGTGGCAGAGCACGGACGCCCTGCCGTCGGCGTCCGTGAAGGGCGCGCGCCGGACGAGCATCACGTGGTCGCGCCGCCGGAGCCGGATCAGGGCCGGCCGGGTCTCGTCCCCGCTGGCCCGCAGGACGGGGCCGGAGAGCTGGAAGAGGTTCTCGGTCTCCTCCCGGGACCCGGACCAGGCGACGGGCCCGAAGCCGGTGTTGCCGGTGAGGTTCTCGCTGTCCCAGCGGAAGACGATCTGGTCGGCCTCGTTCTCCGTCCGTGTCATCGGACGATCCCCTCCCTAGGTTCCGCCCCGGGCAGCAGCCCGCACAGGGCGAAGAGCGACAGCAGCGGCGCGAGGACCCGGCGCGGCCGGGCCCCGTGCGGGAATCGGTCGCCGCGCGCCTGCCCGCCGGTGGCGGCGACGAAGTGCAGGGTGCAGTCGGCGCAGTCGTCGAAGGGCTTGAGCCAGGCGGCGCTGGCGTGGTGGGCGAGGAAGGCGTACGCGTCCCGGCTCTCCTCGTGGAGCGCGGCGGGGTCGTGGCGGCCGGGCAGCGCCCGGCCGAGCCAGCGGTCGACGACGGGTTCGAAGCGGACGAGGTCGCTCTTGTTGACGGCGAGCGCGGCGGGCGCGGCGACGAGTCCGCCGCGCTGCCGGGGGATGCGGTTGAGCACGGTGGTGAAGGCCTCGTCGCCGAGGTCGCGCCGCCGCAGCCCGCTCTGTTCGCGCACCGGGTCGAGTCCGGGCAGCCGGAGGGCGCGCAGCGGGTCCAGGACGAAGACGAAGGCGTCCACGCCCATGAGGAAGCGGCCGACCTCCCCGTCCTGGGCGAGGTCCTCGCCGGCGAGGTCGAAGAAGACGACGGGGCGGGGCCGCGCGCCGCCCGCCGAGACGAGCAGCCCGTCGGCGAAGCGCGCGAAGGTCTGCTGTCCGGTACGGCCGAGCTGCCGCCCCTGTTGGAGGCTCTGGACCCGTTCGCGCAGATAGGTGCGGTGCGCTTCGGGGTTGAGCGGCCGGCATTTGAGTCCGTACGGTTCGAGGCCGCCGAGTTCGACCTCGCCGAGCATGGCGGCGAGGAGGTGGGTCTTGCCGACGGAGGAGCTGCCGACGAGGGCGACGGAGAGCGGTTCGCCGTTGGTGAGGTAGGGGACGGGCAGTTCGTGTTCCTCGTCGCCGTCCACGGTGTGCGGGCACAGGTGGTAGGCCTTGCGCAGGGCGTCCGCGACGTGGCCGGGGCGGCGCTCGGCGCTGAGGTCGAGCGGGATCCGGTTGCCCTTGGCGTCGATGGTGACGAGCAGCCGCTCGTCGTACTCGACGGGGAGCAGGCAGTGCGGGCACATGCGGCCGCGCGGCGCCGGGGGCGGCGCCGGTTCGGGCGTCACGGCGGGGGCGGCGGGCCGGAAGGCGTCGCCTCCGCCGCCGAAGATCCGGTCGCGGAGGGAGGGACGCGAGGGCCGCGGGTCCGGCGGGGGCGGTTCCGCCACGTCCCGGTGGGGTTCGCCGCCGGGCGGGGCGCCGCCGGTGACCGCGCGTTTCCTGGCGATCTGGTGGTCGTACTCGGTGCGCCACCGGTCGAGCGGGTCGGCCGGCCCGATGCCGGTGGCGAGCGGGTCGGGGACGTGCAGCAGCCGCATGAGCTCGGCCGGCCGGGGCCGGTCCGCCGCGCGCGCGGCGAAGAGCCCGCCCTGTCCGAGGGCGGCGAGACGGCGGTAGTCGGCGAGGTCGGCGGGAGGTCCCTCGCCGCGGTCGGGGCGGCCGGCGAGGAGGTAGTAGGCGAGTTCGGCGACGGACCACAGGTCGTCGCGCGGGTCGGCGACGCCCTGGCCCGCGCGCTGTTCGGGCGAGGCCCAGGGGGCGCCGCCGAAGGGTTCGCGGGCCTCCCCGGCGCGCTGCGCGGCGTACGGTTCGCAGAGCCGGACCCGGGCGCCGTCCCACCGTACGGTGTCGGGCGCGATGGCCCGGTGCACGAGGTCGGCCTGGGCCAGGAGCCGTACGGCCATGGCGAGTTGGCCGGTGATGCGCTCCTGGTCCTCGGCGCCGAGCCGCCCGGCCCACTCGGTCAGCGGGCGTCCGGTCGGCGGCCGGTACAGCACGAAGGGTTCGGCGGCGGTCAGGTCGAAGCCGACGATCCTGGCGAAGACCGCGCCGAACTTCGCGCCGCCGTAGCGGCGTTCGAGGGCGACGGCGGCGGCCGTCTCCCGTTCGAGGAGGGCGTAGGCGTGCGGATCGCCCTGTGCGGACGCCGCCAGCCGGTACTGGAGGACGTGCGCGCCCGCGCCCAGGGTCGCCCGGCGCGCGAGGACGCCGGGGCGGCCGGGCGGCCGGTGGTCCTCGCCGTAGCGCACGGCGAAGCGCACCGGCGCCTCGCGGGGGGTGAGGAACTCCAGCTCCTGGTAGTACGGATGGGACGGCGGGGTCGGCTCGCTCAGGTGGTCGGGGTGGTCCGGACCGAGCGGCTGGTTCGGGTCGCCCGGGTGGTCCTGGCCCGTCGGAGGGGTCGGGCCCGTCCAGTGGTCCGGGTCGCTCGGGTGGTTCGGGTCGGTCACGGTTCTCCCGCCTCCTCGGCGCGGACGGTGTGCACGACGTCCGCGCGCAGCGGTACGAGACGGAGGATGCCGGCGTGCCGTCCCGCGCCGGTCCACACCACGTCCTCGGCGGTGCCCCGCCAGATGTCGTCCCCGGCGGCGCCGCGCCGCATCGCCTCGGGCACGAAGCGGACCTGACGGGCGGCGAGCGGATCGTGGGAGAGCAGCCGCAGGTGCTCGGGGCCGCACAGCGCGACCGTACGGCCCGGGTCGTCCTCGGCCAGGAGCAGCCGGGCCACCGCGTCGGCGGCGACGCCGGTGAGACGGGCCGCGTCGGGCCGGTCGGAACGGTCGGTGAACACCGCGAGGGAGGCGAGCGCGTCCGGGTCGCGGAGACCCTCGTACCGGGGCGGCGGCGAGGCGGCCACGTCCCGCTCCAGACGGAGCCGGGTCTCGTCCAGGAGCTCGGAGAGCCGCTGCTCGTGACCGGCGCGCGCGAGGGCGCCGGGATCGCGCTCGATGCCCGCCCAGCACCGGTCGAGGATCAGGACGGTCCCGGCGACCAGGTCGCCGACCAGGGTGTCGACGAGCGCGGGGCCCCCGTCCCCGTACCGCCGCTCCAGCCAGCCGGGCGCGGGGCCGGACAGGGGTCCGTCGCCGGAGCTCCCGGTGTCCCGGCCGGGCGGGTCGTACGGGGGCGGGGACTCCGGGGCGGCGGGCCCGGCCGCCGCCCCGGCCGGGTCGGACCAGAGGTCGTCCTCCGTGCCGTCCCCCCAGGCCTCCGTCCCCTCCCCCCAGTCGTCCCCGTCGTCCCGCCAGTCCTCCCAGCTCCAGGAGGCCGCCCCGGTCTCCCGGGCCGGCGGCTCGGCCTCCGGCCGGTCGCCCTTCCGCACCGCGTGCGGCTGCCCGTGCGCGTCGGCGGTCTCCGCGAGGCCCCGGAGCAGCCCGGCGACGGCTCCCGCCCCGGCCGAGCAGTGGTGCCGCACCTCGGCGAAGAGCCAGTCGTGGACGGCGGTCGTGACCACCAGCTCCTGGATCTCCCGCAGGATCCGCCAGGCCTCCTCCGGGTCCGCGCGCGCCCACCACTCGTCCACGGCCCGGCTCCAGTCGCGCAGCGCGAGCAGCACGACGGCCGCCACGGCCACGGTCGCCGCCACCGCCGCCGCCCAGAGGGGCAGGTCCAGGAACGAGCCGAGGCCCGCCCCGACGAGACCGCCGAGCAGCCCGCCGAAGAGCCGGGGCGCCGCGCCCGTGGCACCACCGCCGTCGATCCTCCCGTCGGGCGAACGGTTGGGCCTGCGCCGCAGCATCAGGTGCGCGAGCCCGGCGGCGAGGACGCCGACGGCCGGACCGAGGGCCCAGCCGAGCACCGGCCAGACGCCGGCGAGCAGCGCGAGCAGCCCGGTGACGGCGAAGGCCACGGGGCGCGAACCGCCCGCCGTGAAGGGGTACCGGGCGCCGAGCCGCCGCAGCCGCTCGGGCCCGCAGATCGCGTCGAGCCGGGCGAGGCGGGCCGCGCTGCCCACGGGCGCGGTGCGCGCGGACAGCGCGGACAGCCGGGCCGCCACGGACCGCAGCGGCAGCCCCTTGCCGATCAGGTCGTGGGTGAGGTCGCGCAGCGCCGGGACGATCCCGGCCCGGGAGATCTCCCGCGGCAGCTCCGGCAGTTCGACGCCCCGCTCGCGCAGCACCCCCCGGTGCTCGGCGGTGAGCCGGGTGCCGCCCGCCGCTCCGAACGCGTCCGCGACGGCGGTGCGGAACCGGTCCAGCTCCTCCGTCACCCGCTCCAGGTCCGCCGGCAGGTCGACGCTCCGGCCGGCCCCGGTGAGGAGACCGGCCGGGCCCCGGACCCGGTGGTAGCCCTCGACGGCCTCGCCGACCGCCGCGTCGCAGGCGGCGAGCCCGGCTCCCGCCCGGCCCTGGGGCGGCAGCCACCGGTGCCCGGACAGGGAGCGCGGCACGCCCTCGTCGAGGAGGAGCGCGAGTGCGCCGGGCACCTGCTCGGCGGAGACGCTCCCGGCCGGGACGTCCGGTCCGGCCAGGCCCTCCAGGGCCTGCCGCCAGGCCCGCGCCCTGGCCTCGTCGGTGAGGTCGTGCTCCAGGACCCGCACGGCGGGCACGGCGACGCCGTGCACCACCTCGCCCAGCGCGCGCAGGACGGCGTCGAAGACCTCCGGCGTGGACAGGACGTCGACGAGCGGGCGCAGGACGGCCTCGCCCGGCACGCCGTCCTCCGTGGAGTCGAAGACCCACAGGACGCCGGCGGCGGGCGGGCGGAGGGTGAGGGAGCGGCTCAGGGTCCGTTCGCCCCGGGCTCCGACCGCCAGGCAGACGACGTGCGCGGGCCCGTAGGAGGAGAGGCGCTCGTAGAGCAGCTGGTGGGCGACGAGCCGGTCGGCCTCGTCGACGACGAGGAAGCGCCGCTCGCCGCCGGGCTGCGGGACGTCCAGGGCCGCGCGGACGGCGGCCTCGGCGTCGTGCGCCCCCGCGGGCGGCGTGCGCAGGTCGAGGCAGACGGCGTGGCCCGGCAGCGGCCGTTCGGGAAGGACGGGAAGGGCTCGTGGGTTCACTCCGCCTCACCGGCCCGGTCGCGGTGGTACGGCTCGTCGTCCTCGGCCCCGAACTCCGGGCCGTGGTCCTCCTCGTACGCGGGCCCGAAGTCCGGCTCGGGCTCCAGCTCCCAGTCCCCCTCGTAGGCGGACGCCCCCGAGGGGGCGGTCCGGTACGCGTACCCGGCCCGCGGGTCCCGCGGATCCCGCCGTGCGCGGTCGTCGTACCCGGCACCGTCGTCGTACCGGGGTCGGGACCCGTAGCCGGCGTCGTCCTCGTAACCGGCGTCGTCCTCGTAACCGGCGTCGCCCTCGTAGCCGGTGTCCTCCTCGTACCCGGGGCGGGACTCGGGCGCGGGCCGGGGCTCGTACCCGGCGCGGTCGTCGTAGCGGGTGTCGTCGTCGTACCCGGCGCCGTCCTCGTACCCGGCATCGTCCTCGTGGCCCGGCCGGGGCTCGGGCGCGGACCGGGGTCCGTGCCCGGCGCCGTCGTCGTGCCGGCTCCAGGACGCGTACCCGTCGTCGTACCGGCGGCGGGGCACGTGCCCGGATCGGGGCCCGTGCCCGGCGTCGTCCTCGTGCCCGGGGCGGGGGCCGTACCCGGTCCCCGCTCCGGACCGTGCGTCCTCCCCGTACCGTGCCTCCTCCCCGTGCCCGGTGCGCGGCCCGTACCCCGGGCGCGGCCCGGGGCCGGTGCGCGGATCGGGCTCCTGGCGGGCCCTCGGGAGGGGGCCGGGCCGGCGGCCCTGCGGGCGGCCCGGGGCCTGGCCCTGTCCCCGGCCCCGGCCCTGGTCCCGGCGCGGGGCGTGGCGTTCGTACAGGGCGCGGAGGCTGGCACGGGTCGCGCGGGCCGCGCTCGGGAAGCGCATGTCGAGGGCGCCCGGGTAGGTGACCTCCCAGAAGTGGCGGAGCGGGGCCAGCCATTCGCTGTCCGCCGGTCCGTACTCGGCGGCGATCCGGTCGATCAGGCGGAGCTGGCGCGGGGCGATGTGCTCGACGAAGTGGGTGAAGAGCCGTGAAGGGGGCGCCGGGACCTGGGCGAGGCCCTTGGGCAGGGCGCGCATGAGCCGTTCGCAGAACTGCTCGATGATCTGGCCCTCGTCGAGCAGCGCCGAGCGTTCGTACGCGCGCAGCAGCCCCGCCCAGCTGGAGAGCGAGCCGTCGAAGCCCTCCAGGCGCAGCGACATGGTCGCGGACTCGCCGTCCTGGAGGCTGATCCGGACGAGGTGGGGCGAGTCGGCCGGGCCCTCGGCGGCGACGTGGCCGTTCCACATCGCGCACAGCAGCCGGTGGAGGATGCGCTGGCGGTCCGGTTCGGTGGAGACGAGCCAGTCGTCCTGGTAGCCGAGCCGCTGGCGCCAGTGCAGGAAGTCGTCCTCGCCGCCGGAGTCGCGGGCCTCGGACCAGAGGCTGAGGACGCCGCGGACCTCGGAGATGTCGGTGAGGTTCATGCCGCTGCGGAAGAAGACGACGGTGATGGAGTCGGTGTCGACGGCCCGGCACTCGGGGAACACCCGTGCGGGCAGGTTGAGTTCCTGCGCGAGGAAGTCGGCGGCCCGGCCGTCCGACTCGCTCGCCGGGTGCACGATGAGGATCTTGAGCGGGCCGCTGCCGTCCGGGATGAAGCCGACGGGAAGGAGTCCGGCGAGCCGGGCGCGGAACTGGTCGAGCCAGCGCGGGTCGACCTTCGCCTCGGCGGTCTCGTCGCCCGCGGCGGCCCGCAGCAGCAGCTCCATGGAGGGCAGCAGGGGGCGGGCGAAGACGTCCTCGTTGGCCTCGCCGAAGAGGCGCTTGACCCGCCGCTCGACGACCTGCTTGATCTCCTTCACGGCCGCCCCGGAGGAGCGGCGGACCGCGTCGAGGGCGCGCCGCCAGTCGTCGGGCCTGACGATCCGGTCGAGGAGGGTCGCGGCGTCGGTGGTCTCGGGGAGGCCCTCGCTCTGGGCGAGCCGGTCGACGACGTCGTCGTAGAAGGCGCGCAGGGTGTTCTGCGGGGGCAGCAGGTAGGCGATGCCGGCGCGGTCGTCGCGGTAGAGCTCGCGGCGGCTGTCGGCGAAGGACTTCGCCTCGTCCTGCTCGTGGGCGCGGAGCACCTTGGTGAGTTCGGCGACCTCGTTGGTGACGCGGTTGAGGGAGGGCCGCCACTGGGCCTCTCCGGCCTGCCAGCCGCGGTGCCAGAGGACGCGGGCGCGCCACTGGTACCAGGCCTGCTGCGCGGCGAGCGTGTCCTGGACGTCGGGATCGGTCCACCGGGCCGGTACGACTCCGCCGACGCTGCGCTTGATGTGGGGGATGTTGGGGGCGGCGGCCTGGACGTTCGGGGGCCGTTCGGGGTCGTTGCGCCGGTTGTCGAGCATGCCGGTGAAGCCTTCCCTGGCCACCCGGTCGGGGTGGCCGGGAAGTCCGGCGAGGACGGTCTCCAGCTGGAACGGGCCTATGGTGCCGAGGAGTTCGCGGGCTCCCGCGCCCGGCCTGAAGTCCTCGGTGAGGCGCGGGATCTCGCGGGAGAGGTGGACGTCGAGGCGCTGGAGCGAGTCCTCCATGTCGCCCAGCCGCCGCCGGAGTTCCTGGGTGATGTCGCGGCTGCCCCGGGGCAGCTGCTCGGGCAGGGGCACGTCCGGTGCCTCGCGGCTCCACAGGCGGCCGACGCCGGAGCGGGTGAAGAGCTCCCGGACGAGGTCCTGGCCGTCCCGGGCGGGCCGCCGGGCGCGTTCGGACATGCCGCGGACGGCCTGGGCGAGGAGCCGGGCGGCGACGATCTCGGCGAGGTCGTCGACGGGGACGGTGAGGGAGGCGGCGAGGCTGGTGGACATGCCCCGGTAGCCGATGCCGGTACGGGCCGGGGTCGCGCGTTCCACGCTCTTGTTGATGAAGCTGGCGGCGAAGGACTGGTAGTCGTCCTCCGCGCGGTTGACCGAGCCGCTGTCCTCGCCCAGTTCGGTGCCGATGAGCGACATCACCATGGCGGTGATGGAGCGGCGGAGGTCCTCGGTGCCGATGACGGCCGGCTTGGAGAAGAGGAAGGCGGTCTGCATGGTGGCGGGGCGCAGGGCGACGACCCCGTCGCCCGGGTAGGTGACGCTGAGCCGGCCGTGCTCCTCGACGTCGCCGAAGGTGGTGAGGGCGTCGGGCACGTTCTGGTCGTCGACGAGCCGCGAGAGGTCCACGAGGGCGCGGGCGGCGTTGAGTTCGGCCTCGCGGCCGCCGCCGGCCTCGGGCGGGAAGGCGGAGGGCATGACGACGAGCGGGTAGATCTTGACGCCGGGCACCTTGGCGTTGCGGAACTCGTGCCCGATGAGGTGGATGAAGTCGTAGAAGATGCCGGCGCCGGTGCCTCCGGCGACGGAGAAGGCGACGAAGACGTCGCAGCCCCGGATGCGGCCGCCGCCGACCCGCTTGAGGTCGCCGGCCGCCTGTCCGATGGCGCCGATCGCCTCGCGGAGCTGCCGCAGGACGGGTTCGAGGCCGGAGCGGACGGTCGCGAAGAGCGCGGCGCGTCCGACGGTCGGCAGCTGCCCGGCGCCACTGTTGAGGGGGGCGACGCGCGGCTGGCGGGCCTGGGGCGGCAGCCAGTTCCGGGTCTCCTCGGGGACGGAGACGCGCAGCATGCGGGTCACCTCGGGCGAGGAGTCGAAGTCGGTGGGCAGCAGGTCGCGGACCATGCGGGAGGTGCGGGCGAAGGCGGCGCCCTCGGCGCCCTTGGCCCGGAACTGGGGCTGGCTCAGCAGCTCGCCCTCGCTGAAGTCGGCGTAGACGAACTGGAGGCAGTCGGGCAGCTGGAAGGGCAGCCGGCGGCCGCCGTCGACGAGGTCGGTGCCGTCGGGGCCGCACAGCTCCCGGCGCAGTTGCCGTTCGAGTTCGCTGCCGATCCTTCCGCCGGTGCCGCCGAGTCCGACGAAGAGCATGGGCTGGTAGATCTTCATGTCGTCTCTCCTCGGTGCCCGTTCAGAAGTTCACGTCGTAGGTGTCGGACCCGTCGGTGGCCCCGGTCGTCCCGGAGGCGGCCCCCGGGGCGGCTCCCGTGCCGGGGCCGGTGCCCGTGCCGGGTCCGGTGCGCCGGGGGGCACGGGGACGCCGGGACCACGGGAGGTCACGGGTCCGCGGGGAGGGCGTCCGCGCACCCCGTACGACGAGTTCGTGGTCCCCGAGGCCGGCCGGCTCCCCGGCCCTCACCGGCACCTGGCCGCCGCCCCGGGGGCGCAGCAGCAGTTCGCCGGAGCCGGTGCGGCGCAGCACGTGGGCGGTGGAGGCGGCGGTGCCGCGGACGCCGCGGAGCATCGGCGGTTCCCCGTACGGTTCGTCGACGGTGAAGGTGAAGGTGCCGCCCTCGCTCTGCCCCCTGCGGATGGTCAGCGAGTGCAGGGGGCGGCCGTCGTCGCGCAGTTCCAGGGTGACTCCGGTGAGGTCGCGGCGGCGGCGCCGGGCGGCGATCCGGATGCCGGCGAGGGCGGCGAGGACGAGGAGGGCGACGGCGCCGCCGGTGACGGCCTTCCACCAGCGGTCCCACCAGGTGGGCGGCGCCACGACGAGGACGTCCAGGAAGGCGGTGTCGAGGACGGCGTCGCCGTCGCCGGTGTCCACGACCGCGACCCGGCCGCCCAGCTCGCCGAGGGCCGTGCCGGCGGCGAGGGTCACCGTGAAGGGGATGCTGGTGCTCTTGCCCGCGGGCGCGGTCACCGGGGTCGGGGCGACGGTGAGCTCGGCGCCGGGCGTCTGGTCCTGGAGGGCGAGCCGCAGGGTGTGCGGGGCGGAGTCGTTGTTGGTGACGTCGAGGGTGCCCCGGACGGTGCCGCCCGGGTGCACGGTGACGCGGTCGACGACGAGCCCCGCGGTCAGCACCGGTACGTCCGGGCCGCGCTGGGCGTGCACCGGGCGCCGGTCGGAGGTGATGCCGGGCGCCGCCATGCGCGTGACGAGCTCCAGGTCGCCGGTGGCCCCGGCGGGCAGGGTGAACGTGCCGGTGAACCGGACGTCCCCGGCCTTCCTGTCGGGCGCCTGCCCGTCGTCGGCGAGCCGGAAGGCGAAGGGCTCGAAGCCCGCGCCGGCGACCTCGGCCGAGGCCGTGAGGCCGGCCAGCTGCCGCGGGTCGGTGATGACGACCCCGCGCCGGGTCTGCATCCGCACCTGCACGGTGACCTTCTCCCCCGCCCGCGGGGACGCCGGGTCGAGGGTGACGTCGGAGCGGAGGCGGCCCTGCCAGATGGCCCGGACGGCGACCTCCCGGTCGCGGTGGCCCTCCGGCGCCTCGATGTGCACGCGCCAGCGGCCGGGCAGCGGGTCCTTCACGCGCAGCGCCTCGACCGGCCCGTCCTGGCCGCTCACCTCGAAGGTCGAGCCGTCGAACTCGCCCCGCACGGGCACCTTGCGGCCCGCCGGGTCGTAGTACGTGACCCGCACCTTCGGGTCGTGCTTGGCGATCGTGAGGGAGCCGTCGGTGGCGATCGGGGGGATGGTGACGGTCAGGTCGGCGGGCGGCTTCCCGACGGTGCCCTGGGCGATCCGGGCGCAGCGGGCGGCGGCGAAGGTCTCCTGGAGCGCCTTGTCGATCTCGGCGGAGGTGCCGACGACGCGCATGCGGGGGACGGAGTCGGGGATGTCGGAGCAGGCGCCCCGGTAGCCGCCCTCGGCCATCGCGGTCAGCGCGGAGCGGTCGATCTCGCTGCCGAAGCCGAGCGGCCAGATCTGGACGCCGGCCGCCCGGGCGCGGGCGAGTTCCTCGGTGAGCCGCCGCGCCCCGTTGGACTGGCGGGTGTCCCGGTCGGTGCCGTACTCGGGGCTGTCGGCGACGTCCAGCTTGCCGTCGGTGAGGAGGAAGACGACCTTCGGCACGGCCGGGGCCTTCGCGGTGGCGGGCCGGCCCTCCGTGAGGCGGGTGACGGCCTGCCGGATCGCGGCCGGGAAGTCGGTGCCGGGGCCCATGCGGGCGGCGTCGCGGCGGCCCAGCTGCTGGACGCACGCGCTGAGCCGCTCGCGGCCCGCCGCGTCGGCGACGGTGGGCGGGCAGACCTCGTTCACGGGCGACTGGCCGGGCTTCTCGGAGCTGCCGAAGCCGATGACGGCGGCCCGGGAGCGGTCCGATATCTCGCCCTGGCTGAGCAGCGCGGCCGCCTCCGTCTCGCGCGCCAGGTCCTTCTCGGCCAGGCTCGCCGACTGGTCGACGACGACGGCGAAGTCGAGCGGGTCGGGGCCCTCGGCGGGTTCGGCGACGGTACGGGCGGGGCCGGGCGCCCCTGCGGCCGTGGCGGGGGGCGCCGTGAGCGGGCCGGGGAGCGCGAGGAGCGCCCCGGCGAGGAGCAGGGCGCTTCCCTTGCTGGTCCAGTGCATCTTCTCTCTCACCACAGTTCGCTGAAGAGGGCCAGGAGGGCGCCGAGCGCGAGCGCGGACACGCCCAGGCGCAGCCACCGGTACTTCGCCGCGAGCACGAGTCCGTGCACGCCGGCCTGTTCGAGGAGCCAGTCGGTGGCGTCCGCGCCGGACGCGCCGAGTCGTTCCCGCAGCACGGTCGCGGACGGACCGGCCGTCAGCTCGCGCAGGAACGTGCGGTCCGCGCCGACGCGGGTGCGCGGCAGGACCACCGAGACGAGCATCAGGACCCCCGCCGTCCACAGCGCGCCCGCCGCGAGGAGCAGCGCGAGTCCGGTGCCGGCCGTGGGCAGCGGGGCGCGGTCCCCGGAGAACACGACCGCCAGGAAGGCGAGGGCGCCGGAGAGCAGGATGGCGGCCTTGGTGTCGGCCCGCCCTATGTCCTCGCGCACGGTGGCGAGGAGCCGCTCGGCCATGAACCGCATCTCCCCGGGCGGTACGGGGGCGGTCGCCGGGGCCTGGCCGGGGGCGGGCGCCGGGGCGCGGTCGGGGGCGGGGTCCGGGGCGCGGTCCGGGGCGGGGGCCGGGGCGGGGTCCGGGGTGCTCATTCGTCGTCCCAGTCGTCGAAGTCGGAGCTGGGCCGGGCGGGCCCGGCGCCCCGGCGCGGCCGGTCGCGGCCCTCGCGGTCGTACGGGTCGTCCCGGTCGTACCGGTCGTACCGGTCGTAGGAGTCCGGCTCGTACCGGTCGCGGCCGTCGTCGAAGCCGTCGTCGTGACGGCTCCGCGACCTCCCCCGCCCCCCTTCCCGCTCGCGCTCCCGTGCGCGTTCGCGCTCCCGTTCGGAGCCCGACTCGACGCGGGTCGGCTCGTAGACCCGGGCGTCGCGCGGGGCCTCGCCGTGCTCCTCGTCCCCGCGCCCGCGCGGGGCGTCCCGGTGGTCCTCGTCCCAGTCCGGGTCGCTCGGCTCGGGGGCGGCCTCCTCCAGGGCGCGCCGGCGCCGCGAGGTGTCGCCCGAGGGGTTGAGGACCCGGTCGGTGATGCCGCCGAGGACGGTGCCGGTCTGGGACCTCAGGTACATGAGCACCTGGTACATCTGCTCGCCGATGTCGTGCCGTTCCAGGACTCCGGTGTCCAGGAGCCGGTTGAAGACCCTCAGGTAGTCGTCCTGGCCCTCGCGCCGCTCCCGCTGGAGCTGGGTGCGGATCTCCCACTGCTTGTCGGGGTGCATCGCCATGTGGTGGGCGATCTGGGCGAGGTCCCCGCGCCGGAAGAGGGCCTCCATCTCGCGGGCCCGTTCGGCGACCAGGGCGCGGTCCGCTGCCTCCCTGCGCCGCTCGGCCTCGGCGACGCGCTCGTCGGCCTCCATGGTGACGCCGACCCGGTCGCGCCGGGAGACCTCGGCCTTGACGGAGTCGTCGAGGTCGATGAAGACGAGGACCCGGGTCCGCAGCCCGATGTCCCGGCCGAAGCTGAGGCGTCCGGCGGCGAGTTCCTCGCGCACGGCCTCGTCGGCGCGCTGCGCCTCGGTGATCCGGAAGCGCCGGGAGAGCCTGCGCAGGCCGTCGAGCAGTTCGTCGTGGAGCAGCTCGGCGACGTCCTCGACCTGTTCCTGGACGACGAGGTGCGGATCGGTCACCACCCACTGGACCTTGGCGACGGCGTCGAAGAAGACGCCGTCCCCGGCGGCCGGCAGCTGGAGCCGGAACTCGGTGACGTTGCGGCCGAGCCGTACCTCGAAGACGGTGTACGGGGAGCCGAACAGGGGCTTGTTGACGTCCTCGGTGCGGTCCGGCCAGACCACCCGGTGGCCGCCGTTGCGGTAGAGGAGGACGGCGGCGACCTTGCCGCTGCGGCGGCGGTACGGGGGCGCGTACTCGCCGATGAGGGGGCCGCGCGGCCGTCCGGCGGCCGCGGGTCCGCCGGTGGCCGCCGCGTGCCGCCGTCCCGCGCCGCGCGCCTGCTCCGCCTCGTCGTCCCGCGCGCGGTCGAGGTCGGGGTCCGGGTCCTCGTCCGCGTCGGGGCCGCCGGGGTGCTGTCCGCCGTTCTGCCCCGCGTACCGCTGCCGATCGCGCCGGTCCTCGTACCGCCGGTCCCGTCCCTCGTACCCCTGCCGCTCCCGGCCGTCCCGGCCCTGGTGCCGCTGCCGCTCGTCGTGGTCCCGTTCGTCCCACCGCGCCCGCTCGTCCGGCCGCGCGTTCCTGTTCTGCTCGGGCCCGGTCATCGGTTCGCTCCTTCCGTCACGGCGTCCCACATCCGGCGCGCCGCGCCTCTGTCCAGGGGCCGGTCGCGGTCCCGGACCAGTTCGTTCAGCAGTCCCCTGAGCCGGTCCCGGTCGCGGCGCTCCACCGCGAGGCGCGGCAGGAGGGCGCAGACGTGCCCGAGCGCCCCGGGGTCCTTCGCGGCGCGCCGGAGCATGCCGCCGAGGGCTTCGAGGGCGGCCTCGCCGGAGCGGGCCGTGGCGAGCGTGTGCCGCAGCAGCCGCGCGAGTTCGGGCGCGAGGGCGGGCCGGGTCGCGAGCAGTGCGACGAACAGGGGGCGGGCCGCGTGCTCGTCGAGTTCGGGCACCTCGCGCAGCCCCCACAGGTGGGTGGTCCGGGTGCCGAGCGCGCTGATGACGGCGAGGTGCACCAGGTTGGCGAGGTTGATCCGTCCGTCCTCCAGCCACTGGTGGAGCCGTCGGAGGACGGGTTCCGGTTCTCCGGAGGCGAGCAGTCGGGTCACGCTGAAGGAGGCGGGCACGAGCACGTCGCCGTCGGTGGGCTCGCACGTCCTGACGACCCGGGCGAGGGCGTCGAGCGAGCCGGGCACGCTCCCGGCTGCCAGGACGAAGCCGTGGGCGAGGAGGGCGGTGCCGACGAGGGTGGGGTCGTCGGAGACGGCCCAGTCCTTGAGCACGGAGGCGACGGCGGGCCTGATCCGGGGGTCGCGGGCGGACTCGGCGAGCGCGGTCGCGGCCGCCAGCCGGGTGACGGGCGCGTCCGTCACGGCGAGGGGCACGATCAGCTCTCGGAAGCCGTGGATCCAGTCCCAGGAGCAGAGCACGCCCGCGGCGACGGAGGCCCGCACCCACACCTCCGCGCGCGGGTCGTCGCAGAGGGCGCGCAGCCAGCGCGCCACCGGCCCGCGGACGTTGTGGTAGCCGTGCCAGATCTCGCCGAGGACGGCGGCGGCGAGGGCCTCGCCCCGGAAGCGCACGGCGCGCACCGGCACCTTCGCCGGGCCGAGGTCCAGCTCCCCGTCCTCCAGGACGGCGCGCGCCCGCGTCGGCCGGTGCTCGGCGTGGGCGCCGAACAGGCGCCGCCCGGGTGCCTGTTCGGGATCGAGCGTGACGGCGAGTTCCCAGGCGAGGAGTTCGGCGGCCTCCGCGGCGAGGCTGTAGGCGGAGCCGTCGAACACGGCGACGGCGATCCGGAACGCTCCGGCGTCGAGGGCGGGGAGCGCCTCGGGGAGCACGCCGGGGCGGTCGGCGCCGGCGAACCACTCGCGGGCCTGGGCCGCCACGAATCCGGCGCACTCGGCGAGCAGCTGATCGTCCGTCATCTCGCCGCGCCAGTGCCGGGCGAGGTGGTCGGCGAGCCGGGCGGCCTCGCGGGGCCGCAGCTCCTCCAGGCCGAGGGCCCGGACGACGTCGGGGCGCGCGGCGAGCGCCCGCGCGGCGCCGAGGGCCTCGGCGGGCTCCCCGCGCAGCCGTTCCCGCAGGTGCCTCCGGAGGACCTCGTCGGCGGGCGGCGGCGCGCAGTACGTCCCGTACCGTCCGCGCAGCAGCCGGTCGGCGTCCTCGCCGCTCTCGACGAGCACGATCCCGTACGCGTCACGGCTGTGCAGCAGCTCCCCGAAGCGGTCGAGGTGCAGTTCGGAGAGGCGGGCGGCGGGGCGCCGCGCGCTCCCGCCGCCGTCGCCCGGTCCGGAGCGGCCCCGCGACTCGCTCTCGGTCCTGACGTCCTCGGTGAGCAGCTCCATGAGGTGCCCGCCGCGCTCCTGGAGGGCCTCGTCCGTGATCTCGTCGACGCCGTGGCGCGGGTCGAGGCGGAAGACCTTGCCGCCGGTGACCTCGTCGAGGAGCGCGAGCGCGGTGGCCTTGCGCCCGCTGCCGGGCTCTCCGCAGAGGACGAGGACCCTGTGGTCGCGGAGCCGTTCCTTCATCCGCTGGTAGCCGGCGATCTCGCAGTACACCTGGGCGAGACGGGCGAGCGTCTCGGGCGGGACGGGTCCCCGGACGAAGCGCGAGGAGTCGCCGAAGCCGTACGAGAAGAACTGGTTGCCCTCGAAGAAGGCGCCGTCGCCCTGGACGTGGGTGTGGCGGTCGCCCGCGCCGCTCGCCCAGGTGCGCAGGGCGCGGCGTGCCGTGGCGGCGCCTCCGGTGTCGCCGCCGGCGAGCGGGCCCCGGTCGGCGGACGCGAAGACGTTGACCTCGCGCGACTGCTCCCCGGTGCCGTCGCCCCGCTCGCCGTCCCGGTCACCACGATCGCCGCGGTCGCTCCGCTCGCCTCGACCGCCGCGGCCCCCTCGGTCGTCCCGCTCGCCGCCCCGGTCGTGCGCGTCCGCCCGGTCGCCCCGGCCGCCGCCGTCGCCCCGGTCGTCCCGGGCGTGGCCGGAGTCCGGGGCGTCGGCCCCCGCGCCCGGCTCGTCCTGGTCGCTCACTCCGGCTCACCCGCCCCCGCCGCCGTGCCCTTGCGGATGCCCGTGAAGTCGCCGTGGAAGGTGTTTCCGTGGACGTCGACCACGTCTCCCCCGATGTGGTACGTGCGGTTCCCGCCCCCGGTCCGGGGCGTTGGGCCGTCCCCCCGCGACGGCCCAACGCCGGTCCGTGGACCCCGCTCCCGCTCGGGAGCCGGCGGCTCCGCCTCGGCTCCGGTCAGCGGCGGGGCGGTCCTGCGCGGTACGTGGAACCACGCGGTCTCGTCGGTCTCCTTGGACCGGATGCGGGCCGGCCGGTAGTGGGTCGGCTCGACGTACCGCCCGCCGTCGGCGACCACGTTCCCGTACAGCCAGTCGGAGACGACGACCAGGAGGTCGACCTCCTGGCTCTCCGCCATGATCCGCTTGGCGGGGGCGCTGTCGCAGAGCCGGGCGGCGAGGTCCACCGCCCGCCCGACGAGACCGTGGCCGTCCTGGACGACGAGCCCGGCGTTCATGCCGATCCGCAGCCGCAGGCGCCGGCTCCGGCCCGTGTTGTGGGCGCGCAGGCTCTCGTAGAGGGTGTCGATCCAGCGTCCGACCATGAGCGTCGGCGGCACGTCGGGGCGCAGGGCGGCGAGGATGCCGTCCCCCCGGTCCTCCTGGTGGAAGGTGCCCGGTTCGACGCCGACGGAGCCGTACGCCTCGTCGAAGGCGGCGTACATCGCGGCCCGGTGCAGCTCCTTCTCGGCCATGCCCAGGGTTCCGGAGCCGCAGATGTCGCCGAAGACGACGAACCGGTGGATCCCGCCCGCTACCCCGTTCGCTCCCGCACTGCTCACTCTCGGACTCCCTGTGTGTGGTGCCGTGGTGGTGCGTGTGTCGCATGTCCAGACTGGCCGCCCGGCGCGGCCGGCGATGTGGCCGTTTACACACCCGGCGGAGATTCGTCCGCCGGGTTTCCGCCGGGGCGCGCGCGCCCCTGCGCGAGCAGCACCAGGACCGGCATGTCGAGGACGACGACGGTGCGGTTCGCGGTGCGGACGACGTCCTGCTCCCGGAGCAGGCGCAGCGCTTTGGCCACCGCCTCCCGGGTGGCTCCGATGGCCGCCGCCAGATCGTGCTGGGGCAGCGGAAGCTCCAGTACGGTCCCGCCGTCGGCCCGCCGTCCGGCGCGCTCGGCCAGTTCGACGAGCCGGGCGGCGAGGCGCTGGAGGACGGTCTCGGAGGCGAGCGCGCGCCGCTCGACGTCGGCGCTGCGCAGCCGGGTGGCGAGCTGGCGCATGATCAGCGCGGTCGCGTGCGGCCGGGCGGCGAGGAAGCGCCGGAACCGGTCGCCGGAGACGGCCACCGCCTCGACCGTGCCGAGGGCGGTGACGCTGGCGCTGCGCGGGCCCCGGTCGACGGCGGCGAGGTCGCCGACGACCTCTCCGGCTCCGCGCAGGGCGAGGATGAGCCGCGATCCGCGCTCGGTGCCGACGGAGACGACGGACCAGCCGGAGAGGAGCGCGAGGACGTAGGCGCTGGTGTCGCGTTCGCGGATCATCACCTGCCCGGGTTCGTAGACGCGCCGGACGCCCTCGGCGAGCAGCGACCGCCGGTCGGCCGCGGGGAGGGCGTGGAGGAAGGAGCGGTCCTGGCCGAAGAGACTCATCGCCGCTCACCCCCGTACCGTCCGCGGGCCCTCCGGGGAAGACCGTCCACCGGTGGCCGACCGGCGCTTTCGCGTGTGTGTTCCCACCTCATGTGGCCTACTGCGCCACACTATTGACGCTGTGTCACGTCATGGGGTGAAGAACGCTAGAGGGTGCGGAAGAAACGCGTCAACGAGCACGGGGGGCGCAGGGGAGCGCCGCCGTCGGCACCCCTGCGCCCCCCGTGGGAGCGGCCCGGTCAGAGTCCCGGGCCGACCGGTCAGAGCCTCGGGTCGACCGGTTCCGACTCCAGGGCCAGGACCGCGAAGACGGCCTCGTGGACCCGCCAGAGCGGTTCGCCCGCGGCGAGGCGGTCGAGGGCCTCCAGGCCGAGCGCGTACTCGCGCAGCGCGAGCGACCGCTTGTGGCCGAGGAAACGCTGCCGCAGCCTCTCCAGGTTCTCCGGCCGGGTGTACTCGGGACCGTAGATGATCCGCAGGTACTCCCGGCCGCGCACCTTCACGCCCGGCTGCCCGAGCCGCCCCTTCGCGTCGCGGACGAGCGCCGCCAGCGGCTTGACGACCATGCCCTCGCCGCCCGCCCCGGTCAGCTCCAGCCACCAGTCGACGCCCGCGCGGACCGAGGCCTCGTCGCCGGTGTCGACGACGAGCCGGCGGGTGACCCGGAGCAGCCCGGTCGGGTCGTGCTCGACGAGCCGGTCGAGCCAGGCCAGCTGCTCGTCGTGCGGCACCGCCGCGAGCGAGCGCCCACGCGTCGCGAGCAGCTGGAAGGGCGCGAAGCGCACGCCCTCCAGGCCCTCGGTCGGCCAGCAGTACCTGCGGTACGCCTCGGTGAAGGCCGCCGCGTCCACGGCCCGCTCCCGCTGCCGGGCGAGCAGCCCGTCGATCCCCTCGACCCCGCGCCCCACCGCCCGCTCCAGGGCGTCGATCGCCCCGGGGAGGACGGCGCCGGAAGCGGCGCCGACCGCGGCGTACTGCGCGCGCAGCAGCCCGGCGGACTTGAGCGACCACGGCATCAGCTCGCCGTCCAGCAGCAGGAAGTCGCCCGTGCCGGAGGCACCGTCCGACGCGGCGAGCTCGTCCCAGAGCCCGGCGGCGCCGATCGCCGTCCGCAGCCGGCCGAGGACCTCCTCCGTGACGTCCCGGTCGTCGAAGAAGGGCCGTCCGGTGCGGGTGTACAGGGCGCCGGTCACCCCGGTGACGCCGAAGTGCTCGCGGGCCGCCTCCTCGTCCCGGCAGACGAGGGCCACGGCCCGGGAGCCCATGTGCTTCTCCTCGCACACGACCAGCTCGACGCCGTCTGCCCGGTACTGGGCGAAGGCCTCGGCCGGGTGCTCCAGGTAGCCCTCCTCCTTCGAGGTCGCGGTGGGCGCCATCGTCGGCGGCAGGTAGGCGAGCAGCCGCGGGTCGACCGCGAACCGGCTCATGACCTCCAGGGCCGCCGCCGCGTTCTCCTCGCGCACGGCGACGTTCCCGCCGTGGCGGGTCTCCACGGTCCGCCGCCCGTGCACGTCGGCCAGGTCCAGGGGCCGCCCCTGGTGACCGCCGGGCGCCTCGGTGACGAGCGGCCGCGCCGGCTCGTACCAGACCTTCTCGGCCGGTACGTCGACGAGCTCGCGCTCGGGCCAGCGCAGCGCGGTCATCTTCCCGCCGAAGACGGCCCCGGTGTCGAGGCAGATGGTGTTGTTGATCCAGGAGGTGTTCGGCACGGGCGTGTGTCCGTACACGACGGTGGCCCGCCCCCGGTACTCCTCCGCCCACGGGTAGCGCACCGGCAGCCCGAACTCGTCGGTCTCGCCCGTGGTGTCCCCGTACAGCGCGTGCGAGCGCACCCGCCCGGAGGTCCGACCGTGGTACTTCTCCGGCAGACCGGCGTGACAGACGACGAGGTTCCCGCCGTCGAGCACGTAGTGGCTGACGAGCCCCTCGATGAACCGTCCGACCTCCGCCCGGAACTCCTCGCTCTCGCGCCCCAGCTGCTCGACGGTCTCGGCGAGGCCGTGCGTCTCCTGCACCTTCCGGCCCTTGAGCCACCGGCCGAGCTTGTTCTCGTGGTTGCCGGGGACGCACAGGGCGTCGCCCGCGGCGACCATCGCCATGACGCGGCGCAGGACGCCCGGCGAGTCCGGACCCCGGTCGACGAGGTCGCCGACGAAAACGGCCGTCCGCCCCTCGGGGTGGTGCCCGTCGACGTAACCGAGCTTCGCGAGCAGGGTCTCCAGCTCGGAACGGCAGCCGTGGATGTCGCCGATGACGTCGAAGGGGCCGGTGAGGTGCCGGAGGTCGTTGAAGCGCCGCTCCAGGACGACCTCGGCGGCCTCGACCTCCTCCACGGAACGCAGCACGTGCACCTTGCGGAAGCCCTCGCGCTCCAGCCCGCGCAGCGAACGGCGCAGCTCCCGCCGGTGGCGCTGGATGACGTGCGCCGGCATGTCCGCCCGGTCGGGCCGGGCGGCGTTCCGGGTGCGGCACACCTCCTCGGGGAGGTCGAGGACGATCGCGATCGGCAGCACGTCGTGCTCCCTGGCCAGCCGGACGAGCTGACGCCGGGCCTCCTGCTGCACGTTGGTGGCGTCGACGACGGTCAGCCGGCCCGCCGCGAGGCGCTTGCCCGCGATGTAGTGGAGGACGTCGAAGGCGTCCCTGCTCGCGGACTGGTCGTTCTCGTCGTCGGCGACGAGCCCCCGGCAGAAGTCGGAGGAGACGATCTCGGTCGGCTTGAAGTGGCGCCGGGCGAAGGTGGACTTGCCGGAGCCGGTGGCACCGACGAGCACCACGAGGGACAGATCGGTGACGGGCAGGGTGCGGGTCATGCTGTGACCTCCTTCGAGGTCTCGTCGGTACGGCTCTCGGTGCGGCTCTCGCCGACGCTCTCGGCACGGCTTCCGGTACGGCTCTCGGTGCGGCTGAAGACGGCCATCTGGGTCGGCGGCCCGACCTCCGGGTCGTCCGGTCCCACGGGGGCGAACCCGACCCCGTAGCCGTACCGCCCCGCGACGCCGGCCGCCCAGGCGCGGAACTCCTCGCGGGTCCACTCGAAGCGGTGGTCGCCGTGCCGGACGTGCCCGGCCGGAAGCGACTCCCAGCGCACGTTGTACTCGACGTTCGGCGTGGTCACGACGACCGTACGGGGCCGGGCCGAGCCGAACACCGCGTACTCCAGGGCCGGCAGCCTCGGCAGGTCCAGGTGCTCGATCACCTCGCTGAGCACGGCCGCGTCGTAGCCCGCGAGCCGCTTGTCGGTGTACGCGAGGGAGCCCTGCGTCAGCTTCACCCGGGCGGCCTGCCGCTCCCCCATCCGGTCGAGCCGGAGGCGGCGCTCGGCGACGCCCAGGGCCCGCGCGGACACGTCCACACCGACGATCTCGGTGAAGCGCGGGTCCTTGAGCAGGGCCTGCACCAACTGCCCCTGCCCGCAGCCGAGGTCGAGCACGCGCGTCGCGCCGGCGTCCTTCAGCGCGGCGAGGATCGCCTCCCGCCGCTGCTCGGCGAGCGGCACCGGACGGTCCTCCGTGTCGGTGGTCTCGTCGACGGCGTTGTCGACGTCCTCGACGTCCAGGCCCTCGGCCTCGGCGAGCCGCACCAGTTCGAGCCGCTCCGTCGCCGCGCGGGCCAGGCTCCAGCGGCGCGAGAGGTAGCGGGAGGTGATCAGCTTCCGCTCGGGGTGACCGGCCAGCCAGCCGTCACCCGCACGCAGCAGCTTGTCGACCTCGTCGGGCGCGACCCAGTAGTGCTTGGCGTCGTCGAGCACCGGCAGCAGGACGTACAGCTGGTTGAGGGCGTCCGCGAGCCGCAGCTCGCCCTCCAGGACCAGCCGCACGTACCGCGAGTCGCCCCACTCGGGGAACTCCCCGTCCAGCGCCACCGGTTCGGCGTCCACCGTGTCCCAGCCCAACGGCCCGAACAGCGCCCGCACCAGCTCCGCGCCGCCCCGGGCGGGGAGCGCGGGGACCTCGACGCGCAGCGGCAGCGGCGCGGCCGCCCGCTCGGGCATCGCCTTGCACTCGCCGTGCAGCGCGGTCTTGAAGACCTTGGCGAGCGCGACGGCCAGCAGCGAGGACGCCGCGTAGGGCCGGTCGTTGACGTACTGCGCGAGCGCCGAGTCCGGGGCGCCGCCCCGGCCCTTGCCCTTGCCGCGGCGCACCAGCGCCACGGGGTCCACCTCCAGGAGGAGTGCCGCCGTGCACCGCTCGGCACTCGCCTCGGGGTAGAGGACGTGCGCCGTGCCGTGCGAGGTCGAGAACGCCTGCGCCCGCTCGGGATGCTTGTGCAGCAGAAAACCGAGATCGGTCGCGGGGCGCTCCGGGTTGCCGTAGGTGCTGATCGTCAGGAACACACGCTCGAGTATGAGCGCCCTCCTGCCCCACCGACCAGGCATTTTCCCACCGCCACCGCCACCGCTCGCCGGAGCCCGGCCGGACACCCTGGCCCGGGCAACCGGCACCGGCCGGGACCCCGATCCGGCCGCCCGCTCCGGGCCGCCCGGTCCGGGCGGCCGGGGCCATACGCCCGGACCGGGCAGCCGGGGCCGCGCGGCCGGACCGGGCAGCCGGGCACCGGCGCACGAGGCCGGCCCCGGGCCGCGGCTCAGCCGGTGCCGGTCTCGGCCTCGGCCTCGGTACCGGTGCCGGTGCCGGTGCCGGTCTCGGTACCGTCCCCCTCCGACAGGGCGTCGGCGAGTGCGGCGATCGTCTTCGGGCCGACGCGGCAGCAGCCGCCGACGAGGCGGGCCCCCGCTCCGGTCCAGGCCGCGGCCCGGGCCGGGTCGAAGGCCGTGTCCCCGCGCCAGCCCCGCGCCCGGGCGTCCCACCGCTCCCCGCTGTTCGGGTAGACGACGGCCGGCTTCCCGGTCACGGCCACGGCGAGCTCCACGGCGGCCCCCGCCTCGGCCGGGTCGCAGCAGTTCACCCCGACCGCCACGACCTGGTCGTCCCCCGCGGCGACCGCGAAGGCCTCCGCCAGGTCCTGCCCGGCCCGGGTCCGCCCGCCCGCGACCGTGTACGACAGCCAGACCGGCACCCCGCACCCCTCGGCCGCCCGCAGCAGCGCCTCGGCCTCCTCCGCGTCCGGCACCGTCTCCAGGGCCAGGACGTCCGGCGCCGCCCCGGCGAGCACGTCGATCCGCGGCCGGTGGAACCTCTCCAACGCCCCCACGGACAAGCCGTACCGTCCCCGGTACTCGCTGCCGTCCGCCAGCATCGCCCCGTACGGCCCGACGGACGCGGCGACCCACACCTCCTCGTCCCCCGCCTCCGCCGCCGTCCGGGCGAGTTCCACGCTCCGGCCGAGCAGCCGCGCCGCCTCCTCCCGGCCCGTGCCCCGGCGGGCGAAGCCCTCGAACGTGGCCTGATAGCTGGAGGTGATCAGCACCCGCGCGCCGGCCCGCACGTACGCCGTGTGGGCCGCCTCGATCTGCTCGGGTCCGTCGGCGAGGAGCCGCGCGGACCAGAGCGCGTCCGAGAGGTCGCAGCCCTGCGCCTCCAGCTGGTTGGACAGCCCGCCGTCGAGGACGAGCACCCCCGCCCCGAGGGCTTCGGCGAGCGTACGGCCCGGTCTCATCGGATCGCCCCTCTCATCCCAGCTGCGACTGGACCCGGGCGGAGATCAGCTCCAGGTGGTCCAGGTCGTCCAGGTCCAGGACCTGGAGGTAGACCCGGGAGGAGCCGATCTCCGCGTAACGCCCGAGCTTGTCGACGACCTCGGCGGGCGAGCCCGCCAGCCCGTTCTCCTTGAGCTCGTCCACGTCCCGGCCGATGGCGGCGGCCCGGCGGGCCACCTCGGCGTCGTCCTTGCCGACGCAGACGACCAGGGCGTTCGAGTACACCAGGTCGTCGGCCGGCCTTCCGGCCGCCTCGGCGGCGGCCCGGACCCGGCCGAACTGCCGCTCGCTGTCCTCCACGGACGCGAACGGGATGTTGAACTCGTCCGCGTACCGCGCGGCCAGCCTCGGCGTCCGGCTCGCGCCGTGCCCGCCGATCAGCACCGGCACCCTGGCCTGGGCCGGCTTGGGGAGCGCGGGCGAGTCGGTGAGCTGGTAGTACTCGCCGGAATGGCTGAAGGTCTTCCCGACCTCGGTCTCCCACAGGCCCGTGATGATCGCCAGCTGTTCTTCCAGGCGGCCGAACCTCTCCTTCGGGAAGGGGATGCCGTAGGCCCGGTGCTCCTCCTCGAACCAGCCGGCACCCAGGCCCAGCTCGACCCGGCCGCCGGACATCCGGTCCACCTGGGCGACCTGGATGGCGAGCACCCCGGGAAGCCGGAAGGTCCCGGCCGTCATCAGCGTGCCGAGCCGGATCCGCTTCGTCTCCCTGGCAAGGCCCGCCAGGGTGATCCAGGCGTCCGTCGGGCCGGGCAGACCGTCGCCGGATCCCATGCTGACGTAATGGTCGGAGCGGAAGAAGGCGTCGAATCCGAGCTCCTCGGTGGCCCGTGCCACCGTGAGGAGGGTGTCGTAGTCGGCCCCCTGCTGGGGTTCGGTGAAAACGCGAAGGTCCATGCCTCCATCCTGCACCGCCGGGTGCGTGTCAACCTCGCCGTCAGCTCCCCGGCCGCACCGGCTCGGTCGGGTGAATATCGGACTCCCTGACGGGCCGCGTCCGCCCTGGCCAGTGACCGGGGCGCGGCACACGTCGTTGGCTCGGGCGGAGCCGGACCGCCCGGCCCGCGTGCCGGCGGCCGCTGCCGGTGCGTCTCTCTCATGGTCCCGTCCTCGGCGGCGGGGCCCGGGCCGAGGAGGCCGCCATGTCCCAGGAAGCCGCGCCGGAGCGGGCCGTGCCCGAACAGCCGGTGTCGCAGTCCGTGCCCGAGCAGAAGGGTGCCGACGCCCCCAAGGGCCTGCTCCAGCAGATGGAGGAGCTGATGGCCGCGCTCTCCGCCGACCTCTCCCAGCTGGACGCCGACCTCCAGTCCACGTCCGACCGCCTCACCCCCGCCCCCGAGCCGCAGCCCCGGCTCCGGGAGCAGGGCCGGCCGGATCCGCAGCCCCAGGACCGGACCCGGCACGAGCGTCCCGGCACCGACCGGCACTGATCCCAGCAGCAACACCGCGAGGAACAGCAGCTCCCCGCGCACCCCTACCACGACGAGCCCCGTCCCGGGCCCGCTCGGCCTCGGGCGGGGTCGGGCGGGCGGGCGCGCTCCCCGTCGCGCACGGCGAGGCGCCGCAGCATCCCGCGCACCCGGTCGCTCGCCTCGTCGGCGGCGTCGATCGCCTCGATGCACTGCCAGTAGAGCCCCTCCTCGTCGGTGGCGCAGGCCACCCCCACGAGCGCGATCCCCACCTCCCCGAGAAGCTCCCCCAGCGCGGTCAACGCCCGCCAGGGATCAGCGACTTCGGTCAACCGACCCGCGCGCGGCCCGCCGGAGCCCCAGGTGGGGTACTCCCCGACCTCGCTCAGTCCCCGCGCCTCGCCACGCAGCTCCAGCGGTCCGCAGAGCGCGAGGTGACTCCCTATCGCCTGGGCGAGCGCCTGGGCCTGCCAGGCCTCCGCCACGATGTCCTGTGCCGTGCCGCTCTCCGCCAGCGCGTGCCGGCCGAGCGCGACGAGCCGCTCCGCTTCCATCAACGCCGCCCCCGTTCGTACGACTTACTGCCCACTCACTCCACTACCCAGAGTGAGGCCGCCTGAGCCTCGACGCCAGAGGAAATCGGAAATCTGGGGACAGGAGGCCGGACGGGGACAAGTCGATCACTCCGAAGAGTGACGATCTTTCTCCGGGTCGACGTCCGTGGCTCCGCCCTCACCCCCTCCGGCCCGTCCGCGGACGGGAAATCGGACCTCGTTCCGGTCGATCTTGGCCGCGAGCGCCGCCAGCGGATCGACTCCGAGCACCTGACAGAACTGCAGGAGATAGGCGAGCACGTCCGCCACCTCGTCGGCGACCCGGTGCGCCGCGTCCGGGTCGTCCATCACCCGCTCCGCCTGCTCCGGCGTCAACCACTGGAAGATCTCCAGGAGTTCGGCCGCCTCCACGCTGAGGGCCGCGGCCAGGTTCTTGGGCGTGTGGTAGGGCTGCCAGTCGCGGGCCGCCGCGAAATCGGCCAGCCTGCGCTGGAGCCCCGCCACGTCGTCGTTGTCCGTCACCCACTCAGGTCTACCACCGTCACCCCGGGCGTCCGCCGCGCCTCCCCCGCCGTCCGCTCCCCGACCGCGCCCGCCACCCGGATGTGTCCGTCGGCGGCGATGCCCGTCGCGAGCCGGAGCAGTTCGCCCGCCTGGCGCCCGTCGAGCCCCCGGTCCAGGCCGTCGGCGAGCAGCGTCAGGCTCTGCATGGCGTCCGGCACCTCGGCGATCCGGTCCATCTCCAGGACCCCGGGGCCGGTGAGCAGCGTGAGGGCGAGGGCCAGGTAGCGCAGTTCGCCGTCGCCGAGGCGGCCGAGCGGGGTCGCGGACAGGTCGCCGCGTTCCAGGACGGCGCGGACGGTGCCCTGGGGGAGCTCCTGCACGCCGACTCCGGTGACCGGTCCCGCGCAGCCCGCTCCGGCGACGGCGGCCAGGCGGTGGTGCCGGCGCGGGCAGTCCGTGTGGGTGCGGTGCAGGACCTCGGCGAGATTGCCGCAGTCACGCCGCAGCCGCCCCTCGCCCGGCGGCACGGGGGCCCGCATCCGCTCGGGCCGGGGGTCGCAGGCGAAGGCGGACCGCAGGCCGATGACCACCTGCTCCGCGGCGGCCAGGACCTCCAGCTGTCCCCGGGTCTTGCCCGCGACCCGCAGCGGCAGCAGGGCCGTGCCGAGCAGGTCGTCGGGGAACGGGGCGCGGGTGACGGGGGTGGCTCCGGCCGTGTGCCACTCGGCCTGCACGGTGCTGCGGCCGGGGTCGCGGAGCGCGGTGGCGAGCAGGGTGCGGCCCCGGCCGGTGAGCCGTTCGCCGACGATCCGGAGCCGGGGTTCGGCCTGCACCGCGAGGTCCAGGTGGACGGGGCCCTCGGGGCCGTCCACCGTGCAGCCGATCCGGAAGCCGCGCCGGCCCTGGGCGTCGGGCCGGGCGCGCTCGGGGACGCAGTCGGCGGCGTCGGGGAACACCTCGTCGAGCGGGTCGCCCGCGCCGAGCCTGGCCAGGGCCTCGTACGCCCGCAGGGCGGTGGACTTGCCGCTGCCGCTGGGGCCGGTGAAGAGGGTGACCGGTCCGAGCGCGTGCACGGCGGAACGGTGACCGGCGAACGCGGACAGCCGCAGCTCGGTGACGGCGGGCCGGACCACGAGCGGCCCGCCCCGGACCTCCGCCGCGACCCGGACCTCCCCCGCGACCGGGCCCCGCGCCTCGGGGACGGAGACACGGGGCCCCGAGGCGCGGCGTCCCGGAGCACGGGGACCCGCCACGCGGGGTTCCGGGGCGCCGGGCCCCGAGACCCGGACTCCCGAGGCGCCGGGCCCCGGGGCGCCGGGTACCGAAGCGCGGGCAGCGGAAGCGGGCGCGGCGGAGGGCGAGCCTCCCGGAGGGCCGACCACGGGGGTGCCTCCCGGAGAGCCGACCACGGAGGTGCCTCCCGGAGAACCGACCACGGAGGTGCCTCCCGGAGAGCCGACCACGGAGGTGCCTGCCGAAGAACCGACCACGGGGGTGCCTGCCGCGAAGGCGCCGGCCACAGGCGTACCGACCGGCGGAAGGCCTGCCGGGGCGGGGCCGTTCACGGACGCACTGTCCGGGGCGGGGCCGGCCACGGACGAGCCGGCCGGGGCGGAGTCGACCGCGGACGGGCGAACCGGGGAGGGAGCGCCGTCGGAGGAGTGGGCGTCTGACGTGCGGGCGAGCGTGGAGCCGCCGGTGAGGTCCATGCCCGGACCGTACGCAGATCATTCCCTGACGAACCGTTACGGCGAGATGCCCTTCCTACGATCGGGGGACGCCGGCGGTCCGGCCGCCCACGACGTCCTCCTCGTCCTCGCCCTCCGCGCCCTCGACCTCCGTACCGGCCGGGGCCAGCAGGAAGACGTTCCGGTCGACGCGGTGCATCCCGCTGCCGAGGCCGAAGACGACACCGCTGCTGAAGTCGAGGATCCGCTTGGCGACCTCGGTGTCGGCGCTCGTCAGGTCGAGGAGCACCGGGATCTGGGCGATGAGGTACTCGGCGACCTCACGGGCGTCGGCGAAGACCTGCACGCGGAGCACGACCATGCGGCGCTGCTCGGCGGATTCGTACTGCTCGGGGATCGTGCGGTGGTCGACCCTGGACGGCCATTCGTCACGGCCGCGCAGGGGCACGACCTGGGCGAGGCCCTCCCACTGCTCGTCGGTGACGTCGTACCTCTCGTACCTACTCATGGGCCCATCCTCCCGCTCCTCACCCGTTCGGCCCAACAACGACACGAGGTGATGACCCGGGGCCGGTCGGAGCCCGGCTCCGGGTCAGCCGGTCCCCTGCCCCGCGGCCGTCGGCGGGACGGAGTACGTGACGGTGGCGGAGGCCGCCAGATCACCCGCCTCGTCCCTGAGTTCGGCGAGGACCACGCAGAGGCGCCGGCCGAATTTGGCCATGCGCGCGTGCGTCCGGAGCAGGCCGGGGCGGGGGCGGTTGAGGTAGCTGATCTGGAGCGAGGTGGTGAGCGCCATCGGCGTGGGGCGGCCGAGCCGGGCGTTGACGAGGAGGAAGGCGGCGAGGTCGACGAGTCCGGCCTGTTCGGGACCGGAGATCGTGCCGCCGGGCCGGGTGCGGAGGCGGGCTCCGTCCGCCTCCATGAGCAGGTGCGTCCCGCTCGCGTCGGTGACGTGACAGGCCGCGTAGTCCGGGAACTGCCGCTGGACGAGCGCGTTCAGCTCGTCCGGCGACAGCGTGCCGGCGCCCGGAGAGGCCGCCTGCGCGCGGGCCGTGGGGCTCCCGGCGTCCGTCATCAGGCGAAGCTCTTCGCCAGCCGGCGGAGCCCTTCCCTGATCTCGTCGGCCGAGTGCGTCGTGAACGACAGCCGCATCGCGCCCGGGTCCGGATCGCCGCAGAAGAACGGCGCCCCCGGCACGTACGCCACCTCGTGGCCGACGGCGGTCTTCAGGAGGGCCGTCGCGTCGTGGCCCGCGGGGAGGGTCACCCAGATGAACATGCCGCCCTCCGGCCTGTTCCACCGGCTGCCCTCGGGCAGGGCGCCCGGCAGTCCTTCGAGCATCGCGTCCCTGCGCTCCTGGTAGGCGGCGCGCATCACGGCGACGTGGGCGTCGAGGTCGCTGTCGCGCAGATAGCGCGCGGCCGCGGCCTGGTCGATGGTCGAGGTGTGCAGGTCGGCGGCCTGCTTGGCGATCACGCAGGCGCGGCGCAGCCCAGCGGGGGCCCGCAGGTAGCCGAGCCGGAGGCCGGGGGCCATCACCTTGGAGAAGGAGCCGAGCAGGACCGTGCGGTCGGCCGCGGCGGGGTCGGCGGCGATGCAGGGCACGCGCTCGCCGTCGTAGCGCAGTTCGCCGTACGGGTCGTCCTCGACGATCCAGAACCCGTGCCGCGCGGCGGCCTCCGCGACGGCGTGGCGACGCTCGGCGGGGAGCGTGCGGCCGGTGGGGTTCTGGAAGGTGGGGACGATGTAGAGGAGGGTGGCCTTCTCGCGGACCGCGATCTCCTCCAGGGCCTCGGGGACGATCCCCTGGTCGTCGGTGGGGACGGGGACGACGCGGGCGCCCGCGAAGCCGAAGGTCTGCAGGGCGGCCAGGTAGCAGGGGTCCTCGACGAGGACGACGCTGCCCGGTTCGACGAGCGCGGTGGTGAGGAGCGTGAGGGCCTGCTGCGAGCCGGTGGTGACGAGCAGGTCGTCGGCGTCCGTGGGCAGTCCGCGCGCGGTGAGCCGGTCGGCGACGGCGGTGCGGAGGTCCGGGTCACCCTCGGTCGTGGAGTACTGGAGGACGTGCTGCGGGTTCTCCGCGAGGACCCGGTCGTACGCCGCGCGGATCCCGGCGATGTCGAACAGCTCGGGGGCGGGCAGGCCTCCGGCGAACGAGATCACCTCGGGCCGTGCCGTGAGCGCCAGGATCTCCCGTACGGGCGACGAGCCGATGTCGGCCAGCCGGGAGGCGGTGGCCGGCGCGGGCACGGAGGGGGTGGAGGAGGTGGCGTTCGCGGGCGCGGAGGCGGCAGAAAGCATGGCGCCAGCATATAGAGATTCAAGACGGTGTCCAGGTCGTTCGATTGCTGCCGGGCGTGGCCGAGTTGACACTCTTCAGGGCCCCGCACGGGGCGAATTCCCGCTCCGTCAGGGGCTTGCTCCGGACGGGTGCCGGATCCGATTCGGCCACTCTGCGGGCCGTGGAAATCCGGCCGCGGACGAGGAATTCGGAGGATCTCCCTCCCCCTTCCCTTCTCGCTGGTCGACACCGGAAAGGGTGGGCGGAGCGATCTTCCTCCGTCTTGTCCGACGCGCCACGGAGGGTTCTTGATCGGTTTCTCCGCACGCCGTGCACGACTCGGGGAAATCGGCCATTCCGGTCCCTGGTCTCATTGATGGACGGCTGCGCCGTGGATAGCGTTCGACCGCTCCACCACCGCGATGTCAGCGGTCTTTCGGGTCAGGTCGAACGAGCGAGGCGAGTGGATCACCATGGCATCTTCCGTTCCCGTCGACGAGGCAGTCGTCGTCCGCACCCCCGAGGAATTCCTCGCCATGCCCGAGGACTACCGCGAGATCGCCGTACGGGGAATGATCGTCAACACCGAGGGCGAACTGTCCGGCGCCGACGACTACATCCAGGTGTTCCTGCCGCTCGCGCCGAACGCCGAGGAGCGGCAGGTGTGCGCCGAGCGCGCCGTCGAGGAGTACGACCACTACAAGATCGGCAAGAGGATCCTGGCCGACATCGGAGTGGACACCGGATACATGGAGCAGCAGCGGCTCGTCGACCGCGATCTCTTCGCCGGCCACGAGTTCCACACCTGCACCACGTGGGCGGAGCGCGGAATCTTCTCGTACATCGGCGAGGAGACCGCGATGGTGATGATCTCCGAATTCGCGCAGAGCAGTTACAAGCCGTGGGCCGAGGCGGTGCGCACGATCATTCTCGACGAGAAGGTCCACATCGCGCACGGCGCGCGGGTCTGCCGGAATCTCGCCCGCACCGAGGAGGGCCGCGAGGAACTCCAGCAGGGCCTCGACCGATTGTGGCCGGGATTCAACCGGATCTTCGGCAGCGCGCGTTCGGAGAGGTCGAAGCTCGCGGTCCGCTTCGGTCTCCGGCAGACCACCAACGGAGAGGCGCGCGACATCTGGCGGGCGAAGGTCACCCCGCGGATCGAGAACCTCGGCCTGAAGGTCCCCGAGTAGCCGGGGAAAGCGAGCAGTCCCCCGTACGCCACCCGGCCCCCGTACGGCCGGAGAGCGCGGGCGCGAGAGAGACCGAGCAGCAGTCCGACCGAGGAGTCCGCAGCCCATGGCCACCCCCCTGACCATCACCCCGCGTCCGCTCGGCCGCCGGGAGGCGAAGGAGCGCACCGCCGCCCTCCTGGCCGAGCGTCCCGATCTCGCCGAGCGCCTGCACAGGCTGCGCCGGCTCGGCCGGGAGGTGCGCTCGTGCGAGGTCCACCTCACCAACACCTGCAACATCCGCTGCAAGGGCTGCTGGTACTTCGAGGGCGGCTTCGACACGGCCGTGCGCGAGCTCTCGGACGTCGACAGGATCCGTTCCTTCGCCCGCCGGCTGCGGGACGAGGGGGTCAACCAGGCCACGCTGATCGGCGGCGAGCCGACCCTGGTGCTGCGCCGGGTGGAGGCCTTCGTCGAGGAGCTGCCGTACATCACGATCTCGACCAACGGGCTGCGTCCGATGCCCGTGCGGGGATTCGAGCACATCGCCGTGGCCGTCAGCATCTTCGGCGGCGGGCCGCTCGACGACGACCTGCGGGCCATCCGGGTCAACGGCTCGAAGTTCACCGGCCTGTTCGACACGGCACTCTCGCACTACAAGGACGACCCGCGCGTCCTGTTCATCTTCGCGCTCTCCGAGGCCGGGCTGCCGTACCTCGAACCGACCGTGCGCAGGATCGCCGAGAACGGCAACATCGTCACCTTCAACTTCTACAGCGAGCACGGCTCGGACAACCCGATCCAGATCGAGAACGAGCGCCGCGTCCTCGAGGAGGCCCTGCGGGTCAAGGAGGCGTACCCCGAGGCCGTGGTCAGCCACCCGTACTTCATCCGCAGCCTCATCACCGGCACCTCGCACTGGGGGGCGCGCTTCGGGTACGACGTCTGCCCGAGCCTCAGCGTCGACCACCCCGACCACGAGGAGCGGGTCGCCAACGGCAACCCGGTGATCCCGGGCTTCGCCGCCTGGGGCGCCGACTACGAGTCGCTGCAGTTCTGCTGCACGTCCGGGGACTGCGGCGGCTGCCGCGACAGCCAGGCCGTCTACAGCTGGCTGGTGGTCAGCGCCTCCCGCTTCCTGGACAGCGCCGCGCGCCTGGAGGAGTGGGTGGACATCGCGGAGAGCTACTGGCGCCAGTGGCACTGGTCGCCGTACCACGCATCGAAGCTCGCCACCCCCTGATCGCAGCCCTGATCCCCACACCGCACGGGAGAGTCATGTCCGAGACATCCGCGACGTCCACGACGCCGGACCGCGCCACCATCGAGCAGTTCATCACCGACGCCCTCGTCGAACTGGGCGTCGACGAGGGCGACGTCCTGCCGGGGGCCGCGCTCGACGACCTGGAGATCGACTCGCTCGACATGGTCGAGCTCGCGCAGTCCGTCAAGCGGGACCTGGGCGTACCGGTCCGCACGAAGGACTTCGACGGCATCGAGACCGTCGGCCAGATCCTCGAACTGTGCTGCGAGAAGGCCGGAGTTGAGTGATCCGCGGCGGGACCGGGAGGTCGTCGTCACCGGTTTCGGCGCGGTCACCCCGCTCGGCGTCGGCGCCGGCGTGCTCCACGAGCGCGCCGTCGCCGGGGACGCGGCGCCGGCGGGCTCCCGCCCGGCCGTCCGGCACGCGGACTTCACCCCCGGCGACCACCTGCCGCGGAACCTGGTGCGCCGCACCGACCGGTTCACCCAGCTGGCCCTGGTGGCGGCCGAGGAGGCCCTGAGCCGGGCCGGGCACCGGACGGGCGCTCCGTCACCCTGGCTCCCCGAGCGCGTCGCCTGCGTCATCGGCTGCGGGCTCGGCGGCACGTCCTCCTTCGAGGCGCAGCGGGAGGTGTACGAGAAGGAGGGCGCCGGGTTCGTCTCGCCGCTGATGATCCCGCAGACGATGGCCAACGCGGCCGCCGCCCACCTCTCCATGCGGCACGGTTTCCGCGGCGAGAGCCTGTGCGTCGCGTCCGCGTGCAGCAGCGGCGCGCAGGCGGTCGGCACGGGGATGCGGCTCCTGGCCTCGGGGGCGGCCGACGCCGTCGTGGTGGGCGGAGCGGAGGCCTCCTCCTCGGACCTGGTGGCGGCCGCCTTCGCGAACGCCGGCGCGCTCTCGCCGAGCGGTTCCGCCCGCCCCTTCGACCGGGACCGCGACGGCTTCGTGATCGGCGAGGGCGCCGGGATCCTCGTCCTGGAGACGGCGGCGGGCGCCGCCCGGCGCGGGGCCGAGGTCCTCGGAGCCGTACGGGGGTACGGGGCGACCTCCGACGCCCATCACGTGACCGCCCCCGACCCCACCGGCGGGCCCGCCGCCCGGGCGGTCGCACTGGCGCTGCGGGAGGCCTCGGTGGCGCCCGGAGAGCTGGCGTACGTCAACGCCCACGGGACCGGCACCGCCCTCAACGACCGCCTGGAGTGCGAGGCCCTGCGGGGCGCCCTCGGCGCCGACGTCCTCGCGGAGCTGCCGCTCTCCTCCGGCAAGGGCGCCCTCGGGCACCTCTTCGGGGCGGCGGGCGCGGTCGAGGCCGTCGCCACCCTCCAGGCGCTGCGGCACGGCGTGGCGCCCCCGACGGCGGGGCTGCGCCACCCCGACCCGGCCCTCGGCCCGCTCGACCTCGTCCGGGCTCCGAGGAAGCTCACCGTACGGGCGGGCGCGGACCGGCTGTTCGGCCTCTCCACCTCCTTCGGCTTCGGCGGACACAACGCGGCCCTCGTCCTGGCCGTGGAAGGGCGGTCCTGATGCGCGCGTCCCGCGACCCCCACGGCATCCCCGACCTGCTCGGCTTCTCGGGGCGCCGCTATCTGGTGACCGGGGTCCTCAACGACGACTCGATCGCCTGGCACACCGCGCGGGCGCTCCAGGAGGCGGGCGCGGAGGTCCTGCTGACGGGATTCGGGCGGACCCGGCGGATCACGGAGGCGGCGGCCTCGGGCCTGCCGTACCCGGCCGACGTACTGGAGCTCGACGTGACGCGTCCCGAGGACCTGGACGCGCTCACGAAGGAGCTGGAGCGCCGCTGGGGCGCGGTCGACGGCGTCCTGCACGCGATCGCCGCGGCCCCGCAGTCCGCGCTGAGCGGCAACTTCCTCACCACGTCCGTCGAGGGCGCGACGCTCGCGCTGCGCACGGCGGCCTTCTCGCTGCACTCGCTGACCACGGCGCTCGCCCCGCTGCTGCGGGAGGGCGGGGGCGCCGGCGCGGCCAGGGGCAGCGTCGTCGGGCTCGACTTCGACTCGTCCGGGGCCTGGCCGGGATACGACTGGATGGGGGTCGGCAAGGCCACGCTCGGCGCGGTCTGCCGCTACCTCGCGCTCTACCTGGGGCACTCCGGCGTCCGCGTCAACCTCGTCGCCGCCGGCCCGGTCGAGACGGTGGCCGGGCGGGCCGTCAGCACCTTCGACCGGATCGCCGACCGCTGGGAGCAGGAGGCGCCGCTCGGCTGGAGCCGCGCCGATCCGGCCCGGCTCGTCGGCCCGGTCCTGTTCCTGCTCTCGGACCTGGCGGCCACCGTCACCGGGGAGATCGTGCACGCGGACGGCGGGATGCACGCCGTGCGCATGGGGGTCGGCGCCGTCGGCGAACCCCCGGGCATCGGCGCCCCGCCCCGCGCCGGCAAGGAGGACCGCTCATGACCGCGGCGACCGTCGGGATCCGGTCCGCGCCGAAGGAGGACCCCTCATGACCGCGGCCGTCGTCGGCGTCGGCTCGGCGCTGCCCGAACGGGCCGTGTCCAACAGCCACTTCGCCGCCATCGGTTCCTCCGACGAGTGGATCGTCAAGCGGACCGGGATCCGGCAGCGTCACTTCCTGCCGGAGGACGGGCACCTCGCCGACCTCGCCCTGGCCGCCTCCCGGACGGCCCTCGCCCACTCGGGCCGCACCGCGCGCGAGGTGGGGCACGTCGTCGTGGCGACCACGACCCCCGACCGGACGACCCCGGGGCTCGCCGTGGAGGTGGCCGCCCGGCTCGGCGCGGACCGGGCCGCCGCGTTCGATCTGCACGCGGCCTGCGCCGGGTTCGTGTACGCCCTGGACCACGCCGTCGCCCTGATCGAGTCGGGCCGGGCGGGCACCGTGCTGGTCTGCGGCGCCGAGGCGCTCACCCGGATCACCGACCACGAGGACCGCTCGACGGCGGTGCTGCTCGGCGACGGCGCCGGGGCGGTGGTCGTGGCGGACGTGGACCCCGGTCCCTCCGTGGGGCCCGCGTTCCGGCTCGGCTCGGACGGGGAGCTGATTCCGCTCCTGTACGCCGACCGGTACGACCGGAAGCTCCGGATGGACGGCCCCGAGATCTTCGTCCAGGCCGTGGAGAGGATGAGCGAGGCGGCCCGGGACGTCCTCGCGCGGCGGGAGCTGACCGCCGACGACGTCGACCTGTTCGTCGCCCACCAGGCCAACGCGCGCATCGTCCGCGCGGTGGGCAAGGAGCTCGGCGTCGCGCCGGAGCGGCTCTACCTCAACGTCGACCGGGTCGCCAACACCTCCTCCGCCTCCATCCCCCTCGCCCTCCACCAGGCCTGGCGGGAGGGCCGCCTCGGCCCGACGGGCCTGCTCGGGGTGGCGGCGTTCGGGGCGGGCGTCACCTGGGGCGCGGGGGTGATCGGCTGGCGCCTGACGGAGCCGGAGGCCGAGGCCGTGGAGGCGGGATGAGGACCTCCCCCTTCCCCGTACTGGCCGAGCTCACCGCCCCGGACGGCGCGGTGCTCGTGGTCCGGGTCCACGCGCGCGCCGAGCCCACCGCCCCGGTCGTGGTCGTCCTCCCGGCGATGGGCACCGCCGCCCGCCACTACACCCCGCTGGTACGGGCGCTGCACCGGCGGGGCGCGACCGTGGTGACGACGGACCTGCGCGGCCACGGCGAGAGCACCCCGGTCCCGGCGCGCGGGATCCGCTTCGGCTACCGCGAGCTCGTCGAGCACGACATCGGCGCGGTCCTCGACGCCGTCGAGCGCGCCTTCCCCCGGGCGCCGCGGTGGCTCCTCGGCCACAGCCTCGGCGGCCAGCTCGGTCTGGTGCACTGCGGGCTGCTCCGGCCGCGCCTCGCGGGGGTCGTCCTGGTGGCCAGCGGTTCGGCGTGGTGGCGCGCGCTCGGCACGGGGGCGGACCTCCGGCCGGGGGCGCGGTGGCTCGTGCGGAGCCTGCTGTGCGTGGCCGGCGCGGAGCTGCTCGGCTACTGGCCGGGGGACCGCTTCGGCTTCGGCGGGCGCGAGTCCGTGGGCATGATGCGGGACTGGGCGCGGCAGATGCGGACCGGGCGGTACGGGGCCGCGGGCGCCGCCGCCGACTACGAGGCGGCGCTGGGGCGCGTCGACCTGCCCGTCCTGGCCGTCGACGTCGAGGGCGACGCGATGGCGCCGCCACGGGCCGTGGACCACCTGTGCGCGAAGCTCACCTCGGCCCGGGTCCGGCGCTGGAGCTACCGGGCCTCGGACGCGGGCGGCCGACGGCTCGACCACTTCCGCTGGATCCGGCACAACGCGGAACTCGTCGAGCGGATCGCGGCGTGGGCGGGGTTCCCTGCGACGCCCACGTCCGGACCCGGCACCGCCCGGGCGGGTGCGACCGGACGGCAGGACGTCACCTCGACGAGCACGGCCGGGCGGCGGGACGTCACCTCGACGAGCACGGCCGGACGGCAGGACGCCGCCTCGACGAGCACGGCCGGGCGGCGGGACGTCACCTCGACGAGCACGGCCGGACCGCGGGACGCCGCCTCGACGGGCGCGGCCGGCCCCGGCACCGCCCCGGTGGGCGCGGCCGGGCCCGGCGCCGTGCCTCCGGTCCCGGCCGCGGACCGTGGCGGCACGCCGTCGGGTGCCCGGGCGTGAGCGCACGGAGCGGGGGGCGCCCCCTGCTGGGCGCGCTGCTGCCCGAGCGGGTGCGCTGGGCCGAGGAGGCCGGGGCGGTGGACGGGGCCGGGACGGGCGAGGAGCCCCGTCCCCCGTGGCTCTTCGCCGAGGAGGAGGCGCTGATGGCGCGCGCCACGCCCGGCAGGCGGCGCGAGTTCGCGACGGGCCGGCTCTGTGCCCACCGGGCGCTCGCGGCCCTCGGGGTCGCGGCGGCCCCGCTCCTGCGGGGACGGCGCGGAGCGCCGGCGTGGCCCGCGGGAACCGTCGGCAGCATCACGCACTGCGCGGGGTACCGGGGCGCGGCGGTGGCGTCGGCCGTCCGTTTCCTCGGCCTCGGCATCGACGCCGAGCCGCACGCGCCGCTGCCGTCCGGGGTCCGCGAGGAGGTGGTCTTCGGCCCGGAGGAGGCGCGGCTGCGCGAACTGGCCGTCCGGCGGCCGGACATCGCCTGGGACCGGCTGCTGTTCAGCGCCAAGGAGTCCGTCTACAAGGCCTGGAGCGGGTACGGGGGTGCCTGGCTCGGCTTCGAGGACGCCGAGGTGGCATGGTGGCTCGACGCTCCCGACGCCCCCGACGTCCCCGACGGCCCGCGCCCCCCGGCACGCGCGCGTGACGACCGCCTTCATCCGCCCGCACGCGCGCGTGCGGGGCTCCCCCGGGCCGCCGGTCGGTTCCGGGCGCGGCTTCTGGTGCCGGTGCCCGCGGGGCCCGGTCCCTTTCCGCGCGTGCTGCCCGGTCGCTGGCTCGTCCGTGAGGGCCTGCTGCTGACCGCCGTCGCCGTCCCCCGTCCCGTACCGCTTCCTCCGCACCGCACGGCCTCGAAGGAGTACCGCTGATGAGCGTCGACGACGGCACCGTTCCCGCGCTGCTCGCCCGGAGCGCGGCCGCGCATCCCGGCAGGGCCGCGCTGCGTCTCGGCGCCGAGACGCTGACGTACGGCGTGCTCGACGACCTCGCCGACCGCGCCGCCGCGCTGCTGCACGCGCGCGGGGTCGGTCCCGGCGACCGGGTGGCGCTCATGCTGCCGAACAGCACGCTGTTCGCCGTGCTCTACTACGGCGTCCTGCGCGCGGGCGCGATCGTCGTCCCGCTCAATCCGCTGCTGCGGGCGGGCGAGGTCCGTCACTGTCTGGCGGACGCCGGGGCCGCGCTGCTCCTGTCCTGGCACCGGGACGGCGAGGAGGCGGCCGAGGGCGCCCGGCTGGCGGGCACCCCGCACCTCGCGATCGAACCGGCCGCGTTCACGGCGCTGTTGGCGGACCACGCGCGCGTGGCGCCCGCTTCCCGTGCCCCGGAGGACACGGCGGTCGTGCTCTACACCTCCGGCACGACCGGGGCGCCGAAGGGAGCCGAGCTCACCCACCGCAACATCCGGCGCAACGTCGGCGAAGGCGTGCGGGTCCTGGGGCTCGGCCCCTCGGACGTGGTCTTCGGCGGGCTGCCCCTCTTCCACTCCTTCGGGCAGGTGATGGGGCTCAACTGCGCGGTGGCGGTGGGCGCCTGTCTGACGCTCATGGCCCGCTTCGACCCGGCGGGCGCGCTCGCGCTCGTCGCCCGGGACCGGGTCACGGTCTTCCTCGGCGTCCCCACCATGTACGGGCTGCTGCTGCGGCATCCGGACCGCGCGGACCACGACGTCTCCTCGCTGCGGGTCTGTCTGTGCGGCGGCTCGCCCCTCCCCGTGGCGGTGCTGACCGGTTTCGAGTCCGGCTTCGGCTGCGCGGTCCTGGAGGGGTACGGGCTGTCCGAGTCGTCCCCGCTGGCCTGTGTGAACCGGATCGACCGGCCGCGCTCCCCCGGCACGATCGGCATCCCGATCGAGGGGGTGGAGATGCGGGTGGTGGACCGGGACGGCAAGGAGGTCCCGGACGGCGAGGTCGGCGAGCTCGTCATCCGGGGGCACAACGTCATGAAGGGCTACTGGCGCCGCCCGGAGGCCACCGCCGAGACGGTACGGGACGGCTGGCTGCACACCGGCGACCTCGGCACCCGGGACGCGTCCGGCGACTTCCGGGTGGTCGACCGGCTCAAGGACGTCGTGATCCGGGGCGGGTTCAACGTGTACCCGAGGGAGGTGGAGGAGGTCCTCCACCTCCACCCGGGCGTGGCGGAGGCCGCCGTCCTCGGCGTCCCGCACCCGGTGCACGGGCAGGAGGTCGCCGCCGCGGTCGTCCTGCGGCCCGGCGGCCGGGTCTCCCCCGCCGAGCTGCGCGCCCATGTGCGGGAGCGGCTCGCCCCGTACAAGTACCCGCGCCGGATCTGGCTCACGGACGCCCTGCCGAAGGGGCCGACGGGGAAGGTCCTCAAGCGGGCGATCGTCCCGCCGGAAGGGGCGTGAGGCGGGTCCTGCCGGTCAGGACGGACCGTCTCCGACCTCCGGTTCGTCGCCCGCCTCGGGGTCGGCCCACAAGGAACGCACATGGCCGAGGTGGCGACGAGCGCACGCCTCGGCGCCGGGCGCGTCCCCGGCGATCATCAGGTCGAGGAGTTCGAGGTGCTCCTCCGCGGAGGAGACGAGCTTGCCGGCCTCGTCGAGGCCGGTCAGTCCGTAGAGCCGGGAGCGCTTGCGCAGGTCGCCGACGGTCTCGACGAGCCGCTCGTTCCCGGAGAGGGAGAGCAGCGCGAGGTGGAAGCGGCGGTCCGCCTCCAGATAGCCGATGAGGTCGTGCTCGCGGGCGCGCGAGACGATCTCCTCGGCGACCGGCCGCAGCGCCTCCAGCTGCTCCCGGCCGGCCCGGCGGGTGACCCGGCCGATGGTGGGGACCTCGATGAGGGTCCGCAGCTCCGTGTACTGGTCGAGGTCCCGCTCGCTGACCTCGGTGATGCGGAAGCCCTTGTTGCGGACGGGCTCGACCAGGCCCTCGCGGGCCAGGTCGAGCATGGCCTCGCGGACCGGGGTGGCGGAGACGCCGAGGTCGCTCGCGAGGCCGGGGGCCGAGTAGACCTGGCCGGGGCGGAGTTCCCCGGCGATCAGGGCCGCGCGAAGGGCGTGGCCGACCTGGTCGCGGAGCCGTTCCTGGGCTCTGACGAGGCCGTACTGCTTCAGGTCACCCATCGTGCGTCCTCCGAGAAGTCACGGAGGAGCATCGTACAATGTCACGTTTCCCCGACCGGCCGGAGCGCCCCCGCGCGACCCCGAGCGCTCCGGGCGCCCCCGCGCGGCCAGAGCGACTCTGAGCCGCTCAGAGCCGCTCAGAGCAGGAATCCGGCGGGGAACGGGTCCTCCGGGTCGAGGAAGTACTGGGCCGTGCCGGTGATCCAGGCGCGGCCGGTGACGGTGGGGACGACGGCGGGCAGCCCGCCCACGGCCGTCTCGTCGACGATCCGTCCGGTGAACTCGGTGCCGATGAAGGACTCGTTGACGAAGTCGGTGTGCGGGGCGAGGAGTCCGCGCGCGTGCAGCTGGGCCATGCGGGCGCTGGTGCCCGTGCCGCACGGGGAGCGGTCGAACCAGCCGGGGTGGATGGCCATGGCGTGGCGCGAACGGGTCGCGTCGGAGCCGGGCGCGGTCAGGTAGACGTGCTTCACCCCGGCGAAGGCCGGGTTCTCGGGGTGGACGGGCCGGTCCGGGCCGGCGTTGACGGCGTCCATGATCGCGAGTCCGGCGGCGAGCAGCTCGTCCTTGTGGGCGCGGTCGAACGGCAGGCCCAGGGAGTCGAGGTCGACGAAGGCGTAGAAGTTGCCTCCGTACGCGAGGTCGTAGGTGACCGTGCCGTGGCCGGGGACGTCCGCCTTGAGGTCGAGGCCGACGGAGAAGGCGGGCACGTTGGTGAGGGTCACGGAGCGGGCGCGGCCGTCCTCGACGCGGACGTCGACGACGACGAGTCCGGCGGGGGTGTCGAGCCGGACGGTGGTGACCGGTTCGACGACCGGCACCATGCCCGTCTCGACGAGGACGGTGGCGACGCCGATGGTGCCGTGGCCGCACATCGGCAGCAGGCCGGACACCTCGATGTAGAGGACTCCGTAGTCGGCGTCGGGGCGGGTGGGCGGCTGGAGGATCGCGCCGCTCATCGCCGCGTGGCCGCGCGGCTCGTACATGAGGAGGGTGCGGACGTGGTCGAGGTGCTCGGCGAAGTGGAGCCGCCTCTCGGCCATGGTGGCGCCGGGCACGACGCCGAAGCCGCCGGTGATGACGCGGGTGGGCATGCCTTCGGTGTGGGAGTCCACCGCGTGGTAGACGTGGCGGGTGCGCATGGGGTCCCCTTCGGACGGGCGGGCGGCGGGACGGATGGTTGAGGGGCGTACGGGGCCGAGGGGCGTACGACGTGCGGAGCGGAGGTCCTACGCGTGGCCCTCGGCCAGGGCCTTCTCCGTGGCGGCGCGCACGACGGCCTCCTGTTCGGGCGTGAGCGGGAGGCGGGGCGGCCGGGCGGCTCCTCCGGTGTGGCCGGCGAGGTCCATGGAGAGTTTGATCGCCTGGACGAACTCGGTCTTGGAGTCCCAGCGGAGGAGCGGGTGCAGCGAGCGGTAGAGCGGCAGCGCGACGGCGAGGTCGCCGGCGACGGCGGCGCGGTAGAGGGTGGCGCAGGCGCGCGGGAGGGCGTTGGGGAAGCCGGCGATCCAGCCGACGGCGCCGGCGAGGGCCAGTTCGAGGAGGACGTCGTCGGCCCCGATCAACAGGTCGAGCTCGGGGGCGAGTTCGGCGAGTTCGTAGGCGCGGCGGACGTCGCCGCTGAACTCCTTGACGGCGACGACGGTGCCGTCGGCGTGGAGGCGGGCGAGGAGCGCCGGGGTGAGGTCGACCTTGGTGTCGTACGGGTTGTTGTAGGCGACGACGGGCAGCCCGGCCTCGGCGACGGCGGCGTAGTGGGCGCGCACGGACCGCTCGTCGGCGCGGTAGGCGTTGGGCGGCAGGAGCAGGACCGAGCCGCAGCCGGCCTCGGCGGCCTGTTCGGCCCAGCGGCGGGCCTCGGCGCTGCCGTACGCGGAGACGCCGGGCATGACCCTGGCCCCGTCCCCGGCCGCTTCGACGGCGGTACGGACGACCTGGGCGCGCTCCGCGTCGGTGAGGGTCTGGTACTCGCCGAGGGAGCCGTTGGGGACGACGCCGTCGCAGCCGTTGGCGATCAGCCGGGCGACGTGCCGTGCGTAGGCGTCGTGGTCGACGGTGCCGTCCGGGCGGAAGGGGAGGGCGGTGGCGACCATGATCCCGTGCCAGGGGCGGGCGCGGTGCGCGGGCCGGACGGGGGACGCGGACGGCGCGGGCCGCACCGGCTGGTGGGGGTGCGCGTGGGCCATGAAGGACTCCCTTGTGTGGTGTGTGACATTTTATTGACGGGCGCGGAGTCCACAAGAGCCCAGGACGGGATCAGTTCTGACGCCCTATCAGCTCCGGTCCGGGACCTCGGGGCCCCGCGCGCGCCCCGCCCCGACCGAACCGGATCATCGAACACATGCTCGCCCTCTCCGTCTCCGTGCTCGCTCTGGCCGTGACCCTCGCCGGCGCCGTCGCGCGCCCGTTCCGCCTGCCCGAGGCCGCCTTCGCCCTCCCCGCCGCCGGTGCCGTCCCGGCCGTGGGCGCGGTCACGCCCGAGGCCGTACGCGAGGAGGCCGGGCGGCTCGGACCGGTGATCGGCTTCCTCGCGGCGGTCCTCGTCCTCGCCAGGCTCTGCGACGACGAGGGGCTCTTCCACGCCTGCGGTGCCTGGACGGCCCGCTGGGCCCGCCGCCCCCGGCGGCTGCTCGGCGCCGTCTTCGGACTGGCCTCGCCGATCACCGCCGTCCTGAGCCTGGACGCGACGGTCGTCCTGCTGACCCCGGTCGTCTTCGCGACCGCCGCCCGGATGGGCGCCCGGCCGGGACCCCACGCCTACGCGAGCGCGCACCTGTCCGGATCGGGCCCAACCTCACGTACGCCGGATCGCTCGCCACGCTCCTCTGGCGCCGTATCGCCCACGAGCACGGCCACCCCGTCGCCCTCGGCGAGTTCACCCGCCTCGGACTGCTCACGGTCCCGGCCGCCCTCGCCGCGTCGACGGTGGCGCTGTGGCTCTCGCTCCGGCTGTTCGGCGGGTGAGCGGCGCGTCCGGAAGCCACGCACGACCGGGTGCCGCCGGGTCGCTCAGCCCACCGCGGACCTCGACTTCGGCGCGTCGGCCGGGCCCCGCTCCCCGTCCCTCCCGCGCCGGCGCGTCACCGCCGTGGCGATCGGCTCGGTGAAGCGGGCGGTGAGGGGGCCGATGACGACGAGGACGAGCACGTACGCGGTGGCGAAGGGCCCCAGCTGGGGCTGCACTCCGGCGGTGACGGCGAGCCCGGCGATGACGATGGAGAACTCGCCGCGCGCCACCAGCGTGCCGCCCGCCCGCCACCGGCCCCTCGCCCCGATCCCGGCGCGGCGCGCGGCCCAGTACCCGGTGGCGATCTTGGTCAGCGCGGTGACGACGGCGAGGGCGAGCGCCGGGAGGATGACCGGCGGAATGCTGGCGGGATCGGTGTGCAGGCCGAAGAAGACGAAGAAGACCGCCGCGAACAGGTCCCGCAGCGGACTCAGCAGGGCGTGGGCGCCCTCGGCGACCTCGCCGGAGAGGGCGATGCCGACGAGGAACGCGCCGACGGCCGCGGAGACCTGGAGCTGCTGGGCGACGCCCGCGACGAGCAGGGTGAGCCCGAGGACCACGAGGAGCAGCTTCTCCGGGTCGTCGCTGGAGACGAAGCGGGAGATCAGACGTCCGTACCGGAGGGCGACGAGGAGCACGGCCCCGGCCACGCCCAGGGCGATCGCGAGCGTCGCGCCGCCGGCGGCGAGGCCGACGCCGGCGAGGAGGGCCGTGACGATGGGCAGGTAGACCGCCATGGCGAGGTCTTCGAGGACCAGGATGCTGAGGATGACGGGCGTCTCGCGGTTGCCCAGGCGTCCGAGGTCGCCGAGGACCTTGGCGATGACGCCGGACGAGGAGATCCAGGTGACGCCGGCCAGGACGACGGCGGCGACCGGCCCCCAGCCGAGCAGCAGCGCGGCGGCCGCGCCGGGCAGCGCGTTGAGGGCGAAGTCGACGAGCCCCGCCGGGTACTGGGTCTTGAGGTTGGAGACGAGGTCGCTCGCGGTGTACTCCAGGCCGAGCATGAGCAGCAGGAGTATCACCCCGATCTCGGCGCCGATGGCGACGAACTCCTCGCTCGCGCCGAGCGGCAGCAGACCGCCCCTGCCGAAGGCGAGCCCGGCGAGGAGGTAGAGCGGGATCGGGGAGAACCGGAAGCGGCCGGCCAGCCTCCCGAGCAGGCCGAGACCGAGGATGATGGCGCCGAATTCGATCAGGAAGACCGCGGAGTGCACGCCCCCTCACTCCCGACCGAGGATCGCGGCGGCCGCGTCGACGCCCTCGCGGGTGCCGATGACGATGAGCGTGTCACCGCCGGCCAGCCGGAAGGCCGGGGTCGGGGACGGTATCGCCCCGGAACGGCGCAGCACGGCGACGACGGAGGCCCCGGCCTCGGTGCGCATCCGCGTCTCGCCGAGCACACGGCCGTTCCAGTACGAGTGCGCGGAGAGCTCGATCCGCTCGGCCACCAGGCCCAGGTCCGTGGTGTGCAGGACGTTCGGGCTGTGGTGGGCGGGCATCAGCGCGTCGATCAGCGAGGCCGTCTCCGTCTCCGTGAGGTGCAGCGACTGGGCGCAGGCGTCCGGGTCGTCGGCCCGGTAGACGTTCACGGTCCGGGTCCCGTCGCGGTGCGCGATGACCGAGAGGTGGCGGTGCTCCCGCGTGGTGAAGTCGTACTGGACGCCGATGCCGGGCAGGGGTGTCGTTCTCATCCGCGGAGCAGGCACGGGCCCGTCCCTCCAAGTGTCGTGACCGGTGGTGGTGCCCCGGCATGGTGCCATCCGTCCGGCCCCTCGGGACATGGGTGCCGGCACGGATGGACAAGCCCCCGCCGCACTGGTCAGGATGGGGCGGGGACATGGGTCCCGCCGCAGGTCAGAGGGCATGTGCGGAGTGACGGACGAGCAGAGGAGGTGACGGCGTGTCGCTGTACCGGCGCCTCTTCCTGCTCAACGCCTCGGTCCTCGTCGTCGCCGTGCTGCTGCTCCTCGGTCCCGTCACGGTCTCCACGCCCGTGCTCCTCGGCGAGGTCTTCGTCCTCCTGGCCGGCCTGCTCGTCCTGCTCGTCGCCAACGCCTTCCTCCTCCGCGTCGGCCTCGCGCCGCTCCAGCGCCTCACCCGCGCGATGCGCACGGCGGACCTGCTGCGGCCGGGCCGGCGCGCGGCCGTGACGGGGCACGGCGAGATCGCCGACCTCACCCGTACGTTCAACACGATGCTCGACCGGCTGGAGGCGGAGCGGGCCACGAGCACCGCGCGCGTGCTGTCCGCGCAGGAGACCGAGCGCCGACGGATCGCACGGGAGCTGCACGACGAGGTCGGCCAGACCCTCACCGCCGTGCTCCTCCAGCTGAGGCACGCGGCCGACCACGCCCCCGCCGAGCTGCGGACGGAGCTCCAGCAGGCGCAGGAGACCACGCGGGCCGGCCTGGACGAGATCCGCCGCATCGCCCGCCGCCTGCGGCCGGGCGTCCTGGAGGAGCTGGGCCTGCACAGCGCGCTCAGGTCCCTGGCCTCCGAGTTCTCCACGCGCCGGCTGACCGTACGGCTCCACGTCGACGCGGGTCTGCCGACGCTCGGCCCGGAGACGGAACTCGTGCTCTACCGGATCGCCCAGGAGGGCCTGACGAACACGGCGCGCCACGCGGGCGCGACCCGCGTCGACCTGCGGCTGCGCCCGCTGCCCGGGGGCGGGGTGAGTCTTCTCGTACGGGACGACGGCCGCGGCCTCGGCGCCGCGCCCGAGGGGGCGGGACTCCGGGGCATGCGGGAGCGCGCCCTGCTGATCGGCGCCGAACTGACGGTCCGCGAAGGCGCGGACGGCGGCACGGAGGTCCGCCTGGACACGAGGAGCGGCAGCACCGGAGCCGCGACCGCGGAGACGACCGGCGAGGCACGCGTCACCGGAGAGACCACCGGCACCGGGTGGACGGACGAGGAGACCTCCGGCCACGGACGTGCCACCGGCGAGACCACAGGCACCGGACGCGCGGCCGGCGAGACCACCGGAAGGACCACGACGTCATGACGGACCGGACCCGGCCCCCCGCCTCCCCGACCCGCATCCTGCTCGCGGACGACCACGCCCTGGTGCGCGGCGGGGTGCGCCTCATCCTGGACGCGGAACCGGACCTGACCGTCGTCGCCGAGGCGGCGGACGGGGCGGAGGCCGTCGCCCTGGCCCGCTCCACGGACATCGACCTGGCCGTCCTCGACATCTCCATGCCGCTGCGCACCGGACTCCAGGCGGCCCGCGAGCTCAGCCGGCTCCGGCCGGAGCTGAGGATCCTGATCCTCACGATGTACGACAACGAGCAGTACTTCTTCGAGGCGCTCAAGGCGGGTGCGAACGGCTACGTCCTGAAGTCCGTCGCCGACCGCGATCTGGTCGAGGCGTGCCGGGCGGCCGTCCGGGACGAGCCGTTCATCTGCCCGGGCGCGGAGACGGCCCTGATCCGCACGTACCTCGACCGCGCGGAACGGGGCGAGCCGCTGCCGGACCGGGCCGTCACGGAACGCGAGGAGGAGATCCTCAAGCTCGTCGCCGAGGGCCACAGCTCCAAGGAGATCGGCGACCTCCTGGTCATCAGCCCGAAGACGGTCGAACGCCACCGCGCCAACCTCCTCCGGAAGCTCGGCATGCGCGACCGCCTCGAACTCACCCGCTACGCGATCCGCGTGGGCCTGATCGAGCCCTAGGTGTATTGCCCAGTGAGGTTGGGGACGCGGCTGGCGGGTGGTTTGCCTGCGAGTGCGGTGTGTCCGCGGTGGTGATTGTAGGAGTGCAGC
>NZ_JBIAMM010000020.1:0-120328 GCF_042874095.1 Streptomyces sp. NPDC004266
GGGGGTGGGGGGGGGGGGGGGGGGGGGGGGGGGGGGGGGGGGGGGGGGGGGGGGGGGGGGGGGGGGGGGGGGGCGCGGGGGGGGGGGGGGGGGGGGGGGGGGGGGGGGGGGGGGGCCCCCCGGGGGGGGGGGCCCCCCCCCCCCCCCCCCCCCCCCCCCCCCCCCGGGCCGGCGCCCCTGCCGGCGCCAGAGGCTTCCGGGCCCTGGCCCGCCGCACCCGCACCCGCACCCGCACCCGCACACCAGCAAGAAGGGACACCCATGGGCATCATCGTCATCAGCGGCACCGGCACGGAGATCGGCAAGACCGTCGTCACCGCGGCGGTCGCCGCCGTCGCCACCGCCGCCGGCCGCTCCGTCGCCGTCCTGAAGCCCGCTCAGACCGGTGTCGGTCCGGACGAGCGGGGCGACGCGGACGAGGTCGTCCGGCTCTCGGGCGCGCACGCCTCCGCCGAACTCGGCCGTTTCCCGGAGCCGCTGGCCCCCGGGACGGCCGCCCGACGGGCCGGGCTCGCCCCGGTCGGGCCCCGGGAGGTCGCCGAGGCCGCCCGGAAGCTGGCCGAGGAGCACGACCTGGTGCTCGTGGAGGGCGCCGGCGGGCTCCTCGTCCGCTTCGACGAGGAGGGCGGCACGCTCGCCGACGCGGCCGCGCTGCTCGGCGCTCCGGTGCTGGTCGTGGCGCCGGCCGGGCTGGGGACGCTCAACTCGGCGACCCTGACGGGCGAGGCGCTGCGGGCTCGCGGGATCGAGCAGCTCGGCGTGGTCGTCGGCAGCTGGCCGGCCGCGCCGGACCTCGCGGCGCGCTGCAACCTCGCGGACCTGCCGGAGGCGGCGGGCGCGCCCCTGCTCGGAGCCGTGCCGGAGGGTTCGGGCGCGCTCGACCCTGCGGAGTTCCGGGCGGCCGCGGGCGGCTGGCTGGGACCGGAGCTCGGCGGCGCGTGGGACGCGGAGGCGTTCGCGGAGGCGCACGCGGCACCGCTCTCCGTAGGCTGAGCGCATGCGCGCACACGTTCAGGAGATCGTCTTCGACTGCGCCGCTCCGGCGGCGCTGGTCCGCTTCTGGGCCGGGCTCCTCGGCGGCGAACCCGTCGACCGGAGCGCCGACTGGTCGTACGTGGATCCGCCGGGGTTCGTGCGGATCGCCTTCCAGCGGGTGCCGGAGGGCAAGGCCGCGAAGAACCGGCTCCACCTCGACCTGGAGGTGGCCGATCCGGCGCGGGCGGCCGGGGAGGCGGTGCCGCTCGGGGCGGTCGCGGTCGGCGGGCTCGTCACCGACGCCCAGGGGTCCTTCCAGGTCATGCGGGACCCGGAGGGCAACGAGTTCTGCTTCGTGACGGGCTGAGGCGACCGAGGATGACCCGCCCCGGCCCGCCTCCTCGTGTCCACCACCCCCTGTTCGCCCGTTTCTACGCCCGGTTCAGCGAGTCGGCCGACACGCGGGGCGGGCTCGGCGCCCTGCGGGCGGAGCTGCTCGCCGGGCTTTCCGGCCGGGTCGTGGAGATCGGGGCGGGGAACGGCCTGAACTTCGCGCACTACCCGGCCGGGGTCACCGAGGTCGTCGCCGTCGAGCCGGAGCCTCATCTGCGCCGGCTCGCCGGGGAGGCCGCGCGCCGGGCGGCCGTCCCGGTGACGGTGCTGCCGGGCACGGCCGAGGCGCTGCCGGGACCGGACGGCGCCTTCGACGCGGCGGTGGCCTCGCTGGTGCTGTGCACCGTACGGGACGTGCCGCGGGTCCTCGCCGAGCTGCGGCGGGTCCTGCGTCCCGGCGGCGAGCTGCGGTTCCTCGAGCACGGTGCGGCGGACACGCCCGGGCTCGCGCGGGTGCAGCGGGGTCTCGACCGGACGGTCTGGCCGCTGCTCTTCGGCGGCTGCCACACCTCCCGCACCCCGCTCGCGGCGATCGGGGCGGCCGGCTTCGACCTCGTCTCGTACCGCTCCTTCGACGTCCCGGAGCAGGGGCCGCGGCTGCCGTCCTCGCCCTGTGTGCTGGGGACGGCCCGACGGTGATGCCTGGCGGCGCCGCCGCCCCGCGTGATGGGATCCGACCATGATCGATCTGCAGATACGTCCGGCCGCTCCCGACGACGTCGAGGCCGTCCTGGCCTTCTGGAAGGAGTCGGCCGAGGGCACGTCCGTCTCGGACGACGTGAACGGGGTGACCCGGCTGGTGGAGCGCGACCCCGAGGCCCTGATCCTGGCCCTCGTCGACGGCGTGGTCGTCGGCTCCGTGATCGCCGGCTGGGACGGCTGGCGCGCCTCCCTCTACCGGCTCGCCGTCCTGCCCTCGTACCGCCGCCGCGGCATCTCCACCGCGCTCCTGCGCGCGGCCGAGGAGAGGTTCCGCGCGCTCGGCGGACGGCGTGCGGACGCCATGGTCCTGGAGGCGAACGAGACGGGCCGGGCTCTGTGGACGGCGGCCGGGTACGAGCGCGAGGAGCGCTGGCGCCGCTGGGTGAAGCCGCTCGCGGCCCCGGCCACGGGGTGATCACCGGGGTGACCGTTCCACCGCTTTGCCGATCCTTTACCATGGTGTCCTTCCGACCCGCCGACCGAAAGGTGTGAGCGTCCGCCCATGGGCGAGCCTCCCAGTAGCAGTGGTTCCGACCGCCGACATCGAGCGATCCCTCTCCCCCTGGCCGATCATGGGACGGAGGTGAACCGATGACCGAAGTGCTTCTGCTCGTGGTGGCGCTCCTGCTCGCGCTCGCGTGCGGCGGGTTCGTCGCGGCCGAGTTCTCGCTGACCACGGTCGAGCGCGGCGAGCTCGAAGCCGCCGTGGAGCGCGGCGAGCGGGGGGCGGCGGGCGCGCTCAAGGCCGTCCGCTCGCTCACCTTCCAGCTCTCCGGCGCGCAGCTGGGCATCACCGTGACCAACCTGGTCGTCGGCATGCTCTCCGAGCCCTCGATCGCCAAGCTGATCAGCGGCCCCCTGGAGTCGATCGGACTCTCGTCCTCAACAGCCTCCTCGGTCGCCCTCGTCCTGGGCACCGCCCTGTCGACCGTCGTCCTGATGGTCGTCGGCGAGCTGGTCCCCAAGAACTGGGCGATCTCCTCGCCGCTCGCCGTCGCGAAGGTGGTGGCCACCCCGCAGCGCGTGTTCACGGCCGCCTTCAAGCCGCTGATCAGCCACCTCAACAACACCGCGAACCGGATCCTGCGCCGCCTCGGCATGGAGCCGACCGAGGAGCTGGCCTCCGCGCGCTCCCCGCAGGAGCTGGTGGCGCTCGCCCGGCACTCCGCGAAGGAGGGCGCCCTGGAGGCGGACACGGCCGAGCTGTTCGTCCGCACCCTCAACCTGGCGGAGCTGACCGCCGAGAACGTGATGACGCCCCGCGTGCAGGTCACCGCCCTGGAGGTGCAGGCCACCGCCGAGGACGTCGCCAACGCGACCCGCGCGACCGGCCTGTCCCGCTTCCCCGTCTACCGGGGCAGCCTCGACGCGGTCGTCGGCATCGCCCACATCAAGGACGTGCTGGCGATACCGGCCGAGGAACGGCCCCGCCGCCGGATCGGCGAGATGCTGCGCGAGCCGCTGCTCGTCCCCGAGACGCTCACCGTGGACCGGCTCCTCGACCGGCTGTCGGGCCGGCAGACGATGGCCGTCGTCATCGACGAGTACGGCGGCACGGCCGGGGTCGTCACCCTGGAGGACATCGTCGAGGAGGTCGTCGGCGAGGTGCGCGACGAGCACGACCCGCACGAGACCCCGGACCTGGTCCGGGCGGGCGAGGACGCGGACGGGCGCGAGCTGTGGTCCGCCGACGGCGCCGCCCGTACGGACCAGCTGGCCGCGATCGGCCTGCGCGTGCCGGACGGCCCGTACGAGACGCTCGCGGGCGTCCTCGCGACGGAGCTGGGGCGCATCCCCTCCTCCGGCGACCGGGTGGAGCTGGCCGGCTGGCGCCTCGACGTCGTCGACGCCTCGGGCCGGCGCGCCGCGCGCGTGCTCCTGCACGCCCCCGCGCACGACACCGACGACGAGTCCGGGGAGGCCGGCCGATGATCGCGATCCAGCTGCTGATCGGTCTGCTCACGCTGGTCGTCAACGCCTTCTTCGTCGGCGCCGAGTTCGCCCTGATCTCGGTCCGCCGCAGTCAGATCGAGCCCCTGGCCGACTCCGGGAACCGGCGGGCGCGCAGCGTCGTCTGGGGCCTGGAGCACGTCTCCGCGATGCTCGCGGCGGCGCAGCTCGGCATCACCCTGTGCACCCTGGTCCTCGGCATCGTCGCCGAGCCGGCCATCGAGCACCTGCTGGAACCGGTCTTCGACGCGGTCGGCGTGCCGCACGGCGTGGCCGCCACGATCTCGTTCGCGATCGCGCTGGCCCTGGCGACGTACCTGCACATGCTGCTGGGCGAGATGGTGCCGAAGAACATCGCGCTCGCCGAGCCGACGCGCTCCGCGCTGCTCCTCGGGCCGCCCCTGGTGACGCTCGCGCGGGCGCTGCGGCCGGTGATCTTCGCGATCAACGCCTTCGCCAACGCGCTGCTCAAGCTGCTGCGGGTGGACACCAAGGACGAGGTCTCCGCGACCTTCTCGGACGACGAGCTGGCCCGGATGGTCACCGACGCGGGCGACGCGGGTCTCCTGGACGACCGGGCCACCGAGCGGCTGCACGACGCCCTGGAGCTGGGCCGGCGTCCCGTGCGGGACGTCGTCATGCCGGCGGAGAAGGTGGTGTACGCGCAGGTCGGCACCACTCCTGAGGAGCTGGAGGCGCTGGCGGCACGGACCGGGTACTCCCGCTTCCCGGTCCTCGACTCCGAGCGCCACATCCTGGGCTACCTGCACGTCAAGGACGCCCTGGACGTCACCCCGCGCGATCTGCCGTTCCCGGTGACGGCGCTGCGGCCGATCGCCCGCGTCCGGGCGGCGACGCCGCTGGACGACGTCCTCACCGCGATGCGCCGCAGCCGGACGCACCTGGCGGCGGTGCTCGACGAGGACGGCAAGCCGGCCGGTCTGGTGACGATGGAGGACGTGCTGCGCGAGCTGGTGGGACGCCCGGCGGCGTCCTGACCCGCCTCGAAGCCCGAGAGGGGCCCCGGGAACCGCTTCCCGGGGCCCCTCCGGCGTGTCAGAGCTGTCAGAGCGGGGTGGCGGCGAGCCAGTCGTCGAGCAGGTCCCGGTCGCCGGTGCGGACGAAGCGCGGCTCGTCGGCGGCGTACCGGCGGTGGAGGAGGAGCAGCAGCTCCCCGGTGTCCGCCTCGACGGAGACGGTCGGCTCCGCGGCTCCGCTCCCCCGGACCTCCCGGGCCGCTCGGCCCTCCCGGTCCTCCCGGTCCTCCCGGTCCTCCCGGTCCTCCCGGCTCCAGGTGAAGCCGCCCCCGCCGAGGACGAGGGTCCGGACGGTGCCGGTGTCGCGGGCGTCGAGACGGAGGACGGCGCCGTCGCGGTCGAGGTGGGCGAGCGGTTCGGCGACCCAGGGGACGTACGGGGCGTCGGTGAGGAAGTGGTCGAGCGCGGCGGCGGCGACGCGGGGGGCGATCGGCTCCGCGGCGCCGTGGAGGGCGAGCTCGGCGTCGGCGAGGTGGACGACCGCCTCGGAGAGCAGCCGGCGCGGGTAGTACCGGGCGTGCGGGTCCGCTCCCGGCGACCAGACCGGGAGGTCCGGAGCGGCGGCGCGCAGGGTCGTGAGCACGGTGTCGGCGCCCTCGGTCAGCCAGTCGGCGTACGCGGCGGGGTCCGTCGGCGGGTCGAGCGGGAGGTCCTCCACGTGGACGCGGACGGTGGCCCGGGTGCGTACCAGGTGATCGGTCCAGCGGTGGACCGCGCCGAGGTGCCGGGTCAGGTCCGCGAGGGTCCAGCCGGGGCAGGTGGGCACCGGGGTGGCGGGATCGGCCTCCCGCACGAGGGCGGCGAAGCGCAGCACGCGCTCGGCGACGGCGTCGCAGGCGCCGGCCGGGTCGTCGGTCCGCGGCGCGGTCGCCGACGGCCGGGCCGTCGCGGTCGGCGAGGCCGGCCGGAGGTCCGCGGAGACGCCGAGCTGCGCCGGGAGACGGAGCAGCGCCGCCCGGCGGGGCCCCTCCGGGCGGCGCAGCGCGGTCTCACGGAACAGCCCGTCGAGGGCGCGGCGGTCGGCTGGGCCGAGTGCGCCCAGGGTGTGCCCCGTGTGCTCCAGCCACTTCACGGCCGCGTCGGGATCGAGGACCTCGTCGTCGGAGGTCTCGACCGCCGTCACCAGGTCGGCCAGGGACTCGGCCAGGGCGCTCAGCAGCGCGTCGCTCATCGGATTTCCCCTCCCGGGTTCTCCTCGGCGTCCCGCGCATACCGCGCGGTATGATCACTCCGCCATGGAGATCAATGCCACGTACAACAGTCTCGTCGCCGTCGGGGACAGCTTCACCGAGGGTATGTCGGACCTGAACCCCGACGGCTCCTACCGGGGCTGGGCGGACGTCCTCGCGAGCCGTCTCGCCACCCGCTCCCCCGGCTTCCGCTACGCGAACCTCGCCGTGCGCGGCAAGCTCATCGGCCAGATCGTCGACGAGCAAGTCGGCCTGGCCGCAAGCATGAAGGCCGATGTGGTGACCCTCGTCGGCGGGCTCAACGACACCCTGCGCCCCAAGGTCGACATGGTCCGGGTGCGGGACCTCCTCACCGAGGCAGTGGAACGCCTCACACCCTCCTGCGGACAGCTGGTCCTCATGCGCAGCCCCGGCCGCAACGGCCCGGTCATGGAGCGCTTCCGGCCCCGGATGGAGGAGCTGTTCGCCCACATCGACGCCCTCGCCGCCGCGCACGGCGCCCTGGTCGTCGACCTGTACGGCGCCCCGTCGCTCGGCGACCCCCGGCTGTGGGACGTGGACCGGCTCCACCTGACGGCCGACGGACACCGGCGGGTCGCCGAGGCCGTGTGGCAGACGCTCGGCCTGACGCCCGAGGAGGACTGGCGCACGCCGCTGCCCCCGGCCGTGCGGCCCGGCTGGGCGAGCCGCCGGATCGCGGACGCCCGCTTCGCCAGGGAGCACCTCGGCCCCTGGATCGGACGGCGCCTGACCGGCCGCTCCTCGGGGGACGGCCGTCCGCCCAAGCGCCCCGAGCTGCTGCCGTACGAGCCCCCGGCCGGCGCGTAGCGGGGGCGCCCACGCGCGCGCGTGACCTGGGTCTCGTAGCAAGCTCCACACCGGACCGTGGCGCTGGCCTGCAGAAACCACCAGTAAACTCTGTCCACGTGACTGCTGTGACTGCGAAGCCCCGCATCCCCAACGTTCTGGCCGGCCGCTACGCCTCCGCGGAGCTCGCCGTCCTCTGGTCCCCCGAGCAGAAGGTGAAGCTGGAGCGCCGGCTGTGGCTCGCCGTGCTGCGTGCGCAGAAGGACCTCGGGATCGAGGTTCCGGACGCCGCCCTCGCCGACTACGAGCGCGTCCTCGACCAGGTCGACCTCGGCTCCATCGCCGAGCGCGAGAAGGTCACCCGGCACGACGTGAAGGCCAGGATCGAGGAGTTCAACGCCCTCGCCGGCCACGAGCACGTCCACAAGGGCATGACCTCGCGCGACCTCACCGAGAACGTCGAGCAGCTGCAGATCCGGCTCTCCCTGGAGCTGATGCGGGACCGCGCGGTCGCCGTCCTCGCCCGGCTCGGCAAGCTCTCCGCCGAGTACGCGGAGCTGGTCATGGCCGGCCGCTCGCACAACGTCGCCGCCCAGGCGACCACCCTCGGCAAGCGCTTCGCGACGGCGGCGGACGAGCTGCTCGTGGCGTACGCCCGCCTGGAGGAGCTGCTCGGCCGCTACCCGCTGCGCGGCATCAAGGGCCCGGTCGGCACCGCGCAGGACATGCTGGACCTGCTCGGCGGCGACGCCGGCAAGCTGGCGGAGCTGGAGCAGCGGATCGCCGGCCACCTCGGCTTCGCGCACGCCTTCACCTCGGTCGGCCAGGTCTACCCGCGCTCGCTCGACTACGACGTGGTCACCTCGCTGGTGCAGCTGGCCGCCGCCCCGTCCTCGATCGCCAAGACGATCCGCCTGATGGCGGGCCACGAGCTGGTCACCGAGGGCTTCAAGCCCGGCCAGGTCGGCTCCTCGGCGATGCCGCACAAGATGAACACCCGCTCCTGCGAGCGCGTCAACGGCCTCATGGTCATCCTGCGCGGCTACGCCTCGATGACCGGCGAGCTGGCGGGCGACCAGTGGAACGAGGGCGACGTGTCCTGCTCCGTGGTCCGCCGCGTCGCGCTGCCGGACGCCTTCTTCGCGCTCGACGGCCTGCTGGAGACCTTCCTCACCGTGCTCGACGAGTTCGGCGCCTTCCCGGCCGTCGTCGCCCGCGAGCTCGACCGCTACCTGCCCTTCCTGGCGACGACCAAGGTCCTCATGGGCGCCGTCCGCGCCGGCGTGGGCCGCGAGGTCGCCCACGAGGCCATCAAGGAGAACGCCGTCGCCTCCGCCCTCGCCATGCGCGAGCAGGGCGCCGAGCGCAACGAGCTGCTCGACAAGCTGGCCGCCGACGAGCGGATCCCGCTGGACCGGGCGCAGCTCGACGAGCTGATGGCGGACAAGCTGTCCTTCACGGGCGCCGCCGCCGACCAGGTCGCTTCCGTGGTCTCCCGCATCGAGGAGATCCTCAAGCAGCACCCGGAGGCCGCCGCCTACACCCCCGGGGCGATCCTCTGACCCGGACCCCCCGGTTCACCCAGCAGGAGCTGGAGGCCGCTCGCGACCGCGTCGTTCCCGACGTGGTCGCGAGCGGCCTTTCCGTGCTCTTCTGCGGGATCAATCCGGGACTGATGACGGCGGCGACGGGCCACCACTTCGCCCGCCCGGGCAACCGCTTCTGGCCGGTGCTGCACCTGTCGGGGTTCACGCCGAGGCGGCTGCGGCCGGACGAGCAGGAGGAACTCCTGACGTACGGGCTCGGCATCACGAACGTGGTGGCGCGGGCGACCGCCCGGGCCGACGAGCTGAGCCCCGAGGAGTACCGCGAGGGCGGGCGGCTGCTCGTGGAGAAGGTGGAGCGCCTCGAACCGCGCTGGCTCGCGGTCGTCGGCGTCACCGCCTACCGCACGGCCTTCGGGGAGCCGAAGGCGGCGATCGGGCCGCAGGAGCGCGTGATCGGCTCCACCCGCGTCTGGGCGCTGCCCAACCCGAGCGGCCTCAACGCCCACTGGACGACGGAGACGATGGCCGAGGAGTTCGCCCGCCTCCGTGCGGCGGCCGGGTGACGGTTCCGGGACGGACCGCGGACCCGGCTCCTCCGGCGGGTCCCGGCGGGCGGTGAGCGGGGCGGCGGGACCGCCCCGCCCCGCCCCGTACGGCAGTTGGCGTCCCGTCAGGCGCGGGGCGCCGCGCGCCGGGGCAGCCCCGGGGGCGGCACTCGCCGCGACCCGGCCCATTGAGTACCATCCGCCGAAGAGGTGCACGAGCTGGGAGGACACACTGTGGGGCGGCTGACCGGCGGGGATCCGTCTCTGCTGCGGCGGATCAACTCCGCGGTGGTACTCCATGCGCTGCGCGGCGCCGACGCGCCCACGCTCACGGATCTGACCCGGATCACGGGCCTGTCGCGGCCCACGGTCGAGGGGGTCGTCGAGGGCCTCATGGAGGGCGGTCTCGTCGTCGAGTCGGCGCCCGAGGAGGGCGAGGCCCGGCGGCAGGGACGCCCGGCGCGGAGGTTCCGCTTCCGCGCGGAGGCCGGTCATCTGCTCGGCATCGAGATCGGCCCGCACCGCGTGGCCGCCCTGCTCTCCGGGCTGGACGGGCGCATCATCGGCGCCGGGTCCCGCGAGGTGTCGGAGACGGCGTCCGAGGACGAGCGCCTGGAGCGGGTGCGTACCGTCGTGGCCGACGTGCTGCGCAGGGCCGGGGTCGCCCGGTCCAACCTGCGGGCCGTCGGTGTCGGCACGCCCGGCATCGTGGAGGCCGACGGCACCGTACGCCTCGGCACGGCGCTGCCCGGCTGGACGGGCCTCGCGCTCGGCGAGCGGCTGCGGCGCTCCTTCCGCTGCCCGGTGATCGTGGAGAACGACGCCAACGCGGCGGCCGTCGCCGAGCACTGGAAGGGTGCCGCGACCGACTCCGACGACATCGTCTTCGTCCTCGCCGGCCTCAGCCCCGGCGCCGGCTCGCTGATCGGCGGCCGGCTGCACCGGGGCTTCGGCGGGGCGGCCGGGGAGATCGGCGCCCTGCACCTGCTCGGCCGGGACGTGACCCCGGAGCGGCTCCTCTCGACCACGGACGAGCCGCTGCACCCGCTGGACGAGCAGGCGGTCGCCGAGGTCTTCGCGCTGGCCCGCAAGGGCGACGCGCGCGCGGAGGCGGCGGTGGACCGCTTCATCCAGCGGCTCGTGCACGACGTGGCGGCCCTGGTCCTCGCCATCGACCCCGAGCTGGTGGTCGTCGGCGGCTGGGCGGCGGGCCTCGACGGGGTGCTCCAGCCGCTCCGCGAGGAACTGGCCCGGTTCTGCCTGCGGCCGCCCCGGGTGGTGCTGTCCCTGCTCGGCGAGGCCGCGGTGGGCACGGGCGCCCTCCGGCTCGCCCTCGACCACGTCGAGGAGCAGCTCTTCGCCGTCGAGGGCACGGTGACGGCCCGCCGCTAGGGGTCTTCCCGCGACGGGCCGGTGTCCGGGCGCGGGAGTCCTACGAGGCCATGACCAGGTCGGGCGAGTCGCCGAAGGTGAGGCGGCAGGTGTCGGCGCGGTAGGTGGCCACCGAGACGGCGGCCGGACGCCCGGCGGAGAGGTAGCGGGTCGTCACGACCAGGACGGGCGCGCCCGGCAGCCGGTCGAGCTCCTTGGCGTCGTCGGCACGGGCGGAGCCGAGCTCCACGGCGCGGTCCTGGCCGTCGAGGGCGAGGTGCTGGAGTTCGCGGAGCACGGCGCGGGCGCGGGCGGGACCCGCGGGCGCGTCGATGGCGCTGAGGCCCGGGACGGAGCCGGCCGGCACGTAGAGCAGCTCGGCCGCGACCGGCTGGCCCTGGCTGATGCGGAGGCGGCGGACGATGTGCACCTGCTCGTCGGCGGCGGTCTCCAGGACGCGCGCGACGGCGGCCGGGGCCACGTCGGCGGCGGAGTCCTGGGGCTGCCAGACGTCGTCGCCGACGCCGGGCCAGGTGTGCTGGGTGGTGGAGACGTCGACGCCGACGCGCGGAGGGGCGACGGTGGTGCCGACGCCGCGGCGGCGCTGCAGACGCCCTTCCAGCTCCAGCTGCTCCAGGGCCTGTCGGAGCGTGGCACGGGCGACGCCGAAGCGCGCCGCGAGCTCGCGCTCGTTGGGCAGGATCTCCCCGACCGCGAAGTCCGAGTCGAGCGCTTCGCCGATCACTGTCTTGAGGTGCTGGTACTTCGGCTCCGGTACCGATGTCAGCTGCGTGGTCCCCACCCTGATCCTCCGCAATTCGCCGTGTCCCGCGGCGTTTTTCCGCGCCCTTGTTTATTAAAGGTTCCTGCACTAACTCTGCGACCATAAGGCGAGCCACCCCCTTGGTCAAGACCAATCCTCTGTCGAACGGCCCTGAATGTGACCCTCTGACCTGGATCGTTCACAGGACGTTCGCGCCCTCGTGAACCCCGCGCAGCAAAAGGCCCCGCCTCCCGGGAGGGGAGACGGGGCGGGTTCCGGCCGGTCGGCGTGATCTCCGTCAGTCGTCGGCGCGGCCGGCGAGGCCCTGGAGCTTGTCGGGGTTGCGGATGATGTGGACGCACTGGACCAGCCCGTCGCGCGCCTCGATCTGGAAGACGGTGTCGGGCCTCCCGTCGGCGAGGACGAGCACGGCCGGGGCGCCGTTGAGCTCCGGGAAGCGCACCTCGTACCCCGCCCACGCGTCCCGGGCGACGGCGACGAGGAAGCGGCCGACCTTGTCGGCGCTCTCGATGATCCGCAGCGGCGCCTTGGACTTGCCTCCGCTGTCGCCGACGAGCCGGACGTCCGGGGCGAGGAGCGCGAGGAGCTCGCCGAGGTCGCCGCCGGCCGCGGCGGAGAGGAAGCGCTCGGTGAGGTCGCGGCGCTCGGCCGGGTCGACGTCGTAGCGCGGCCTGCCCTCGTCGACGTGGCGCCGGGCGCGCCCGGCGAGCTGGCGCACGGCCGCCTCGGAGCGGTCGAGGGCGGTGGCGATCTCTCCGTACGGGAAGCCGAAGGCCTCGCGGAGCACGAAGACGGCCCGCTCCAGCGGGGAGAGGGATTCGAGCACCACGAGGAGCGCGAGCGAGACGGAGTCGGCGAGCAGGGCGCGCTCGGCGCTGTCGGGGGCGGCGGGGCCGAAGTCGGTCACGAGGGGTTCGGGGAGCCAGGGGCCGACGTAGGACTCGCGGCGCGCCTGCGCCTGGCGGAGCCGGTCGATGGCGAGCCGTGTGGTGATCCGCACGAGGAAGGCGCGCGGCTCGCGGACGGCGGCCCGGTCCGCGGCGGTCCAGCGCAGCCAGGCCTCCTGGACGACGTCCTCGGCGTCGGCGGTGCGGCCGAGCATCCGGTAGGCGACGCCGAGGAGCATCGGGCGGTGCTCCTCGAAGAGTTCGGTCAGGGTGTCGGTCTCGGTGTCGGTCTCGGTGGGCACGCTTCCATCCCAGCCCACGTCATCGGTCCTGTCCAGTTTCCGGCTCCCGTCTTGAACTCCTTGCTACTGAGCGGTAATTCTTACTGACGGGACGTCTAAAAGGTGGCGCCCGACGGTGTCGCCCACCGGTGTTCACCAGGAAGCTGCACGAGGAAGCGAGGGGCCCGCATGCCCGCACGGATCGCGTTCACGATCGAGACCCCGGCGGGCCCCCGCGACGTCTCCCTGACGTACGAGCGGCGGGGCGCGGGCGAGCCCCTGCTGCTGCTCCACGGCATCGGGCACCACTGGCAGGCCTGGGGGCCCGTCCTCGACGTCCTCGCCGTCGAACGCGAGGTGATCGCCGTCGACCTGCCCGGTTTCGGGGCCTCCGACGGGCTGCCGGAGGGCGTCCCGTACGACCTGTCCACCGTCGCCCCGGTGCTCGGCGCCTTCTGCGAGGCCGTCGGCTTCGAGCGGCCGCACGTGGCGGGGAACTCCCTGGGCGGGCTGCTCGCCCTGGAGCTCGGCCGGGAGAAGCTGGTGCGCTCGGTCACCGCCCTCTCCCCCGCCGGCTTCTGGTCGGAGGCCGAGCGGCTCTACGCCTTCGGGACGCTGCGGGCCATGCGCGGCGCCGCCCTGTCGCTGCCGGTGCCGGTGATCGAGCGCCTCTCGCGCACGGCCGCCGGGCGCACCGCGCTCACCAGCACGATCTACGCGCGACCCGGCCGCAGGTCACCCGAGGCCGTCGTCGCCGAGACCCTCGCGCTGCGGCAGGCCACCGGCTTCCACCAGACGCTGGCGGCGGGCCGGGCCGCCCTCTTCCGCGACGACGTCCCGTCGGTCCCCGTCACCGTCGCCTGGGGCACCCGCGACCGGCTGCTGCTGCGCCGCCAGGGCGTCCGCGCCAAGCGCACCCTGCCCGCCGCGCGCCTGGTCCGGCTGCCCGGCTGCGGCCACGTGCCGATGAACGACGACCCCGCCCTGGTCGCGCGCGTGATCCTGGACGGCAGCCGTTGAGCCGGGTCGGGACGAGCGGGTGAACAGCCCCGTCCCCAGGGCGGCTCCGGCACCGACGAGGAGGCTGCCGACCGCCTGGGGGAGGCCGAAGACGGCGCCTCCGACCAGGGCGGCGCTCAGGGCAGCGGCGATCGGGATGGCCCCGGTGTAGAGAGTGGCCCTCTCCATGCCGATGCGCTGGACGCCCATGTAGAAGAGGACGAACCCGACGACCGTGGCCAGGGCCGCCTGCCAGATCAGGGCCCCCGTCTCCACGGCCGTCGGCATCCGCACGAACCCGGCGCCGTCCACCACCAGGCCGACGAGCGCCGCCTCGACCGCGCCGATCCCGCACACGGCGGCCGTCAGCAGCTTCGGCCCGAGCACCCGCAGCACCGGGACGGCCAGCACGGTGAATCCCACCTCACCGGCGAGCGCCGCGACCGACCAGCCGATCCCGGCCGGGTCCGTCCGGCCCCAGCCCTGCACGGTGAAGGCGCCGGCGGCGACGAGCAGCGCCCCGTACAGCACGGCGGGGGCGGGCCTGCGGCCCTCGGTGAGCGGGACCAGGACGGCGACGACGACCGGGGCGCAGCCGACGAGGACGCCGGGGACGGCGGGCTCCGCGGTGCGTTCGGCGGCCAGGACCGCGAGGTTGAAGCCGACCATGCCGACGGCCGCGAGGGCGGCGAGCCGCAGCAGGTGACGGGCGGTCAGGAGCCGCAGCGGAGCGAGTCCGCCACGGCCGAGCAGCGGGAGGAGGAGCAGACAGGCGGCGCCGTAACGGAGGGCCTGCCCGCCCGCGTACGGATAGGCGCCGAGCAGGCTGTTGGCGGTGAAGGAGGCGCCGACGAGGGCGTAGGCGAGGGTCACCAGGAGGACCCCGCGCAGGGCGTTCGCGTTCATGCCTCCGACGCTAGGGAGCCACGCGGCCCGGGTTGAGGTCCACTTCCGTCACGTCATCGGGGACCACTTTCGACGCGTCCGGCGGGTCCGCTCCGGGAGCGGAAGGTGCGGCGGTAGGTGTCCGGGGGCACGCCGACGGTGCGGTTGAAGTGGCGGCGGAGCGTGGTGGCGGTGCCCATGCCGGTGGCCTCCGCGATGGCGTCGACGCTGTCGTCGGTGGCTTCGAGGAGCTCCTGGGCACGGCGGATCCGCTGGGTGAGCAGCCATTGCAGCGGGGTGGTGCCGGTCGCGGCCCGGAAGTGGCGTCCCAGGTGGCGTGAGCTCATGCGTGCCCGGCGGGCCAGGTCCTCCACCGTCAGCGGTTCACCGAGCCGCTCGACCGCCCAGGGCAGCAGCTCGGTGAGCGGGTGGTCCCGCCGGGTGGGCACGGGTGCGGTGACGAACTGGGCCTGTCCGCCGTCCCGGTGCGGGGGCACGACCAGGCGCCGGGCGACCGTGTTGGCGATCGCCGAGCCGTGGTCGAGGCGGACGAGGTGCAGGCAGAGGTCCATCGCGGCGGCCTTGCCGGCGGAGGTGAGCACCGTGCCCTCGTCCACGTAGAGCACGTCCGGATCGACCTCCACGCGCGCGTACCGCCCGGCCAGGGTCCCGGTGTGCGCCCAGTGCGTGGTGGCGCGCCGTCCGTCGAGGAGGCCGGCGGCGGCGAGGACGAAGGCGCCCGTGCACAGGGAGGCCACGCGCGCGCCCGCCTCGTGGGCCGCGCGCACCGCGTCGACCAGGTCGGCGGGCGGTTCCCGGTCGACGTCGGCCCAGCCCGGGACGATCACCGTGTCCGCGTACGGGAGCCGGTCGAGCCCGCCGTCGGGTTCCAGGCGGAACCGCTCGACCGAGACCGGGCCCGGTCCGCAGACGGTCACGTCGTACCAGGGGACGGTGACGGCGTCCGGGGCGGAGCCGAAGACCTCGTGGGCGAGGGAGAGTTCGAAGTGCAGCATGCCGTCGGTGACGGCGAGCGCGAGCGTACCCATGTCCGTAATTGTACGGGGCATGGCGTTCCGGACACTCGTGGTCGGCCGCAACGGCCGCCAGGATGGCTGTAGTTGAACATTCGATAACAGGGGACGGCGGGAGAGGTCATGGAATCGGGTCGGACGGTCGCGGTGTTCGGCGCCTACGGTCACACCGGGCGCTTCGTGGTGGCGGAACTGCTGGAGCGGGGCTTCGTGCCGGTGCTCTCCGGCCGCGACGCCGGCAGGCTGCGGACGCTCGCCGCGTCCCACGGCGGGCTCGACGTCCGCCCGGCGTCGGTCGACGACCCCGCCTCGCTCGACCGCGCGCTGGCCGGGGCGGCGGCCGTCGTCAACTGCGCCGGGCCCTTCGCCGTGACCGGTGCCCCGGTGATCGAGGCCGCGCTGCGCGCCGGGATCCCGTACGTGGACGTGGCCGCCGAGATCGAGGCCAACGCCGACGCCTTCGCGCGCTTCGCCGACCGGGCCCGCGCCGCGGGAACGGCGGTCGTCCCCGCGATGGCCTTCTACGGCGGCCTCGGCGACCTGCTGGTCACCACGGCCATGGGCGACTGGAGGACGGCCGACGAGGTGCACGTCGCGTACGGACTGAGCAGCTGGCACCCCACGGCGGGGACCCTCGCGGCGGGCAAGGTCTCCCGCGAGCGGCGCGGCGGCCGGCACGTCCGGTACACCGGAGGCCGGCTGGAGTACCACGACGAGGCGCTCCCCGTCCTGGAGTGGCCCTTCCCCGCCCCCATGGGCACCCGGCCCGTCATCGGCGGGTTCACCATGGCCGACGTCGTGACCGTCCCCAGCCACGTGGCGGTGCCCGAGGTACGGACGTACATGGCGGTCGACGCGGCCCGGGACCTGTCGGCGCCGGACGCGCCCGCACCGGCCGCCGTCGACGAGCGCGGCCGGTCCGCGCAGACCTTCCTCGTGGACGTCCTCGTCCGCTCCGGGGGCGCGGAGCGCCGGGCCGTCGCCACCGGCCGGGACATCTACGCCGTCAGCGCGCCGCTCGCGGTGGAGGCGGTCCACCGGATCCTCACCGGCCGGACCCGGACGACCGGCGTCGCCTCGGCCGGCGAGATGTTCGACGCGCCCGGCTTCCTGCGCGCGCTGTCCGCTCACCTCTCCCTGGACGTGCGGCGGTAGCCGGGCCCGGCCGCCGGTCCGGATCGGTGCGGCACGTCGGGGCCGGGCAGCCCGCGGGCCCCCTCGGTACGTGCGCCGGCCAGCTCGGCTCCGGTCAGCTCGGCCCCCCTGAGGTCCGCTTCGGTGAGGTCCGCGCCCCTGAGGTTCGCCCGGGTCAGGTTCACCTCGCGGAGATCGGCTCCGCGCAGATCGGCGCCGTGCAGGTCGGCTCCGGTCAGGTTCGCACTCTCCGCCACGGTGCCGGCGACGACCTCGGCCTGCAGCGACCTGTCGGCCGCGCTGAACCGTGCGCCGCGGAGACGGGCGCCGACCAGGGACGCGCCCGTCAGATCGGCGTCGGCGAGGATCGCTCCCGTCAGCGTCGCTCCGCCGAGGTTCGCGCCGGTGAGATCCGCGTCCCAGAGCACGGCGCGGGACAGATCGGCCCCCTTGACGGGAAAGGGCACGTCCGTCGTCGCCAGGAACGTCCCTCGCAGGATCGCACCGCTGAGGTCCGCGCCGGCCAGGTTCGTCTCCATGACGTTCGCCTCGGTCAGGTCGGCCGAGCTCAGGTCGGCCTCGCCGAGGTCGACGCGCAGGAGTTGCGCCCGGCTCAGGTTGGCCTCGCCCGCGAACGCGCTCCGCAGGTCGACCCCCGACAGGTCGGCGTGGCGCAGGTCCGCGCCTTCGAGGTTCACGTAGGCGAAAGGCGCACGCGCGCGTGGGAACGCCCCGCCCTCGGGCACCTTCGCGATGTCCTCGAAGGCCCAGGTGGTCAGGGACAGGCCGCGGAGGTCCGCCCGGCTCCAGTCGACCTGGACGCCGGCGTCGTGGCGGGGGGAGCGGTGGGCCAGGACGTTCACGACGGCGGTCACGTCCGTCGTCGGGCGGCGGTGTTCGGGTGCCTCCCCGCCCTCCCCGGGTTCCTCCGGCTCCTTCACGAACCCGGTCGCGGGGACGCTCGCGTGGCGGCGCACGTACGCCGAGAGGACCTGGACGACCCTGGGCTGGTCGCGCGGCGAGTCCTGCATGATGCGCTCGAGGGCGTAGATGCCGCCGAAGCGCACGTCGAGCGACGGCGAGCCGAGGTTGGTGATCGCGTCGTTGAACCGGCTCGTGAGCTGACCCTGTTCCGTGACCCGTACTTCCCGCCAGGTGAAGAACAGCGCCAGCATCGCGGCCAGACCGGGCAGCACGGCCACCACGAGCACGGGCCACTGGGAGCGGTCCGATCGCCCTGCTCCGGATCCGCCCGCGCCGCTCCGGCTCCCGCTCCGGGCTTCGCGCCGGTTCGCGATCCGTGCCAACAGGCCGCTGCCCGTGCGTCCCCTCACCCGTCCATGGCAGTCGACCGGCCCCGGAACGGGCGGACGCCACACCGCCGATGCACCCGATCGACGTAGCCGCCGGATCACGGGCCCCGGCATCATGGGTCCCACCGGGACGGACCGAGGAGCCCCGGCGCGGGGACGGCGAGAAGGGCCGCGTGAGATGAGAAGCCAGGGCCAGGCGGCCTGGGAGCTGCTCCTGCCGGCCGCCGGCGCTCCGGCGCGGCGGCGGGGGCGGGCCCTGCAGGAGGCGCTGCGGGAGGCGGTGCGTTCGGGCCGGCTCGCGGCCGGGACGCGACTGCCGTCGACCCGCGCGCTCGCGGCCGACCTCGGCGTCTCGCGGGGCCTCGTCACCGAGGCGTACGAACAGCTGACGGCCGAGGGATACCTGCGGAGCGACCGGGGGGCGGGGACCTGGGTGGGCGGCGCGGCCCGAGCGGCCGTGCCCGGAGCCCGTGACCTGGCCGCCGGGGAGCCCGGGGTCCGGGTGGACTTCCGCCCGGGGACCCCCGACCTGTCGCTGTTCCCCAGGAGCGCGTGGGCGGCGGCGCAGCGGTCCGTGCTCACGCGGCTCCCCCACCCGGCGCTCGGCTACCCGGACCCGCGCGGCCTCCCCGAGCTGCGCGAGGCGCTGGCCGCGATGCTGGCGCGGCGGCGGGGAGTGGTGGCCGATCCGGAGCGGCTCGTGGTCTGTTCGGGCGTGGCGCAGGCCTCGACGCTGCTGGGCTTCGTCCTGCGCGCGCGTGGACTGCGTCGGGTCGGGATCGAGGATCCCGGCAGCCCGGAGCACGGGCGCCTGTTCGCCTCGACCGGCCTGGAGACGGTGTGGCTGCCGCTGGACGAGGAGGGGCTGCGGCCGGGGCCGCTCGCCGGCTCCGGGGTGCGGGCGGTCGTCGTGACGCCCTCTCACCAGTTCCCCTCCGGCATCAGCTGGTCGGCGGAGCGCAGGGCCTCGCTCCTCGACTGGGCGCGCGCCGTGGACGGCTACGTCCTGGAGGACGACTACGACGGCGACTTCCGCTACGACCGCGCCCCCGTCGGCGCGCTCCAGGGACTCGACCCCGAGCGGGTCGCCTACACGGGCTCGGTCAGCAAGTCCCTGGCCCCCGGACTGCGGCTCGGCTGGATGCTCGTCCCGGAGGCGCTGCTCGACGAGGTCGTCGAACGCAAGCGGACGATGGACCTCGGCAATCCCGTGCTCGACCAGGCCGTCCTCGCGGAGTTCGTGAGGCGCGGCGGGTACGACCGTCAGCTGCGCCGCTGCCAACGCGCCTACCGGGAGCGGCGGGACGCGCTGCTCGCCGCCCTCGCGGAGCACCTGCCCGGCACTCGGGTGAGCGGCATCGCGGCCGGACTCCACGTCATCGCGCGCGTACCGGCCCGGTTCGGACCCCCGGAGCGGTTCCTCGCGCGGGCGGCGGAGGCGGGAGTGGCACTGCGGTCTCTGGAGGAGTACGGCACCGCCCGGCCGGCCGACGGGGACGTACGGCTCGTCATCGGGTACGCGCACCTGGCCCCTTCGGCCATCGGCACCGGGGTCAGGCTGGTGGCGGAGGGGTGCGGGAGGGAATGAGGCGGGGTCCGGGTCGGGGTTTCGGGATCCGATGTCCTGGATCCGGGATCCGATGTCCTGGGTCCAAGGTGCGATGACCTGGGTCTGGGATGCCATGCCCTGGATCCAGGATCCGAGCTCCGCAGCCGCCAGGAGGGCGATCTGTTCACGCGGGGTTCGTGTGGCCGCCGCACCCGGCCGTTAGGCATGGGGCGGCGCGCCCCGAGCCGGCAGGCACGGACACGGCGCGCCGCCCGCGACCGGAACGACCGACCCCGGAGGCCCTTTCATGTCCCTTTCCCTGTCCGGCTCTTCACCCTCCCCCGCCCGGCGCGGCCTTCTGCGCGGCTCGCTGGCCGCCTCGGCGGCGCTGGCCCTCGGCGGCACCGGTCTCGCCGCCCCCGCGTTCGCGCTCTCGGGGCGGCCCCGGGCCGAGTGGGGCGTGCAGGCGGGTGACGTCACGGCCTCCTCCGGTCTGGTGTGGGTGCGCTCGGACCGGCCGGCGCGGATGCTCGTGGAGACGTCGGCGACCGAGTCCTTCCGGCACGCGCGCCGCCACTTCGGGCCGCTGATCGGCCCGGGCACGGACTTCACCGGCACGACCGCGCTGCGCGGCCTGCCGGCCGGCGAGCAGATCCACTACCGGGTCACCCTCCTCGACCCGGACGATCCGCGCCGGGCGGGCGAGCCGGTCCTCGGCACCTTCCGCACGGCCCCGGACCGGCGCCGCGACGGGGTCCGCTTCCTGTGGTCCGGGGACATCGCGGGGCAGGGCTGGGGCATCAACCCGGACATCGGGGGCTTCCGGGCGTACGAGGAGATGCGCCGGCTCGACCCGGACTTCTTCCTGTGCAGCGGCGACACGATCTACGCCGACGGGGTCATCCAGCCGAGCGTGACCCTGCCGGACGGACGGGTCTGGCGGAACGTCACGACGCCGGAGAAGTCGAAGGTCGCCGAGACCCTCGACGAGTACCGGGGCAACTTCCGCTACAACCTCCTCGACCACAACGTCCGGGCCTTCAACGCACAGGTGCCGTCGGTGGTGCAGTGGGACGACCACGAGGTGCGGAACAACTGGTACCCGGGGCAGATCCTGGACGACCCCCGCTACACGGAGAAGGACGTGGACGTCCTGGCGGCCCGGGCCTCGCGGGCGTTCGGCGAGTACTTCCCGGTCTCCACGCTCCACGCGCGCGGGGAGGGGCGCGAGCGGCGGATGCACCGGGTGGTGCGGTACGGGCCGCTGCTCGACGTGTTCGTGCTCGACATGCGCTCGTACCGGAACGCCAACTCACCCGGTCGTCAGGCCGACGACACCACCGGCATCCTCGGCGCCGAGCAGCTGGCGTGGCTCAAGCGGGAGCTGGCCGCGTCCCGGGCGGTGTGGAAGGTGCTCGCGGCGGACATGCCGATCGGCCTGGTCGTCCCGGACGGCGCGGCGAACTTCGAGGCGGTCGCGCAGGGCGATCCGGGTGCTCCGCTGGGCCGGGAGCTCCAGATCGCGGAGCTGCTGCGGTTCGTGAAGCACCGGCGGATCACCGGCACGGTGTGGCTGACGGCGGACGTCCACCACACCTCGGCGCAGCACTACGCGCCGGAGCGGGCGGCCTTCCGGGACTTCGCCCCCTTCTGGGAGTTCGTGTCCGGGCCGCTGGCGGCGGGCGGGTTCCCGGCGAGCGCCCTGGACGCCACGTTCGGCCCGGAGCGGGTGTTCGTGCGGGCGCCGGAGCGGGGGAACCTGTCGCCGATGGAGAGCCCGCAGTACTTCGGCGAGGTCGACGTCGACGGCCACAGCGGAGAGCTGACCGTACGGCTGCGGGCCGAGGGCGGCACGGTGCTGTTCAGCAAGGTGCTCCAGCCTGGCCAGGTCGGACAGTAACCGCAGGTCAGAGGCGTGCGGAGGTCCGTCCCGGGTGATTGTCGGTGCGGGGTCCTACCGTCGTACCCATGACGCGATCCGTACAGGCGCTCGCCTGTCTTCGCCCGTCCCCGCCGGAGCCCACGGGCTCCGGCGGACTGCGGGGGAGCACCATGGAGAACGGGACGGGGAAGAGCATGGCGACCGGGACGGCCGGGGAAGCGGCGACCGACGAGAACGACGGCGCGGTGAGCCACACGGCTGACGACGCCCCGGCCGGTGCCGACGGCGGCACCGGCGGCGGGAGGGGCCGGGCCGGGGTCGAGGAGCTGCTCGCCGCCGTGCGCGAGGGGCGGGCCGAGGCGGTGCCGGGCCTTCTGGAGCCGCTGGACGCCGCCGCGCGCAAGGTCGCGCTCACCCGCCTCAAGGCGCTGCGCGCGGAGGTGCGCGCCGGGAAGTGGGCGCCGCCCCCGCCCCTGCCGAACCTCGTCCGCGGCGCGCTGTACGCGGCGGGCGCCGGCTGCCTCCCGACGGCCGCGGCGGCCGCGAGCTGGCTCGGCGCGCGCGAGCTGCCGATCAGGGAGGAGGACGGCGCCCTCGTTCTCCGGGCGCTCGGCGACCGGGACCCGGAGTGGGCGGCGGACCTGGCGGGGCGTCTGGCCGGGCGCCGGGCGGTGGCGGAGAACAGCTACACGCTGCTCCACGGGCTCGTGGCCCGCTCCGGGTACACGGTTGCGCCCACCGACGGCTACGTCACCGCCTGGACCCGGCACGTCACCGACGACCGGCTCGTGGAGCGGCTCCGCGAGGATCCGCAGACGCCGGTCCTGGTGGCCCACGCCCTCGCGATGGCCGAGCCCCCCGAGCCGCCGTCCCGTGCTCTCGGCCGCCGGCCGCGGAGGTACTGGCCCACGGCCCTGCTGACGCTCGTCGAGGAGGGGGTCCTGGACCGGGCCCGGGTCCTGGACGTGTGCGTGTCCCGGCTGCTGCGCGGCGGCCCCGCCCGGAGTCTGCGCCTCCCGCTGGAGGTGGTGCGGCTGCTCGAACCGGAGGCGGAGGAGCTGCGGGAGCGGATCCCGGACTGGGTCGGCATCGCGTCCGACGCGCCCTCGCTCGTCGCCGGGTACGCGCAGGACGTGCTGGCGGAGCTCGCCTCGGCGGGGGCGCTGCCGGCCGGGGCGCTGGCCGAGATGACGGCCGGTGTCCTCTTCCGTACCGAGAAGAAGCTGGTGCGGGCCCAGTTGGCGCTGGTCGGCAGGGTGCTGGCCGAGGAGCCGGGCGCGGCCGGGGAGCTGCTGCCCGCCGTGACGGAGGCCTTCGGGAGCGAGGACACCGGTGTGCAGGAGCGGGCCCTCAAGCTGGTCGGCCGTCATCTGCCGTCCGTGGACGCCGAGGTGCGGCGCGAGCTCGCGGAGGCCGCCGGCCTGCTGAGCCCGATGCACCGGCAGGCCGCCGAGGAGCTGTTCGGCGCGGACCTGGGGCTGGGGACGGCTCTTCCGTACGAGGAGATCCTGCCGCCGCTGCCGGAGGCGCAGCGGCTCGCGCCCCCGGCGACGACGGTCGAGGAGCTGGTGGCGCAGCTGGTGGTGAAGCGGCTCTCGGAGGAGCCCGCGGCGTTCGAGCGGGCGCTCGACGGTCTGGTGAGGCATGCGCACCGGGACCGGGCGGCCGTGGTGGAGGCGGTGCGGGAGGCCTTTCCCCGGTCCCACCGGGAGCAGGGGGCCCACTCCCCCACGCGCGAGGCCCAGGGGATCCACGTGGTGCTCGCGGGGCTGCTGGATCCGGCGCCGGTCGACTTCCGCCGGGACCGGGACCGGGACCGGGACCCCGGCCCGGGCTCCTGTCTCCACGAGGCCCTGTCGGGGGTGCTCGACGCCCGGCTGCGGGAGGCCGCCGGCCTCGTCGGCACGGACGCGCTGCCGTTCCTCCTCGCCACGCCGACCTGGAGCACGGGGGCGATCGATCCCCGGGTCCTGGTGGAACGGCTGCGGGAGTACCGGGACTCCGGTGCCGAGCCCGCTCCGGCCGATCTCGCCCAGGCCCTGGTGCGGGTGCTGCGGGCCGACCCGTCGGCCGGGCGGGCGGCCGAGGAGGCGGCGGCGCTCGGCACTCCGGCCGGCCGGCGGCTCGCCGCCTGGCTGCGCGAGGAGACGTCCGTGGGGGCGACCGTGCGGTTCCTCCCCCGGGACGAGGACGGGACGTCGGAGAGGTGGTGGCCGATCGACCGGATCGTGGTCGATCTCGGCGAGCACCGGACGGTCCGGGCGGAGTTCCCGCCCGCCTTCCAGTGGCTCGGCGGCGCTCCGGAGGCGGCCTCCCGCCGCTGCCGCCACCGGGTGGAGGGCCGGGCGCAGTGGGCCCCGGTGCTGCCGGCCGACCGCGAGCTGCTCGCGGCCTGTCTTCTGCCGACCCTCGCGCACTGCGTCGAGGAGGACTCGCGCGGCGCGGCCGAGCCGCTGACCGCGCTGGTCGAGGCCGACGGGCCGGTCGGCCGTGCGGTGCTGCTGGCCCTGGCCTTCGGTCTCGGCTGTGTGGACGCGGACGACCGGCTGCGCGCGGTGGACGGCGTGCTCGTCCTGGCGGCACGGGGCGAGCTGAACGCCCGGCGGCTGGGCACGGAGCTGGCGTGGCTGGTGGCGGAGGGCTCGGTGAAGCCGAACCGGCTGGCGGACGCGGCCCGGACGGCGGCCGCCACGGGTGCGTACCGTACGGTCTGGATAGTGCTGGAGGCGATGCTTCCGGAGGTGCTCGCCCCGGCGCAGCCGGTGCGGGGGCTCGGCGAGGTCCTCGCGGTGGCCGCCGACTGCGTGGAGCGGTGCGGGGCCCGCGGGGAGGTCGCCGGGCTCGAAACGCTCGCCTCGGGGCGGGGTTCTTCGCAGCTGGTGGTGCAGGCCGGGCGGCTGCTGGGCGCACTCCGTCAGGGGGTCGATCAGCCTCTGCCAGAAACGGTCCGAATCGGAATTTAAGTCAACAGATCGGCACTTAACCCGTCAGTCACAAAGCGTTCGCGATCACGCAACACCGCTGGGTCACAGTGAAGTCATGACCGATGTGACGTCTTCGAAGAGCGCCCGCAGTCCGCACCACTGGCGGCACGACCTGATCGAGCTCGCCGCCCTGTTCACCGCCGTGGTGGTGGCCGACACGATCGCCAAGACCATCGTCAAGGGCCCCGACGGCCCCTACCTCCTGGTCTTCTCCGCGATCACGCTGGTCGCCACCGCCGCGTTCCACACCTGGTGGGCGCGCAGGCGCAGTCATGCCGACCATGCCCCGCCCGCCGGTCACACCGGCGGGCGCCCCACCACGGACGTGCCGGCCCCGAGCAGGTCCCCGGAGAACGACCAGGAGACGGAGGGGGAGTCCGGAGCGCCGGCCGAGACGACGCTGTGGCGGATGCGGACCACCGTCGCGGACACGCCGGGCAGCCTCGCCGCGCTGTGCACGGCCCTCGCCCGCCTGGGCGTGGACATCCTCACCCTCCAGACCCATCCGCTCGCCGACGGCACGGTCGACGAGTTCCTGCTGCGCGCCCCCGCCGGCCTCTCCGCGCGGGCCCTCGCCCGCGAGACGGCAGCGGCCGGCGGCCGCGACACCTGGACCGAGCGGGCCGACGCCCACGACCTGGTGGACGCCCCCACCCGGGTCCTGGGGCTCGCCACCCGTACCGCGCTCGACGCGGCCGAACTGCCGCTCGCGCTGCGGCAGCTCCTCGGCCGCTGCACCCTCCACTCGGTGCCGGCGGTCTCGCTGACCGGTCGCCCCACCGGTGAACAGGCCCCGGTCGAAGGCGTCCTGGAGGAGACCGTGATGCGGCTGCGCGACCCGCACGGCGGCACCCTCGTCGTCGAGCGGCCCCATCTGCCCTTCACCCCGACCGAGTTCGCCCGGGCCCGCGCCCTCGTCGAGCTCGACGCCCGGCTCGGGCCCCGCGTCCCGCGCAGCCAGGACGTGCTGACCCTGCCGGAGGGCAACGAGATCACCGTCCGCCGCGCCGACCAGCGCGACCTGCCCGCCGCGCGCGCCATGCACGACCGCTGCTCCGCCCGCACCCTGGGGCTGCGCTACCACGGCCCCGTCGGCGACGCCGACCGCTACCTCGACCACCTGCTCAGCCCCCGCTTCGGCCGCACCCTCGCCGTGCAGACGGCCTCCGGCCGCCTCGTCGCCCTCGGCCACCTGCTGTGGGACGGCGACGAGACGGAGGTCGCCCTCCTCGTCGAGGACGACTGGCAGCGGCGCGGCATCGGCTCCGAGCTCCTCGGCCGACTGGTGGCGATGGCCGAGGAGACCGGATGCGACAGCGTGTACGCCGTGACGCAGTCCTCCAACACGGGGATGGTGGCCGCGATGCGGGCGCTGAACCTCCCCCTCGACTACCAGATCGAGGAGGGCACCCTGGTGATCACCGCCCGGCTGTCCCCGGCGTCGCGACCGGCTGTCCGGGCACGGCAGGAGCAGCCGCGCGAAGGGACCCGGCCGGCGGAGCGCTGAGCGCCTGGGTCAGGTCGCGCCACAGGTCCTCGACGTCCTCCAGGCCCACCGACATCCGCAGCAGCCGGTCGTTGACGCCCGCGGAGCGCCGGTCTCCCTCGGCCACGATCCGGTGGCTGATGGAGGCCGGGTGCTGGATGAGGGTGTCGACGCTGCCGAGGCTGACCGCCGGGGTGATGAGCCGCACGCCGGCGATCACGTCGTGCGGCTCCCCGTACACCTCGAAGGCGATCATCGCCCCGCCGATCCGCGGGTAGTGGACGCGGGCGACGCGGGGGTCGACGGCGAGCCGCCGGACCAGCTCCGCGGCCGTCGAGGACGCCGCCCCGACCCGTACCGGCAGGGTGGAGAGACCCCGCAGCAGCAGGTATCCGGCGAGGGGGTGGAGCACCCCGCCGGTGGCGAAACGGACCTGACGGAGGGTACGGGCGAACTCCTCGTCGCAGGCGACGACTCCGCCCATGACGTCGCCGTGGCCGCCCAGGTACTTGGTGGCGCTGTGCAGCACGATGCGCGCGCCCTGCTCGACGGGGCGCTGGAGCACCGGCGTGGCGAAGGTGTTGTCGACGAGCAGCGGGACGGAGCCGCAGGAGTGGGCGATGGCCCGGACGTCGGCCTCGGCGAGCGTCGGGTTGGCGGGCGACTCGACCATGACGAGGCCGGTGTCGGGCCGGATCGCGTCGGCGATGCCCGCCGGGTCGGTCCAGGTCACCTCGGTGCCGAGCAGCCCGGCGTCGAGGAGGTGGTCGCTGCAGCCGTACAGCGGACGGACCGCGACGACGTGCCGCAGCCCCTGGCTCGCCCGGGCGAGGAGCACGGCGGTGACGGCGGCCATGCCGCTGGCGAAGGCGACGGCGGCCTCGGCGCCCTCCAGACGGGCGAGGGCCTCCTCGAAGCGGGCCACGGTCGGGTTGTCCAGCCGGGCGTAGACGGGCGGGCCGTCGAGCCGGGCACCGGTGGTGGCGAACTCGTCGATCCGGGCGGCCTCGGCCCGGGCGTCGTACGAGGGGTAGGTGGTGGACAGGTCGATCGGCGGGGCGTGCAGTCCGAGTCCGGCGAGGTCCTCGCGGCCGGCGTGCACGGCTTCGGTGGCAAGGGCCCTCGGGATGACCGAGAGGCCGTGATCCATGGCGTCCATGGCGGCACTGTGAACGGATACCGGGAAGTAGCGTCACTTCACCGTGTTACGTTCGCCAGATGGCCGATTCTGTCGTACTGGACGCGGTCGATCTGCACATTCTTCGCCTCCTGCAGAACGACGCCCGGAGCACCTACCGCGAACTCGCCGCCGAGGTCGGGGTCGCACCCTCCACCTGCCTCGACCGGGTGGCACGGCTGCGCCGCACCGGGGTGATCCTCGGACACCAGCTACGACTGGATCCGGCCAAACTCGGGCGTGGACTCGAAGCGCTGCTTCTCGTCCAGGTCCGCCCCCACCGGCGTGAACTGATCGGTCCGTTCGTCGACCGGATCCGGGCCCTCCCCGAGTCCCGGGCGCTGTTCCACCTCACCGGTCCCGACGACTACCTCGTCCACGTGGCCGTGGCGGACCCCGCCGACCTGCAGCGTCTCGTCCTCGACGAGTTCACCTCGCGCCGCGAGGTGGCCCGCGTCGAGACCCGGCTGATCTTCCAGCAGTGGGAATGCGGCCCTCTGCTGCCGCCCTCCCCCGGCCCTTCCTTGTCAGCCGACTGAGGCCTGACGAGGGTGACGCGGGCCCGCCGGAGGCGCCAGGATGACCCCCATGCCAGACACTTCCAGCAGCGCGCTGCCCCGCCAGGTCGCCGACGACCACGTCGACGCACTCATCGCCCTCGACCCGATCACCGGTACGTACCTGGGAGTCAAGGAGAGCGCCGGACTGCTGCCGGACTTCTCGCCCGCCGGCCAGCGGGCGGTGGCCGACCTCGCCCGCCGCACGCTCGCCCGGCTCGACGAGGCCGAGCGGGCACCGGGCGCGGACAGCGACGCCGAGCGGCGCTGCGCCCGGCTGCTGCGGGAGCGGCTGACGGCGGAACTGGCCATGCACGAGGCCGAGGAGAACCTCCGCACGGTCAGCAACATGCGCTCGCCCGCCCACAGCGTCCGCATCGTCTTCACCGTCATGCCGACGGAGACCGAGGAGGACTGGACGGCCGTCGCCGCCCGGCTGCGCGCGGTCCCGGCCGCGCTCGACGGCTACCGCGCCTCCCTCGCGCTGGGCCTGGAGCGCAGGCTCTTCGGCGGCCCGCGCCCCACCGCCACGTTCGTCGAGCAGCTCACCGAGTGGGCGGGCGGGGAGAACGGGAAGCCGGGCTGGTTCGAGGAGTTCGCCGCCGCCGGCCCCGCCACGCTCCCCGGGGAGCTGAGGGCCGAGCTGGAGACGGCCGCGAAGGGCGCCACCGCCGCCGTCGGGGCGCTGCGGGACTGGATGCGGGACGTGTACGCCCCGGCCGTGGCCGACGCGCCGAACACGGTGGGCCGCGAGCGCTACCAGCGCTGGACCCGTTTCTTCAACGGCACCGATCTGGACCTCGACCAGGCGTACGCGTACGGCTGGAGCGAGTACCACCGGCTCCTCGGCGAGATGCGGACCGAGGCCGAGCGGATCCTGCCGGGCGCGGGCCCCTGGGAGGCGCTCGCCCACCTCGACGAGCACGGCACGCACATCGAGGGCGTGGAGGAGGTCCGGGTCTGGCTCCAGGAGCTGATGGACGAGGCGATCGAGGCGCTCGACGGCCACCACTTCGAACTCGCGGAGCGGGTACGGCGGGTGGAGTCCCGGATCGCGCCGCCCGGCGGCGCCGCGGCGCCGTACTACACCGGTCCCTCCGAGGACTTCTCGCGCCCCGGCCGCACCTGGCTGCCCGTGGACGGCACGACCCGCTTCCCGGTCTACGACCTGGTGTCGACCTGGTACCACGAGGGCGTCCCCGGCCACCACCTGCAGATCGCGCAGTGGGCGCACGTCGCCGACCGGCTCTCCCGCTACCAGGCGACCATCGGGAAGGTCAGCGCGAACTCGGAGGGCTGGGCGCTGTACGCCGAGCGCCTGATGGACGAACTGGGCTTCCTGCCCGACGCGGAGCGGCGCCTCGGCTACCTGGACGGCCAGATGATGCGCGCGTGCCGGGTGATCGTGGACATCGGCATGCACCTCGGCCTGGAGATCCCCGCGGAGTCGCCCTTCCACCCGGGCGAGCGGTGGACGCCGGAGCTCGCCCAGGAGTTCTTCCAGCTGCACAGCAGCCGCCCGCCGTCGTTCGTGGAGAGCGAGATGACCCGCTATCTCTCCATGCCCGGCCAGGCGATCGGCTACAAGCTGGGCGAGCGCGCATGGCTGCTCGGCCGGGCCAACGCGCGGGCCGCGCACGGCGAGGCGTTCGACGCGAAGGCCTGGCACATGGCGGCCCTCTCGCAGGGGCCCCTCGGCCTGGACGACCTGGTGGACGAGATCTCCCGCCTCTGAGCCTTTCGCCTGGTGAGAATCCCCGGCCGATCGCTTGATCGACCGGGGATTCCCCTGCACGCTCTCCCCCATGAGCACCGCATACACCCCGGACGCCACCGACTGGCGCATCCTCGAAGCGCTCCAGTCCGAGGGCCGCGCCAGCTTCGCCGAGCTCGCCCGCGCCGTGTCGATGTCGCCGTCCGCGGTGACCGAACGGGTGCGGCGCCTGGAGGACGCCGGGGTGATCACGGGCTACACGGCGATCGTCGACCAGGACCGCCTGGGCCTGCCCATCCTCGCCTTCGTGCGGCTGCGCTACCCGCACGGCAACTACAAGCCCTTCCACGACCTGCTGGACACCACGCCCGAGGTCCTGGAGGCCCATCACGTCACCGGCGACGACTGCTTCGTGCTCAAGGTCGCGGCCCGCTCCATGAAGCACCTGGAGGGGATCACCGGGAAGGTCGCCACGCTCGGCGCCGTGACCACCAGCATCGTCTACTCCTCGCCGCTGCCCCGCCGCTCCCTCAGCCGCTGAGCGCGTCCCCTCCGGTGCGCAGCCGCACCGCCGAGCCCTGTCGTGCCTTGACGACCTCCAGCTGGGCCGGGATCCGGCGGCGCAGGTCGCCGACGTGGCTGACGATGCCGACGCTGCGGTCCCGCTCGCGCAGCGAGTCGAGGACGTCGAGGACCTCGTCGAGCGTCTGCTCGTCGAGGCTGCCGAAGCCCTCGTCGATGAAGAGGGTGTCGAGCCTGACGCCGCCGGCCTCGTCGGTGACGACGTCGGCGAGGCCGAGGGCGAGCGCGAGCGAGGCGAAGAAGGTCTCGCCGCCGGAGAGCGTGGCCGTGTCGCGTTCGTTGCCGGTCCAGGCGTCGACGACGTGCAGGCCGAGGCCGGACCGCTTGCCGCCGGAGCGGGCGTCGGAGTGGACGAGGGTGTAGCGGCCCGAGGACATGCGCTGGAGGCGGGCGCTCGCGGCCGCCGCGACCTGTTCGAGCCGGGCGGCGAGCACGTACGACTCCAGGCGCATCCGGCGCTCGTTCTCCGCGGAGGTGCCGGCGGTGAGGGCGGCGAGCCGGGCCACCCGGTCGTACTCCTCGCGCAGCGGCCCGAGGCGGCGGACCTCGGTGAGGGCCTGCCGGGAGAGCCCGGCGAGTCCGGTGGCCCGCTCGCGGGCGGCGGCCAGGGCGGAGTCGGCCTCGCGGAGGGCGCGTTCGGCCGTGGTGTGCGCGGCCGCCGCGGCGGCGGGGTCGGCGGGCGGCCGGGCGGCGGCCTCGGCGGTGCCGGGCTCGGCGAGCCGGTCCGCGACGGCGGCGGCCTCGGCCCGCCAGGCGTCCACGCGCTGCTGGAGGTCGCGGCGCGCGCCCTCGCCGAGGAGGGCGCCGGCGGCCTCGGCCGGGGTGGCGAAGCCCGCCCGGTAGGCGGCGTCGGCGAGCCGGTCGTCGGCCTCCTTGAGGCGCCGGGCGGCGAGTTCGGCGGTGCGTACGGCTCCGGCGGCGTCGACCAGGAGGGCGATCCGCCGCTCCAGGCGGGTGGCGTGTTCGGCCACGCCGGCGAACGCGCCGCGTCCCCGGGCGAGTTCCTCGTCGAGCGCCGACTGCTCCCGCTCCAGCGCCTCCCGTCGCGAGGTCCGGGCGGCGACCCGCCGCTCGGCCTCGCGCTGCGCGGCCACCCGCTCCTCGTGCTCCCGCTCGGCCCGCGCGAGTGCCTCGCGCGCGCCGTGCGTCTGCCCGGCGAGCGCGTGCGCCTCGGCGTGCAGCCGGGCCAACTCCTCGACCTCGCCCGCCAGTTCGCCCGCCTCGGGATCGGACGCACCGGGTTCGGCACCCGCCAGGACCTCCGTGCGGGCCGCGGACCAGGACTCGCGAGTGACGGCGAGTTCGCGTTCGGCGGCCGTGCGGGTCTCCTCGGCGCGGCTGTAGGCCGCGTAGGCGGCGTCCTCCGTGGCGCGGTCGACGTGGCCGGCGGTGGTGCGGGCGGGGGCCGGGTGGTCGGTGGAGCCGCAGACCTGGCAGGGGTCGCCCGGGGTGAGGGCGACCGCGAGTTCGGCGGCGATGCCCTCCAGGCGGCGGGACTTGACGTCGAGCCAGCTCTCGTGGGCCGCGTTGCGCCGCTCGCGGGCCTCCGCGAGGCGTGCCTCGGCCGCCCGGGCGTCCTGGGCGAGGGAGTCGCGGCGGCGGGCGGCGGCGAGCCTGCGGCGGGCGGGCTCCAGCCGGCCCGCGAGGTGTTCGGCGCGGGCGGCGGCGTCGCGGGCGGCCTCGACGCGTTCGGCGAGGGCCGTGCGGCGCGGTTCCCAGCCGGCGAGCCAGTCGGCCGCGTCCCGGAGGACGTCCTCGTCGGCGCGCGCCTCCCGGGCGAGTACGGCGCGTTCCTCGGCGACGGCGGCCGCGCGGCGCTCGGCGCGGCGGGCCGCTTCGAGGCCGCCGAGCTCCTCGCGCAGTCGGTGTTCGAGGGCGGAGAGGTGTTCGGCGCCGGCCTCGGCGAGGTCGGGGGGCAGCAGGGCGCGGGCGCGCTCGCGGGCGGCGTGCGCGGCGGCGTGCTCGCGCTCGGCGTCGCGGCGCAGTCCGAGGGCGGGGGCCACCCGGTCGGCCTTGAGGCCCCGGTCGAGGGCGTGCTGGAGGCGGTCGCGCTCGGGGACCTGCTCGGTGAGCCGTTCACGGCGCCGGAGGGCGTCGGCGTGCCGGGCCTGCCGGGCGGCGAGGTCGTTCTCCGCGTCGAGGGCGGCGCGCGCGGCCTCCCGGGCGGCCTCGGCCGCGGTGAGGCGCACGTCCGCGATGTCGAGGGCTTCACGCGCCTCGGTGCGGGCGACGGCGGCCCAGGTGAGGACGGAGTCGGCGAGCCCGGGGTCGCCCGGCCGGCCCTCGACGGGGGTGCGGGCGGCGTCGAGGCCGCCGGCGGCCTGGGTCATGCGGTGGGCCAGGGTGAGCAGCCGCGCGTCCCCGTCCTCGACCTGCTGCTGGGCGGTGCGGCGCAGTTCGGCGAGGCGTTCCTCGACGGCGGCGAAGCGGCGGGTGTCGAAGAGACGGCCGAGGAGTCTGCCCCGGGCCTCGGCGTCGGCGCGCAGGAAGCGGGCGAAGTCGCCCTGCGGGAGGAGGACGACCTGGCAGAACTGCTCGCGGCTCATGCCGAGGAGCTGGGTGATCTCCTCCCCCGTCTCCTGGTGGGAGCGGCTGAGGCCGGCCCACTCGCCGGTGGCCGGGTCGTACTCGCGGAGCCAGGTCTGCGCCTTCTCGGTGGTGAAGCCGCCGCCGCGCTTCTTGGGCCGCTGCTGGGCGGGGCGGCGGGTGATCTCCAGCCGCCGGTCCCCCACGGTCAGTTCGAGGAGGACCTCGGTGTACGTGCCGACGGGGGCGTGGTCGCTGCGCAGGGAGGTGCCGGGGGTCTGGCGGACGCCGGGCACGCTTCCGTACAGGGCGAAGCAGACGGCGTCGAGGACGGAGGTCTTGCCGGCGCCGGTCGGCCCGTGGAGGAGGAAGAGGCCGGCGGAGGACAGCGCGTCGAAGTCGATCCTCTGCGTGGTGCCGAACGGGCCGAAGGCGGTGATCTCCAGGCGGTGCAGCCTCACCGGCCCACCTCGCGCTCGGCCGTGTCGACGCGGACGTCGTCGAACGCGCCGTACAGGACCGTCCGTTCGGCGCCGTCGAGGGCGCCGCCGCGCACGTGGGCCACGAAGTCCTCCGCGATCTGCTGGTCGCTGCGGTCCCGGAGCCGCTGGGCGTAGGAGGCGCCGGGGTCGTCCGAGGTCCGCTCGGGGTCGAAGACCAGGTTGAGGGTGTGCGGGAAGCGCTCGGCGAGCCGGGCCATGGGCTCGGCGGGCCGCACGGGGTCGGTGAGGGTGGCCTCGACCCAGGACTGCTCGTGCGGGGTGAGCGCGGGGTCGGCGAGGAGGTCGTCGAGCCGTCCCCGGATGCGGGCGAGGGGGCGCGGGACGGGGCAGTCGAGGCGTGCGTCGCCGGTGATCGCCCCGTCGGGACCGCCGGGGCCCAGGTCGATCAGCCACATGCTCTTGCGGTGGTCGGCCTCGGAGAACGAGTAGGCGAGGGGGGAGCCGGAGTAGCGGACGCGCGGGGTGAGGGTCTGGCTGCCGTGGAGGTGACCGAGGGCGACGTAGTCGACGCCGTCGAAGATCCCGGCGGGGACGGCGGCGACGCCGCCGACCGTGATGTCCCGCTCGCTGTCGCTCGGCGCGCCGCCCGCGACGAAGGCGTGGGCGACCACGACGGAGCGGGTGCCGGCGGGTCGGCGGGCGAGGTCTGCGCGGACCCGGTCCATGGCGGCGGCGAGGACGGCCTCGTGGCCGCCCTTCCCGGCGCCGAGCCGTTCGCGGACGAGCACGGGTTCGAGGTAGGGCAGCCCGTAGAGGGCGACCTCGCCGTGGGCGTCGGAGAGGAGGACGGGGGTGCCGATGCCGTCGGGGTCGGTACGGAGGTGGATGCCGGCCCGCTCGATGAGTCCGGCGCCGACGCCGAGGCGGCGGGCGGAGTCGTGGTTGCCCGAGATCATGACGGTGGGCACCCCGGCCTCGGCGAGGCGGTGCAGCGCGGTGTCGAAGAGCTCGACGGCGGGCAGCGGGGGCACGGCCCGGTCGTAGACGTCCCCGGCGACGAGGACGGCGTCCACGTCGTGCGCGTGGACGGTCGCCACGAGGTGGTCGAGGAAGGCGGCCTGGGCGTCGAGGAGACCGACGCGGTGGAAGGACCGGCCGAGATGCCAGTCCGAGGTGTGCAGGAGCCTCACGATGCCGCCCCACCCCGCATGTGTCCTGCTCCTCGCCGCCGGTTCCCGTTCGTGTGCGCGCACCACGCTATCCCGAGCGGGCGGGTGGGTGCGGCCCGTCCACGGGAGCGCGTGCGGCCGGGCGGGCCCCTGCGTCCGGCCGCACCGCGTCGGGCGCGGGACGCCGCTGACGGCCCGTCACGTGAGGTGCGTCACGTGTGACGTCTCACGCGTCGCCGTACGCCTCGCCGCCGAGTTCGAAGGAGGCCGTGCCGGCCGTGGCGTCGGCGAGCCAGCCGCGGAAGGCGGGCACGTCCGCGTCGGGAAGGCCGATCTCGATCGTGACGGCGTCGGCGTACCGCACCTCGCGGACGGCGCGGCCGGTGGCCCGCAGGTCGTTCTCCAGCTTGCCCGCGCGCTGGTGGTCGACGGTGACGGTGGCGAGCCGGAAGCGCTGCCGGGTGACGGTGCCGAGGGCGTCGAGCGCCTCGCCGACCACCCCGCCGTAGGCGCGGATCAGGCCGCCCGCGCCCAGCTTCACGCCGCCGTAGTAGCGGGTGACGACGGCGGCGACGTACCGCATCTCGCGGCGCAGCAGCATCTGGAGCATGGGGACGCCGGCCGTGCCGCCCGGCTCTCCGTCGTCGCTCGCCTTCTGCACGGAGGCGTCGGCACCGAGGACGTACGCGAAGCAGTTGTGGCTGGCGGTCGGGTGCTCCCTGCGGATCCGTGCGACGAACTCCTGCGCCTCGCGCTCGTCGGCGACGGGCGCGAGCGCGCAGAGGAAGCGCGAGCGGTTGATCTCGGTCTCGTGCACACCCTCGCGGGCCAGCGTGCGGTACTGCTCCTGCATCCGACCAGCCTACGGGCCGTCCGGCCCGGCCCCCTCCGGCGCCCTCCCGGCGCACCTCCCCCCGCCGGCCCCGCGCTCCCGGAGGGGGCCGACGCGAGGTGACCGGGGTGCCCCTGAGGGGGACGCCGGGGCCGCCGGGGCGCGCGCACGGGAATCCCGGCCCGTCGCGGCTCGTTCTCCTGGTGGACGGACCGCACCGACGAGAGGCAGCAGAAGCGATGAGCGTAGACACGACGACCACGGACCCCACCGCGTACTCCGCGTCGGAGACGGTGCGGCGGATCCTGACGTCCACGGGCGACACGTGGGCGGTGGTCGGCCTCTCGTCGAACCAGGCCCGTGCGGCGTACGGGGTGGCGGCGGTCCTCCAGCGCTTCGGCAAGCGGATCGTCCCGGTCCACCCGAAGGCGGAGACGGTCCACGGCGAGCAGGGTTACGCCTCGCTGGCCGACATCCCGTTCCCGGTGGACGTCGTCGACGTCTTCGTGAACAGCGAGCTGGCGGGCGCCGTCGCCGACGAGGCCGTCGCGATCGGCGCCAAGGCGGTCTGGTTCCAGCTGGACGTCATCGACGACGAGGCCTTCGCCCGCACGCGCGAGGCGGGCCTCGACATGGTCATGGACCGGTGCCCCGCCATCGAGATACCGCGCCTGGGCTGAGTGCCCGGAGGTTCAGCCGACGGGGACGCCGAGGCCCTCCAGGACGACGGCGCCGGGGAGTTGGGCGAAGGCCTTGCCGGGGAGGATGAGCTTGCCCCGGCGGCGGCCGCTGCCGACGAGGACCCACTCGGTGTCGACGACGGCGGCGTCGACGAGCAGCGGCCAGTCGGCCGGGAGGCCGAGCGGGGTGATCCCGCCGTACTCCATGCCGGTCTCGCCGGTCGCGGTGTCCATCGGCGCGAACGAGGCCTTGCGGGCGCCGAGGTGCTTGCGGACGAGGCCGTTGACGTCGACGCGGGTCGCCGACTTCACGAGGCACGCGGCGAGGGTCGTCGTCTCCCCGCGCCTGCCCGCGACGACCACGCAGTTGGCGGAGGCGTCGAGGAGTTCGGCCCCGTGGTGCTCCACGAAGACGGCCGTGTCGGCGATGGCCGGGTCGGTGTCCACGTACAGCACCCGGTCGGCCGGGACGGGTCCCGTCCAGGCACGGACGGCGGCGGCGACGGGGCCGGTCAGGAGGTCGAGGCAGTCGGGGGCGGGTCGGGCGTCGTCGAAGTCTCCGATGGGTGCGCGCATGCGCCTCACGCTAACAACCGCCGCCCGGTTCGGGGGCGTCCGTCTCAGCGTGCGGGCGGCGGGACCTGGGCGACGCCTTGCGTACGGGCGGCGGGCGCGTCAGCGTACGGGCGGGATGGAGACGGCCATCGTCATCTCGACCGGCTCGTCGCCGTCGTTGCGGTAGGTGTGCGCGACGTTCGCCTCGAAGACGGCGGAGGTGCCGGCGGGCAGCGGGTGGTCCTCGCCGTCCACGACCAGGGTGAGCGTGCCGGCGGTGACGTGCAGCAGTTCGACCGTGCCCTCCGGGTGCGGGTCGGAGGCGGTGCCGTCGCCGGGCATGAGGGTCCAGGACCAGAGCTCCAGCGGACCGCGGGCCTCCGTGCCGACCAGGAGGGTGGTGTGGCTGCCGGCGGAGGTGGACCACATCCGGACGGCCTGGCCGGGCGGGACGAGCCGGACCTGGGGGCCCTGCTCGTAGTCGAGGAGCGTCGTGATGGAGACGCCCAGGGCGTCGGCCAGCTTCACGGTGGTGCCGACGCTGGGATTGGTCCGGGCCTGCTCGATCTGGATGATCATGCCGCGGCTGACGCCGGCGCGTGCGGCGAGCGCGTCCAGGGTGAATCCCCGCTCCTTGCGCCAGCGCTTCAGGTTCCGGGCGAGCGACTGCGTGAGCTGGTCGAGGTCCGACACATTCCGTCCAATATTCTGGATGACAGAGTCCAATGAACTGAACTACGGTGGGGTGCACCCGACCGTTCACCGCACTGTACTGCCGCACGCCCTTGCGAGGATCCATGACCGCCCTGTTCGCCCTGGCCACCAGCCTTCTCTGGGGCCTCGCCGACTTCGGGGGCGGACTCCTCACCCGCCGGATCCCCGCCCTCACCGTGGTCGTGGTCTCCCAGACCCTCGCCGTCCTCGTCCTGGGCACGATCGTCCTCGCGACCGGCGCCTGGACCGAGGCGGGGCCCCAGCTCTGGTACGCGGTGGGGGCGGGCGTCGTCGGCCCGGCGGCCATGCTCGCCTTCTACAAGGCGCTCGCGCTCGGCCCCATGGGCGTGGTCTCCCCGCTCGGCTCCCTCGGCGTCGTCGTCCCCGTCTCCGTCGGCCTGCTCGTCGGCGACCGGCCGGGGCTGCTCCAGTTCGCCGGCATCGGCGTGGCGATCCTCGGCGTGGTGCTCGCGGGCGGGCCGGAGCTGCGCGGGGCGCCCGTCCAGCGCCAGGCGGTCCTGCTGACCCTGGTCGCCGCCTTCGGCTTCGGCTCGGTGATGGCGCTCATCGCCGAGGCGTCCACGACCGTCACGGGCCTGTTCCTCGCCCTGTTCGTCCAGCGCGTCACCAACGTCCTGGTCGGCGGCGGAGCCCTGTACGCCTCGGTGCGCCGCGGTGGCCGCGCGCTCCCCGAGGGCGGGCCCCGGACCGTCGGCGCCGCGCTTCCGGCCCTCGCCTTCGTGGGTCTCGCGGACGTCGCCGCCAACGGCACGTACGCGATGGCCGCGCAGCAGGGTCCGGTCACCGTCGCCGCCGTCCTCGCCAGCCTCTATCCGGTCGTCACGGCCCTCGCGGCCCGCGGCGTCCTCAAGGAACGCCTCCGCGCCGTCCAGGCCGCGGGCGCGGGCCTCGCCCTGGTGGGCACGGTCCTCCTGGCCACGGGCTAGGTGCATCGACCCGCAGCGTTGTTGACGCGGCTGATGGGCGGGCGCCCGGCCCGGTCGGCAGGACACCCCCCGGTGCCGGTCACCCCCGTCGGCTCACGAGGGCACGGACTCGGAGCTGCCCGTGCGCCGGGCCTCCCAGACCGCCAGCGCCGCGAGCTGCTCCGGGGTGACGTGCTCCGGGATCGGGATGGGGGCGGGGGTGCGGAGCGGGGGCTGCCAGCCGTTCTCCCGGTCCCAGCTGCGGACGACCTTGGCGGGGGCGCCCGCCACGACCGAGTGGTCCGGGACCTCGCCGCGCACCACCGCGCCCGCCGCGACGACGACGTTGCGGCCGAGGCGCGCGCCGGGAAGGATCACCGCGCCCGTGCCGAGCCAGCAGCCGGGACCGATGGAGACGGGTTCCGAGCGGGGCCACTGGCGGCCGACGGGCTCGTCCGGGTCGTCGTAACTGTGGTTCGTCGAGGTGATGTAGACGTACGGGCCGCAGTAGGTGTCCGAGCCGATCGTCACCTTCGCGTCGGCGATGACGTGGCTGCCCCGCCCGAGGACGACCCCGTCCCCCAGGGTCAGGACCGTGTCGGTCCCGAGGTCGAGGTCCGGCAGCATCCCCGCCGTCAGCGTGACCTGTTCGGCGATGATGCAGCACGCGCCGATCTCGATCCACGGCTCGCCGAAGACCGTGCCCTGCGGGAAGGCGAGCCGGGTGCCCGCGCCGAGGCGGCGGAACCGCAGCTTCCCGGGGTGTTCGGCGGTGACGGAGCCGGCCTGCTGCACCCAGCGCCAGCCGCCCTGTACGGCACGGGCGAGGAGCCTGCGCCGCCAGGCGGCGAGGGATGAGAACGTGTTTCTGTTCCTGGGCACCCGGCCACCGTAGTCGGAGCCGTCGTACCTGATCAGTGCGGTGCGCTGTGATGTCCGTCATGAGCACGGCATAGGCTGCGCCCGGGGGCACCCCCGGGCGTGACACGACGGCTGACGATCCCAGGATCCGACGATCAGGAGCGAACCATGACAGAGGCGTTGATCAAGGGAGTGGGCGGCAAGGAGCCGCGGATCGACCCGACCGCCTTCACCGCCCCGACCTCCGTGGTGCTCGGCGAGGTCACGCTCGGCGCGCGCGCCAGCATCTGGTACCACGCGGTGCTGCGGGCGGACTGCGGTCCGATCGCCATCGGCGAGGACTCCAACGTCCAGGACAACTGCACGGTCCACGTCGACCCCGGCTTCCCCGTCTCGATCGGGGACCGGGTGACCGTCGGCCACAACGCGACCGTGCACGGCTGCGTGATCGAGGACGACGTGCTCGTCGGCATGGGGGCGACCGTCCTCAACGGGGCCCGGATCGGCGCCGGCTCGCTCGTCGCCGCCCAGGCGCTCGTCCCGCAGGGGATGGAGATCCCGCCGGGCTCGCTGGTCGCGGGGGTCCCCGCGAAGGTGCGCCGCCCGCTGACCGACGAGGAGAAGGCGGGGATCCGGCTGAACGCCGAGATGTACCTGCAGCTCGCCAAGGGCCACGCCGAGGCCTTCGAGGACTGAGGCCCGGCACGGCGGAGGGGGCGGGCACCTCGCCGGCGGGAGCCGCGCCCCCACCGCACGGAGCGGAGGGCGGGCACCGCGCACGATACGAGGGGCGCCCCACCGCACGACACGAGGGGCGCCCCACCGCACGACACGAGGGGCGCCCCACCGCACGGCGGAGGGCGGCACCCGTCCGGGGTGCCGCCCTCCGTTCCGTACGCGTGCGGTCCGCGCTCAGTCCGTCACGGGGACCGGCTCCGGCTCCGCGGCCTCGGCCCGCTGCGCCGCCGCCTTCCTGGCGCGGTTCCTGACGACCAGCATCGAGGCGACGCCGATCAGCACGGCGAGGACGAGGCCCAGCCAGGAGAAGCGCTTGAGCCAGGCCTCGGCGACGACGCCGACCGAGTAGACGACGGCCGTGGTGCCGCCGGCCCACAGGATGCCGCCGAGGACGTTGGCGATGAGGAACTTCCAGTACGGCATGTGCAGCACGCCCGCGAGCGGTCCCGCGAAGATGCGGAGGAGGGCGATGAAGCGGCCGAAGAAGACCGCCCACATGCCCCACTTCTGGAAGGAGTTCTCGGCGAGCCCGATGTTGGCCTCGCTGAAGTGCTTGGGGAACTTCCCGCCCAGCCAGGCGAGCAGCGGCCGTCCGCCCTTGCGGCCGATCGCGTATCCGATCGAGTCGCCGACGATCGCGCCGGCGGTGGCGCAGGCGCCGAGGACGTACGGGTTGATGTCGCCGTGCTGCGAGGCGAGCAGCGCCGAGCTCACGAGCACGATCTCGCCGGGGAGCGGGATGCCCAGGCTCTCCAGCCCGATCACCACCGCCACAAGGACGTAGACGGCGATCGCGGGGATCGTCTCCAGCCACTCCTGGACGTGCAACGCGCTTCCTCCCGTATCGGCTGCTCAGCTGCTCGATGGCCCGGACACACCTCGACGGGCACGCCGTCGAAGCCTACCCCGGCCGGTGGGACGGGGCCCTCGACGAGCGCCGCCCCCCATACGGACGCCCCCGCACCCCGGAGGGTTGCCGGGGCGGCGTGCGGCAGCCGGCGCGGCGTCGACGCTCCCCTTCCGTGCCGGGCGCCCGGCTTCCCTTCGGCGACGCGCCGCTCGCAAGGGGCCCGCTCCGGTGACGTGGCGGAACCCACGTCACCGGAGCGGGGTTCTTGTCGGACCCTGGCCGTAGCCTTGACTCATGCTCGATTCGCACAGAGAGACCCCCAGCCCCGCAGCCCTGAACGATGCCATCCGCACCCTGTGGGCCCGTGCCGGCGAACAGCGCCGCTCACTGACGGCCGACGAGCAGCGGATCTATCAGGTGCTCGTGGCCGCGTGGGCCGAGGCGACGGACGCCGAGCAGGAGCTCGCGGCCTAGGGCCTGATCCGAAAGACAGGCCCTAGTCCGCCGGTCGCCGTCCCCCGTAGGGCCGACGGGCGGGTCCGGATGCGAACGGCCGCGCGGCCCCGCCGTGCTCGCAGCTACAGACGGGGCCGTGGCGGTTCCCCCGACGGGGGTGGCGGGGAGGCCGTGCCGACAGCATGCACCTGAAACCAGCCACGGGCCAGGGGTATGGCGAAAAATGCACGAGCGCCGCGGCTTGTACGAGTGCGCCGGCCGCTTCGTCACGGCCTGTCGACGCCGCAGCCGCCTCGGCGGAGCACCGGTCTCAGGGACGCACGCGCACGGCTCAGGCCGAGACAGGCGTACGGGACAGGGCCGTGCGCAGCGCGAAGACACCGAGCAGACCGCCTGCCGCGAACCGCTGGGCGGCCATCACGCGGGGCCGGGCCGCCAGGAACCCCGACAGCCGTGCCGCGCCCAGCATGACGAGAGCGTTCACGGAGATCCCCACGACGATCTGCACGCCACCGAGCTGCAGCAGCTGCGCCCAGTCCGGACCCGCCTGCGCCTCCATGAACTGGGGCAGGAGGGCGGCGTACATGAGAGCGATCTTGGGGTTGAGCAGGTTGGTCAAGAGCCCCGTCGAGAACAGGCGGGCGTCGGAGACGGGAGGCAGGCCCTGGGCGGGAGCGAAGGGTGAGCGGCCACCGGGCCTGAGCATGGTCCAGGCCAGGTAGGCCAGGTAGGCGGCCCCGGCGAGCTTGACCGCCGTGAACGCCGGCGGCACGGCGGCGAACAACGCGGACAGGCCGGCGGCCGCGGCCACCAGGTAGCACAGGAATCCCACGGCGGTCCCGCTCAGGCTGACGAGGCCCGCCCTGCGGCCCTGGGTGATCGCGCGGGAGGCGAGGTGGATCATGTTCGGTCCCGGAGTCAGGGCCATGCCCAATTCGACCAGGGCCACTCCTCCCGCTGCGGCCAGACCGATCACTGTCGACTCCCCCTCGTCTACCGGGCACCCGGTGCCCGGCGTGGGCCGCGCCCGGCGGCGACGGACGGCTGCGACGCGTCGGCAGCGCCTGGGGCGCCCGCTCAGGATACGGTCCTGCCGTTCGGCGTCTCCGTGCGCCCTCGTTCCAGCGGGCCGACGGCATCGACGACTGCCCGTGAACGCCTCGGCGATCTCCGAGCGATCGGCCGGACAGGTCCCGGTCGCCCACTCGGGCTCCAAGGGTTCCCGGCGGAACACGAAGCGCGCCGCGGCCCGGACGACGGTCCCCACGCCCTGCGTCGCACCTTCGCGTCGGTGCGACCGGACGCCCGGAACCCGTCGTCGCGGGTCTCACGGCGGCTCGGTCACGCAGACCCTTCGATCACGCCGGCCCTTCGATCACTCCGAAGGTCCGTGCCCACACGATGGCGAGCGGGCCGGAGGCCTATCCGTGGGGCCGAAGCGTCCAGACGACGGTCATCTCGCCGGTCACGGCGCCGTCCTCGCGGGTGATGTCGATCCGCACCGGGAACTCCGGGCGCTGTCCGGCGTCGAGCTCGGCGACGACCTCGGCGGCGGGGCGGCCGAGGGTGGCGGTGGCGGTGACGACGCCCATGGCCAGCTTCTTGTAGCCGATCTCGGCCTTGACGGCGAGCGGGACCGCGCGGCTCAGCTGGTCGCCGAAGGCGGCGAGCACGATGGCGCCGCTGGCGGACTCGGCGAGGGTGAACATCGCTCCGGCGTGCGGGCCGCCGACGTGGTTGTGGTAGGCGGGCTGGTCCGGGAGGCGCACGACGGCGCGCTCGGCGGTGGTCTCCAGGAACTCCAGGTTCAGGGTTCCGGCCATGGGGACCGTGGCGGCGAGCATCTCGCCGACGGACATCTGGTCTGCGCTCATGGACCGTGATGTTACCCGCGAGTAGCAGCCTTGGCCATCCCCCGCCCGCCCGCCGCCCGGGGGCGGGCGTGGTCGAGCGGCCCCCGCACCTCTATGGTTACTGGCCATGTGGCCAGGACAGCAGCCGCCCGGGGGCGAGCAGAACCCGCAGGACCAGAGTCAGAACCCCTACCAGCAGTCGGGGTACCAGCAGCCGAACCCGTATCAGCAGCCGCCGGCCCAGCCCGGGTATCCGCAGCAGCCGCCGACGCAGCCCGGCTACCCGCAGCAGCCTCAGCCCGGCTATCCGCAGCAGCCGCCGACGCAGCCGGGCTACCCGCAGCAGGGATACGCCCAGCAGCCCGGTCACCCCAACCCGTACCAGCAGCCGACCGTGCCGCAGCAGTACGCGGTGCCCGGACCCGGACAGCCCGGCGGACCCGACGGCGGGAAGAAGAAGCAGACGACGATCGTGGCGATCGTCGCCGCCACCGCCGTGGTCGTCGCGGCCGGAGTCACCGGTTTCCTCGTGCTCGGCAAGGACGACGACCAGAAGAACACGGCCGGCGACCCCAAGCCGTCCGTGACCGCCACCGCCTCCTCGGACCCCTCGTCCGCCCCGGCGCCCGACCCGAGCCAGTCGATCGCCAATCCGCGCGACGGCGCTGCGCAGCAGCCGACGATCCCCGGCTGGAAGGTCGTCTACAACCCGAAGTACGGCACCCTCTTCGACGTGCCGCCGGAGTGGGAGGTGCACAAGCCGGGCTCGATCACCTTCTTCGAGGACGAGAAGAAGGGCGGCGGCCTTCCACTGGTCACGATGTCCAGCCCCACGAGCCTCAAGACCAAGTGGTGCACGTACGACGTCGACAAGAACGGCACCGCGGAGACCTGGAGCCTGTCCACCAGCGGCACCAAGGGCGGCCAGGGCGCCAAGGACACCGCCTCCCTCGCCCGCAGCGAGGCCGGCACCTGGGTGTGGGGCGGCTACGCGCAGCACATGCCGCAGAGCATCATCAAGATCACCAAGTCAGTGCCGTACACCACCAAGTCCGGTCTCACCGGCAGCCTGGCGACCGCCACGGCGCCGGGCGTCAAGAAGCGGAACAAGTGCGAGACGGACGGCAAGTCCATCGCCTTCTCCTTCAAGAACGCCGCCGGCGACTTCTCGACCTGGGTGCTCTACGGGGCCGACGGCGTCAAGGACGAGCTGCCCGACACCACGATCCGGCAGATCCTCTCCACGGTCCGGCTCGCCCCCTCCGGGTCCTGACCCACCCGACCGCCCGACCGCCCGACCGCCCGTCCGCCGGGGCCACCGTGCCGGCCCCGGCGGAGGCTCTGGGCGGACGGCCCTCGGCGGTCGACGGGCCGTCCGGATATCCGGTTGGCAGTACGGGGAGGAGCCGGGGATAGTCCCGGGGTGACATCACCCGCCACCTCCCCCCGCCGGACACCGTCCCGCTCCCGCCGCCCCGAGTGGGCCGGCCGCAACTACCTCCTGCTCACCGCCGCCACCGTCGTGACCAACCTCGGCACGCACGGCGCGCTGATCGCCACGACCTGGGCGGTCTTCGACACCGGGGGCGACGCCGGCGACGTGGGCCTGGTGGCCATGGCGCGCTTCGCGCCGCTGGTCCTCTTCCTGCTCATCGGCGGCGCGGTGGCCGACCGGCTGCCCCGCCACCGGGTGATGGTCGCGGCCAACGCCCTCAACTGCGTCTCGCAGGCCGTCTTCGCCGTCCTCGTGCTCTCCGGCGAGGCCCGCATCTGGCAGATGATGGTGCTCACCGCGCTCTGCGGCACCGGTCAGGCCTTCTTCAACCCGGCGGCCGAGGGCATGCTCATGGCCAGCGTCAGCGGGGAGCAGGCGAGCCGCGCCTTCGCCGTCTTCCGCATGGCGATGCACGGCGCCGCCATCGGCGGTGCCGCGCTCGGCGGCGCGCTCGTCGCCTTCGTCGGACCGGGCTGGGTCCTCGCGATCGACGCGGTCGCCTTCGCCGTCGCGGGCGGCCTGCGGGCCTTCCTCGACGTGAGCGGCATCCCGGACCGCGCGCCCGGCGGCGGCCTCCTCGCGGATCTGCGGGAGGGCTGGCAGGAGTTCGTCGGCCGGCCCTGGCTGTGGTCGATCGTCGCCCAGTTCTCGGTGGTGGTGGGCCTGATCGGCGCGGTCGAGTCGGTGTACGGACCGCTGGTAGCCCGGGACGAGCTGGGCGGCTCGCGCCCCTGGGGCATCGCGCTCGCCGCGTACGGGGCGGGGACGGTCGCGGGCGCCGTCCTGATGACCCGGTGGAAGCCCCGCCGGATGCTGTTCGTCGGGACCCTGTGCGTCTTCCCGATCGCGCTGCCCTCGGCGGCCCTCGCGGTGCCGCTGGACGCGGCGGGCCTGACGGCGGCGATGTTCGTCAGCGGGGTCGCGATCGAGGTCTTCGGCGTCTCGTGGATGACGACCATGCACCAGGAGATCCCGGAGGAGAAGCTGTCCCGGGTCTCCGCGTACGACTGGTTCGGCTCGACGGCGCTGCTGCCGCTGTCCACGGCCCTCGCGGGCCCGGCGGAGAGCGTGTTCGGCCGGAGCGAGGCGCTGTGGGGCGCGGCGGCGCTGATGGTGCTGGTCACCGCGCTGGTCCTGTTCGTGCCGGACGTACGGAACCTGACGCGCCGCCCGCACACGAAGGAGGTCGCGGGCGCCGTCGCGGCCCCCGGCGTCTCAGCCGATGCCGAAGGCGCCCTCCGGGGGAACGGGTGACGGGACGGCCCCGGCGTCGAGGACCGGCTGCGCGCCGCCGGTGAACCGGCCGAGCGTCTCCCCGTGCTCCACGCGCGCGGGGAAGGCGTCGGCCGCCGCACGCCGCGCGAGGTGGGCGGTGTCGATCTCCCGCCCGGAGGCGACGAGCACCGCGTTCCCGAAGCGGCGGCCGCGCAGCACGGCGGGCTCCGCGACGAGCGCCAGTTCGGGGAAGACGACGGCGAAGGTGGCGAGCTGGGAGCGGAGGAAGGCGAAGGGCGCGCCGTCGGCCAGGTTGGCGGCGTAGAGACCGCCGGGCCGCAGGACGCGCCGGACCTCGCGGGCGTACTCGACGGAGGTGAGGTGCGCGGGCACGCGCGAGCCGCCGAAGACGTCGCCCACGATCAGGTCGGCCGAGGCGTCCGGGGCCGCCTCCAGCCAGGCGCGGGCGTCCGCCGCGTGCACGGTGGTCCCCGAGCCCTCGGGCAGCGGCAGGTGCTCCTCGACCAGGGCGAGCAGCCCCCGGTCGGCCTCGACCACGTCCTGGCGCGAGCCGGGCCGGGTGGCGGCGACGTACCGGGGCAGCGAGAGCGCCCCGCCGCCCAGGTGGAGGACGGCGAGGGGCGCGCCGGGCTCGGCGGCGCCGTCGACGACGTGGGCGAGGCGCCGCGCGTACTCGAACTCCAGGTACGCCGGATCGTCCAGGTCGACGTACGACTGGGGCGCGCCGTCGACCGTCAGGAGCCAGGCCCGCTCCCGGTCCACGTCGGGCATGAGGCGTGCGGTGCCCTGATCGACCTCGCGGATGACGGGGATGTGCTCGTTCACGGTCTCATTGTCCCCCGGCCGGTGATCCGGCCCGCTCGTGATCCGGCTCGCTCGTGATCCGGCCCGCTCGCCGCCCGGCCCGCTCGTCATCCGGCCCAGACGGCGGCGACGGCCTCGGCGTGGGAGGCGGCCTGGGCACGTCCGGCGCGGGCCGCGGCGGCCCGGTGCGCGGGGTCCAGCGCGTTGCTCCCGATCGCCTTGCGGGAGGCCCCGTCGGGGGTGATCACCTCGACGCGCGCCCCGGCGGCGGCGAGGTCGGCGCCCTGCCGGGCCGGGGAGAGCACGGCCTTGCCGCCCCGGGCGCTGGGGGCGATGACGACGATCCGGTCGCAGCCGGCGGCGAGGTGGGCGTTGGCCGTGGAGTGGACGCCGCCGTCGATCCAGCGGCGCCCGTCGATCGTCGCCGGGGGCCAGACGCCGGGGACGGCGCAGCTCGCGGTGACGGCGTCGGTCAGCGGGACGCCGCTGTCCTCGTCGTACGCGGCGAGTTCGCCGGTCTCGGCGTCGACCGCGGTGATCAGCAGCGGCCGCGCGGGCCAGTCGGCGGCCCGGCCGAGCCGCCGGGCGACGGTCGCGCGGCGGTCCGCCTCGGCCACCGTGGGGGCGGCGAGGGCGAGACGGCCGAGCCTGCGCCCGTACTCCTCGGGGGTCCGGGAGCGGAGGACGGCGAGGGCGTACCGGAGGATCATCGGGATCCCGAGCCGGGCGGCGGGCTCGGTGGCCGCCCCGTCGAGCTGCTCCTCGTACAGGGCGTCGAGGCCGCCCCGTCCGGAGGCGAGCCGCGCCCCGACGACGGCTCCCGCGGAGCTTCCGACGATCAGATCGGCGGCGGTCAGATCGACCCCGGCGTCGAGGAGCCCGCGCAGGACCCCGGCCTCCCATCCCGCTCCGACCAGCCCTCCGGCCCCCAGGACCAGTGCCGTCCGCTTCCCCGTGCGCTTCCCCGACCGCGTCATGTGCCGAGTCTGGCGCAGGAGTCGGTCCGGTCCTCGACCGGGGTGGGGTCAGAGGTTCTTGAGGGCCTCGCGGACGGAGAGCGGGGAGAGGCGGGAGCCGTGGGCGGTGACGAAGGCGCGGACCTCGGCGGGAGCCGTCCTGCCGTACTCGCGCAGGCTCCAGCCGATGGCCTTGCGGATGAAGAAGTCGGGGTGGGCCGAGCGGCGCAGGCAGTGGGCGAAGAGCCGGTCCGCGTCGGTGGCGTCCTTGAAGCGCAGCTGGTGGAGGAGGGCGGTGCGGGCGACCCACAGGTCCTCGTCGTCGATCCACGCGTCCATCTCGGTGCCCAGGGCGGGATCGGCCGCGACCAGGCCGCCGACGACGTGGGCGGCGAGGTGGTCGACCGTGTCCCACCAGGAGACGGTGGTGACGAGTCGGCGGGCGACCGGCAGGAAGCCCGGGGAGCAGCGCTTCACGTGCCGGCGCAGGTAGTCGACGGCGAAGTAGTGGTACTCGCGCTCCGGGAGGGCGAAGCAGCGCAGGGCGATCGCGGCGCAGTCGCTCTCGTCGGGCCGCGGGGTGCCGTCGAGGACCGTGCGGGACAGGGTGCGGCGCTCGGGCGCGCGGATGCCGAGGAAGGGAGCAGCGCCCTTCATGTACGCCACCATCTCCTGGGCCCGGAAGGGGTTCCCCGCGGCGGGGTAGACGGCGGTGAGCCGCTCCAGGACGGTGTCGGCGAGGCCGCTCGCGGGTGGCGCGGTGTCGTGCACGGGACCCTCTCGGTCGCGATGCGCTCCGGGCGCGCCCGGACGGACATGACACACATTACGGCGCTCCTACGGGCGCGTCCGTTACTCTCCCCGAATGCTCGCTCCCGTCCCCAGGCCGCCGGGCTCCCTCGCCGTCCGCTGTTCCCGGGCCCTGCTCTCCCCCCGCGCGCGGCTGTCGCTGCTCGCGCTCCTGCTGCTCACGGCCGCCTCCCTCGTGGTCCTCTACCAGCCGCAGCGGATGCTCGCCTCGGGCTGGCCGCCGTACACGGGCGGTGCCGGGGCGGTGCTGCTCTTCGGCCTCGCGTACGGGGTGTGCGCGGCGGCGTTCGTACCGCGTCCGGTGCTCAACCTGGCGGCGGGCGCGCTCTTCGGCGCCGCGGCCGGTCTGACGGGGGCGCTGGCGGGGACGGTGCTCGGCGCGGGGATCGCGTTCACCCTCGGCCGGGTCCTGGGGCAGGACGCGCTGCGGCCGCTGGTGCGGGGCCGCTGGCTGACGGCGGCGGACGGGCAGCTGAGCCGGCACGGGTTCCGTTCGATGCTGGCGATCCGGCTGTTCCCCGGGGTGCCGTTCGCTGCGGCCAACTACTGCGCGGCCGTCTCGCGGATGCGGTACGTCCCCTTCCTGGTCGCCACGGCGCTCGGCGCCCTGCCGAACACGGCGGCGTACGTGGTGGCGGGTGCCCGGGCCGGCTCGCCGGGCTCGCCGGCGTTCCTCTTCTCGGCGGGGTTCATCGTCCTGTCGGGCCTCGGCGCGGCGGTGGTGGCCTGGCGCAAGCGGCACGGCCTGCGGGCCGCGGCCGGCGCTGCGGCCGGGGAGCCCGAGCCGGAGCGGGAGGCGGTGCTCCGGTAGCGCCGCGGACCTCGCCACGGGCCCGTCATCTTGGGCATGTACTCTGCGCACGACCTTCTGACCGCACACGTACATAACGGGACGGCCCTAGCCCCATGAGTTGGTTCGAATCGTTCATCCTCGGACTCGTACAGGGGCTGACGGAGTTCCTTCCCATCTCCTCCAGCGCGCACCTCCGCCTCACCGCGGCCTTCGCCGGCTGGCACGACCCGGGTGCGGCCTTCACCGCGATCACCCAGATCGGCACGGAGACCGCGGTCCTGATCTACTTCCGCAAGGACATCGCCCGGATCGTCTCGGCCTGGTTCCGCTCCCTCACGGACAAGGCGATGCGTTCCGACCACGACGCCCAGATGGGCTGGCTGGTGATCGTCGGCTCGATCCCGATCGGCGTCCTCGGCGTCACGCTCAAGGACCAGATCGAGGGCCCCTTCCGCGACCTGCGGATCACGGCGGCCACCCTCATCGTGATGGGCGTCGTCCTCGGCATCGCCGACCGGCTCGCCGCCCGGGACGAGATAGGCGGCCGGCACCGCGCGATGCGCGAGCGCAAGACGCTCAAGGACCTCGGCGTGAAGGACGGCCTGATCTACGGCGTCTGCCAGGCGATGGCGCTCGTCCCCGGCGTCTCCCGCTCGGGCGCGACGATCTCCGGCGGTCTGTTCATGGGCTACACCCGTGAGGCGGCGGCCCGGTACTCCTTCCTCCTCGCCATCCCGGCGGTGCTCGCCTCGGGCGTGTTCGAGCTGAAGGACGCGGGCGAGAGCGGCCACGTGTCCTGGGGCCCGACGATCTTCGCCACGATCATCGCCTTCGCCGTCGGCTACGCGGTGATCGCGTGGTTCATGAAGTTCATCACCACGAAGTCCTTCATGCCCTTCGTGATCTACCGGATCCTGCTCGGCATCCTGCTGATCGTGCTGGTCTCGGCCGGTGTGCTCAGCCCGCACGCGGGCGAGTCCGCGGGCTGACCCGACAGCCGGCCGGCGGCCTCAGGCGCGGTAGGGCACCCTGGCGATCTCCTCGATGCCGCCCAGGGTGCCCCACTCGTTCCTGCCGAGCCGGGTCAGCGGGCGCATCAGGGTCATCTCGGGGTGGCCGTCGACCATGACGGACTCGTCGACCGCCGCGTGCACGACCCGGCCGAAGACGACCGTGGAGTCGCCGATCCGCAGTGTGCTGTGCAGCTCGCACTCCAGGGCCACCGGCGACTGGGCGACCCGCGGCGGCTTCACCCGCAGGCTCGGCTCCCGCTCGATGCCGCACGCGTCGAACTCGCTCACCCCGCGCGGGAAGTCGGTCGCCGTGGCGTTGATCCGCTCGAAGAGCCCCTCGGGGGCGAGGTTCACCACGAACTCCCCCGTCTCCTCGACGTTGCGCAGCGAGTCCTTGCGCCCGACGGAGGTGAACTGCACGACCGGCGGCGCGACCGAGGAGATGGTGAAGAAGGAGTGCGGGGCGAGGTTGTCCGTGCCGTCGGCCGAGGCCGTGGACACCCAGGCGATCGGCCGGGGCACGACGGTGGCGGTCAGCAGCCGGTAGAAGGAGGTGCGGTCGGTCAGAGCGGGGTCGATGTTCACGCGCATGGCGGCCAGTATGACCGGCGGCCGCCGCCGCACACCCCTTGGCCCCCGGCCTCCGCTGCCCGACACTGAACCGATGACGCAGCGCGTGGACCTCGCGACCGTGATGGACCGATTCGCCCTCGACGACCTGGTCACCGGCTACGCGGCGGCCGTGGACGAGGGCGACTGGAGCGCCTACCGGGGTCTGTTCACCCCGGACGGCAGGGCCGACTACCGCGGCTCGGGCGGGATCGAGGGGCCGGCGGAGGAGGTCGCGGACTGGCTCGCCGCGACGCTGCCCCTCTTTCCCGTACGCCAGCACCTCATCGTGAACCGGCGGGTGCGGTTCCGGGAGCCGGGCGGATACCCGGAGGCCGGGGACCGGGCGGACATCGGCGCCGACTACGTCAACCCGATGCGGTTCGCCACCGGCGAGGAGTTCGTCTGCGGTGGGCGCTACGCCTTCGCGGCGCGCCGCACCGCCGACGGCTGGCGGCTCTCCTCGGTCGTCGTCGACGAGCGCTGGCGCCGCGCCTGACGGGCGGTCAGGACGCCTGGGCCAGGGCTTCGCGGACGACGCGCTCGCACAGTTCGTGGGTGAGCAGGGCGTCCCGGGCGCTGAGCACCCGGCCGTCCCGTACCGAGTCGAGGAAGGCGAGGACCGCCTGCTCGATGCCGCGCTGCCGGGCCACGGGCACCCAGTCGCCGCGGCGGCGCACGGTCGGCTGCCCCTTGTGGTCGACGACCTCGGCGAGGTTGAGGACCTGGCGCTTGGTGTCCTGCCCCGAGACCTCCAGGACCTCCTCGGTGGAGCCGTTCATCCGGTTCATCATGCCGATGGCGGTGAAGCCGTCCCCGGAGAGCTGGAGCACCACGTGGTGCATGAGCCCCTCTCGGATCCGGGCGCGCACGTCGATGTGCTCGACCTCGCCGGGCAGCAGGAAGCGCAGGGTGTCGACGACGTGGATGAAGTCGTCGAGGACGAGGGTGCGGGGGTCCTCGGGCAGGCCGACGCGGTTCTTCTGGAGGAGGATCAGCTCGCGCGGGTGGTCGAGGCACTGGGCGTAGGAGGGGGCGAGGCGCCTGTTGAAGCCGACGGCGAGGCTGACGGAGCGCTTCTCGGCGAGCTCCACGATCCGCTCGGAGTCGGCGTACTCGTACGCGAGGGGCTTGTCGACGTACGTGGGGACGCCGGCTTCGATCAGCCGGCCGGCGATCTCGGCGTGGGCGGCCGTGGAGGCGTGGACGAAGGCCGCGTCGAGGCCGGCGGAGAGCAGCGAGTCGAGGTCGCGGTGGCGCCGGTCGGCGGGCAGGTGCAGGGTGTCGGCCACCCGCTCCAGGGTCGCCGGGGTGCGGGTCTGGAGGTGGAGTTCGACCCCGGGCAGGGTGCCGAGGACGGGGAGGTAGGCCTTCTGCGCGATGTCGCCGAGTCCGATGCAGCCAACCTTCACGGGCTCTCCCTTGTCGTCGTTCGACGGCCCCGGCCGTAGGGGTCGTTCGCGCCGGTCAGCTTACGCGGGACGGGTCGCGTCCCCGGCCGGAGGGACCGGGTCGACGGGCGGGTGCCAGTCGCAGATGCCGTCGAAGCCGCGCAGGGCGAGGCCGGGCCCGAAGCGGGAGACGGCGCCGACGGCCACGGCGCGGAGGGCGACGGCTGGGCGGCCGGAGAGCATGGTGATCGCGCCGGTGCGGGCGGCCTTGCGGACGATGGCGGTGGTGCGCGGCAGCCGCTCGGCGGTGTACGCGGCGAGCGCGCGGCCCGGCACGAAGCCGGGGTCGGTACGGGCGTGGTGGGCGAGGACGACGGCGTCCTCGACGGCCTGGTTCCCGCCCTGGCCGAGGCTCGGCATCATCGCGTGCGCGGCGTCGCCGAGGAGGGCGACCCTGCCCCGGTGGAAGGCGGGCAGCGGATCGGGCAGGTGGTGGACGTCGTGCCGCAGGATCCGGTCGGGGGTGACCCCGGCGAGGATCTCGGGGACGGGGTGGTGCCAGTCGCCGAAGAGCCGGAGCAGTTCGGCCTTCTCGTCGTCGGGCGCGTGGGCGCCGGCGGGGGCCACGGCCATGGCGTACGCGTAGACCCGGCCGTCCTTGAGGGGCTGGCTGCCCCACAGCCGGCCGGCGCCCCAGGTCTCGTGCGGGGCGAAGGGCCGGGCGGGGGCGGGGACGACGACGCGCCAGCTGGTGCTGCCGGAGTAGCGGGGGCCGGGGTGGCCGGGGAAGAGCGTCCGGCGGGTCGCCGAGTGGATGCCGTCGGCGGCGACGACGAGCTCGGCCTCGATCCCGCCGCGGTCCGTGGTCCCGGCGTCCGAGACGGTGAGCCGGGCGGGGCGGCGGTCGTCGCCGGGGTCGGTGACGGTGGCGGTCGCGCCGGTGCGGACGACGCCCTCGGGGAGGGCGGAGGTGAGGATGTCGACGAGGGTGGCCCGGTGGAGGAGGACGAGGGGCCCGCCGAAGCGGGTGGCGGCGGCCTTGGCGTCGGTGCGGGAGAGCCAGCGGCCGCCGGGGGTGCGCATGCCGCCGTCGCCCTGCCAGGCGGAGAGCTCGCGGACGCGGTGGCCGAGGCCGATGACGTCGAGGGCGCGCTGGGCGTTGGGGGCGAGGGCGATGCCGGCGCCGACGGGGGCGAGGTCGGTGGCGCGTTCGAGGAGGGTGACCTGCCAGCCGCGCCGGTTCAGGGCGACGGCGGCGGTGAGTCCGCCGATGCCGGCTCCGACGATGACGGCGCGGTGCCGCTGTTCCATGACTGCTCCTCGGTTCGGACGGTTCGGATGGTTCGGACGGGCCGGGTGGTTCGGACGGTTCAGGGGGTTCAGGGCGGTTCGGGGCGGTGAAGACGGGCGAGGCAGGATGGGGCAGAACGGTTACTACAGGTGTAGTGACCCCTTCCCTCGCGACGCTACTACAGGTGTAGTCACGCCGGTAGTAGGTTGTCCCCATGACTCGTGCCACCGCCGGAAGCCCCGCCCCGGAGACCTCCGCCTCCCGCGCCGAACGGATCGGCGACGCCGCCCTCGCCCTCCTCGTCGAGCGCGGGATGCGGGGCCTGACCCACCGCGCCGTGGACGAGCGGGCCGGTCTGCCGCAGGGCTCGACCTCCAACCACGCCCGCACCCGCCAGGCCCTCCTGGAGACGGCCGTGCGGCGCCAGGTCCAGCGGGAGGCCGAGGTCCTCACCCCGCACGAGCTGCCCGGCCCGGAGAGCGGCGGCGACGCGCTGGTCGACGCGCTCGCCCTCGCCCTGCACCGCTACCTCACCGACCACCGCTCCCTGCTCGTCTCCCGCTACGAGCTGGCCCTGGAGGCCACCCGCCGGCCCGAGCTGCGCACCTTCTTCGACTCGGCCGGCTCGACGTTCCACACCCCGCTGATCGCGATGATGGCGGGGGCCGGTTCCCCGCAGCCCGAACGGCACGCGCTCTCGCTGATCGCCTGGAGCGAGGGGCTGATGTTCTCCTGCGCCGCGGGCTCCTTCCACGAGGCCGTGCCGAGCCGTGCCGAACTGCGCACCGGCTTGGACGAGTTGCTGCGCGGCATGCTCGGCGACCTCGCCTGACGCGGCCGGCCGACGGCGGGTGGGGCAGAGCGCGGAACCCCTGGACGGCGTCCCGCCGGTCGGGCCGGGTTCGCGACGTCCGATCGCCACGACGCCCCCTGGCGCCGCCCGCGATCATGGGAGACGATGCCGCCCATGACCACCGAACGCACCGACACCACCCCACGCGTCGACCCGGCCACCACCACGGGCGAGCGCGAGGCGCTGGAGCAGTGGCTCGACTTCCACCGCGCGACCCTCGCGATGAAGTGCGAGGGGCTCGACGACACCCAGCTGCGCACCCCGTCCGCCCCGCCCTCGGACCTCAACCTGCTGGGCCTGGTCCGGCACATGGCCGAGGTCGAGCGCGGCTGGTTCCGCCGTGTCCTGGCCGGCGAGAAGGCGGAGTGGATCTACTCGACGGAGGAGGACCACGACCGGGACATCCACGTCACGGACGAGGACACCTACGAGGAGGCCCACGCCACCTGGCAGGCCGAGATCGCCCACGCGCGCACGCTGGCCGCCGGCCGCGGCCTCGACGACCTGGGCGCGGGCGAGCACCGCACCGGCGAGACCTTCAACCTCCGGTGGATCTACCTCCACATGATCGAGGAGTACGCCCGCCACAACGGCCACGCGGACCTCATCCGCGAGCGCATCGACGGCGCGACCGGGGACTGAGCCCGGCCGGACCGGTCAAGACCGGGCCCCGCACGGCTCACCCGTGCGGGGCATTCCCCGCCGGTAGGGGCGCGAAGATCGCGTACGGAGCAGCAGAGTTGCGCGGGTGCATGGAACCCGAACAACAGTGAAGATCCTGGTCGGTGCGGCGGTCGCCGCCCTGGCGGGCTGCGTCTCGGTGGACGCCCCTCCGACGGCCCCCGTCCCCGCCCCCGCGGCCGGCACCGTCCCCGCCCAGGACGTGGCACCGCAGATCGTCGAGGGGCCGGCCCGCGAGGCCCTCGAAGCGGCTCTTCCCGCCCCCCCGCCGTCCGCCGCGCCCCGCGCGGCACCTCCCGCGGGGCAGCACCGGCGGACGGTGACGCCTCCCCGCCCGGAGAAACCGCGCCCCGCCCCCTTACCGCCACAGCACGAGCGTCCGCGCCCGGCGGCCCGGCCTGACCTTCCCGCGCTGCCGGAGCTCGAGGGGCTGCCGCGGAACCCGCCGGTCTCCCGGGCGGACGTCTGCGACCTCGGCGAGCGGTACGGCGGCTGGGACCGCGACAGCTCCCAGGCCAGGATCTGTCACGGCGCGTACGGCCGATGATCCTCCCCCGCGGGTCGGCCGGTCACGCGTCCCTGAGCCGCAGCTCCAGACGCTCGATCGCGGCCCGCACCCCGTTCCCGTAGCCGTCGTCGTCGAGGTGGTCCGAAGCGGCGCGGGCCCGGTCCAGATGGACCCGCGCGGCGTCGGGCCGCCGGAGCTTGACGTAGTCGGCGGCCAGGTTGAGGTGGAGCGAGGGGTACAGCGCCCGGAGGGCGGCCGCCGAGTCGTGCGCGGCCGGCCGCTCCTCGACGAGCCCCTCGGCCGCGCTCAGCGCCCGCAGGTCCCAGGCCAGCTCGGTGTCGGGATCGTCCTGGGCGTCCGCCATGTAGTGCGCGAGGGTGCAGCGGTGCAGGGGGTCGCCGTCCGGGCCGATCTGCTGCCACAGCAGCCCGAAGCGGTTGCGGGCCTCCTCGCGGTCGCCGCCGTGGAGGAGCATCATGGCCTGCCCGATCCTGGTCATGACCCCGTCGTCCGACACCTGCTGCTCGGTCACCGCGACCTCCACCCGCTCACCCACTGGGAGTGACGACGCTAGCCGCACCCGGCCCGGATCGGGCCGAGGCTCAGCCGAGGTCCGGGATGCGCCAGTCGATCGGCTCGTGTCCCTGGGCCGCGACGGCCGCGTCGATCTGGGTGAAGGGCCGGGAGCCGAAGAACTTCTTCGCCGACAGCGGCGAGGGGTGCGCGCCCTTCACCACGACGTGCCGCTCCTCGTCGATGAGCGGCAGCTTCTTCTGCGCGTAGTTGCCCCACAGGACGAAGACGGCGGGGTCGGGGCGGGAGGCGACCGCGGTGATCACCGCGTCGGTGAACTTCTCCCAGCCCTTGTTCTTGTGCGAGTTCGCCTCGCCGGAGCGGACCGTCAGGACGGCGTTGAGCAGGAGGACGCCCTGCTCGGCCCACGGCATCAGATAGCCGTTGTCCGGGATCGGGTGGCCGAGCTCCTCGTGCATCTCCTTGTAGATGTTCCGCAGGGAGGGCGGGGTCTTCACCCCGGGGCGGACGGAGAAGCAGAGACCGTGGCCCTGGCCCTCGCCGTGGTAGGGGTCCTGACCGAGGATCAGGACCTTCACCTTGTCGTACGGGGTGGCGTCGAGGGCGGCGAAGACCTCGTCCTTCGGCGGGAAGACCGGCCCCTTGGCGCGCTCCTCCTCGACGAACTCGGTGAGCTGGGCGAAGTAGGGCTTCTGCAGCTCCTCGCCGAGGACACCCCGCCAGGACTCGGGCAGCATGCTGGTGTCGGTCACGGTCAACAACCTCCGGTGGACGTTCCTGTCACTCCGCCCGAGAACCTACCGGGGGCCACTGACAGTGGCCCCCGCAGGCCCGCTACCAGCTGGCGCGGCGGCTCAGCTCCCACATCTGCATGACCGTCTGCGGGTCGAGGGCGCGCTCGCTGCCGCCGATGTCCTCGCCGGCCGCGATGTACAGCTTGCCCTGCCACAGGGGCAGCAGCCGGACGTCCCTGACCATGATCTCCTGGGCCTCCACGAACTCGTCCGTGACGGTCCCGCGGTCGCTCTCGCGGCGCGACTTCGGGAGCAGTTCGTTGGTGATCCGGGAGCTCTCGTAGGGCGTGCCGAGGACGTTCTCCTTGCCCACGAAGGGGGCGACGAAGTTGTCCGGGTCCGGGAAGTCGGGGAACCAGCCGCGGCCGAAGACCGGGTACTCGCCCTTCTGGTAGCCCGCCTGGAACTCCTTCCAGGGCTTGCCGTGCAGGGTGACCTTGAAGAGGCCGGACTCCTCCAGCTGCCGCTTGAGCTCGGTGAACTCGGCGGCCGTCGAGGAGCCGTAGCGGTCGGTGGTGTACCAGAAGTCCAGCTCGACGGGCTCGGTGATGCCGGCTTCGCGGAGGATCTTCTTCGCCTTCTGCTCGCTGGGCGAGCCGAAGCGGTCGAAGAACTTGGTGGTGTGGGCGGCGATGCCCTTGGGCACCATCGAGTACAGGGGCTCGGCGGTGCCCTGGTAGACCTTGTTGACCAGTTCGTCGCGGTCGACGAGCTGGGCGATGGCCTTGCGGACGGGGAGCTTGGAGACGGACTTGTCCTGGGTGTTGAAGACCAGGTAGCGGATGTCGGCGCCGGTCGACTCGACGAGCTGGAGACCCTTGTTCTCCGGCTTGTCCTCCTGGAGGGCGACGACCTCCTCGGCGGTGAGGCCGCGGTAGGTGGCGTCGATCTCCTTCTTCCGGAGCGCGGCGACCATGGCGTCGGAGGCGTCGAAGTACCGGATCGTGACGCCGCCGTTCTTGCGGTCGGCGAAGCCCTTGTAGGTGGGGTTCTTCGTCAGCTCCGCCGTCTCGCGCTCGGTGTACGAGTCGAGGACGTACGGGCCGGAGCCCATGACCTTGCCGTCCTTGCGCAGCTGGTCGGCCGGGTACTCGGCCGGGTCCACCAGCGACATCGCGGGGGTGGCGAGGACGAAGGGGAAGGTGGCGTCCGACTTGTTGAGCCGGAAGACGACGGTGCGGTCGCCGACGGTGTCGATCTTGTCGAGCGAGCCGAGCATGCCGTTCGGGCCGCCCTTGTAGTTGATCTTGCGGATGCGCTCGATCGAGTACTGGACGGCCTGGGCGTCCAGTTTGTGCCCGTTGGAGAAGGTCAGGCCCTCCACGAGCTTGCATTCGAAGACCCTGCTGGAGGTGTCCGTGAACTTGCAGTCGGCGGCGTCCGACTGCGGGGCGGTGCTGCCCGTCGGGAAACTCACCAGGGTCTGGAAGACATTCCGGAAGAGCTCCCAGGAATTGTCCCAGGCGGCGGCCGGATCAAGCGTGGTGGGAGAACTCGTCGTGCCGACGACGATTCTCTGCTCCCCGGCGGATTCGCTGTCCGAGAAGACACCGCATCCGGTTACCAGGGATATGGACACAAGGGCTGCAGCGGCCTGCAGACTGGTCCGGTTGAACACGTGCACGCTCCTCGTTCAGCCAGGGGTCGGCCGACGATACCGCAGCACCCCGCCAGGTCAATGTTCGAGCCTGCCGGGGCACTTGAGGCATTCAGCATACAACCGGGGTCAATCCGGACAGAGGAATCCGGAAAGTGTCCGGTTATCGGTCACCCGACTCCGGCGTTCAGGAAAATGCCGCCGTCGACGACGAGCGTCTGACCGGTGATCCACTCCGACTGCGACGAGGTGAGGAAGGCCGCCGCCCCGCCGATGTCCTCGGGCTCGCCGAGCCGGCCGAGCGGATAGGAGGCGGCCGCCTCCGCCTCACGGCCCTCGTAGAGCGGCTGCGCGAATTTCGTCTTCACGACGGCCGGGGCGATCGCGTTGACCCGCACGACCGGCGCGAATTCATGTGCCAGCTGAAGGGTCAGATTGATCATCGCGGCCTTGCTCATTCCGTACGCGCCGACGAAAGGCGAGGCGGTGACGCCGGCGATCGAGGCGATGTTCACGATCGCCCCGCCGTGCTCCTTCTGCCAGGCGTGCCAGCTCCGCTGGGCGAAACCGAGCGCGGAGATCACATTCGTCTCGAAGACCTTCCGGGCCACCCCGAGGTCCATGTCCGCGATGGGCCCGAACACCGGATTCGTACCGGCGTTGTTGATCAGGAAGTCCAGACAGCCGAAACCGTCCATGGCCGCCTCGACGGCGGCGGCCTGGTGGGCCTCGTCGTGCGCCTTGCCGGAAACGGCGATGACCCGGTCGGCCCCGAGCCGCTCCACGGCCTCCTTGAGGGCCTCCTCGCCGCGTCCGGTGATGACCACCCGGTCGCCGCGGGCGACGAGGGCCTCGGCGACGCCGTAGCCGATGCCCCGGCTGGCGCCGGTGACGAGGGCGACCCTGCCGGAGAGCTCCGGCCGTTCCTGTGCGCTCATGCGTGCCTCCTCCTCTCGCTGCCGGTCGTCAGTTGAGCGGGCCGCCGGCCACGTACATGACCTGGCCGGAGACGAAGCCGGCGTCGTCGCCCGTGAAGAACGCGATCGCGTTGGCGACGTCCTCGGGGCGGCCGACCCGCGCCACCGGGATCATGGAGGCGGCGGCCGCCTGGAACTCCTCGAAGCCCATGCCGACGCGCTCGGCGGTCTGCGCGGTCATCTCGGTGACGATGAAGCCCGGGGCGACGGCGTTGGCGGTGACGCCGAACTTGCCGAGCTCCTTGGCGAGGGTCTTGGTGAAGCCCTGCAGACCCGCCTTGACGGCCGAGTAGTTGGCCTGGCCGCGGTTGCCGAGCGCCGAGGAGGAGGAGAGGGAGACGATCCGGCCGAAGCCCGCGTCCACCATGTGCTTCTGGACGGCCTTCGCCATCAGGAAGGCGCCCTTGAGGTGGACGTTCATGACGATGTCCCAGTCGGACTCGGACATCTTGAAGAGCAGGTTGTCGCGGAGCACGCCCGCGTTGTTGACGAGGATCGTCGGCGCGCCGAGCTCGGCGGCGACCCGCGCGACGGCGGCCTCCACCTGCGCGCCGTCCGAGACGTCGCAGCCGACCGCGAGGGCGGTGCCGCCCGCGGCGGTGATCTTCTCGACGGTGTCCTTGCAGGCCGCCTCGTCGAGGTCGAGCACGGCGACGGCGCGGCCCTCGGCCGCCAGGCGGAGCGCGGTGGCCGCGCCGATGCCCCGTGCGGCACCCGTGACAATGGCTACGCGCTGCTCGGTGGTGGACATGCTTGGTTCTCCTCGCCCTTGGATCGTCCCTGGTGGCGGCCGAACCGGCCGTCCGCTCCTGCGTCCCGCACATGAGCGACCGCTTAGTATCGTCCGCAGGACGAGACGCTAGAAGCCCTGGCACCCGGTGTCAACGGCCCACCGGGTGCACCAGGTCACTCCTTTTGCCCCTACCGGACGAGCTATCGGACGAGAAGGTCGAGCAGCCGTTCCACCTCGGCCTCGGGGTCGGCGGTCAGACCCGTGTGGACGGGTCCCGGCTGCACGACCGTGGAGCGCGGCGCGATCAGCCAGCGGAAGCGCCGCCCCGCGTCGTCGCGCGCGGCCTGCCCCGCCGCGTCGCCGCCCAGACAGACCCCCTCGACGGCGCGCAGCGCGGCCCGTACGCCGGTCACGTCGGCCGCCGGGTCGAGCACCGTCAGCTTGGCCTCGTCGAGATGCGTGCGGGCGGCCACGAAGGACCGGGCGCGGCAGTAGACGACCACTCCCGCGTTGAAGCACTCGCCGCGCTCCACCCGGGGCACGACGCGCAGCAGCGCGTACTCGAAGACATCGCGGTCGGTCACGTCGTGCTGTCCTTCTCGGTGGTGTGCTTCCGGGGCGCGAGTCGCTCGGCGAGCCAGCCGGGCGGCTGCTGCGGCCGGCTCTCGGTGCGCGGGCCGAGCGTGATCCGCTCGTGGATGGTGGCGGCGCGCGGCAGCAGCGCCGAGACGTACGCCGCGCGCACCTCGTCCGTGCCGTCGAAGCCGGGCTCGTCGACGAGCCACTCGTCGGGGACGTCGGCGGTGACCTCCTCCAGGAGCTCGCGGGTGACGAGCGGGGCGAGCTCGGCGGCCGCGGCGGCGACGTCCGGGGCGAAGGGGGCGAGCGCGTGGTCGGAGGCGTCGTACGGCTTCGCGGCGGAGGCCTGGGCGCCCGGCCAGTTGTGGTGCCAGATCATGGTGGCGCCGTGGTCGATGAGCCACAGGTCGCCGTGCCAGACGAGCATGTTCGGGTTGCGCCAGGAGCGGTCGACGTTGTTGATCAGCGCGTCGAACCAGACGACCCGGCCGGCCTCCCGGGGGTCGACCTCGTACGCGAGCGGGTCGAAGCCCAGCGAGCCGGGCAGGAAGTCCATGCCCAGGTTGAGGCCGCCGCTCGCCTTGAGCAGCTCCTGCACCTCCTGGTCGGGTTCGGAGAGTCCGATGACGGGGTCGAGCTGGATGGTGACGAGCTCCGGCACCCGCAGGCCCAGCCTCCGGGCGAGCTGCCCGCAGACGACCTCGGCGACGAGGGTCTTGCGCCCCTGGCCGGCGCCGGTGAATTTCATGACGTACGTGCCGAGGTCGTCGGCCTCGACGATGCCCGGGAGCGAGCCGCCCTCACGCAGCGGCGTCACATAGCGGGTAGCGGTGACTTCGGTGAGCATCCGGCCAGGCTATCGACTCGCGCGGCCGCGCCGGGCACAGGAGGGCTCCGCCCCGGCAGGGCACCCCCCAGGTGCCCGGAAAGCCCCGCCCGGCTCACGGCGTCCGGCACCCCTAGCCCACGCGGCGCCGCCTGTCAGTCCGCAATCTTCCGGGGTCACCCCGGACCGGTCCCGTTGCTACGTTCCCGACCGTCGTCCCGCTTCGACCCGGAGGTCACGTTGAGCGCGAAGAACCCCACCCGCCGGAACATCCTCAAGACCGCCGGCGGCCTCTCGGCCGCGCTGGCCCTGGGCGGTGGAGGCGTCCTGGCCGCGGCGGGGACGGCCGCCGCCGTCGGGGACGGCTTCGGGCTGCGCATCGTGGACCGCAACGAGGCAGACGCGCGCATGTGGTACTACCGCTTCCAGACCGCCGCCATCGGCTGGAACCCCGGCGTCAACGTGCTCCTGCCGGACGACTACCACTGGAGCGGGCGCAGGTACCCGGTGCTCTACCTCCTCCACGGCGGCGGCACCGACCAGGACTTCATCACCTTCGACCGCGAGGGCGTCCGCTCCTGGACCGCGGGCAGGCCGCTCATCGTCGTCATGCCCGACGGCGGGCACGCGGGCTGGTACTCGAACCCCGTGAGCTCCAACGTCGGCCCGCGGAACTGGGAGCAGTTCCACATCTCGCAGCTCGTCCCGTGGATCGACGCGAACTTCCGTACGTACGCCGAGTACGACGGCCGCGCCGTGTCCGGCTTCTCGATGGGCGGCTTCGGCGCGCTGAAGTACGCCGCCAAGTACTACGGTCACTTCGCCTCGGTGAGCGCCCACTCCGGGCCGGCCAGCCTGCGCCGGGACAACGGCCTCGTGGGTCACTGGGCCAACGCGAGCTCGGCGACGCTCGACCTGAACGGCGGCACGGTCTACGGGGTGCCGTTCTGGGACGAGGCCCGGGTCAGCGCGGACAACCCGGTGCAGCGGATCGAGAGCTACCGCAACAAGCGGGTCTTCCTGGTGGCCGGCACCAGCCCCGACCCGATCAACTGGTTCGACACGGCCAACGAGACCCAGGTGCTCGCGGGGCAGCGGGAGTTCCGCTCCCTGCTCGGCAACGCGGGCATCCCGCACGAGTGGTACGAGCTGCCCGGCGGCCACTTCATCCGCCACGACATGATGCAGCGCGACATCGACGGCGTCATCGACCGCCTCCGCAAGGCCTGAGCCCGTGCTCCGCGGACTGTCCCGACGCGCCCTGAGCCGGGTCCTCGCGGCGGCGGCCGCCCTGCTGCCGGTGCTGGCCGCCACCGCCCCGGCCGAGGCCGGGACCACCGGATCGGCCACCGCCTGCCCGAGCGTCGGCTTCGTCAGCCAGCCGTTCCACCCCGGGCACAACGGCGTCGACATCGCCGCCGACATCGGTACGCCGATCTACGCCGTGGGCGACGGCGAGGTGACCGTCTCCGGGTACGTCGGCGACTACGGCCAGTGGATCCGCGTCCGGCACCCGGACGGCCGGACCTCCGAGTACGGGCACATGTACCGGCGGGACGTCTCGGTCGGCGACCACGTCGTGGCCGGCCAGCAGATCGCCCTGATGGGCGCCGAGGGCAACGCCGACGGCTCCCACCTCCACCTGCGGATCTGGGGGGACGACTCCTTCTCGTACGGGATCGACCCGGAGGTCTACCTCGCGGAGGGCGGCATCACCCTGCCCTGCGTCCCCGGGAGCGGTCCGCGCCCCAAGCCCCCGGTGCACCCGGCGGAGTCGGGCCGGGTGGTGGCGGCGCGGTCGGCCGACGGGCGCCTGGAGGTCTTCGCCGCCGGGGCGGACGGGGTCCACCACGCCTGGCAGCGGGAGGCGAACCGCGACTGGTCGGAGTGGGAACGGCTCGGCGGACCCGTGAACGCCCAGCTGGCGATCGCGCCGAACGCGGACGGCCGCCTGGAGGTGTTCGCCATCGACGGGAGCACCTTCCGGCACCGCTACCAGCTCTCCCCATCGGGCGGCTGGTCCGACTGGGAGGACTTCGGCGGCGGCGGTCGGGACATCGCGGCCGGCGTGAACGCCGACGGCCGGATCGAGGTCTTCGCCTCCGGACCGGTCGGCGTCTTCCACCGGTACCAACGGGATCCGAACGGCGGCTGGTCGGGATGGGAGCCGACCGGTGGCGGGCCCGCCGACGGCCGCATCGAGATGGAGAAGTCGCCCGACGGCCGCCTGGAGGTCTTCGCCCTCAACGGCAGCACCTTCCAGCACCAGTACCAGACGTCCCCGAACGGCGGCTGGTCGGCGTGGGACGACTTCGGCGGCGGCGGTCACGACCTCACGGTCGACCACAACGCCGACGGCCGGATCGAGGTCTTCGCCTCCGGACCGGCCGGCGTCTTCCACAAGTACCAGACGGGTCCCTCCCGTTGGTCGGGATGGGAGGGGAGCGGCGGACCCGCCGACTCCCGGCTCAGCAGCGAGCGCACCGCCGACGGCCGCGTCGAGGTCTTCGCCATGAACGGCGACACGGCCGTGCACACCTGGCAGACCGGGGTGAACGCGCCCTACGGCGCGTGGGAGACCTTCGGCGGAGGCGGCACCGAGGTCACCGCGGCCTCCAACGCCGACGGCCGCATCGAGGTCTTCGGCACCAGCCACGCCGGCACGTACCACGTCTGGCAGACCGGCTTCTCGACCTGGTCCTCCTGGGTCTGGGTCAACGGCACCGCGGGACCCGCGCTCGACTGATCCCCAGCCTCCCCCGCACCCGCCCTTCCCCTCCCCCTCCCTCGTCCCTCGTCCCTCGTCCCTCGGACCGATCCTCCGACCGCCGCCCCCTTCGCCCCTCGGCCGGCCGAGCCCGTACGGCACGGCCGGCCGAGCGGTCCTCCTGGAGAGACCCATGCTTCCGATCAGCAGACGGAACCTGCTGCGCGGCGCCGCCGGTCTCGGCGCGCTCTCCCTCCCGGGCGCCGCCCCCGCCGTGGCCGCGGCCCCCGGGGCCGTCCCGCCCGCCCGCTGGGTCGGCGCGGGGCCCTTCGTCCACGTCCACGACCCCTCCACCCCCGCCGGCCCGCGCTACCTCAACGACCACACGCTGATCCGGGCCCGGGGCCGCTGGCATCTGTTCAGCATCGTCGGGGACGGCGCGCCGCGCGGCGAAGCGCCGGACAGCTCCGCGGAGACCTCCTTCGCCCACGCCTCCGCGCCGACCCCGCAGGGCCCGTGGACCGCCCATCCCGACGCGCTCACCGTCGCACCGTCCTACTTCGGCGAGGAGCACCTGTGGGCCCCGCACGTCGTCGAGGCGGACGGCCGGTTCTGGATGTTCTACGCCGCGGGAGGCGCCGACGGCGCCGCGATCGACCTCGCCACCTCGACCGACCTGTTCGACTGGACCCGCGAGCCGTCCGGTCCGCTGTTCCGGGGGCTCGCCGCCCGGGACCCGATGGTCCTTCGGGTCGGCGGCGAGTGGGTCATGTACTACACCGAGCTCTCGGGCCCGGGCGGCCACCATGTGGTGGCCTACCGGCGGTCCGCCGATCTGGTGCGTTGGAGCGAGCCGGGCGTCGCGTTCACCGACGCGAGCACGGACACCACCGTCTCGGTCACCGAGTCCCCGTACGTCGTCGAACGGGACGGCTGGTACTACCTGTTCATCGGACCGCGCAACGGCTACACGGGCACCGACGTGCTCGCCTCGCGCGACCCGTTCCGCTTCGACCTCACCGGCCCCGCCGGCCATGTCCCCGGTCACGCGGTGGAGGTCTTCGCCGACGGGGACACGTGGTGGGCGAGCGCGGCGGGCTGGTTCGGGCAGGGCCTGTACGTCGCGCCGCTGGACTGGCGCGACACGCCTCCGCCCTGGCAGAGCCCGGACAACCCGGCGGCGGGACTCGACGTCCACGGCCGGCTCACGGTGTTCGCGCTCGACGCCGTCGACCGCTCGATGCTGCGGCGCGTGCAGCTCGACCCGACCACCGACACCTGGTCGGGGTGGGAGGCCTTCGGAGGGCCCGCCGGCGCGGTTCCCACGCTCGGGCGGAACGCCGACGGCCGCCTGGAGGTGTTCTCGCTCGCGCCGGGAGGCGTCAACCTGCACCACCGGGTGCAGCGGCCGGACGGCGGCTGGTACGACTGGGAGGAGTTCGGCGGCCCGGCCGGAGCGGCGCCCGCCGTCGCCCGCGACGCCGGCGGCCGGCTCCAGGTCTTCGCTCCGAGCCCCGGCGTCGCCTCCTTCGCGCGGCGACGCCAGCGGTCGGCCGGGGCGACGGCCTGGGAGGCGTGGGAGCCCGGCTTCGGCGGCGCCGCCGGCGCCCCGCCGGCGGTGGCGGCCAACGCCGACGGCCGGTTGGAGGTGTTCGTCCTCGCGGTCGGCGGCTCCGGGATCCGCCACCGGTGGCAGGAGTCCCCCGACGGTCCCTGGACCGGCGCCTGGCACGCCTTCGGCACCGCCGCCGGCACCGCGCCGAGGGTGGCCGGGGACGGCAGCGGCCGGCTGACCGTCGTCGCCGTCGGACCGTCCGGGGCGGGGACGTTCCACCGGCGGCAGACCGTGCCGAGCGGCGGCTGGGACGACTGGCAGCCGCTGTTCGGCTGGAGCGCGGCCGCCCCGGCGCTCGCCGCCAACGCCGACGGCCGCCTGGAGGCGTTCTCCCTGTCTCCGGGCGGCGCCCGGCTCGTCCACCGCCGGCAGACCGCTCCGGGCGGGAGCTGGGATCCCGGCGCGGAGTTCGGCGAGCCCGGCGTCGGGCTCGCCGCCACCCCGGCGGTCGCGCTCGACGCCACCGGGCGGCTGCACGTCTTCGCCGTCACCGCGGACGGCCGGGTGCGGACCCGTGTCCAGGACCGGCCGAGCGGCGGGTGGCGCCCGTGGACGGCCTTCGGCGACCGCCCGGTGGCGCCCCTCGTGGCGGGCAGCCCCGCACTCTGAGTACGCGCAGCGCAGCGCTCCGTACGGATTGCGCCAATGTGCGGACGCCCGGGCGGGGCTCCGGCCACCTGACGAACCTCCCGGATCGCCCTTTACCCTCCCTCCGGGCGCGGTGACTCACCCCACCTTGCGCGAGACGCGGGGAGCCGACCGCGGCCGGGGCGCGAAGGCGCTCCCCCGCGCCCCGGCCGCCGCCTCCGGCCGGTCGCCTCCCCGGCCTCCGCGCCGACCCCTCGGCCGATCGGCGCCTCAGACGGCCGAAAACGGCATCAAATCGCCGCCCCGGCAGGGCGGCGAGGTGTCCTGGGTCACAGCGGCCGGCGGCGCCGCGGGCCGTGCCCGCACGGGGCCGGAAAGGACCCGGCGGTGGCTTCCCCGCGCCGCCGGGGCGCCCGCCGGGGACGGCCGCCGGCCACCGTGACGGGTCCCGGCCGAAGTGGCCGAAGCACGCCGGTGAACTCACCTGACCCGTGAGTATCGTTCCGCTCGTCCGACAACCGCGACGGGACGAAGAGGGGGAGCGGTGAGCGGCGTAGTCGTCCATCTGCCTCGTGGGAGTGGTGGCGCCGACGGCGGCGAACCGTACGGCGACGCGGTCACGTTGCGGCTCGGCCCCGGCCAGGTCGCCCGTTTCGGGCGGGGTTCCACGACGACTCCGGTCGAGCTCCGGCTCGCGGACGCGGCGATCTCCCGGCTCGCCGGGGAGATCCGCGCGACCGACGACCACTGGCAGCTGACGAACCACAGCAGCACCCACAGTTATCTGGTGGAGAACCCCGAGGGAGCGGGCGAGTACCTACGGGTCCCGCCGCGGCGCGTCGGGGCGCCCGTCCCGTTCGAGTTCTCCCGGGTGGTGCTTCCCACCCGGGGTGACCTCACGGTCTCCTTCCAGGTGTTCGCCCCCGACCACGTCTATCTGGACCCGGACGCGACGGGCGCCCCCTGGGGCGGTCGCACGGTCACCGCGTACTCCCTGGACGAGTCGGCCACGTACTTCCTCGTGCTCGTCGCGCTGTGCGAACCCCGGCTGCGCGACCAGTCCCGCGTGGCGGTGCCCACCACGCCCCAGATCGTGGAGCGGCTCAGGGGTCACGTCACCGGCGGCGCCCTGACCGCGCGGGCGATCAGCTCGCACATCGACTACCTCGCCGAGGAGAAGCTGCGCCTCGGCGGGCTCGATGCCCAGGAACCCGGCAAGGGCGAGCGCCGCAACGGCAAGCGGGAGGAGATCGTCGGGCTCGCGCTGCGGTTCGGTCTGGTGCGGGAGGAGCATCTCGCGCTGCTGCCGCCCCTGGCAGGGGGCGGGCGGGAGCGGCAGAGGTCGCGATGACGGCGCCGCGCGGCCCGGACGACGCCACGGGACTCGACCGTACGGACCTGCTCCCGCCCGGCCACCGGGTGGGCGACTGGGTGGTCACCGAGCTGATCGGGGCCGGGGGCTGGTCCACGGTGTACGCGGCGCGGCCGGCGGAGGGGCGCCGCGACCGCCCCGGCCGGGCGCCGGACGCCGAGGAGGTCGCGCTCAAGATCATGCCGACCGCCGGGCTCGCGCCCCGGCAGGCCCGCAGGATCGTGGAATCCGCGCGCCGCGAGGTCGAACTCGGGCGCAGGGCCGGGCATCCCCGGCTGATCGGCCTCCGGGAGTCCTTCGTCCTCGCCGCGCCGGAGCTGCCGGCCCTGGACGGCGCGATCGTGCTGGTCATGGAACGGGCGGCGGGCAGTCTGCGCGAACTCCTCGACGCGGGCGTGGCCGAGGCCGATCGCGGCCGGCTGATCGCGGGGATCTGCGAGGGCCTGGCCCACCTCCACCGCTCGGGCTGGGTGCACGCCGACCTCAAGCCCGAGAACGTCCTGCTGGGCAGGGACGGTTCGGTGAAGCTCTCGGACTTCGGCCTCGCCACCGAGCTGACCGGGACGCACGGGTACGTGCCTCCCATGGGCACGCTCGACTACCTCCCGCCCGAGCGGTGGAGGGCGCCCCTGGGGGAGCTCGGCGTGCAGGTCCGGCCGAGTGCCGACATCTGGGCGCTGGGAGTCGTCGTCCACGAGGTGTTCGCCGCGGGCGCCTCGCCGTTCCCCGGTGCCACGCCGGTGGCGCGGGGCGCCGCCGTGCAGGAGTACGGCGAGGGGCGTGCGCCGCTGCGCATGGACCACGCGGTGCCGCCGTTCTGGCGCGCGCTGGCCGCCGACTGTCTGGCCCCGACGCACGCGGCGCGTGCCCCGCACACGGCCGAGAGCCTGCTCGCCCGCATCGCCGACCGGGAGAGCGCGCGGGAGGGCACGCGGGAGGCGGGGACGTACGACGCGGGGAGGCGTGGGCCGGGGGCCCGGGGCGCCGGGGCCCGGCCGCCGCGGGGGCGGGCCCGCGCGGTCGTCCTCGCCGCCGTGCTCTGCGGGGCCGCCGGCGCGACCCTGTGGTCGGACACGGTACGGGAGGGCCCGGCGGCTCCGGAGGCGGCGCCCCGTGCGGTCCGGGTCTTCAACGCCGAGCGCGGCTGCCAGGACCGTCCCGACCGGGACCCGCAGTGCAGTCTGGGCCTGGCGATCGATCCCCTGCGGCCGTACGTCGCGGGCAACGTCGTGCCGACCCGGGTGTGGCACGGCGACCTCCTCACCGCCGACTGCCGGCTGCCCGACGGGCTGCCCGTCATCGACGAGGAGGACCTGACGTCCACCCTCTGGTTCCGCGTCCGCCTGCCGCGCGGCTCCGCCCGTCCCGTGGCCTGGCTGCCCGCCGTACGGACGAAGGACCGGCCGCCGCTGCCGGGGTGCCCCCGGCCCCCGGCCGTGCGCTGACCCGGCGGAGGCACCGGCGGGAGCGCCCGCGTCATCGATATTTCATCGCTCCTCCCTAGCGTGACCGCGTTCGCACGCAGGCCTCACCCCAGGGAGGGACGGTTCCATGGCACGGAGGAGATCGAGAGCGAGGCTGCCGATGGCGGTCCTGGCCGCGGCGGCGGTGCTGTGCACGACGGCGGTCACCGGAGCCCCGGCCACCGCGTCGTCCGCGGCCGAGGGGCCGGACAAGCCGACGATCCGGTACACCGAGTACGGCATCCCGCACATCATCGCCTCGGACTGGGAGGGCCTCGGCCAGGGGTACGGATACGCGGCGGCCGAGGACAACATCTGCACCCTGGCCGACACCTATCTGATGGTCGACGCCCAGAGGTCCCGCTACCTGGGGCCCGACGGGCGGACGAGCCCCGGCCAGAACCAGAACACCACCACCAACCTCAACAGCGACCTGTACTTCCAGCGGCTCAAGGACAACGCCGTGGTGGAGCGGCTCCTGAACCAGCCCGCGCCCGACGGGCCCGAGCCCGAGGTCAAGGAGGCCATCCGCGGCTACGTCCGGGGGTACAACCGCTATCTGGCGGAGACGGGCGTGGCCGGCCTCTCCGATCCGGCCTGCCGCGGTGCGGCCTGGGTGCGGCCCATCACGGAGCTGGACGTCTACCGGCACGCCCACGCCGAGATCATCATGGGCAGTGCCGACCCGCTGCTCGACGGCCAGGTGAACGCCGTGCCGCCGGGGGCGTCGGCCGCGGCGACCACGGCCGGGACCGCGCAGGCGCCCGTCGAGTCACCCGCGAGGACGGCGAAGCGGATCAGCGACGCCCTGGCGAAGAGCCGCCGGCAGAACATGGGCAGCAACGCCCTCGCGGTCGGTTCCCAGGGCGTGTCCGGGGGCACCGGCATGCTCCTCGCCAACCCGCACTTCCCGTGGCAGGGCAAGAACCGGATGTGGCAGAGCCAGCTGACCATCCCGGGGAAGCTCAACGTCTCCGGCGCGAGCCTGCTCGGACTGCCCGCCGTGAACATCGGGCACAACGACGACGTCGCCTGGAGCCACACCGTCGCCACGGTCGCTCCGTTCGGCCTCTTCGACGTGCAGGTCGACCCGCTGAACCCGACCCTGTACCTCGTCGACGGCGCCTGGGAGCGGATGACCTCGCAGCGGGTCGAGGTCGACGTCCGGAACGCGGACGGCTCCCTCGGCAAGGTCTCCAGGACCCTGTGGTCCACCCGCTACGGGCCGGTCACCAACTCGATCGTGGGCATCCCGCTGCCCTGGGTGGTCAGCGCGCACGTGGTGCGCGACCCCAACATGGACAACCTGCGGGCGCTGAACACCTGGTTCGGCCTCGACCGTGCCAAGGACGTCCACGACGTCGTGGACGTCCTGGAGACCACACAGGGCGTGCCCTTCTTCAACACGGTCGCCTCCGACCGCAAGGGCGACGCGCTGTACGCCGACATCCAGGCCGTCCCGAACATCACCGACGAGCACGCGGCCTCCTGCCTCACCGAGACGGGGAAGCTGCTGTTCGACCAGGCGCTGCCGCAGCCGAACGTGCCGCCCGTCTCCATCCTCGACGGCAAGCGCAGCGCGTGCGACTGGCCCGACGACCCGAACGCGGCCGCTCCGGGACTCCTGGACCCGCACAAGCAGCCCCGGCTGATCCGGTCCGACTTCGTCGGCAACGCCAACGACAGCCCCTGGCTCGCCAACCCCGAACAGCCGCTGGTCTTCCCCCGGGTGATGGGCGACATGGCGGCGCCCCGGTCGCTGCGCACCCAGGAACTGATCCTGACCGCGCGGAACCGGATCGACGGCACCGACGGCCTGCCGGGCAGGGGCTTCACCCCCGAGACCATGGGGCGGCTGCTCTTCGCCGACAACAGCAGGGCGGCCGACCTCGCCCTCGACGCCACGGTGGCCGCGTGCCGGAGCGTCGCCTTCGGGCTGGTGCTGGTGGACGGCAACCTGGTGAACATCAGTGAGGCCTGTCCGGTCCTCGCCGCCTGGAAGAGCCACGACTTCACGGCGGACAGCCGGGGTTCCTGGCTCTTCGCGAACTACTGGGCCTTCCTGGCGGGGGGACAGAAGCTCGAGAAGCTCCCGTGGAAGGTGCCCTTCGATCCCGAGGACCCGGTCCACACGCCCAACTCCCTCGACTCCGGGAGCTCCGCCGTCCGCGACGCCCTCGCCCGGGCCGTACTGGCCCTGCGCAGGGCGGGCGTCCCGCTGAACGCTCCGCTGTCGGACGTCCAGAGGATCACCCGCGGCGGCGAGCAGATCCCGATCCACGGCTCGATCGGCGAACTGGGCGTGCTGAACGTGATCACCCCCGGCCAGGTCGACGGCAGGCTCGACGTCGTCTTCGGGTCCAGCTTCGTCCAGCAGACGCGGTTCACCGCCGACGGTCCGCCGGAGTCGTACTCCGTCATGACGTACTCCCAGTCGGCCGACCCGACCTCCCCGCACCACGCCGACCAGACCCGGTTGTTCTCGGCGGGCGGGTGGGTGACCGAGCGGTACACCGAGGAGCAGATCGCCGCCTCGCCGGCCCTGCGGACCAAGGTCCTCGACTGACAGGAAGGGAAGCACGGTGAAGAGAACAGCGAACAGGACATCCATCTGGTGGAGGACCGTGACGGCGTGGCTGGTCGCCGCCGTCGCCGTCCTCGCCCCCGAGGGCGCCGCGCGGGCCGCCGACGGCACCGAACCCCCCAAGCTGACCGACGGGTTCGGCCTGACCCAGTCCGCCCCGGCGGTGGGCACGGCCACGAACTTCTACCTCACGGTCACCACGCCCCAGGTCGCGGGCGAGCACCACATCAAGATCATCCTGCCGAGCGGCTACTACGACGACCCCGCCCGGCGCTACCCGGTGCTGTACTTCCTGCACGGATCCCCCGACGACCCGATCCGGCAGACCTATCCGGCGCTGTCCATGTCGAACGAGATGATCACCGTCGTCCCGGACGGCGGCGCCCGGAGCTGGTACGCCAACTGGCTCGACCAGAACACGGTGCTCGGCGCCCAGAACTGGGAGAACTTCCACCTCAAGCAGGTGATCCCGTTCGTCGACGCCAACCTGCGGACGATCGCCGCCAAGAAGTCACGGGCCGTCGCCGGCATCTCCATGGGCGGATTCGGCGCCTTCCACTACGCCCAGGCCCGGCCCGACCTGTTCGGCCAGACCGCGTCCCTGTCGGGGGACGTCGACCTGTCGGCCAACTCCATGGACCTGCGGTTCGCGGTCGTCGCCTCCGTCACCGACGCGCTGGGCGCGATGTGCGCCTCGTCGTCCGGCTACTGCGACCCGAACGAGTCCGCCTACAAGCCCGGCGTGGACAGTGACGCCCTGTTCGGCTCGCCCTACCCGGTCTTCGACGTCGACCGGCGGTGGAACGAGGTCGACCCCTCGCAGCACGTGGACCGGTTCGCCGGGACGGGCGTCTCCCTCTACACGGGCGACGGGGGCGGCTCGCCGACGAACATGGAGTTCTGGGTCGCGGGCGCGGCCAAGAACGTCAAGGCCCGCATGGACGCCCGGGGTCTGCCGTACCACTACGTCGACTACGGGGACGGGGCGGGCTGGGGCACCCAGTGCGACGGCGGCCACAGCCCCGGCTGCTGGGAGCAGGACCTGCGGGACCTGATCCCGCGCCTGGAGAGGGCCTTCGCGTCCTGACCGATCGACCATGACGGCGGCCGGGCCTCCGCCCCCGGGAGGCCCGGCCGCCGCATGCGCGAGATGCACGAGGAGCTCTCGTCCCCGCGAGAGGCGGGGGCGGTCGGGCTCACGGAGATCTCGTGACACCGAAGTGCGGCGTCGTTCCCAGGCGGACGGGCTCGCAGGCTGCATGGTGGACGGATGATCGGGACCCTGATCGCGCTGCTCGGACTGGTCGTGTCGGTGGCGACCGCCGTCGTCGGCTACCGGCACGGCCATCGCGCCGAGAGAGCTCAGCAGATCCGCGACGAGCGTGAGGAACAGTCTCGCAGACAGCGCGAGGAAGAGGCGGAACGAGCGGCACGGATCCGGCAGGCGAGCTGGATCTCCGTGCACCCGGAGGCCGGCGGGCGCGGCGTCGCGGTGCACAACGGCAGCAGCCAGCCGGTGAGCGACCTCCGGGTCCTGGTCGACGGCGACGTCCTTCGGCCCGACAGGGTCCGGCTGCTGACGCCCGGCGAGTACGCGAGGTTCGTCCCCTCCGCGGACGCGACGGGCCGCGACCTCGATCCTGCGGCCATGGCCGCGGAGTTCACCGACGTCGCGGGGCGCACCTGGCGGCGCACCGCGGAGGGGACGCTGTACGAGCGGGTGTCGCCGGAGGGTGCGCCGCCGCGGTGGGGGCCTCCCACGGCTCCGCTCGTCGAGCCGTACCGGAGCCCCCACACGGAATCGAGGCGCGAGGACACCGGTGCCGGTCACGGGATTCCGGAGACGGAAAGGCCGGCGGGGCCGCCCTCGGGGCCCCTCGGCGGTTCCACTTCCCCTGTGCCACCGCCGTCGGCGTCCCGGGCCGGTGGCGGCGGCCGGGCCGGTGGCGGCGGCCGGGGGCGAGGCGGTTCGTGGAGCCCGCTGTTCGTCCTCGGCTGCCTCGGCGCCGTCGCCGCCCTCGCGTATCTCGTCGCCAGGCTGGTGTAGGGGTACGCCTCCGGGGCCCCCGGGGCCGGTCATGGCCGGCCGGGCCCCGGGGCCCGGTCCGAAAGCCCTAGTCGATCGCGGGCCCCGAATCGTTCAGCCAGCCCCATTCCGCCCAGGTGGAGAAGCCGGTCTGCCAGCGGTGGTAGACGCCGGCGTGGCTGGTGCCGAACACCTCGACGCGGCCGTCGGCGTTGTTGCCCGCGCCGATCTCGGTGCCCCCGCCGCCGAAGGTCTCCCACGCGGAGTACGCGGCGTTCGGGCCGGTCTGCCAGGAGTGGCCCGCCGCGGCGGAGTTGATCGCGAACACCTCGACCCGGCCGTCGACCGAGCGCGAGGTGGTCAGTTCGGCGTTCGAGAGCCCGCCGGTGCCCGTCCACGCCGACCAGGAGGTCGGGCCCGTCTGCCAGCGGTGGAAGACGCCGGCGGCGTTGGAGGCGAACACCTCGATGCGGCCGTCCTGGTTGTGGCTGACGGCGACGTCGTGACCGCCGCCGCCGAACTCCTCCCAGGCGGACCAGCCGCCGTTGACCGCGCTCTGGTACAGGTGCCCGAAGGTGGAGTCCGACAGCGCGAACACCTCGAGGCGTCCGTCCGGCGCGTTCTCCACGGCGAGCCGCGCGTCGGCCGGACCTCCGCCGGTGCCCTCCCAGTTCGCCCAGCCGCCGCTGGGCGCCGTCTGCCAGCGGTGGAACACCCCGTCGGCGTTGGACGCGAACACCTCGATGCGGCCGTCAGCGTTGCTGCCCGCGGCCAGCCGGTGGCCACCGGTGCCGAAGTTCGCCCAGCTCGACCACCCCGCGCTCGGGCCGGTCTGCCACATGTGGTCGAACGTGCTGTCCGAGAGCGCGAACAGTTCGAGACGGCCGTCCGCGTTGGACGCCACCGCCAGCTGCGCCTTGCGCGGCCCGCCCTCGAACCGCCACGGCGACCAGCCGCCGTTCACCGCGGTCTGCCAGGCGTGCCAGACGCCGTCCGCGCCGGCCGCGAAGGCCTCGAGGCGACCGTCGGCGGACCGCCCGGCCACCACCCGGCCGGAGCCGTACGGGTGCGGGGGGCCGGCGCTCGTGCCGGACCACAGCGCGTCGGCGATGAGCACCGCGTCGCCCGCCTCGACTCCGTACAGGTGGCGCAGGTCCTCGCGCGGTCGCTGGACGTGCCAGCAGACCTCGCCGATCGCCTCGTCGTTCCACGAGCCGCCCGGATACTGCCGCTCCATCTCGTCGAGGAAGGCGTTGGTGGCGTAGACCGGGTCGAGGCGCTCCTCCCGGGTGCCCCACCAGTCCTGCTGCTGGAAGAGTCCGAGGCTGGTGTAGTCGACGGCCTGGGCGTAGTTGTTCATGCTGCTCTCGACGATGATCGTGGCGATGGCGATCGCCGCGGCCCTCGGGTTGAGTCCGCGGTCCTTCACCGCCCGCGTCACCATCCGCGCGCAGGACATCTTGTAGGCGTCCAGGTAGCCGGCCATCTTCGCGTTCAGCTGCGGGTCGAGCTGGTCGGCCATGACGCCGTCGGTGGCCGAGGGGCCGGCCGGGTCGCAGGGCACCGTCGGAATGGCGAACCCCTCCGGGCCGCTGAAGTACCGGGAGACGCCGTGCCGGTCCTTGCCGGGGCTCGGCTCCGGCACGGGCCGGGCGGTGGCGACCGGGGCGGTCAGCCCGACGGCCAGTGCTCCGGCGCCGGCGAGGACGACCAGTCGGGTGAGCGCACGGCGTAACAGGTCTCTTGCCATCGTGGACCTCTCTGTCATGAGCATGAGGGGGAGGAAGGGGCGGGCTGCGTTCCGGCCGTGGGGGCGAGGCCTGCCTCGTCCCCGCGCAGGATGAGCCGGCGGGTGCGCCGCAGCATCGGGCTCGGGGGGACGCCGAGGTCCTCGGACAGGCGGCGGCGGACGCGGTCGTACACGTCCAGCGCGTCGGCCTGCCGGCCGCTCCGGTACAGCGCGCGCATCAGCGTCGCGGCCACCGGTTCGTTCAGGGGGTGCGCCGCGGACAGGGCGAACAGCTCCGCCGTCGCCTCGGAGTGCCGGCCGAGCCACAGCTGCCAGGCCGCCTTCCGCTGGACGAGGGCGATCCTGCGCTCGGTGAGCCGCAGGCGCTCCAGTTCGGCGAGCGGTCCGGGCAGTCCGTCCAGCGGCTCCCCGTGGAACAGGTCGAGCGCCCGGGAGCACAGCCGGACCGCCTCGGCCGGTTCGCCCGCGCGGTCCGCCGCCCCGATGGCGGTGACCAGTTCCTCCAGACGTGCCACGTCCACGTCGACCGCACCGGGGACCAGGCGGTAGCCGTGCGGGTCGCGTTCGATGACCGGGGCGGTGCCGTCCCCGGCGCCCAGGGTCCTGCGCAGCCGGTAGACGTACACCGGGACGACGTTGGCGACCGGGGTGTCCGTCCCCCACACGGCGTCGAGCAGTTCCCGTCGGCTGACGGTCCGGCCCGCGCGCAGCGCCAGCGCGGCGAGGACGGACTGCTGGCGGAGGTGCCCGAGGTCCACGGGCCGTCCGTCCTGCCGTGCCGTCAGGGGGCCGAGCAGACGGAGCCGCACCGCCGGTCCGGCCGCGCGGGCGGCGGTGCCCCGCGGTGCCGGGTCCGCCGCTTGTGTGCGGGGGCCTCGGCCGGGGACGACGAGCCCGGAGTCGAAGGCGTGGACGATGGCGGCGGCCCGGTCCCGGAGTCCGAGTTTCACGAGGATCCGGGCGAGGTGGGAGGCCACGGCCTCCTCGGGGATGGCGAGGTCGGCGGCGATCTCGTCGTCCCGCAGACCGCAGCCGACCGCGGCGAGCACCCGGCGCTCCTGGTCCCGGAGCGCGGTGGCACCGGGCCGGCCGGTGGTGCCCGGTCGGCCGGTGGTGACGGTCGTCGGCATCGGTGCTCCCCCGGGCTCCTGACTGGTCGGTCTGGCGGACGCCGTCGACAAGGTAGTGGCGGGGGCGCCGGGGAAGGCATCCGGAACGATCCGGAGTGACACCGCCGTCGAGCACGGCTCGACGCGCTGCGGTCAGGGCGTGCCGGGCGTCCCCGTGGGGGCCGCCGGGGCGGGGCAGGCGACCGTGCCCGGCCGTACGGAGAGCGAGAGCTTCGGGGTCGTGAGGAGGCCCGGGATCTGGAAGTCCTGGGCGGTGCCGGTGATCCGGTCGAACTTGGCGTAGCGCGCCTGGATGCCGAAGCGGTGCTGGGGGCTGTCCAGGGGGTTGGTGACGTACGCGCCGGAGGCGTCCTTGACGGTCTTCACGTCGGCGCCGTTGACGTTGAGGTCGACGATGCCGTCCATGTCGAGGACCCCGGTGGCGCTGCGCAGGTCGAGGACGGTGTTCTTCGTCCTGATCTCCCAGGAGCCGGGGTTGTCGTCGCCGAGGGTGAGCAGCAGGGTGTACGTGGCTCCCGCGATCTGCTGCCGTTGGCTCAGGCAGAGGCCGTTGATGACGCCGTCCGCGAAGCCCATGCGGAGCACGCGCTCGCTGCCGGTGGAGCCGTCGGGCCGTACGACGCTCTGGTCGACGACGGCGGCGCCGTACTGCGTCCCGTACAGGCTGCTGGTGGTGAAGTCGACGGGACGGTCCTGGACGCGGAGGCCGACGGCCAGCGCTCCGGTCGCCATGGCGGAGCCGAGGCCGCCGGCGGCGAGGAGCGCGGGCAGGGCGACGGCGAGGGACCGGCGCCAGTGGGTGCGGCCTTCCTGACGGTTCCTCATGGCGTGGTCACCGTGATGGTTCCGGGGAGGTGGACGGGGTTGTCGGTGGATTCGAGGGCCGCGTGGTCGTCGACCGTCCGGATCGCGTAGATGTCGCCGGTGAAGTCCTCGGCTCCGGCGGTGAGCGGGATGAGGGAGCCGAAGAAGTCGAGGAGGCCCTGCACTCCGCAGATCTTGACGAGGACGCGGACGCAGACGTTGGTGATGTTCCCCCACATCGTCGTCGTCTCGGCCTTGCCCGCGCTGTCGTAGCCGCCGAGCGAGCCCTCCCCGGGCACGTCGATGGTGACGGTGTGTCCGGCCGTCCGCTGGACCACGTTCATGTGCGAGCGGACCTTGAGCTTGGTGAAGGTGTACCGGGTGGTCGTGCGCGTCGAGCCGTCGGAGAGCCTGATGGTGACGTTCTTCTCGACCGTCATCGAGACCGCGACCATGCTGTCGATGGTGACGTGCAGCGGGTCCGGTGAGGGCAGGAAGGGAACGCCGAGCGGCTCGACCGCGGCGCTCTCGCCCGAGGCGCTGCTCGGCTGCCCGGACCAGACGGCGGTGACGACGGCGAGGAGCAGGGCCGTGGCGACGGCGAGGGCCCTGTGGCGCGCCCCGGCCGTCATCCTTCCACCGCCCGGCGGCGGGGTCGCTTGGCTCCCCAGCCGACCGTCATGGAGCCGCCGAGCACGCCGAGGGCCATGCCGAGCAGGAAGCCGCCCAGGTTGGAGACGACGAGCGAGACGACGGCGAGGACCACCCCGATGAGCCCGAAGGTGTACCGCTGGGCGGGCAGCGCCAGCGGGATGAGCCCGCACAGGATCATCCCGCCGCCGACGAGGTAGCCGGCCACTCCCCCGAAGCCGGTGCTGACGATCAACTGCAGGGAGCTGAGGGAGAACTTGAGGACGGTCCAGCCGCCGGCGACCAGCCACACCCCGCCCCAGAACGGCCGGGTGCGGCGGAACGCGCGGAACCAGGCGTACGCGGTCCTCGCCCGGCTCAGCATGCGGTCGCCGTTCCCGCGACGACCCTGATCTTCAGGTCGGGCAGGACGAGCGCCCCGGCCATCTCGGCGTCGTACGCGCTGGCGTTCAGTCCGTGCAGCGCGATGGAGCTGCCTCCCTCGCCGCCGGCCGAGCCGAGTCCGAAGCCGCCGGGCAGGGCTCCGGTGAGCGGCTTGCCGGCGACGGTGACCTGGTCGGCGGACTGGCCGAGGACCGCGTTCTGGAGGGTGGTGGGGCCGTACGCCTGGAGTTCGGTGGCCTGGATGTAGAGGTTCGAGGCGTCGATGTCGGTGGTGAAGGCGGCGGGCGGGGTCGCCGTCACCTTCTGGCCGCCCGTCAGGAGCAGGGAGTACGGGACTCCGGCGATCGTCTGGTGGACGATGCCGCACAGTCCGGCGAGGTGGGCGCTGGCGAAGCCGACGCGTGCCATCGCGGTGTTGGTGCTCGTGGTGCCGTCGGGGCGCCCGACGGCGGGGGTGTTGACGATGGCGCCGAAGCCGCTGCCCTCGACCCCGTTGGAGGTCAGGGTGAAGGGCTGTCCGGTGACGCTGAAGTTGGCGGCGAGCGCGCCCTGGGCGAGGGCGGTGCCGAGGACGCCGACGGCGAGGACCGAGGGGACGAACGCGAAGGCGCCGCGCCCCCAGCGGGTGCCGCGGCGGGTGCCGTCGGCGGCCTGGGCGAGCATCCGGGCGTTCCAGTCGGCGGCGGCGCCGCGGGCCCCGGAGAGGAGGTGGCTCATGCGGATCCGCTCCCCAGGGGCACGGGCCTTTCGGCGGAGGGGGTGGTGCGGCGCGGGCGGCGCCGCCTGGCGGGCTTCTCCGGCAGCCAGGCGAAGGCCATGGAGCCGCCGAGGACGGAGAGGAACATTCCGACGAAGAGGCCGCCGAGGTTGGAGAGGGGGAAGGAGGCGACTCCCGCGATCACCGCGATGACGCCCGCGGTGTGGCGCTGTCCGGGGAGCAGCAGGATGAGCAGGGCCATCGCCATCAGGAGGACGCCGCCGGCCATGCCCGCGATGCCTCCGACGCCGACCTGGAGGATCTTGCCGAGCGGCGCCATCGGCAGGAAGAAGATGACGAAGCCGCCGAGTCCGGTCCACAGGGCCGCCCAGAACGGCCGGGTGCGGCGCCAGCGGCGGAAGGCGGTGCGCGCGCGACGCGGGCCGCCCGGGGCGGACGCCTCGGTCGGCTCGGGCGGCGGATCGGTGGTCATGGGGGCCTCGCAGTGGTGGGTCGGTGTGGGAGGGCCGGGGCCCCGCGCCGTACGGAGGGCGCGGCGCCCCGGGGTGGTGCGTGCGGTCAGGCTCCGCAGGTCTTGTCGCCGTGGGCGATCCCGATGGCGAGGTCCGGCAGGGTGATCGCGCCGGCGATGGTGGCGCCGTTGGCGTCGGCGTTGAGGTTCTTGATGTCGGTCCGGCCGCCGGTGGCGTCGAGGCCGAACTGGCCCGGGGTGCCGTCGTTGATGCCGGTGCCCTTGATCCCGGCGCCGTCGGCGGCCGCGCCGATGACGTTCGGGGTGGTGTCGCTCGCGTTGAGGGTGGCCGTGGCCGCCTTGAGCGCCTGCGCGTCGAGCACGAGCTTGTTCGCCTGGAGCCCGGCACCGGCGACCAGTTGGTCGCTGGTGAGCGGGGTCGCGGCGGCGGGCGAGGAGATGTTGAGCGACCAGGTGCCGAGGCTGCCGATCACCGGGAGGTCGACCGACTGGACGGCGTGGACGCAGATGCCGTCCAGGCCCGCCTTGGCGATGCCGACCTCGGCGGCGCCCTTGGCCCCGCCGGCGTCGACGGTGTGCATGACCGCGCCGATGCCCTGGGGCGCGGCGACCGTCTTGGAGCTGAGGGTGAAGGGGACGCTGGTGAGGGAGAGGTTCGCGGCGAGCGCGCCCTGCACCATGGCCGTCGCCATGGCGGCGACGGCGGCCGTCGCGGGCACGGCGAGGAACGCCGATCTGCGCCAGCGGGTGACGCCTCTGGTCTCGTGCTGCATGTGATCTCCAACCGTCGTGCCGCACTGGCCGAATGACACTTCGCGGCTACCTGTTCGAGAATTGGACACTTCACTCAGAACTGTCAACACTTCTGACAATCCTGGGAAGTTCTGCTGCTGGTCTAGGCTTGGCCGATGCCACGGTTCAGGGAGACGGTCCGGACACTGCTGCGCGAACGCCTGCTGGACGCCGCGTACGAGGCGGTCGCGGACCGCGGCTTCGACAAGCTGCGCATGGCGCACCTGGCGAGCGCCGTCGGCGTCAGCCGGCAGACGCTGTACGCGGAGTTCCCCTCCAAGGAGGCGGTCGGCGAGGCCCTGTTCCAGCGCGAGCTGGAGCGCTGCCTCGTCGGGATCCAGCAGGGCCTGGACGCGCACCGGGACGACCTGCGGGCGGCGGTCGAGGCCTCCGTCGGCTTCACGCTCACGCTGGCCGGCCGGAACCCGCTGATCAAGGCCATGCTGACCAGTGCGGGCGAGGACGGACTCCTGTCGTACCTCACGACGCGGTCCGCGGCGGCCTTCGGCACGGCGACGGCGATGGCCGACGCGTACGCCACGGAGGCCTGGCCCGCCATCGACCCGGTGGCGCGCGAGCTGGCCGTGGACGCGGCGGTCCGGCTGACCGCCAGTCACATCGTCCAGGCCGGCCCCTCGCCGGAGGAGTCGGCCCGCCGCATCGCGGACACCGTGGTCCGGATCGCCCTGAGCACGGGCCGGGAGCGGATGCCCCGGCAGGACTCAGGGACCCGGCCCCCGGTACTCCTCGAGGACGGGTCTGTTGCCGATGTCCGGTGACGCGGAGACGGGGAAGGCCCGCACCCCGACCCGGCCCTCGATCCGGTCCAGCGCGCCCCAGCCGTACGCCCGCGAGTCGTCCGACAGGTCGGGGTTGTCGCCCAGGTAGAAGAACGCGCCCTCGGGCACGGTCCGCAGCCCGGGCCGCGCCGACCGGGTGCCGTCGGGCCCGCAGCAGGCGCTCGTACGACGGGCCTGCGACGCCCACGAGGGCGCCACCACCCGGCGCACCGGCCCCCGGCCGCCCTCCTGGAGGAGGACCTGGAAGGGCTCGTCCGGCGTGGAGACGATCGCCACCCGGTCGCCGGGCAGGGCGATCACCCGCTTCACCAGGAGGGCGTCCTTCCCGGTGGCCCGCAGCAGCACCACGTCGAACCGGCGCGCCTCGCCCGCCGAGCCCGGGGCGACGAGGATTTGGTCGCCCTGACGGAGGGTGGGGCTCATGCTGGTGCCGTCGACCCGGACGCCGAGGGCCGTGACGGCGACCCCGGCGAGGAGGCAGAGCAGGACACCGGTCCCGAGGACGGCGCCGGCCGCCCGGCGCGGGTTCATCGGCGTCGGGTGGGGTCCGGCGGCCAGGGGTCACCGGACCGGTCGATTTCGGTCATGGCGGGAAGGTAGGCCCCAGGGCGGACGACGGCTGTGACCGTACCGCTCAGGGTTGTTGACCGCGCGTCTGATAAGAGCGGGGCGTCTCGCCGGTCCAGCGCCGGAACGCCCGGTGGAAGGCGCTGGGTTCGGAGAAGCCCAGCTGCCGCGAGAGCCGCTCGATCGACACCCGCCCACCGGTCAGCTCGGCGATGGCGTGGTCGCGCCGCACCTGGTCGCGGAGCCGCTGGTACGTCGTTCCCTCGGCGGCCAGTTGACGCCGCAGGGTCTGCGGGCTGACGGACAGCCGGTCGGCGAGCTGCTCCGGCGTCGGCACCGGCCCGGCGGGCAGCGCCCGGCCGATCAGGTGCCGCACCCGGCCGGTCACCGTACTGCCGTGGTCGCCGCAGACCAGCACGTCGACCGGGGCGCGGCGGAGGAAGGCCTTGAGCGCCGCCGCGTCCCGCAGGACGGGTTCGTCGAGGTCCGCCCGGTCGAAGACGGCCGCCGTCCGTCCCGCGCCGAAGACGCAGGGCGCGCCGAAGAGCAGGGCGTACTCGCGGGCGTGCCGGGGTTCGGGGTGGACGAACTCGACCCGCCTCAGGCCGATCCGGCGCCGGACGAGCCAGCCGGCGAAGCGGTGCGCGACCAGGACGGTGGACTCGGCGCCGAAGTGGAGGGGGTCGTCGTACCCGGAGACGTCGAACTCCATCCGCGCCTCGTCGGATCCCCCGTCCTCCCCCACCCCGGTCCCGGTCCCACCGGCCCCGGCCCCACCGGTCCCGCCGGCGCCGGGCTCGACGAGCCGGAAGCGCGGACCGGCCGGGAAGAGGGAGTAGAAGGTCTGCGCGCGCCGGAGCGCCTCGCGCAGGTCCCGGCTGCCGTGGACCACGACGTGGGCCATCATCGCGAAGGTGCCGACCTTGCTGGGCGCGCCGCCGAAGCCGATCAGCTCGTCGTCGAGCGCGGCCCACAGGGTCCTGACGAGCTGTCCGAACTGCTCGACCGGGACCCTGGCCCGCGATTCCTCCAGGAGCGCGGGGGGCAGTCCGGCGCGGGCGAGGAGCGGCCCCGGGGCCACCCCGTGCCGCTCCGCCCCGAGCAGCACGGCCCGTACGTGATGAGCGCTGACCGACGAGTTCACCGAAGCTAGACACTTTCATCGAAGGATGTCCAGTTTCCGATCACTCTACTCAGAACTGTAAGGCCCTCGAAGTGCTCATCCCGTGAACGGGACACAGCTCACAGCCGTACCGTCTGATGCCGTCGGAACAGTGCGTCCAGCACACGAGGAAAAGGGGCAGTACATGAGCGGAGTGGCACGCCGGACGGTGGTCGCGGCGGCGGGCGGCGCGGGCCTGACGGCGGCGCTCGCCGCCTGCGGGGGCGGCGCGGACGACAAGGGCGCGGCGGACGGCCGGACCACGGCACCGGAGGCCACCGCCCTCGCGCGGACCGGGGACATCCCGGTGGGCGGCGGGAAGATCCTCGCCGACAAGGGACTGGTGATCACCCAGCCGAAGGCCGGCGAGTTCAAGGCCTTCTCCTCGAAGTGCACCCACCTGGGCTGCGCCGTGAGCAGCGTCAAGGACGGGGCCATCGTCTGCCCGTGCCACCAGAGCCACTTCGACATCTCGGACGGCAGCGTGAAGTCCGGCCCGGCGCCCTCGCCGCTGCCGCCGGAGCCGATCCAGGTGGTGGGCGAGGAGATCAGCCTCGGCTGACGGCACCGCCGTCGCCCGCCGGGGCCTTCCAGCACTCCAGCACCTCGTCGGTCGTGGTGACCGTGGCGACGAGGGCGAGGGTGTGACGGATCATCGCGGGGGTGTAGTCGGCCGGCACCCCCGCGATGGCGTCCCCGGGCACCACGACCGTGTAGCCGAGGTTCACGGCGTCGAAGACGGCGTTGGGCACGGCCACGTTGGCGGAGACGCCGGTGACGATCAGCGTCCGGCAGCCGAGGTTGCGGAGCAGCGCGTCGACGTCGGTGCCGGCGAGCGGCGAGAGCCCGTGCAGGCGCCGGACCACCAGGTCCTCGTCGGCGACCTCGATCGGTTCGGCGATCCGGACGGCCCCGCTGCCGCTGTGCTGCTGCACGGGCAGCCGGGCGGCGGCCCTGAACAGCCGGGCGTTGGTGTTGGCGCCCCGCCCGTCGGGGCGCCGCTCGGCGACGGCGTGGACGACCTGGACGTCCGCCGCGTGCGCGGCGGCGACGAGCCGGGCGACGTTCCGCAGGGCGCCCGACGCGCGGGCGGCGGCGGCCAGTTCGGGCAGGGCGCTGTCGGGGCCGACGACACCCCGCTGGCATTCGACGGTGAGCAGGACGACTCCGCCGTCCGGGCGGATCCGCTCCCCGAGCCGTTCTCCCGTACTCCGTGCCATGGCTCTCCCGACCTCCCCTTGCACGCGTGCGACCGACCCCCCATGCTTTCTGACGTCTCATCAGAAATCCAGAAGGGTGCGGACGATGACCGTCGCACAGCGCCGTGGACGCCGGATCATGATGACCCCGGCCGAGCTCGACTCCTTCCTCGCCGAACAGCGCACCTGCCGGGTCGCGACCGTCTCCGCCGACGGCCGCCCGCACGTCAGCGCGCTCTGGTTCGTCTGGGACGGCTCCTCGCTGTGGCTGTACTCGATCACCCGCAGCCGGCGCTGGGCGGAGCTGCGCGCCGACCCCAGGATCGCGGTCGTGGTGGACGACGGCGAGGAGTACGGGGAGTTGCGCGGCGTCGAGCTGTCCGGCACCGCCGTCTTCGTCGGCGAGGCGCCGCGCACCGGCGAGCCCTGCCCCGAACTCGACGCGCCCGAGCAGCTCTTCGCCGCCAAGAACTTCGGCCTGGACTCCATGCCGCACGACGGCCGGCACGCCTGGCTCCGGCTGACCCCGGACGCCATCGCCTCCTGGGACTTCCGCAAGCTCGCGAACCCCTGACGGGCGCGGCCGGCCGCGCCGGCCTCAGCTCGCCCGCGACTCCGCCGCCGCCCGCAGCGCGGCGACGACCGCCCGCACGGAGGGACGGCGGCCGGCGTCGGCGCGCCAGGTGGCGTAGATGTGGCGCCGCACCTTCTGCCGCACGGGGACGAAGGCGACCCCGTCCGGCACCGGGCGTCCGAGCCGGGGGGTGATGCACACCCCGAGCCCGGCCGCGACCAGGGCCAGCTGGGTGTGGTGCTCCCCCGCGAAGTGGCCGATGCGCGGCTCGATGCCCTGCGAGCGCAGCGTGAACATCAGCCAGTCGTGGCAGAACTCGCCCTCGGGCCAGGACACCCACTCCTCGTCGGCGAAGTCCTCCAGGTCCACCGCCTCCCGTCCGGCCAGCGGGTGACCGGCGGGCAGGGCCACGTCGGCGGAGTCGTCGAGGAGGTGGGCGCGCTCCAGACCGCCGGGGACGGGTGCCCGCTTGTTGCTCCAGTCCAGGACGATCGCCAGGTCCGCGTCACCGCGCAGGACCGCCCGCACCCCCGGCTCCGGCTCCAGTTCCGTCGTACGGACGCGGAGCTCGGGGTGGCCCGCGCGCAGGGCGGCGAGGGCGGCCGGGAACAGTCCGCGCGCCGCCGTCGGGAAGGCCGCGAGCCGGACCTCGCCCACCACCCTCCCCCGCTGGGCCTCGATGTCGGCCTGCGCCATCTGGACCTGGGACAGGATCCGGGCGGCGTGCTCGGCGAGCAGCAGACCGGCGTCGGTGAGCCGCACGCCCCGGCCGTTCTTGGCGAGCAGCTGCTGCCCGACCTCGCGCTCCAGCTTGGACAGCTGCTGGGAGACGGCCGAGGTGGTGACGTGCAGGCCGTCGGCCGCGCCGCTGACCGAGCCGTGCCGGGCGACGGCGTCGAGGGTGCGCAGGCGCTCCAGGTTCAGCATGTCCGCTCCAGGTTCAACATGTAAGCGATACTAAGGGGAGGGGTCGAGGAATTCTCGCTTGTTCTAAGACGTCCTTCCGGTCACCCTGAGCGCATGAGCCCCGCAGCCCCGCCCTCCCCGTCCCCCGCGCCCGCCTCCGCCCCACGTCTGCTCGACTGGCGCGTCCGCTTCGGCGCCCTGGCCCTCATCTGGGGCTTCAGCTTCCTCTTCATCAAGGTCGGCACGGAGGGCTTCGCGCCCTTCCAGGTCACCTTCGGACGGCTCCTGTTCGGTACGGCGGTGCTCGCCGCCGCGATCGTGATCAAGCGCGACCGGCTGCCGCGCGGCGCTCGCGTCTGGGGCCACCTGGCGGTCGCGGCCCTCCTCCTCAACGCGCTGCCGTTCTCCCTCTTCGCGTACGCGGAGCTGACGATCCCCTCGACGCTGGCGGGCATCTGCAACGCGACGACGCCGCTCTGGGGCATGGTGCTCTCGCTGGTGGCGCTCTCCGAGGACCGCCCGACCCGGGTCCGGGCGGCCGGCCTGGGCATCGGCTTCGTGGGCGTGCTCACCGTGCTCGGCGCCTGGCAGGGCTTCTCCGGCCTCGACGTGACCGGCACGGCCCTGGCCCTGCTCGCCTCCTTCAGCTACGCGGTCGGCTGGATCTACGTCCGCAGGACCCTGAGCGGCACGGGCGCCTCGAACCTCTCGCTGGCCGGCTCCCAGGTGGGCCTCGCGACCCTGCAGCTGGCGGTGGTGACCCCCCTGTTCACCTCGGTCCCGCGGTCCGTGGAACTCATGCCGCTCCTCTCCGTGATCGCGCTCGGCGCCCTCGGGACGGGGTACGCGATGCTGCTGCAGTACGGCGTCGTCGCGGAGGTCGGCCCGACGACGGCCTCGATGGTCACGTACTTCATCCCGGTGATCGCCACGGCGGCGGGCGTCGCCCTCCTGGACGAGCACCTCGCCTGGAACACCCCGGTGGGCGCCCTGGTGGTCCTGGCCGGCGCGGCCCTCACCCAGACCCGCGCCTCCCGCCGCGCGGCGCCGCCGGCGACGGCCCCCCGGCCGGCCGCCGCGCCCGCCGAGACGCCGCCCAGGGCGGCGAGCCGCGCCTGAGGGCCCCACCCGGACGGCGGGGCGCGCGGGCGGCGGCCGGGCGCCTCTCCCTCTCCCGTGTCACTCTCCGTTACGCACGGTTCCGCAAGATCGTTGACCGGGCATGAACCTCACCACCACCGCCCGAACCCTCTTCGCCGCCCTCGCCCTCACCGGTGCCTTCCTCGGCTCCGCCGGCGCGGCCCACGCCGCGGGCGCCGTCTCCGCCCCCGCGTCCGCCACCGCGGGCGCGGTCACCGCCGTCGCCCCGACAGACGGGCCGGAGCCGGTCGAGTTCGACGAGCTGGGCCGCCCCGACCTCCTGGAGGACTGACCGCACACGACAGCGGGGCACGGGAACGGCCGGACACCACGAGGGCGGTGTCCGGCCGTTCCGTTCGTCCCGAAGCGTCAGCCCGCGTCCCGGCGCGCACCGCCGAACAGGGCCTCCAGGGCGTCGACGGCGCTGCCGTCGTGGTCACTGCCCGCCGTGCCGCCGCTGCCGTACTGGACGTTGGCCGCCCGGTCGATCTCCACGACGGAGTCGGCGTGGGAGTTGTCGATGACGGTGAGCAGGCTGCCGCCGGCCGCGGCCGGAGCGGCGCCCGCCGCCAGCAGGGCGACGGCCAGGCCGAGCGCCTTCAGCGGGGTCCCGAGCACCCCCTCCCCCCGCTGTCCGGGGAGCGCGGGGCTCACGCGCCGACCCGCTCGGGCACCGCGTGGTGGCGGGTGATGTTCCGCTCCAGGAGGCGGGTCGAGGCGGCGACGCCGACGCCGGAGTCGGGGTCGAAGGAGGGCAGCCGGCCGTCGTCCCGCTTCAGCTCGGAGAGCGCCGAGTCCATCGCCTCGTGCGCCGCGAAGAGGCAGGGCGTGCTGTAGATCGCCACGTCCACCCCGAGATCGGAGAGTTCGGTGAGCGAGAGCCGCGGGGACTTGCCCCCGGCGATCTGGTTGAAGAGCAGCGGCTTGCCGTCGACCACCTCACGGATCCGGTGGATCCACTCGACGCTCCGCACGCCGTCCACGAGCACCACGTCGGCGTCGGTGGCGGCCAGGCACTTGGCTCGCTGGAGGATGTCCGCCTCGTCGGTGGCGTCGGTGCGGGCCACCACCACCATGTCCCGGCGGGTGGCCAGGACCATCTCCAGCTTGGCCAGGTACTCGTCGAGCGGCAGCACCTGCTTGCCGTCCGCGTGGCCGCACCGGCGGGGCCGCTTCTGGTCCTCCAGGATCACGCCCGAGGCACCGATGCGCTCCAGGCCCTCCACCACGTGACAGGCCACCTCGGGGTCGACGTAGCCGTCGTCGATGTCCACGAGCAGGTGGTGGCGGGGGAACGCGCCGCGCAGCCGCTGCACGAACGCCACCATGTCCGGCCAGGCGATGAAGCCGATGTCCGGCAGCCCGTAGTACGAGGCGGCGAAGCCGAACCCCGAGACGAACATGCCGTCGTAGTGGTCGGCGGCGACGGAGGCCGAGTACATGTCGTACACGCCGATCAGCGGGGTCGTGCCCGGCGCCGCGACGGCCTCGCGCAACTTGTTTCCGTAAGTCAAGGTCTGACTCCTGGTCATCTCGGGGAAACACGGAAAAGGTGCAGAACCGCCGCAACACGACGGAGCTTTACCAAAACCTGATGATTTCCTGAGACGTGGCGGAACTTCCGCGTACGAGCGCTTTACTCACTCTCCAGGACTAGCGCATTCACCAGAGAAACGTCACTTGCGCGGGGAACGACCGCGCCCCGCACGCCGGATGGGCCCGACACGGACCCGCCGACGCCCGCTCCCGGGCCCGCCGCCCCTACCCGTAGCTCCGCGCCGGCGCGGGCCCCACCGCCCCCGCCACCGCGTCCGCCAGCGCCTCGACCTCCGTGACCGCGAGCCCGGAGACGGTGAGCCGGACCGCCGGCCCCGCGTCCATCCGGAAGCGCGCGCCCGGTGCGACGGCCCACCCCGCGGCGAGGAGCCGGGCGACCGCGCCGGTCTCGTCGGAGACCGGCACCCAGACGTTCATGCCGCCCCGGCCGTGCGCCTCGACGCCGCGCCGCGCGAGGGCCCGCACGAGCCCGTCGCGCCGCTTCCCGTACGCGCGCGCGACGACGGCCGGATCCACCGCCCCCGCGGCCCAGAGGTGCGCGACGGTCCGCTGGAGCAGCTTGCTGACCCAGCCGGGTCCGAGGCGCTGCCGCCCCAGCACCCGGTCGACGGTCTCGGCGTCGCCGGTGAAGGCGGCGATCCGCAGGTCGGGCCCGTACGCCTTGGCGACCGAGCGGACGAGCACCCAGTGGTCGGTGACGCCCGCCAGCGGGTGGAGGGGCTGCGCGACGATGCCGTGCCCGTGGTCGTCCTCGACGAGGAGCACGTCGGGATGCGCGCCGAGGATCCGCCGCAGCTCCCGGGCGCGCGCCTCGGTGACGCAGGCGCCGGTGGGGTTCTGCGCCCGGTCGGTGACGATCACGGCCCGCGCCCCGTCCTGCCGGATCGCGCGTTCGACGGCCCCCGGGAGGGGGCCGTCGTCGTCGACGGCGACCGGCACCGGACGCAGTCCGAGCGCGGGCACGAGGTCGAGGAGGCTGCCCCAGCCCGGGTCCTCGACGGCGACGGCGTCACCGGGCCTGAGGCGGGCGGCGAGCACCCGCTCGACGGCGTCGAGGGAGCCCGAGGCGACGCCGACGGGCCCGGCGGGCACGCCGTCCGCGTCGAAGGCGACGCGCGCGAGGCGCCCGAACTCCTCGTCGACGGGGGCCTCTCCGTACATGCCGGGCCGCTCGGCGTACCGCCGGGCGACCTCCGCGAAGGCCTCGCCGAGGGAGGGGAGCAGGGCGGGGTCGGGGCTGCCGTTGCTGACGTCCCGGACCCCGGCGGGCGCGTCCACCCGGATCGAGCCGCGGGCGGTCGTGGCGGGCCGCGGGCGCACCCGGCTGCCGCGCCGGCCGTCCGTCTCGATGACCCCGCGCTCGCGCAGGGTGCGGTAGGCGGCGGCGACGGTGTTGGGGTTCACGCCGAGGGCGGCCGCCAACTCCCGCATGGGCGGCAGCAGTTGGCCGGGCTGGAGCGCACCCGCGCCCACTCCCCGCTCGACGCTGGCGGCGATGTCCGATGCGCGACGGCCTTCGATCCGATACTCTCCTAGCACAAACATGATTATGCACTAGTGCAATGGAGTACGCAATGAGCGCCGCCGACACGAGCACCGCGACCGTCACGCCCGCGCCGGGCGAGGCCTACGAGGCGACCGACCGGACCGTGCCCACCCGCTCCCGTCACCGCGCCTCGTACGACAAGGCCCTCGTCCGCTCGATACTCGACGAGGCCTACGTCTGCCATCTCGGCTTCGTCCGCGACGGCGCGCCGGTCGTCCTCCCGACGCTCTTCGGCCGGGTCGGCGAGCGCCTCTACGTCCACGGCTCCACCGGCTCGCGGCCGCTGCGCGCGGCCGGCGACGGCGTGACCGCCCCCGGCCTGCCCGTCTGCCTGACCGTGACGCACGTCGACGGCCTCGTGCTCGCCCGCTCCGCGTTCCACCACTCGCTCAACTACCGCTCGGTCGTCGTCCACGGCACCGCCCACCAGGTCACGGACCCCGAGGAGCTGCGGGTCGCCCTCGACGCCCTCGTCGACCACGTCGTCCCCGGCCGCTCCGCCGACTCGCGCCCCGGGAACGCCAAGGAGCTCGCCGCCACCGCCGTGATCCGGCTCGACCTGGACGAGGTCTCGGCGAAGGTCCGCACCGGCGGCCCCAACGACGACCCCGAGGACCTCGGCCTCCCGTACTGGTCCGGCGTCGTCCCCGTACGGGGCGGCTACGGCGCGCCCGTCCCGGCCGACGACCTCGACCCGTCCGTCGCCCTGCCCGGCTACCTCGCCGCGCTCTGACCCCGCGCTCGCGCAGGAAGGACGGACCGACGGTGCTGATCCACCCCTGGGACGCCGCCCACGACGAGGGCGAATGGCGCGACTGGCTCTCCCGGCACGACTTCGGCCAGCTCGCCGTCAACGGCCTGCCCGGCGAACCGCCGTGGGTGCAGCCCCTGCACTTCCGGTACGACGCCGAGCCCGGCCCGTACGGCCGGGTCCTGGCCCACCTGGCCCGGCCCAACCCCCTCTGGCGCGCCCTGGAGGCGGACCCGACGGTGCTCCTGAGCGTGGTCGACGACTACGTGTACGTACCGGGGCACTGGACGGCCCCCGAGGGCGCCCCGTCCGAGCACGGCACCCCGACCTCGTACTACGCGGCCGTCCAGCTGCGCTGCGCCGCGCGCGTGATCGACGGTCCGGAGGAGAAGGCGGCGCTCCTCAACCGTCAGGTCGCCCACTTCCAGCCGGAGGGCGGCACGGCGGCCGTCGCGCCGGGCGAGGCCCCCTTCGGCAGGCTCCTGTCGGGGATCCGGGTGCTGAGCCTGGAGGTGACCGACGTACGGGCGAAGTTCAAGTACGCGGGCAACAAGCCGCAGGAGGTCCGGGACCGGGTCTCCGGGCGGCTCGCCGAGCGGGCGGGCCCCGGCGACCTGAACGCCCGCGCCCACCAGCTGCGCCGCCGCGCGCACGGGTGACGGCGGGGGGCGGGAGCCACGGCGGCTCCCGTCCCCGACCGCCCCCGACCGCCTACGCCGCCACCGGCTCCCGCCTGCGGGCCTCCGCCACCGTCCGCGCCTCCGCGAGGGCGAGGCCCGTCACGGCGGCGAGCAGCAGCAGGGTGCCGAGCACGATCGCCGCGGTGAGCCGCTCGCCGAGCAGCGAGACAGCGATCAGGGCGGCGCTCACCGGCTCCAGGAGCATGATCACGGAGACGGTGGCGGCCCGGACGACGGCCGCCCCGGCGAAGTACAGCGCATAGGCGAGCGCGGTCGGCACCGCCGCCACGTACACGAGCAGCAGCACCACGCTCACCGGCGCGTCGGTGTGCGGGACGAGCCCCTCCGCGAGCGCGGCGGGCAGCAGCCCGACCGCCCCGATCGCGAAGGCCCACGTGGTCGTCGCCAGGGCGTCCGTACCGCCGCCGTCACGGCCGAGCCACCGGGTGAGCAGGGTGATCGCCGCGTATCCGGCCGCCGAGACCACCGCGAGGACGACACCGAGCGGCCGCACCTCCGCGGCTCCGCCGCCCAGGACGAGGACGAAGAGCCCGGCGAGCGCGCCGGCGACGGCCGCGACCCCGCCGCGGCCGAGGCGCTCCCCCATGGTGAGCCGGGCGCCGATCGCGATGAGGACGGGTCCCGCGCCCAGGGTGACGACGGTGCCGACCGCGAGGCCGGTCGCCTCGACGGCGGCGAAGTAGGCGCTCTGGAAGACGGTGAGACCGATGCCCGTGCCGAGGACGCGGGCCGTCCGCCGGCCGCGCGACTCGGTGGCCCTGCGGACGGCGGGGCGCCGGGGCCGCAGCGCCAGCGCGCCCAGGAGCAGGGCGAGCCCGCCGGCGCAGCGCCAGAAGGAGAGGGCCAGCGGGCCCATGTCGCTGACGCGGAAGATCAGCGAGGCGGCGGCGCCGGCCGTGCCCCAGGCGATGCCGGCGACGATCAGGTAGAGGAGGCTCCGCCCGACGGACAGGGCGGATCCCGAGGAGTTCGACACGTGGGTTCTCCGTGGAAGACAGGAGGGAAGGGTGGTCGCTGGGCTCCGCGCGCGGGCAGCGACGAACCGCCCGGCGGCGGGGAGTCGCCGTCCGGGCCCGGTCTTCGTCGAGGAGGGCCTCCGCGCGCGCTAGGCGGCGGGAGGCGGAAGCACGGTCGAATGCATGGTCGGCACCCTACGGGGCGGTTCGCCCGCCCGACAACTGCGGGTCCCGCCCGGCACCCGCCGCCTCGGAACCGGAACCGGAACCGGCCACGGGTACGGACACGGTCCCGGCGCCGGAACCGGCGACCGGCTCAGGCGCCGGCGCCTTCGGCGTCGAGGACTGGGCGATGAAGGCCCCGACCAGGACCACCGCGCCGCCGACGATCTGCGGCGCGTCGAGGTGCTCGCCGAGCAGGATCCAGGCCAGGACGGTCGCGATGACCGCCTCCAGACAGGCCACGACGCCCGCCACCTGCGGGGAGAGCCGGCGCACCGAGATGACGCCGGTGACGTACGCGAGGACGGTGGCGATCAGCACGATCCAGCCGATCAGCAGCCACGCGGGCACGCTCGTCCCGTCCATGTCGGCCCGCCCGGCGAGGATGCTCCAGTCCATGCCCCAGGGCCGGGCCACGACCGTGAGGACGAGCGCGCCGATGAGCAGTCCGTACGCGATGACACCGACCGGATCGGCCCGATCGGCCTGCTCGGCCCCGTCGGCGCCCTGGTCGGAGAGGACGAAGTACCCGACCTGGCAGCATGCGGCGGCGAGGGCCAGGAGCAGCCCGACGAGGTCGAAGCTCAGGCCGGACCAGACCTGCACGACGCACCCGAGGCCGCCGACGGCGAGGACGACGCCGAGGGCGGCGGCGCGGGTGACGGGCCGGCGCTGGACGAAGCGGACCCAGCCGAGGACGAGGGCGGGGGCGAGGTACTCGATGAGCAGGGCGACGCCGACGGGTATGCGGGATATCGAGGCGAAGTAGAAGGCCTGGACCCCGGCGACGGCGAGCAGGCCGAAGCCGACGAGGAGGGCGGGTCTGCGGCGCAGGAGGTCCCGGTGGCGCCAGGCCACGGGCAGCATGACGAGCGCGGCGCCGGCGACCCGGAGCCACACGACGTGGAGCGGGTCGAGTCCCGCCTCGATGAGCGGCTTGGCCGCCACTCCTGAACCACCGAATGCGAAGGCCGAGGCCAGGGCGAGTCCCAGGCCGGCGCTTCTCCCCTGAGACGCGTGCATCGGGCCATCATGACAGGACGCCGTCAGGGGCGTAACCCCCGTTACACCTGTTGAGACGGCTCCTCGTCCCGGGCGGCCAGGAGGCGGGCGACACGGGCGGTCAGCGCGGCCGGATCGACCCCCGCGCGGCGCAGGACCTCCACGGCCCGGCTCTCGGGATCGGCGGCGACGGCCGCGAGCAGGTCGACGCCGCGGGCCTGCGGCTCGCCGCGCTCGGCGGCCCGCAGGAAGGCGCCCTCCAGGGCGGCGGCCGCGGCCGGGGACCACGGGGAGGGGCGGGCGCCGGGGGACTCCGCCCCGCGCGCGGCGGGCAGCAGGCGCCGGGCCGCCGACCTCTCCTCCGTCCGCTGCCAGCGCAGGCCGTAGCCGATGGAGCGCTGGACGAGATAGCCGAGGACGCGGGCGAGCTGATGGCCTCCCTCGAAGGCGGCGCCGACCTCGGGGTCGGACTCGACGAGGGAGTGCAGGAGGTGGGCGGTGTCGATCTGGCGGTCGCCGTCCCGGAGCGCCCTGCGCCGCGCGCCCGACACGACCGTGGCGAGCGAGGGCGTCAGGAAGGGCGCGACCGCCGCGAGCGAGGGCGACGGGGAGGACGCGAGCTCCGCGCGCGGGGCGACGGACGGCGGGAGCGGCTGGGGGCGCGGGACGGGATGGTGCACCCTCCCACCTCATCAGGCCGGGGCGGCCGGAGCATCACCGGGGAGAAGCATGTCCGCATCCCACCGGAGTTGGGCACGGGCGCGCGGTTCCTCCTCCTTACGGATGAGATCGCGCGCGTCGCCCCCGAGAGGCGCGCGTCGCCTTGCTTCGCGCCCCTCTCGCAACCACGGACCTCCTTCCGCGCGTCCTCCGGTCGTGTTCTGGACGGTGGGCCTGCTCGCGCGTGACGGGCGGCAGTACGTGTACCGGGTGTACGCGCCCCGGGAGGCGCTGCCGGCCGATCTGTTCTGGGCGGCCTTCCACTGCCACGAGGAGGACGGGGCGCCGCGGGCCTCCGACAGCTTCGACGCGGCGGAGATCCGGTGGGTCGGGGGCACGGGACCGACGGCCGCAGAACTGACGGTTCATCAGTATTGAATGTTCACGGCCACCCCGCTACGTTCCGCGACACCGGAACCCAGTTGGCACGCGTGAAGGGGTGGTCTCATGGCCGAAGTCAGCGCGGAGGCACGGATCGAGGCGCCGGCCGGAAAGGTCTGGGCGCGACTCACGGACTTCTCCTCGTACGGCGAGTGGAACGCCACCCACACCAGCTTCCCGAACGGCGGGCCGGCCGCCCTGGAGGCGGGCGCGACCTTCACGGAGAACATGAAGCTGATGGGCTTTCCCGCCGAGGTCCTGTGGACGGTCGAGGAGCTGGAGTCCGAGCGGGCGTTCGCCATCAGGGGCAAGGGTCCGATGGGGGTCGTCGTCGCCACCCGCTACTCGCTGGCGGCGGAGGGGGACGCCACGACGGTGCGGATCGACGGCGAGTTCACCGGAGCGGCGGTCTCCCTGATGGCGGGCAAGCTCAGGGACTCGGCGACGGCGGCACTGACCGAGTCCCTGCGCAAGCTCTCGGGCCTGGTGGCCTGAGCCGCGCACACGGAACGCCGGAAGGGCCCCGCGACGGTCGTCGCGGGGCCCTTCCCGTGGCACGCCGGACTCAGTGCTCGTCGGCGAGGATCAGGTACAGCTTCTTGCGGGCCTCGTTGATCACGGCGACCGCCTTCTGCCGCTGTTCGGGGCTGCCGGTCTTCCAGACCTGCCCGAACGCCTCCATCAGACCGAAGCCGGCCTGCCGGATCTCGTTCACGGCGTCCCAGTCGACCCCGCGCCCGGCCTCCTCCCACGGCGCCTCGGGGCCCTCTTCGGCCTCGGCGCGCCCGGTGTCGGTGAGCGTGAACAGCTTCTTGCCGCCCTCGCTCGCGCTGGCGATCAGCCCCTCGTCCTCCAGCATCTGGAGGGTCGGGTAGACCGAGCCGGGACTGGGCTTCCACGCCCCGTCGCTGCGCTCGCCGATCTCCCGGATCATCTCGTAGCCGTGCATCGGGCGGTCCTTCAGGAGCGCCAGGATCGAGGCGCGCACGTCACCGCGCCGCGCCCGCCCCCGGCCGCCACCGCGACCCCGCCCGCCGAAGGGGCCGCCGCCCCACGGCCCGCCGCCGAACCCGGGCCCGAACGGCCCGAACGCGGCGCGCCGCCCCTCGAAGTCCCCCCGAGCCCCGGGGCCGCAGCCTCCACGGCCGTGTCCGTTTCCGTACTCGTGTCCATGTGAACGCATCGCAACGCTCCTTCCGCCGAGAATCCATCGTTGAACTGTCGCGATGCCTCAACGATATATCGGAACTGTTCGGCGAGCAAGACCCGACAGGTCGACCACCAGGGCCTGCCGAAAAGCGGGAGCGGGCCGGTTCCGTCGCAGCCGCCACGCGGGGGATCGCGCATCCTCGGACCGACGACTCCCCTCGTCCCGCCGCGGGATGACGGGGAAGGGCGCCGCGTGCGTCCGGTCGAAGATGCTGGACCGTCTGGTTTCTGCTTGATCATTTGCGTACGCACCGTCCACCGGGGGGAGACGGCCGAGCCGCCTCATCGCCCTGTGCACTGAAAGGGCTGAGGATGAGGATCGGCAAGACGGCCACGGCCCTGCTGCTGGCGGGTGGACTGATCGGCGCACTGTCGGCGTGCTCCTCCGGCGGCGATCGCGCCGACGGCACCCCGGGAGGCGGAGCCGCCCACGGGGGAACCGACAGTACGGCCGGAGTCGCCCTCACCAGCACGATCACGGCGCCCGCCGCCTTCGACAGCGGCAAGGGGTGGGAGATCAAGGCCGACTGGCTGCCCGAGGGGCAGCCCTTCCCCTTCGCGGTCTCGGCGAAGAGCGGCACGGTCGCCCATCTGGACAAGACGGAACAGGGCTACGTGCTGAGCGTCCGCGAGGCCGCGTCCGGCAAGCTGCTGTCGACCGGCAAGCCCTGGCAGGCCCCGAAGCTCACCGAGGAGCAGAGCGCGGACCACACCTCGGCGCTGGCGGTCCCCCGCATCTCCCTGATCACGGGCGGCGGACGCGAGTTCTTCGCCGTGTGGGCACGGGGCGAGAAGCGGAAGGATGAGCTCCATGACTTCCGGCAGGCCGTCTCCGCGGCCTTCTACCCGGCGGACGCGACCGGGAAGGACCTCGCGCCCGCCGGCGCCGGGGACGTCGAGGCGCCGGACGGCGAGTTCGACAACCAGCTCAGCGTGTTTCCCGGTGCCGGGGGTCTGCTCGTCAGGTCCTCCTCCGACAACTTCCTGGTCTCACCCGACGGGAAGGTGACCGACAACGGCGACGCCAAGGTCCGGATCGGCGGGCAGTCGGTGGACGGCGACTACCACATGGCGTTCCCCGGCCGGGACGGTCTGGTGACCAACAACAAGCACGAAGGCACCGGAGAAGGCGGATTCGGCGTCGACGGCGGCTGGGACAGCGCGCAGGCGATCCCGCCGGGCGTCGAGGCGGTCGTCGAATTCGAACCGGTCTCGAACTCCGTGGAGCGGGTCCCCAACGGACATGTCGTCGGCGCCGTCGGCGACCTCCTGATCGCCGGATGGGGCAAGGGGAAGAAGGAGAGCTCCGCCGTCACGGTGAGCGAGGAGATCTCCGCCGTGCACGACCTGGCGACCGGCAGGGTCCGGGCCACCGCCCCGTGCGAGACCGCAAGCACCTCGTACGCCGCCGGCGTTCCCCAGGTGACGGAGCGGGAAGACGTTCCGGCGGCGGTCTCCCCCGACGGGCGCTACCTGGTCAAGGGCGGCAACGTCTTCGACCTGCGGACGGGCAGGGGCACGTGCACGGACAAGGGCGAGGGCGCCAAGGAGATCACCCTCTCCTCCGTCGGCGACGACGGCATCGCCTACGGCCTCGCCGGGGAGGAGGCCCCCCGGACACCGGTCTCCGTCTCCGCGGCCACCGGCGCCGCCGAGCCCCTGTCGGAGAAGACCATCACGCCCACCGCCATGGCCAAGGGCGCGGGCGTGTTCATCACGCACGCCGGGCAGGACACGGTGCGCATGATCGTCCTCGGCCTGCGGCACTGACCGCCACCGCGCGGCACCCGCTCCCGCTCGACGGGACGGGCGCCGCAGGCGCACCGTTCGAGGCACGCCCCCGGACACGGCCTAAGGCCGTGTCCGGAAAGTAGCGCCGTCTGCCCGGAGGGCAGGGGCCGCGGCGTCTGGTGCGTGCGAGCGCAAGGCGCCGGGGTGCCCTCGTAGCGGAGCTACTAGGGCATTTCGGCAACGCGGCGATCGTGCGTGCCAGACGCCGCGGCCCAGGCGGGACTTTCCGGACACGGCCTAGCCCTGCGTCACCTCCCTGACGAACACCAGCCCGTCGCAGTCCGCGAGGTGCGCCGGGTCGAAGGGGGCGTAGCCGAACCAGGGGGAGACGCGCGGCGCGGGCCGCGCGGCGCCGAGGGCGTCGGCGAGCCTCCGGGCGTCGACGACGCAGCGGTCCTCCGGCAGCGCGGACAGGAGCCCTTCGACGGTGTCCGGCGGCGGCGCGTCCACCCCCTGGTGGCTGATCGTGCCCACGGCCGTCGCCACGAAGGCGTACTCCTCCCCGAGCGCGGCGCTCACCAGCGCACCGGCGCTCCACCACTCCAGCCGCCGGCCGCCCATCCGCACCGAGCTCTTCTCCCGCTGGAGGTGGCTGTTGTGGGCGAAGACGAACGCGGGGCCCCGCTCGGCGAGCGCGAGCAGATTGAGGGACATCATCCGGTCCCGCGCGGCCACCAGGCGGGCCAGACGGACCGGCGAGGTGTCGGCCGTCCAGTGGTGGTAGCGCAGCAGACCGTGCGCGGTGCGGGCGTACAGGCGGGCCCGCTCCCACTCCTCCGGCGAGCTCGCCGCGGCCAGGTGCGGACGCTGCTCGTCGAGCAGCGCCGCCAGGTCGTCGGCGATCAGCCGCAGCCGGACCGCCGGCTCCGACCGCCCCACCGACCGGGCCGGGTCCGTCATCGCGGCCGGCTCGGTCCACCGGTCGTCGTCGCCGAGCAGCTCGTCGAGCGTGTCCGGGGCGCAGGGCAGCAGGTCCGCCTCCACCCGGGCCGCGAGGTATCCGTGGAGTGCGGTGAGGGCCTGCCGGGGGCTCTCGGCCGCGGTGATCTCCAGCGGCCCGTCGAATCCGGCGAAGCGGACCTGCTCGGACGCGGGGCGGCCCTCGTTGTACGCGCGCATCCAGCGCACGAGCTCGCGGTTGGCCGCGTCGGCGCCCCACTCGTGGCTGAAGCCGTGCTCCATGACCTCGTCGAGGGTGCCGGTGCCCGAGGTGACGTGGTCGTCCACGGTCAGGCCCCTCAGGCAGTCCGTCTCGAGCGCGATCGTCCGGTAGCCCTCCCGCTCGACGAGCTGCCGGAAGAGCTCGTTGCGCAGGTCAAGCAGCGTGTCCTCGCGGTGGGTGGGCTCGCCCAGGGCGAGCAGCCGGGGTCGGGCCGGGAGCAGCCCCATGAGGGCGGCAGCGTCGACGGCATGGATGGTGTCCTTGATGTCAGTCGCCATGCCTCCCACGCTATCGTTGAAGCTTCGGTGGAAACTTTTCCGCGATTCTCTCGCGATATCGTCGGCTTCATGGGGAAGAACCTTCAAAGCGGGGATCGACTGAGGCCGATCGATCTGGCCCGCGCGCACGGTCTGTCCACCCAGGCGGTCAGGAACTACGAGGAGGCCGGCGTCCTCCCCGCCGCCGACCGCTCCCCCGCCGGCTACCGCGCCTACACGCCGCTGCACGCAGGCGCCCTGCGCGCGTTCCTGGCCCTGTTGCCCGGCCACGGGCACCCGACCGCGACGTCGATCATGCGGGCCGTGAACCGGGGCGCGGCCGACGAGGCGTTCCGCCTGATCGACGAGAGCCACGCCCAGCTCCTCGACGACCGCCGGACCCTCCGGGCCGTGGAGGACGCCCTGCGCGACCTGGCCCCCGGCGCCGCGTCCGGGTCGGCCGCGCCGTCCGGCCCCGGCGGCACGTTCATCGGACCACTGGCCCGGCAGCTCGGCATCCGCCCCGCGACGCTCCGCACGTGGGAGCGCGCCGGGCTCGTACGCCCGCGCCGCGACCCCCGGACCGGGTACCGCGTCTACGACGGAGCCGCCGTGCGGGACGCCCGGATGACCCACCAACTCAGGCGGGGCGGCTACCTGTTGGAGCAGATCGCCCCTCTGGTCGACCAGGTGCGGGCGGCCGGGGGCATCGAGCCGCTGGAGGCCGCGCTCGGCGACTGGCACCGTCGCCTGTCGGCCCGCGGGCGCGCGATGCTGACCGGCGCCGCCGCGCTGGAGGCGTATCTCCGCGCCCGGGAATGAGACCGCCCCGCGTCGGCGGGAGTGGCAGGATCGACGCCATGTCGACGCGTCAGCTCCTGCTCGAAGCCCGGGGCCTGTGGGAGCGACTCGCCCGGGAACCGGGGTCGTTCCCGCCCACGGGCGGCATGAACGTGATCGTCTCCCCGGAGTCGGGGCTGTGCCCCGCCGGCTGGGTCGGTGTGGTCGTTCTCGGAGGGGCGGCGCTCGTGACCGCGCCGGACGAGAGCACCGCCGGGGCCGTGCGCACCGCTCTGGCGGGCCTGCCGCCGACGGCACTGGCGGACGCGGCCGCCGTCCGCGAGGTGCTGCCCGTGGCCGGGGTGCTCGGCCCCGCGACCCTGGCGTACGTGGCCCCGGAGGGCTTCCGCCCGGCCGCCGGCCCGTCGGCGGTGGAGCGGCTGCCCGGCGGCCGTCCGGCACTGCGCGCCCTGGAGGAGGCCGCCGGCGAGGAGGACTCCGCGGAGGCCTCCCTGGAGGAGATCACCTCGGACGCGTTCGTGGTCCGCGAGCACGGCCGGGTGGTGGCCGCCGCCGGATACCGGACCTGGCCCCGACGGACCGCCCACATCAGCGTGTTGACGGCCCCGGAGGCGCGCGGCCGTGGACTCGCGCGGACGACGGCCTCGGCGGCGGTCGCCGACGCCCTCGCGGCCGGCCTCCTTCCGCAGTGGCGGGCGCGTCCCCCGGCCTCCCGGCGGGTCGCCACCGCCCTCGGCTTCGAGGAACTGGGCGCCCAGCTCTCCCTGGAACCGCCCCCGGACGGGCCGGCGCCGCGACCGCTTGCGACACTCCTGCCATGATCGCCCAGGACGAGACCCCGCTCTTCACCCAGTTCACCGCCCCCGGGTCGCTGCCCGACGGACTCTCGGCGGCGCTCGCCGACTGCTGGACCGAGGTGAGCGACGCGGGCGGCGCGGCCGGGTTCCCCTTCCCGCCGGTCGACCCGGCCGAGGTCGCCGCCGCGGTCGACCGCATCGTCACGGGACTCGACCCGGCGAGCAGCCGTCTCGTCGTCGCGACGGTGGACGGCGCCCTCGCGGGCTGGCTGTGCCTCCGCCGCGACACCCATCCGCTGGTCGCGCACTGGGGCACCCTGCACCACGTCCAGACCCGCCTCGGGGTGCGCGGGCGGGGCATCGGCGCGGGCCTCGTGCGGCGCGCCCGCGCGATCGCCCGGGAGGAGATGGGCCTGGAGCAGCTGCGGCTCGCGGCACGCGGCGGCGTCGGGCTGGAGGAGTTCTACGGCAGGCTGGGCTGGCGGGAGGTCGGCCGCTGGCCCGGGGCGCTGCGTCTGGCCGCCGACGACGACCGCGACGAGATCCTCATGGTCCTGACCCCCCTGTGACCCGGCGCCCCTGCGCTCCGGAGCCGGGTGCCGCGGCGCCCCCGTGCCACGGCGCCCCCGTGCCGCGGAGCCCCTGCCACCGGAGCCGGGTCACACCCCGCCGCCACCCCGGCCGCGCCGGGCCCGTACGGCACGCACCACCCGGGTCGTCCCGTACCCCAGCACCCACGGCAGCACCGTGATGCCGAGGACGTACACGAGGAGGTAGCCGACGAGGTCGTCGGTCCGCGTCGGCTGGCTCCAGGGCAGGACCATGGCGGCCGTGGAGACCCCGACCGGCTCCAGCGGCAGGAGCACCGTCCACAGCCACGGCCACGGACCGGGCCGCCGGGCGCACCAGACGCCCAGCCCGCCCATGACGAACGGTCCGAACGGCACCCACAGCAGCACCGGGTAGAACAGCAGCACCCACCACTCGTCCCCGTACCCGAACATCATGGAAGCCCCCCGGCCCGCTCGTCCCGCACCCCGACGTCCAGGACGACGCGCGGAAGAACCGGTCCAGTTCTCCGGGATTGGCCTTGGTCCGCGGTTTTCCGCCGCCGGTACGGTCGGTGCCATGCGCATCCGAATCGTCGACGCCTTCACCGACCGGCCCTTCTCCGGCAATCCGGCCGGGGTCCTGCTCCTCGACTCCTTCCCCGACGACGCCTGGCTCCAGAAGGTCGCCGCCGAGGTCAACCTCTCCGAGACGGCCTTCGCCCACCCGCTGCCCGCCGGCGGCGAGGCCGACTGGGCCCTGCGCTGGTTCACCCCGGCCACCGAGGTCGACATGTGCGGTCACGCCACCCTGGCCACGGCGCACGTCCTGCACACCACGGGCACCGCGACCGGCACCGTCCGCTTCGCGGCCCGCTGCGGCCTCCTGATCACCACGGCCGAGGCCGACGGGACGATCACGATGGACTTCCCGACCTCCTCCCTCACCCCGCTCCCCGTCCCCGAGGGCCTGGAGAAGGCGCTCGGCGCCGAGATCGTCGCCGTCCACGACACGGCCGACCACATCGGCGACCTCGTCGTCGAGCTGCGCGACGAGGCCACCGTCCGCTCGCTCACGCCGGACTTCGCCGCCCTGAAGAGCCTGTCCTCGCGCGGTGTCATCGTCACCGCCGCCGCCGAACGCCCGCACGACGGGTACGACTTCGTCTCGCGGGGCTTCTTCCCCGCCGTCGGCATCGACGAGGACCCGGTGACGGGCAGCGCCCACACCGCGCTCGCCCCGTACTGGTCGGCCAGGTTCGGCCGCGAGGAGCTCACCGGCTTCCAGGGCGGCGCCCGCACGGGCCTCGTCCGCACCCGTCTGAACGGCGAGCGCACCCTCCTGAACGGTCACGCCGTCACGGTCATCGAGGGCGACCTGCGGGTCTGACGCACGAGAGGGGGTGTGCGGCGGCCCCGCGCACCCCCTCCTCCGCGTCCGGTCACGCGGTGGGCAGCCAGCCCACCTTCCCGGCGAGCAGCCCGTACCCGACGAAGGCCACGATGTCGAGCAGCGCGTGCGCCGCGACCAGCGGCCCGACCCGCCCCCAGCGGCGGTACAGCAGCACGAAGACGACGCCCATCACCATGTTGCCGATGAAGCCGCCGACCCCCTGGTAGAGGTGGTACGAACCGCGCAGCACCGAGCTCGCCACCAGGGCGGCCATCGGCGTCCACTCCAACTGGCCCAGTCTGCGCAGCAGATAGCCGACGACGATGACCTCCTCCAGGACGGCGTTCTGCACCGCCGAGAGGATGAGCACGGGATACTTCCACCACACGTCGGGCAGCGACTCGGGCACCACCGTCAGGTTGAACCCGGAGGACCGCGCCGCCAGGTAGAAGGCGAGGCCCGCGCTCCCGATCCCGGCCGCGACCAGCGCCCCGCGCCCGAGGTCGGACCACGGACGGGTCCGGTCGAAGCCGATGGCCCGCAGTCCCCGTACCCCTGGTCCTTCCCGCATCAGCAGGTGGGCGACGAGCACGACCGGCACGAGCGCCGTGGCGATGTCGAAGAGCTGCCAGGACAGGTCGAGCCAGGGCCGCCCGGGGGCGTACGAGCCGTTGAGCTTCGCCGCCTGGTCCTTCAGGGCCCCCGGTCTGGTCAGCGAGCCGATGAAGCTGATGAGCGCGGACACCCCGCTCGCCCCGAGCGAGAGCGCGAGGACGATGAGCGTCTCGGAGCGCAGCACGCGGCGCGGCAGGCCTTGGGGGGGCGGGAAAGCGTCCCTCAGTCGTTGCTCCGACACCACACCTGTCTCCACTTCCCGTCGCGGGGGCACACGCCGTTCCGGTGGTCCCGGCCGCCCGGGACCACCTTGACATGATCGCCCATGCTCCCGACGGGTACGGGGTCAGCCGATCCCCACCGGCCAGGTGTGCACCGGTTCGCCCGCGAGCATGAGCGTCCGGTACCGCCGGGTGGTCGCCGCGAGGGCGGCCTCCCTGTCGAGGCCCGACTCCAGGGCCCGGTGGAAGGTGTCGGCCTGCCACGAGGCGCCGTTGACCCGCCGCAGACAGCGCTGCTCGATCACCCCGAGGTAGAAGTCCCGGTCCGCCGGCTCGATGTGCCAGGCGTCGAGGCCCGCCGCGGCGAGCGGCAGCAGCTCGTCGAGGACGAGCCGTACGGCCGGGAGGGTCGCGACGCCTCCGGCGCGTCCCGAACGGGGCCAGCGCAGCTCCGCCTCGATGCCGTGGCGGCAGGCGGTGTCGAAGTTGGCCTCGGCGTCCTGGAAGGTCATGCGCTTCCACACCGGTCGGGGGTCGTCGGCGAGGGAGCGGACGAGTCCGTAGTAGAAGGCCGCGTTCGCGATCACGTCGGTGACGGTCGGGCCCGCCGGCAGCACCCGGTTCTCGACGCGCAGGTGCGGGACGCCGTCGACCCATCCGTACACGGGCCTGTTCCAGCGGTAGACGGTGCCGTTGTGCAGGACCAGCTCCTGGAGGCGCGGCACCCCGCCGCGGTCGAGGACGAGCAGCGGGTCCTCCTCGTCGCAGAGCGGCAGCAGGGCGGGGAAGTAGCGGACGTTCTCCTCGAAGAGGTCGTACACCGAGTCCACCCACCGCTCCCCGAACCAGGTGCGGGGCCGTACCCCCTGGGACTGCAGCTCGGGCGGCCGGGTGTCGGTGGCCTGGGTGAAGAGCGGTGGCCGGGACTCGCGCCACAGTTCGCGGCCGAAGACGAAGGGGGCGTTGGCGCCGAGGGCGATCTGGACTCCGGACACGGCCTGCGCGGCGTTCCACACGGGGGCGAAGCGGGCGGGCGTCACCTGGAGGTGCAGCTGCACCGAGGTGCAGGCCGCCTCGGGCACGATCGACTCCGAGGTGCACAGCAGGCGTTCGACGCCGTGGATGTCGAGGGTGAAGTCCTCTCCGCGGGCGGCGAGGATCTGGTCGTTGAGAAGGGTGTAGCGGTCGTTGTCCGAGAGGTTCTCGGGGACCAGGTCGTGCTGGGCGAGCGTGGGCAGTATGCCGATCATGACGACGCCCGCGTCGAGTTCCGCCGCCTTGCGGTCGGCGTATCCGATGCCGGTTCCGATCTCTTCCGCGAGCCGGTCGAATACGCGCCCGTCGAGCTGGTGGGGCGCGATGTTCACTTCGAGGTTGAACATTCCGAGTTCGGTCTGGAAATCGGCGCTGGCGATCTTTTCGAGAACCGGTCCGTTGAGCATCCTGGGCAGTCCGTCGGCGCCGGCGAGATTGAGTTCGATCTCCACGCCCATGAGATTGCGCGGCCGGTCGAACCTCTTCTCCGCGAGGAGTCGCGCGAGTCCCGCGAGACACTGCTGGAGCTTTCTCCGGTACTGCTGCCGGTCGGACGGGCCGAACCCGTCGGCCACGACCTTCTCCCCCATCGAAGCGTCCCTCCCCGAGTGGGCAGCCGCCGGGACGGCCGCGCGTCACGGACGATGATGCCCACCCCGCTGATCCACAACGCCTGCGGAACCGGCCTGTCGGAGGATAGGCTGGAGTGAGCACCCCACCGGCACATCCCGAGGGCAAGGAACAAGCGACATATACCAATGTCGTATTTACCGGGGCCCCGGATCGGAATTCAGCCGTCCACCTTCGCGAGGAATACGCAGGTGGGAGCGGTATCGTCCTCGTGATTCCGCTTCAACTCCCGGTGATTACGGCCTGATGACGCCTTGTCAGGAATATCCGCGAGGTCTAGCGGAAACACTGTGTGAACACGTGTCGTATAAACTCCGCGGACGAGGCAGAGTGTTGGCGCCCGGCCATGGCCCCATGGCCCCTCTCTGGCCCCGCCGCCGACAGCGCCGTCGTACCTGCCCACGCATCACCGTGTCTCCTGAGTGAGAGGCGACCCACCATGCTCCGACCCTCCCCGGCCCCTGCGCCGGCCCTCCGCAGCGTCCTCGCGGCCCTCGGCTCACCGACCGCCGTCCGCGAGCCGCGAACTCCCGCGCTGCGGGCAGCACAGGGACCGCTGAGCCCCGAACACGCCCTGCCCGTGCACGTCCTCGACGTCGCCGGAGCACCGGGGCTCGCACCCCGCATCCGGCTCGTCGGCTGGCGCTTCCTGATCCGGAGCGGGGACCGGGCGATCGCCGCCGCGGACACCATGCTCACCGCCGACGGCTGGGCCTTCTCCCACTTCTTCGAAGGCCCGTACGTCTCCGCAACGGAACGGGCCCTGCTCCAGGCCGAGGCCCTGCCCGTCACGTACCGGCCGAGGCTGCTCTCCGTACCGGAGCTCTACATGCTGACCCTCTGGCTGCACTCCGGCCCGGAGACGGACGGCGCCGCCGACACCCCGGCCGCCGCCGATCTGATGGTGCCCCTGGCCCCCGCACCCCCGGGGATCGCGGCCCACCGCCCGTACCAGGTGTCCGACCTCCTGCCCGTGATCAGCACGCGTCTCGCGCCGCCGCCCCTCCTGGGCTCGCCGGCGCCCGCCTGAGCCGGCACACGCGCGTCCCCGCCCCGTGACCCGGCCGGGTCACGGGGCGCACTCCTGTCCGATCCGCGCGCCCGAACGCGCCTCCCGAACGCCCCTCCCGTACGGACTAGCCCGCTCGGACCACCCCGAACCACCCGAAGAGACGGTGCAGTTGACCTGAACCGCCCCTGCGGGTGATGCGTCTTCCCAGGAGAGGACGAGCTGTCGCGAAATACCTGCGGAAGACCGTCCGTGGGGCAAGACTGGGAACGGAACCGAACCGACCGACGGGGGCGGCCATGAGCGCGCAGAGCCGCAGGACATCCACCACGACGCAGCGAAAGAACCCACCCATGTGCCAGCATCAGCCTGCCTGTCCCACCGCCGACTCCGCCGACCGGGAGGCGGCCCGACTGATGGCACACCACCCGGAGCAGGGCTGGAGCCTGCTGTGCAACGGCGTCCTGCTCTTCGAGGACACCGGAGAACTGCTGCCGGACGGGCAGATCATCGCCCCGCACCGGCCGCTCACCGCGGGACAGGTGACGACCGCCGCCTGAGAAGGGCGCGGAAGGACGCCGTACGAGGGAGAGAACGCCGAGGGCCGGCCCGGAGGAGATCCTCCGAACCGGCCCTCGGCGCGTGATCAGTTGTCGTACTCGTCCAGCGGCGGGCAGGAGCAGACCAGGTTCCGGTCGCCGAAGGCACCGTCGATGCGGCGCACCGGCGGCCAGTACTTGTCGGCGGCCGAGACCCCGGCCGGGAAGACGGCCTCGTCGCGGGTGTACGGGTGGTTCCACTCGCCGCCCAGCGCGGCCGCGGTGTGCGGGGCGTTGTGCAGCGGGTTGTCGTCGGCGGGCCACTGGCCCGAGGCGACCTTCTCGATCTCGCCCCGGATCGCGATCATCGTGTCGCAGAAGCGGTCGAGCTCGGTCAGGTCCTCGGACTCGGTGGGCTCGATCATCAGCGTGCCGGCCACCGGGAAGGACATCGTCGGCGCGTGGAAGCCGTAGTCGATGAGGCGCTTCGCGATGTCGTCGACGCTGACGCCGGTGGCCTTGGCCAGCGGACGGATGTCCACGATGCACTCGTGCGCGACCAGCCCGTTCGGACCGGTGTAGAGCACCGGGAAGTGCGGCTCCAGGCGCTTGGCGATGTAGTTCGCCGCGAGCACCGCGACCTGGGTGGCGCGCTTGAGGCCCTCGCCGCCCATGAGGCGCACGTACGACCAGGAGATCGGCAGGATGCCCGCGGAGCCCCAGGGGGCGGCCGAGATCGGGCCGACGCCGGTCTCCGGGCCCGCGGTGGGCTGGAGCGGGTGGTTCGGCAGGTACGGGGCGAGGTGGGCGCGGACGCCGACCGGGCCGACGCCGGGGCCGCCGCCGCCGTGCGGGATGCAGAAGGTCTTGTGCAGGTTCAGGTGCGAGACGTCGCCGCCGAAGTGACCGGGCTTGGCCAGGCCGACCAGCGCGTTGAGGTTGGCGCCGTCGACGTACACCTGACCGCCGGCCTCGTGGACCTCGGCGCAGATGTCGGCGACGTGCTCCTCGAAGACGCCGTGCGTGGACGGGTAGGTGATCATCAGCACGGACAGCTCGTCGCGGTACTGGGCGATCTTGGCGCGCAGGTCCTCGACGTCGATCTCGCCGTCGTCGGCGGTCTTGACGACGACGACCTTCATGCCGGCCATCACCGCGGAGGCGGCGTTGGTGCCGTGCGCGGAGGACGGGATGAGACACACGGTGCGCTGCTCGTCGCCGTTGGCGCGGTGGTAGGCGCGCACGGCCAGGAGGCCGGCGAGCTCGCCCTGCGAGCCGGCGTTCGGCTGGATCGACACCTTGTCGTAGCCGGTGACCTCGGCGAGGCGCTCCTCCAGCTCGGTGATGAGCGTGACGTAGCCCTGCGCCTGCTCGACCGGGGCGAAGGGGTGGATCTGGCCGAACTCGGGCCAGGTCACCGGCTCCATCTCGGTGGTCGCGTTCAGCTTCATGGTGCAGGAGCCGAGCGGGATCATGCCGCGGTCGAGCGCGTAGTCACGGTCCGCGAGCTTGCGCAGGTAGCGCAGCATCGAGGTCTCGGAGCGGTGCGCGTGGAAGACCGGGTGGGTCAGGTACGCGTCGGAGCGCAGCAGACCGGCGGGGAGGGCGTCCTCGGTGCCGGCGTCCAGGGCCTCGACGTCGGCGGTGACGCCGAAGGCGCCCCAGACGGCGGCGAGCTGCGCGCGCCCGGTGGTCTCGTCGCACGAGATCGAGACGAGGTCGGCGTCGACGCGGTAGAGGTTCACCCCGGCCTCGCGGGCGGCGGCGACGACCTCGTCGGCCTTCCCGGGCACGCGGACGGTGAGGGTGTCGAAGTAGGAGCCGTGCACGACCTCGACGCCACCGGCGGTGAGGCCCGCGGCGAGGAGCGTGGCGTACCGGTGGGTGCGCTCGGCGATCTGCTTCAGACCGTCCGGGCCGTGGTAGACGGCGTACATGCCGGCCATGACGGCGAGCAGCACCTGGGCCGTGCAGATGTTGCTGGTGGCCTTCTCGCGGCGGATGTGCTGCTCGCGGGTCTGCAGGGCCAGGCGGTAGGCGCGGTTGCCGTCGGCGTCGACCGAGACGCCCACGAGACGGCCGGGGAGGGAGCGGGCGTGCTTGTCCTGGACGGCCATGTAGCCGGCGTGCGGGCCGCCGAAGCCCATGGGGACGCCGAAGCGCTGCGTGGTGCCGACGGCGATGTCGGCGCCCAGCTCGCCCGGCGAGGTGAGCAGGGTGAGCGCGAGCAGGTCGGCGGCGACGGTGACGATCGCGCCGAGCTCATGCGCGGCGTCGATCAGCGGCTTGATGTCGCGGACGGCACCGGAGGCGCCGGGGTACTGGACGAGCACGCCGAAGACACCGCGCTCGGCGATCTCGGCGGGGATGCCCTCGCTCAGGTCGGCGACGACGACCTCGACGCCGGTCGGCTCGGCGCGGGTCTCGATGACCGCGATGGTCTGCGGCAGGGCGTCGGCGTCGACGAGGAAGACACCGTTCTTGACCTTGCCGACACGGCGGGACAGCGCCATGGCCTCGGCGGCGGCGGTGCCCTCGTCGAGGAGGGAGGCGCCGGAGGTGGGCAGACCGGTCAGGTCGGCGACCATGGTCTGGAAGTTCAGCAGGGCCTCCAGGCGGCCCTGGGAGATCTCCGGCTGGTACGGGGTGTAGGCCGTGTACCAGGCCGGGTTCTCCATCACGTTCCGGAGGATGACCGGCGGGGTGAAGGTCCCGTAGTAACCGAGGCCGATCATCGGGGCGAGGACCTGGTTGCGGTCGGCGAGCGTGCGCAGCTCGGCGAGGACCTCGGCCTCGGTGCGCGCGGCCGGCAGGCCCAGCGCCTCGGCGTTCTTGATCACGTCCGGCACCGCGGCGGCCGTGAGCTCGTCGAGCGAGCCGTAACCGACCTGGGCGAGCATCTTGGCGCGCGCCTCGGCGTCGGGCCCGATGTGCCGCTGCTCGAACGGAATGCCCTGTTCGAGCTCGGAGAGCGGAGTGCGGTTGGCGGTCATGTACGGAGGCCTCCTGGTCGTCACGACCTGCGAGGGGCACCACGGCGCGGGTGCCCGGACGGCCTCCCCCTCTGTCATCTCAACCTGAGAGTTTCACCGGCACGCCTCGCGGCCCGCCGGCTTTCACCGTCGGTGAGAGCGGAATGCCGTCGGACATCCGCTCTGCTTTCCAGAGTGACCTCGTCCGCGCGGTACAGGGGCCTGAGAGATTCCGGGGAGGATTTGCTCCTTCGGCGCCCACCGGAAGGTTTCTCCGGGGGACTCTCCCGCACGGGGTCGACAGCCACAACCAGCCTACCAGCGAGGTTGCGGCTTCCATCGCTCAAGTGGCCGACATCCCAGATGTGCACTTTCGTAGGGGTGTAGAGCAGTTGCGACCAGTTGGAGGGACCGTGCAGACCGATATCGATCCGCGCAGCCTGATCGGCCGCAAGGCGTTCGACCGGAACGGGCACAAGATCGGAACCGTGGACGAGGTGTACCTGGACGACGCGACCGGCATCCCCGAATGGGCCGCGGTCCGCACCGGGCTGTTCAGCCGGGACGCCTTCGTCCCCCTGGAACCGAGCACCCTCCTCGACGACGGCCTCCACATCCCGTACGAGCGGGCGCTCATCAAGGACGCCCCCGACTTCGGCGTGGGCCGCCACCTCTCCCCCGAACAGGAACTCCAGCTCTACCGCCACTACAGCCTCGCCCTGCCGCCCCCGCCCTCCGACGTCCCGGACAAGGACTTCGGCCGCCTGGCGGGCCAGGACGGCGCCTGACGGCCCCACGGGCCGGCGACCACGGAAGGACCCGCACCGCCCCGCCGGTGCGGGTCAGGCCACCGTGGCCCCCCGCACCAGCGGCAACGGCTCCGACGGCTCCAGCTCGGGGTCGTCCACGGAGAACGTCCGCACCCGCCCGGGCCCGGACCACGGCTCCTCGAACCGCACCGTGACCCGCCCGACCCCGCTCCCCTGGACCCACCCGGCCCCGTGGACCGCGTGCCGCACGTCGTGCCCGGGCGCCCAGTCCCTCTCCACGGGGCCGTGCTCCCCGGCATCGACGACCTCCTCCGCCTCGGCCACGGCCCCCGCCTCCGGCTCCGCCCCGGAGTCCGCCGCGGAGTCGGCGACCGCCTGGGCGAACAGGTCCTCCTGCGTGTAGTCCGCGAGCCCGCTCACCCCCACCCCGAGGAGTCGCACGCCCCCCGTCGTGTCCACCGCCTCCAGGAGCCGCCCCGCCGCCTCCCGCACGACGGCCGGGTCGTCCGTCGGGCCCCGCAGCGTCTCGGACCGGGTGAGCGTCGAGAAGTCGTACCGCCGCACCTTCAGGACGATGGTCCGCCCCGAGTGCCCCGACGCCCTCAGCCGCCCCACGCACCGCTCCGCGAGCCGTTCCACCTCCAGCCGGATCCGCACCCGGTCGTGGAGGTCCACGTCGAAGGTGTCCTCGACCGACACCGACTTGGCGTCCCGCTCGGCCACCACGCGCCGGTCGTCGTACCCCTGGGCCATCCGGTGCAGGGAGGTCCCGTGCGCCCGCCCCAGGAGCCGTACGAGCTCGTCCTCGCCCGCCTCCACGAGGTCGGAGACGCTGGTCATCCCGGCGCGCCGCAGATGCTCCCCGGTGGCCGGCCCGACCCCGGGCAGGATCCGCACCGACCGCGGTCCGAGCAGCTCCCGCTCGGTCCCGGGCTCGATGAGGACGAGCCCGTCCGGCTTGGCCTCCTCGGAGGCGATCTTCGCGATCATCTTGGATCCGGCGAGCCCCACCGACCCGGTCAGCCCCGTCGTCGCGAGGATGTCCACCCGCAGCCGCTCCCCCGCGGCCCGGGCGCTCGCGCTGTCGTCGGCGACGCCGCCGGCCTCGAGGTCGACGAAGGCCTCGTCGAGGCTGAGCGGCTCGACGAGCGGGGAGAGCCGCCGGAGCAGCTCCATGACCTGCTCGCTGATCGAGCGGTAGAAGGCGAAGCGCGGCACGAGATAGGCCGCGTTCGGCGCGAGCCGCCGCGCCTGGCCCATCGGCATGGCCGAGTGCACCCCGAAGCGACGCGCCTCGTAGGAGGCGGTGGCGACCACGCCCCGGGGCCCGAGGCCGCCGACGATCACGGGCTTTCCGCGCAGGCTGGGCTTCGACGCCTGCTCGGCGGCGGCGAAGAAGGCATCCATGTCGAGATGCAGGATCGTGGGCGCGGCTCTCACAGGTCCGATGCTGCCTCACGCCACTGACAACGCCCCCGCCGAACTCCCGGAGACCCCGGGCCGCCCCCTGCGGGCGAGGCACGCCCGGACCGCGGAAGCCGTCGGAGCACCCGGACCGGGGACGTCCTCAGACCGCCCTGTCGCGCCGCCGGCGCGCCAGCTCGTCGCCGGGGTTGTGCCCGACCAGCGTCTCGCCCGTGTCGACGCGCTCCCCGTGGAGCTGCGAGAGCGCGGCCTCGACGTCGCGCCAGACCACCCCGACGGCGATGCCGAAGACGCCCTGCCCGCCCTGGAGGAGGTCGACGACCTCGTCGGGCGAGGAGCACTCGTAGACCGTGGCCCCGTCGCTCATGAGCGTCATCCGCTCCAGGTCCCTGAAGCCCCGGGCGCGCAGGTGCTGCACCGCGGCCCGGATGTTCTGCAGCGCCACCCCGGTGTCGAGGAAACGCTTGACGATCTTCAGCACGACGACGTCGCGGAAGCTGTACAGCCGCTGGGTCCCCGACCCGTACGCGGGCCGCACGCTCGGCTCCACGAGTCCGGTGCGCGCCCAGTAGTCCAACTGGCGGTAGGTGATCCCGGCGGCCGCGCAGGCCGTCGGTCCGCGGTAGCCGATCGCCGCGTCGGCGATGCCGACGCCGGTGTCCGTCCCGAAGTCGCCCACACTGCCGTGAAGCGGATACGGCGCGCTCTCTCCGGACGCGCGTCCGAGGGAGCTCCCTGCCGTACCGTCCGCGCTGCTCATCACGCCGACCCTCCGTCCTTGACCTGCCCACACGAAGGTAGGCAGTCACTCGGGGTGCGTCAACGATCGCCACACTCGGCACGCCGAGTGATAATCACCCTGAGAGTGGTTTCGCGTGTCCCTCTCCCGGGAAAGGCTACTCGAATGCTCTGACGGCACCCCGCGGACGGCCTCCGGCCGCGCCGCCGCGCCTCACTGACTGCTGCTTCCGAAATCCTCCGGTGAGATCTGGTCGAGGAACTCGCGGAACTTCTCCACCTCGTCCTCCTGCTCGTCCGGGATCGCGATGCCGGCGTCGTCCAGCACGCCGTCGCTGCCGAAGATCGGCGTCCCGGTCCGAAGGGCCAGCGCTATCGCGTCCGACGGCCGCGCGCTCACCTCGACGCCGCTGGCGAAGACCAGCTCGGCGTAGAAGACACCGTCGCGCAGATCCGTGATGCGGACCTCGGTGAGCTCCTGTCCCACGGCCTCCAGCACGTCCTTGAACAGGTCGTGCGTCAGCGGCCGCGGCGGGGCCATCCCCTGCTGGGCGAAGGCGATCGCGGTCGCTTCCCCCGGTCCGATCCAGATGGGGAGGTACCGATCGCCTCCCACTTCACGCAGGAGCACGATCGGCTGGTTGGAGGGCATTTCCACCCGGACACCCACAACGTCGAGCTCGTTCACACAGCAACCCTAGGACGTGCCCGACCGGTTTGGATAGTCGGGCCCCGCCGGACGCCTCACCGGGTCACTGGAGCCGGATCCCCAGGGCGCTCTGGACGAGGGCCGCGTGCAGCCGCACCGACTGCGCGGCGAGCTCCTGCGCGGTGGCCTCCGCATGGGCTCTGGTCTGCGGGTTACGGTGCCGGCGCAGCGGCGCGACCACCTGCTCGATCAGCCCGGCCTCCCGGTCGGCGGCCGCCTTGACGGCCCGCAGGTGCCGGGGCTCCAGACCGAATCTCCCCAGATCCGCGACAAGTCTGGCGACGGTGACGGCGTCGGCGTCGTAGCCGCCGCCCTCCGCCTCGGCGATCAGGCCGTACGACTCCCACTCGGCGAGCTCGGCCTCGCTCACCTCGGCGGCGGCGATCAGCTCGGCCCGTCCGAGCCGCGCGACGGTCGGCGTCTCCGCCTCGTCCTGCTCCCAGGCCCCTTCCAGCAGGTCCCGCCGGCGCCCGGGCGCCGGGAGCTTGATCTCCTCGCCCCGCGCGAGGGCGTCGAGGTGCTCACGGATGACCTTCAGCGGAAGGTAGTGGTCCCGCTGCATCCGCAGGATGCGGGCGAGTCGCTCCACGTCCTCCGGGCTGAACTTCCGGTACCCGGAGGCCGTCCGCCGGGGCTCGACCAGCCCCTCGGCCTCCAGGAACCGGATCTTGGAGATCGTCACTTCGGGAAATTCGTCGCGCAGCTGGTTCAGCACCGTGCCGATGCTGACCAGCCGGTCGCCCGCGGCGGCGGTGCCGGATCCGGCACCGCCCGTCGGTGTTCGCAGCATGGACCTTCCCTGAAGGGATTCCCCGAGGCGTCACACGCCTCGCTGGCTCGAGTAGAAGACCAGCCGGTACTTGCCGATCTGCACCTCGTCGCCGTTGGACAGGACGACCGAGTCGATCGGCTCACGGTTGACGTACGTGCCGTTGAGGCTGCCGACGTCCGCGACGGTGAAGCTGCCGTCCTGCGCCCGCCGGAACTCGACATGCCGCCGGGAGACCGTGAAGTCGTCCAGGAAGATGTCGCTCTGCGGGTGACGGCCGGCCGTCGTCAGCTCGCCGTCGAGCAGGAACCGGCTGCCCGAGTTCGGCCCCCGGCGCACCACGAGGAGCGCGGAACCGGAAGGCAGCGCCTCCACGGCCGCCAGCGCCTCGGGAGACAGCGACGGAAGGGCGGTCTGACCTGTGACCTCCGCGTCGTACGCCTCGATCCCCGAGATGGAGATCGTCGACGTCGTCTCCGACGCACGCTCGGCGGCGACCCCGCCCCGCAGCGGCGTACCGCAGTGGGAGCAGAAGCGGCTGTCCGCCGCGTTGCGGTGACCGCACCTCGTACACACCGGCATGGACGCATCCTCCTGCCGCGGCTGCCCCGCGGAGGTCTGTGTCGCGTACGGGTCGGGCGCAAACCCTCCACCCGTACTTGAGGTTGATGGTTCTCCGAAACCTATGCGGGCGGCCCCGGCGGGGTCAACAGAAGACGCGCCCTGCGTGCCCGGAATGTCACCGCCCCGACCGTCGACCTCGTCACGGAAGAGCGGGCGCTCGCCACCCTGCTCCTCGCTCTGGGCGTGGCGCGGCGCGGCGTGCCTGGCGTTGCCGCCGTCCTCGCGTGCGCTCTTGCCGAACAACTTCGCAAACAACTTCACGGGCGATTCCCCTTGACCGAAACAGACCCGCCCGTGGGGCAGGACGAACCGAGATCCTTCACACCTGCCGACCCGGACACCTTCACAACGTCCGTATCCTCCGGACAGTTTCCACCACGCACCACCCTTGTGGTGCGCCGACCCCCCGCAACGTCATGCCCTTGTCGCGGGAACCCCCTCGTCCCCGCTCTCACTGGGAGGACGACTGAGCGTAGTCAGGCCGCTTCGCGGGTCGCAAGGCGTCGACGACGATCTTCGCCGACCGCTCCACCGTGGCTGTGGCCTGCTCCTTCTCCAGGGTCTGCACGACACCGCCGGGGATGTTGAGCGCGGGCTCGAGATCCTCCGGCTTGCCGATGACCTTGAAGACGTACGGAGCGGCCACCTTCGTTCCATCGATCCGCATGTCGTCACCGCTACCGGTGAAATAACTGTCCGCGACGACCCGGACGCCGTTCACCTGGATCGCCTCGGCACCCGCCGCACGCAGCTCCTGGATGGCGTCGAGCAGCATGTCCGACTCGACCGCCCCGGCGGGATCCCCCACCGTGAGGGTGATGCCCGGCCCCTCGGCGGCGACGGTGCCGGCCAGGATGCCGAGCTGCTGCTCCTTCTCCTGGGTCTGCTTGCGCGCCTCCTCGGCCTGGTCCGAGCTGGACTCCAGCTCGGAGCGCTGCTTCTCCAGGCGGGCCTTCTCGTCCTCCAGGCGCTGCGTGCGGTCGTCGAGTTCGTCGAGGATCCGCACGAGGTCCTCCTGACGTGCCCCGCGCAGCGCGCTGTTCTCGCTCGTCGAGGAGACCTGGATGGCCAGTCCGAGACCGAGGACGAACAGCAGGAGGGCGACGACGAGTTGGGCCCGGGTCACCCGCGGCGGCCACAGGGCGGAGGCGAGTCTCCGCCGTCCGCTCGGCTCGGCTGCGGGCGGCGCGGTCACGGCCGGCGGCCCCGCCACGACGGGCGCCTCGGGCGTGACGGGCGCCTGAGGCGCCTCAGGCGGCCGGACGGCCTCGCCCCGCTGCTCGGGCTTCGCGCTCTCGGGAGCCTCGGGCCTGCCGGCCCCGGGGGCCTCGGGGGTCTCGGGCTTCTCGGGCCGCTCCGGGTTCTGAGAGTTCCCGGGGTTCTGAGGGTTCCCGAGGTTCTGAGAGTTCTCGGGGTTCTGAGAGTTCCCGGGGTTCTGAGGGTTCTCGCTCATCGGCCTCACGCCCGGAAGACGTGACGCCGGATGGCGGCCGCGTTGGAGAAGATGCGGATGCCGAGGACGACGACCACACCGGTCGACAGCTGCGCGCCCACGCCCAGCTTGTCGCCGAGGAAGACGATCAGCGCGGCCACGACCACGTTGGAGAGGAACGAGACCACGAAGACCTTGTCGACGAAGATCCCGTCCAGCATGGCCCGCAGGCCGCCGAAGACCGCGTCGAGGGCGGCGACCACGGCGATCGGAAGATAGGGCTCGACCACCGCCGGAACCTCGGGGCGGACCAACAGTCCGACCACGACTCCGACGATCAGGCCCAGTACGGCGATCACGATGTGCCCTTCCCTGTGTCGGCCGTGGCCCGACCGGAGGGCGTCGCCGCCCCGGCCCCCCTCGGCTCTGCGGTACGTACGGTCAGGCTGGGCGCGGCCGGCAGGCGCACGTCGCCCTCGACCGAGATCCTGCTCCTGATCCCGAAGTTCTCCACCAGCGCGTGCAGGTACTGCCCGTCGGCGCTGTCCTGGAACGCGGTGCTCAGCCTCTGCCCGTCCCCGATCGCGAGGACGGTGTACGGCGGCACCAGCGGCTTGTTGTCGACCAGTATGGCGTCACCGGCAGCCCGGATCGCGGACAGCGACGTCAGCCGCTGCCCGTTGATCGCGACAGCCTCGGCGCCCGACTCCCACAGCCCGTTGATCACCCGCTGCATGTCCCGGTCGCGGACCCGGCCCGTGTCGGAGAAGCCCGCGCTCTCCCGCGGTCCGCCGCCACCGGTGTCGGTGCCCTTGGCGTCGTCGACGACGAGCCTCACCCCGGGGCCGTGCACCGGCGTCGCGCCCGACAGCAGGGCCGCGAGCTCGGCCTGGTCCCCGCCGTGCTGCTGCAGGGCCTGCCGCTGGCGCTCCCCGACCTCGGCCCGGATCCGCTCGACGTCCTCCTCCAGCCGGTCGGCCGTGGACGTCTCCTTGTCGATCCGGTCGATCAGGTCCTGCCGCTCCTTGGCGACGACCGGCGCGGAGATCCGCGCCTCGGCCGCGCCCACGGTCACCACGACGGCGGCGAGCAGGAGACCCGCGGCGACGCCCAGTTTGGCCCGCAGGTTACGGGGCAGCCCACCGCCCTCGGCCGCTCGCCGGGCCGTCGCCTCGGCGTAGCCGTCGTCGAGCGCGTGGTCGATCACGTTGTTCAGCAGCGACATGGACGCGTCCGGGCGCGGCGGCGACGAACCGGTGCTCCGAACGGGGGGCTGCTGCGACATGCCGCACATCGTCGCACGTCGCACGGCCTACCGCCGAATGGCCCCTCCGTACGGCCGGGAGGCGCCCCGTGGACGCCTCCCGGCCGAACCGCCCGAACCGTCAGCGACCTGCGCTGTCGACCACCTCGGCCCACTCGTCGAGCAGGGCCTGCGCGGAGGCGTCGTCGGGCCCCTCCGCCCACAGATGGGTGACGGCCTCGGCGGGGTCGGGCAGGACCATCACCCACCGTCCGTCGGCCTCGACCACCCGGACTCCGTCGGTGGTGTCCACGGAGCGGCTGCCCGCCGCCTCGACCACCCGGCGCATCACCAGTCCCTTCACCGCCCACGGGGTCGCGATGTCCTTCTTCAGGACGTGCGCCCGCGGGATCCGGGCATCGATCTGGCTCAGCGTGAGCTGCGTCCGCGCCACGAGACCGATCAGCCGCACGAAGGCGGCGGCCCCGTCGAAGACGCTGCTGAACTCGGGCACGATGAAGCCGCCGCGCCCGTCACCGCCGAAGATCGTCGACTCCTCACGCCCGACCCGCGTGAGGTCGTCGGGCGAGGTGGTCGTCCACTCGACCTGGGTGCCGTGGTACGCGGCGACCTGCTCGGCGATCCGCGTGGTCGTCACCGGCAGCGCGACCCGGCCGGACCGCCGCTCGGCCGCCACCAGGTCGAGCAGCACCAGGAGCGCCCGGTCGTCCTCGATGATCCGCCCTCGCTCGTCCACCAGCGAGAGCCGCTCGCCGACGGGGTCGAAGCGCACCCCGAACGCGGCGCGCGCCGAGGCCACGATCTCCCCGAGCCGTACGAGCCCGGCCCGCCGGCTCTCGGCCGACTCGGTGGGCCGGGACTCGTCGAGTCCGGGGTTGATCGTCAGCGAGTCGACCTGGAGCCGCCCGAGCAGACTGGGCAGCACGAGGCCGGCGCTGCCGTTGGAGGCGTCCACGACGACCTTCAGACCGGCTTCCGCGATCCCCGTCGTGTCGACGTTCCGCAGCAGCGAGCCGGTGTACGAGTCGAAGACGCTCGCCGGGAAGGACAGGTCGCCGATCTCACCGGGGAAGGCCCGCCGGTACTCCTGGCGCGCGAACACCCGGTCGAGCTTCCGCTGCTGCGCCTGCGAGAGGTCCGCCCCGCGTTCGTCGAAGAACATGATGTCCACGGAGTCCGGCACCCCGGGCGAGGTTCTGATCATGATTCCGCCGGCGCTGCCGCGCGCGGTCTGCTGCCGCGCCACCGGCAGGGGAACGTTCTCCAGGTCCCGTACGTCGATGGCGCTGGCCTGCAGCGCGGAGATCACCGCCCGCTTCAGCGCCCTGGCGCCCCGGGAGTGGTCACGCGCGGTGGTGACGGTCGACCCCTTCTTCAGGGTCGTGGCGTACGCCCCCGCCAGCCGGACGGCCAGCTCCGGGGTGATCTCCACGTTGAGGATGCCGGAGACCCCGCGCGCCCCGAAGAGATGGGCCTGTCCTCGGGACTCCCAGATGACGGAGGTGTTGACGAAGGCGCCGGCCTCGATCGTCTTGAAGGGGTAGACGCGCACGTTCCCCTGCACGATCGATTCTTCGCCGACGAGGCACTCGTCCCCGATGACGGCGCCGTCCTCGATCCGGGCGGCCCGCATGATGTCGGTGTTCTTCCCGATCACACAGCCCCGCAGATTGCTCTGCTGCCCGAGGTAGACGTTGTCGTGGACGACCGCCTTGTGCAGGAAGGCACCGCTCTTCACGACCACGTTCGAGCCGATGACGGTGTGCTCACGGATCTCGGCGTTCGCCTCGACCTTGGCGTAGTCGCCGATGTAGAGCGGTCCGCGGAGCACGGCGTCGGGATGTACCTCGGCGCCTTCCGCGACCCACACCCCGGGCGAGATCTCGAAGCCGTCGAGGTCGACCTGGACCTTGCCCTCCAGGACGTCCGCCTGGGCCTTCACATAGCTCTCGTGGGTGCCGACGTCCTCCCAGTAGCCCTCGGCGACATAGCCGTAGATCGGCTTGCCCTCCTTCATCAGCTGCGGGAAGACATCACCCGACCAGTCGACCGGCACGTCCGCCTCGACGTAGTCGAAGACCTCGGGCTCCATCACGTAGATGCCCGTGTTGACGGTGTCCGAGAAGACCTGGCCCCAGGTGGGTTTCTCCAGGAAGCGCTCGACCTTGCCCTCTTCGTCGACGATGGTGATGCCGAATTCCAGCGGATTGGGCACCCGTGTCAGACAGACCGTGACGAGGGCGCCTTTCTCCTTGTGGAAGGCGATGAGATCGCTGAGGTCGAAATCGGTGAGCGCATCGCCCGAGATGACGAGGAAAGCGTCGTCCTTCAACGCTTCCTCGGCGTTCTTCACACTTCCCGCTGTACCGAGTGGCTTTTCCTCGTTGGCATACGTGAGCTCCATCCCGAGCTCTTCTCCGTCGCCGAAGTAGTTCTTGACGAGCGACGCGAGAAACTGCACGGTGACGACGGTCTCATTGAGACCGTGCCTCTTGAGCAGTCGTAGGACGTGCTCCATGATCGGCCGGTTGGCCACCGGCAGAAGAGGCTTGGGCATGCTCGAGGTCATAGGGCGAAGGCGGGTTCCTTCGCCACCGGCCATCACGACGGCCTTCATGTCGGAAGCGTCCTCCTTGAAGAGACGACGGTCCAGCCGACTTCACCTGTCTGTTCAGGGGCCCCTCGGACGTCCTCGTTGTTGCCGGCGACGCTGCTCGACACAGGACAGACGGGCTCAATCGGCCGCGGTATCCGCCTTCACGAGTCGACGGACCTGGACCACGTAGAGGATCCCTGCCCACCAATACAGAGTTGTACCCCATCCGGCGAAGGCCCACCCGAAAACTTCAGCGAGTGACGAGAGCCAGCCCGTTCCGTCACTGAGAAGCAGCAGCGGGAAGGCGTACATCAAGTTGAAAGTCGCAGCTTTGCCGAGGAAGTTCACTTGCGGCGGCGGGTAGCCGTGCCGGCGGAGGATTCCCACCATCACGAGCAGCATGGCCTCGCGTGCCAGGAGCGCGGCGGTCAGCCACAGAGGCAGGATCTCCCGCCAGGTGAGCCCCACGAGAGTGGACAGGATGTACAACCGGTCGGCGGCGGGATCGAGCAGCCGGCCGAGGCTGCTGATCTGGTTCCAGCGCCGGGCGAGCTTCCCGTCGAGATAGTCGCTGACGCCGCTGAGCGCCAGGACGAGAAGCGCCCACCCGTCACTCTTGGGCCCGCCGAACTCCGGACGGAGAATCAGCCACAGAAACAGCGGCACGCCGACGAGGCGCGCCATGCTGAGAATGTTGGGGATGGTGAGGACCCGGTCGGTCTGAACTCGAGTCTCCTGGACCTCCACCCGGGGGCCTCCTGCTGGAACGGTGCCGACATTGCCCCCCGACCTTACCCTCAGCCACCAGGCGGGGGCGCACAGGGTCCCCTCCGGCCCCGGAACGCAAAAATGCCTCAACCCCCGGACGGAGTCCGGGGGTTGAGGCTAAAAATTGTTCGGCGGCGTCCTACTCTCCCACAGGGTCCCCCCTGCA
>NZ_JBIAMM010000021.1:0-108888 GCF_042874095.1 Streptomyces sp. NPDC004266
AGAGAACACCACCGCAACGACCAGGAGCCTCGTCTCGTTGCACACCCCTGCTGACCTGCCATTTCACCCCACAGAGACAGGATGAAAACGGCTCAGTGAACTCTCGAGGCGTGAGCTCGCCGGCAAGCATGCGGCGCGCCAGGGCTCGGGCAGCGGCTTCCCGGCCGGCCTCGTCGGCAACCGGATAGAAGGTGAGGCCGAGTTCGTCGAGCGCTGCGGGGAGCAGGTCGTGGACGTCGTAGTCCGCCTCAGCGCGCGTGAGGGCGGCGAGAGTGCGAAGGCCGGGGGTGTCGAGTCCGGCGACGAGCGCATCACAGGCGGCGTTGACGACTTCGATCGCGCGGACTTCTCCCATGCTCCAGAGGGCGGCACGGTCCTGTAGGGCGATTGCTGCCGCTCGGGTCGACGTCATTCACTCATGATCCACTTCAAGGTGCGCCCCGGGCGAGTGGATTTCATCGAAGGTGCCTGTTCCGGAGCCTGCTTCTGTCGTCCAGGCCTTCCTCGGCGCCGAGCCGTCCCGCAGGTGGCCGCCGCGGTGCCGGACGGAGTGCGCGACGAATGGATGGGCTTCCCCCGCCGCTACCTCTGTGACCACGGCATCTCCCTTCTACGCCACCGTCGGCACGGAAGTCTCCTCGTCCGGATCGTCGATGGCGGCCCACCACTTGAGAACCCCGCCCTCCCGTTCGGAGTGATCGGCGTCGAAGGTCACACCGACGAAGCTTTGCTTCTCGTCGGAGCCCTGCTCCCGGATGCCTGTTCCGGGCCGGACCAGACTGCCGTACCGGCCTATGGCGATACGGACCTTGTCGGCGATGAACATCCCGTCCTGCTTCAGCGTGAGGGTGTCCCCGTCGGTCCCGGTCCGCCTGGTCGAGAGTTCGGCTACGCCACGGCAAGGGGGGGCATGATCTGTTCGCGCCGAGCCGTTCCTCCCTTCGATGCGCTTCCGTACGGAAGCCCTTGCCGGTGTGACGGTCGGTACGGATGTTCGTTGATCGCCCCGCCCCGCCCCGCCCCACGGCTCACGTCAGTACCAACAGCACCGCCAGGGCGACAAGGAGGGAGTCGATCCGGTCGAGGAGGCCGCCGGAGCCGGGCAGCCAGCGGCCGGCGTCCTTGACGCGGGCTCCTCGCTTGACCATCGACTCCAGCAGGTCCCCGAGCGGGCCGCCGACCGCCACGGCCACCGCGGTCTGCCACGTCAGGGACGACAGCACGGTGAGGACCAGAAGACCGGCCGCCGCCCCTGCCAGCGTGCCGCTCCACCGTTTGGCGGGCGACAGCGGGGAGAGCCGCGGGCCGCCGAGGCGGCGGCCCGCCGCGTACGCGACGATGTCGGCGATCGAAACGGCCACGAACAGGACGAGCCCGAGGGCGCCGGACGGTACCAGGCCGGCCAGGGCACCCAGCCACACGAGCCCGAGCAGGCCCGCCCCCAGGCGGCGGAGCCCGTGCTCGGCGTCGCCCGCGAACAGCGGCACCCCGGCGATCGCCAGCGCCCCGACCGCCGCCACCCGGACCACCTGGTCGGGGGCCAGCCAGGCGGCCAGGACGAGTGCGACAACCGCTGCGCCGAGCACCGCCCGGTCCACCGGGCCCAGCCGCAGCAGCCCGCCGAACTCCGCCACCGCAACCACCCCGACCACGGCTGTGAGCACCGCGATCCCTGGCGGCCCGAGCCAGAACGCGGCCGTCACCAGTGGCACCGCGAGCGCCCACACGCACCAGCGGACCATCAGCTCGCGGCGTCGGGTCGCCGCCACCGCGACACCCCCGGCCGCCAGTGCCCCGCCGAGGTACGGCACGAGACCCGCGACCGTCGTCACCGCGAGACCGGCGCCGGGACGCCCGACACCATCGCGGCCGGCGCGCGCAGGGCGTCCAGGGCGCTTCGGCACGCCGCCACGATCCGCGCGTTCTCCGCCGTGTCGCGGACGGCGATCCGGACGGTCCGTCCCTCGTACACCGGGGACATCGGCGACAGGTCACGCAGGAACACGTCGTGCCGCCGGCACTCGCGCACCAGCCGCGCCGCACTCGGCCCGTGCGGCGGCAGCGTCACCGTGAGGAAGTTCGCCACACCCTCGTCGACGGAAGAGAATCCGTCCAACTCCCTCAACCCGTCTGCCAGTTCCCGGCGCAGCACATGAGTGCGGGCCCAGCGCTCCGCGTAGTACGCGGGGTCGCGCAGCGCCGTCACGGCAGCCAGCTGGGCCGGCAGGCTCACGGGCCACGGCGGGGTCCAGCGGCGCAACTCCCCGGCCGTCTGCGGATCGGTCACCAGGTACGCGGCCCGCATCCCCGACAGCGCGTACATCTTCGACAGCGAGGTGCAGACCACGACCCGGCCGTCCGCCGAGGCGAGCCCGGCGAGCGAGTCCGCCGGATCGACATAGCCCAGGTACGCCTCGTCGATCCACCACCGGGTCCGCGCGGGCGACGCCTCGATCACCGCGCGCAGCGCGTCGGCCGGGGCGTGGCGGCCGGTCGGATTGTTCGGGTTGACCACCACCACGAGGTCGTACCGCCCGTCGCCGGTCGCGGCGGCGAGCCGAGCGGGATCGAGCAGCCAGCCGTCCTCCCGGCACAGCTGGAGGCGGTCGACACGGCAGCCGACCACCCGCTCGGTGACATGGGCGTACTCCCCGTAGCCGGGGTCGAGCAGGAGCACCCGGCTGCCCGGCGTCAGCCACCGGCCGAACGCCCGGAAGATCAGATCGGACGAGCCCGCCCCGACGACCAGCGACTCCACCGGCAGCCCACGGACCGCGGCGATCTCCGCGAGCAGTCCCTCCGCGCCCGTCGGCGGCGAGGTCCGGGCCGCCCATCCCGGATCCTCCGAAAGGACCGCGCGGACCCCCGGGGACGGCGGGAACCACGCGTCCAGCACATCCGCCGCGACCACCTCGTGACGGCGGGGCAGCGTCCGGAAGTCCGTACCGATCGCCGAGAAGAACGCCCCGCCGTGCTCACAGCCGTCCGCACGCGGCGCGAAGGGCACGTCGAGCCGCCAGTCGAGTCCCGTCCGCAGCCGCTCCAGGGACCGGCCGTGACGCTCCGAGACCGTCCTCGTCAGCTCGGCCACGGAACCGCTCAGCACCTCGAACGAGACCGCGCCCGAACGGACGGTCCGCCCCACCGGCCGCAACCCGGCGGCGAGGTACATGCCGAGCAGCTCCGTGCGTCCCATCGCCACCACCCGGCGGCCGCCCCGCGCCGCGACCCAGCGCAGCGCCGCGTACATGAGGAGCGGCGCCGCCGCGGTGGACCGCCACTGCTCCTCGACGGTCAGGACGCGGATCTCGAACGGCGACTCCTCGGTCAGGACCGGCAGTTCCTCGCGTGTCAGGTACTTGTCGAGGGAGTAGCGGCCGACCCACGGCGGGGTGAGGCTGACGAAGCCGATCGGCGTTTCGCCGCGCGCGGCCACGAGGTAGACGTTGTCGCCGTCGAGTCCGTCGCTCAGCCTCCCCGAGGGATTTACGGGATGCTGGCCGAGCTCCTCCGCGTACACCCGGTGGCGCAGTTCGTGGATCCAGTCGTGATCCCGAGGCGTGGCAGTCCGCAGCTGCAGTGCCTGGTCCATGCGTGTGTCCCCCTGAGACGTTCCGGCGTTCGCGACCCAGCATGGAGGAGTCCGGCGGACGGCACCTGAGTACGCGTACTCAGTCGGACGGCGGGGGAGCCGGAGGCGGTCCGGGCCAGGGTGGAGGAGACGCCGCCGCGCAAAGACCCGTGTGGGGAGCTGGTTTCGGGGCTGGTCAGGATTCGAGAAGCGCTGAAAGCGGTGCGGCTTCTAGCGTGATGGTCATGGCAACCACCACTTCCACCGAGGTCCGCATGTCTCTCTCGTCCGTCACTGTCGAGGGGGCCGATCATGAGGCCGCCCGTCCTGGCACCGGCGGCACGATCACGTTCCGCGCCTGTGTCGAGCCGCCTGAGCCCATGCGGGGTCTGGAAGTGCCGCCCGAGGTGGTGGCGGCGCTGGGAGGCGGCGCGCGGCCGCCGGTGACGATCACCGTCAACGGGCATTCCTGGAAGAGCCGCATCGCGATCCTGCGAGGCCGCCACCTGCTCGGCCTCAGCAACGCCAACCGGCGGGCGGCGGACGTCGCGATCGGCGAGGAGGTCGAGGTCGGCCTCGAGCTCGACAACGAGCCGCGTGTCGTGGTCGAACCGACGGACTTCGCTCGGGCTCTGGACGACGACCCGGTGGCCCGCGCCGCCTACGACGTCCTCGCCTACAGCCGTAAGCGTGAGCACGTGCGCGCGATCGAGAGCGCGAAGAAGCCCGAGACGCGCCGGCGGCGCATCGAGAAGGCCATCACCACCCTGCGGGGCTGACCCGAGAGCAACGACTCCGCACCGGGCCGCGATTCGCCGGTCTGAAGAATCACCCTGCCCACATTTCCCGCTGGAGGAAAGAAACATGTCGAAACGACTCATGAGTGGTGTGTACTGGTTCCTGGCTCTCGAGTTCGCGCTGGGCGCCGTGACCAAGTTCTGGCCGGGCGACACGGTGTTCAGCTCGGCGTACTCCGTGAAGTTCGCCGAGTGGGGATACCCGTCGTGGATGCGCTTCGCCGTCGGTGCCCTGGAAGGTGTCGCCGCCCTCCTGCTCGTGATGCCCGACGGGCGAGCACGGTTCCTGGGTGCCACGACCCTGATGTTCGTCCTCACCGGCGCGGTCACCACCCACATCGTCAACCACGACCCGGCGGTGGAGAGCTGGGCCGCGCCGACCCACCTCGTCATCATGGGCGTCCTCGCGCTGGCCAACTGGCCCGCCGACTGGCGCGACCTCCTGCGGGCTCCTGCCGTGCCGGCGACCCGGACACCACGTGCATCCAGCGAGGCCGACAGCGCCTGATCACGCTGTCGCCCGGCCGGTGCCGGGCGCTTGCCGTCCTGGCGTCCGGCGACATCGTGTGCCGGGACGGACGGGGGATTCTCGCCTGGTCATTCGCTCACGTGAGCGGGTCGAGAGGCAGAGAGCGGCCCAATGACCCAGGGCGGAGCGACTGGACCATCGGACGGGACGGAACTTGAGAGCCTTGACGCCACGGCGGCCGAGGCCGGCTCGACCGGAGGCCGGACAGGCCGGCCGAGGTGGGATGAGAATTCGAGGATCTCGCGGTCGAGGGTGCGAAGAGGGGTTCGTGGTGACAGATGCCGAGTGGGCTCGGATTCGGAGGGGGCTGCGCTTCGGGCAGGTTTTCGAGGGCACCGTGGTGAAGGTTCCCCGGCCCGGCGCGATCGGGATCTTCGTGGACATCGGCCTGAACGTCGGAGGATTCGTCGACGTCCTGTTGCTTCCGGAACAAAGCGACGACTGGCCGACGGAGGGTAAGGTTGCGGATTTCGAGATCTGGTGGGCAGACAGCCATCAGCAGATCCGGCTGAAGCCGTCCGATCCTCGGTATCTCCGGAACGACTTCACAGACTTCGTAAGACGTTTCCGCCCCCATTGGTCATCCGAGGTGGGTCAGCCCGTTCGTGATCCCGGAGCCCCGGCCCTTGATGAGGTGCGGTCCGCGCTGCGACCTGATGGGCCGTCGGCCGGCTTCCCGTGAGTTGTCAGGTGAGCCAGGGATTCGCACCGTCCGGAGCCCTGGGAAACCGGTGTCCGGTCCGGTCTTCCCTGCGAGGCCGACAGGATCATCGCCCGCCGGTAGCGCACGCTGTCTGTGCCGCCCCGTCGCAGACAATCGTGTTGACCGCCTCGGCAGGCGGTGCTTGAGTCGGCGCGTGGACAGCATTTCTGCCAACCGGCGGTTCTGGAACCAGATCAGCAGCGCCTACCAGCACGAGCACGACCCGCAGATCGGCGCGGCGCCCCGGCTGTGGGGCATGTACTCCCTCCCCGACGCGTACCTGCACGCCCTGGGCGACGTCACCGGCAAGCGCGTCCTCGAACTCGGCTGCGGCGCCGGCCAGTGGTCCAGGGCGCTCGCCGCCGAGGGCGCCACCGTGGTCGGGATCGACCTGTCCGAAGCCCAGCTCGCCGCGGCGGCTCGCGCGATGGGAGCGGCCCGCTACCCGCTGGTGCAAGGCGCCGCCGAACACCTTCCGTTCGCCGCCGACAGCTTCGACCTGGTGTTCTGTGACTACGGCGGGCTCAGCTGGGCGCCCCCGCACCTGGCCGTTCCGCAGGCCGCACGCATCCTGCGCCGCGGCGGGCGCCTTGTGTTCAACGTCGCCAGCCCATGGTTCGAAGCCTGCTACGACGAAGCCGCCGGCCGCGTGACCACGACGCTGCGGCAGGACTACTTCGGGCTGAACGCCGTCGCCGAAGCCGACGGCGCGACCAGCTATCAGCTCACCTACGGCGACTGGGTCAAGGTCCTGCGCGGCGCGGGTCTCGTCATCGACGACCTCATCGAGCCGCGGCCCGAACCCGGAACACCCAACGGCTACAACGAGACCGACCCACCCGACTGGGCACACCGCTGGCCGGCGGAACTGCTCTGGGTCACCCACAAACCGTAAGCACCGCCGCCACCAGGACGTGAAGGTACCTCTTTCCTGGTCGGCCCCAGGCAGTGTCCGGAAAGGCAGGGGAGCCAGAGCCGGAGGCAGGCGAGGGTGACCACGGCCTGGAAGCGGACGGCTCGTTTGTCGTGGCGAGTGGCCAGGGCCCGGCTCTGCTTGAGCCGGCCGAAGCAGCGCTCGACCACGCTGCGGCGCCGGTAGAAGGTCCGGTCGAGGCGACAGCGTGTCTCGCCGCGGCGGAGGCGCCCGTTGATCCGGTCGATCCGCTCCGGGATCGTCGCCGCACGCATCTGGGGCGGGATACCCGCCGAGGACCCGGCCGCCGCAGGCCGGGTCCTGGCCTGGCCGCCGCCGGCAGGAACGGTCACAGCGGGATCCGTACGCCTTGTCGCGCGTCATCGGTCAGGACGCCTGCGCGGAGGCGCCCCGGCTGAGCCCGGGCGCCCGGACCGCTCCCGCAGCGCACCGCGACTCCACGCCCTCGATCCCGGACCCGGACGAAAGACGACGCCGGTGGCGTCAGGGACCGGGACCGAGGCGGAGGGCAGCCCGGGCGCGTACCCCTCCCGGCGGCAGGGCGCGGCCCCGTCCCGGGCGATCCCGGAATCCGGCGCCGGGTCCTGGACGCCGTCGGATATGGTCCTGATCGCCATAGGCCCGACCGAGGAGTACCGGTATGCCTGACAGAGAGCCGCCGCTGGGCGGTGCGACGACCGCGACCGCCGACAGCGGCCCGGCAGACGAACGGATCCACCGCATACGCCGACGCCTGGAACGGCTCATCGGGATCGCGGCGACCGAGGGCAATTCCGTACGTCCCCTGCGCAACGGGGACGAGATCTTCGCTGCGATGCTCGGCGCGATCGGAAGTGCCCGTCACACCGTCGACATGATGACCTTCGTCTACTGGCGGGGCGACATCGCGCGGCGATTCGCCGTGGCCCTGTCCGACCGGGCGCGTGCGGGCGTGCGGGTGAGGCTGCTGCTGGACGGGTTCGGCAGCCGCCTGATAGAGCAGGACCTTCTGGACCGGATGAGCGAAGCCGGAGTCGAAGTCGCCTGGTTCCGCAAGCCCCTCTACCTCTCGCCGCTCAAGCAGAACCACCGCTGCCACCGCAAGGTCCTCGTGGTCGACGAGCAGACCGCTTTCACCGGGGGCGTCGGGATCGCCGAGGAATGGTGCGGTGACGCGCGGAACTCCGACGAGTGGCGGGACACGCACGTCGAGGTCCGAGGCCCCGCCGTGGACGGCATCGCCGCCGCCTTCGCCCAGAACTGGGCCGAATGCCATACGGAGCTCTTCGACGAGCGCGACCGCTTCGTGAGCCACCGCCCCAGCGGGAACGCCATCGTGCAGGTGGTCCGCGGCTCGGCCAGCTTCGGCTGGCAGGACATGCAGACCCTGATGCGCGTGATCCTCGAGTCGGCCGAGGAACGGATCCGTCTGGCGACCGCCTACTTCGCCCCCGACGACTACTTCATCGACCTGCTCTGCGCCACGGCCCGCCGCGGCGTGGAAGTCGAGATCCTGCTGCCCGGCCCCCACACGGACAAGCGGGTGTGCCAGCTGGCGGGACAGCACCGCTACGAGGCGCTGACCGCGTGCGGCGTGCGCATCCACCAGTACCAGCCGACCATGATGCACGCGAAGATCATCACCATGGACGGCGTGGTGTCGCTGATCGGCTCGACGAACTTCAACCGTCGCTCGCTCGACCATGACGAAGAGGTCATGCTCGCCGTCATGGACACCGAGTTCACCGCCGCCCTCGACGCGCACTACGACGAGGACCTCGAGGTCAGCGAACTGATCATCCCGGACCGCTGGAAGCGGCGTTCGCTGCTGCAGCGCGCACGGGAGACCGCCGTCCTTCCCATCCGCCGCTACCTGTAGGAGGAAGCGGTCTCGGCGTTCGCCGGCGCCTCGTCGGCCCGTTCCCCGCTCCCCGCGCGCACCGCGTTGAACTGCGCGCCGGCGAGCAGGGCCAGGTTGCTGAACCACAGCCACACAAGGAAGACGACGGTCCCCGCCAGCGAACCGTACAGGCGGCTGTAGGTCCCGAACTGGGTGTAGAGGGTGAAGAGGGCCGAAGCGCTGAGCCACAGGAAGGCCGCCAGGGCACCGCCCGGGAACCCCCGGCGCATGCCGCGGGCTTGGGCGGGCCCGGTCCGGTAGAGGATGAGGATCAGTGCCGTGACGACCACCAGGAGCACGGGCCACCGCAGGAGGGTCATGGCGGCCGTGCTCGAGTGGCCGGCGGCCGCGGCGAGCTGACGGGCCACGGGGCCCGTCGCGACGAGGCTCGCGGCGCCCGCGACGAGCAGGGCCAGCAGCGTGCCGGCGGTGAGGACGAGGACGTGCGCCGCGCGCAGCGGAGGCCGCGTGTCGGGCTGCCGGTGCATCGTGTGCAGGGCGCGACGGAAGACCGCCAGGTAGCTGGAGGCCGACCACAGGGCGCTCAGGACCCCGCTGACGAGCAGTGCCCACAGGGAGGAGGGCGTCGAGGTGAGGCCCTCCAAGGCCTCCCGGAGCGCCTGCGCCGACGGGGGAGGGACGTAGGAGGTGAGGTCGCGGATCAGGTGCTCGCGGGTGGCGGTCCCGGCGAGTCCCACCAGGGAGACCGAGACGAGCAGGGCGGGCACGAGCGCCAGCACCGCGTAGTAGGTGAGGGCCGCCGCGTAGTCGGCGATGTTGTCGTCCCAGAGGCGCACGGCGGTGTTCCACAGGCTGGAGCGGGTGCGCCTGAGCAGCTCGGCGGACCGGTTCCCCGGAGTGCTCCGCCGTGCGCGGAGAGCGTTCGATGTCACGGTGGTTTCCTGCCCGGCGGCATCGCTCTCATCCTTCTTTCCACGCGGTCGGACACCGTCGACGGAGGAGTGAGGACCGGGGAAGGGGGCAGCGGAGAGGTCGAAACCGTGTCTCACCGAACGAGGAGACTCTGATGCGAAGCACCCAGGAACCGGAGCTTCCCGACCCCGTTCCCGCGACGCGGGACCCCGTCACGCCGGACCTGCCCGTTCCGGGGCCGGAGGCACCGGACATCCGGATCGCCGGCAGGGAGCGCCCACGGACCGGCGACGCCGGCGAGGACGGCGAGCGGCAGAAGGACGCCGGCGCACAGGACGAGGACCGCCCGATGGCCGGCCCGGCCACGCCGGCGCCCCGGGAACCGACCGGCTAGGACGCCCCTCCGGCACCTCGTGCGGCCCCCCGGCCGAGACGTCGAGCGGCGGGGGGCGACATGGCGGGCGTCGAGAGGAAGCGCCGCAGCAGCGTGGTTCGGGCGCCCGGCGGAAAACGGCCATGCCGCGGCGCCCCGGCCTCGTCCACGACGCCGCAGGGCCCGGATACGGCCACAACGGCCCACCGGGCGTTTGACCGGCGCCCGTCAGGTAACACGGCGCGAATGACGAACCCGCACGAGGCGGCCAGACCGGGTCGCCCGCTCCTGCTGCTGCCCGTCCAGGCGGCCGCGGTCGCCGCACTGGGGCTGCTGGTGACCGGCCCCCTGGCACACCGCTGGCCGCTGTCGGCGGAAGACGACGTCAACCGCGCCCTCGCCGCCCGTCGTACCCCTCTCGCCACCGCGCTCACCGACGGGGCGTCGCTGCTGGCCGACACGGGGAGCGTGATCGCCCTCACCCTGGTGTGCACGGCGGCACTGCTCCTGGTGCCCCAGGTGCCCCGATGGCGTGAGGCGGCGTTCCTCGCCGTGGCGGTGGCCGCACAGTCCGCCGTCTTCCTGCTCGTCACCCTCGTCGTGAACCGCGAACGCCCCGACGTGCCCCACCTGGACCCGGCGCCGCCGACGTCCAGCTTCCCCTCCGGCCACGTCGGAGCCTCCGTTGCCCTCTTCGGCGGGCTGGCCGTCCTCGCGTCCCGGCGTCTGCAGGGCTTCCGGCGACACCTCGTGGTGGGGCTGTTCCTCGTGATCCCGCTGTTCGTGGCGGCCTCCCGCGTCTACCGCGGCATGCACCACCCCTCCGACGTGGTGGTGGGACTGCTGAACGGCGCCTGCGTGCTGGCCCTCGCGGCTGCCGCCTTGCTGCCGCGCCCCCGGGAGCAGGCGGCGAAGTCCGTCTCCGACCCGTCCGCCTCCTGCGCGCGGCGGGTCGTCGTGGTACGCCACCCGCACGCGTGCGACGACACCACCGCTGACCGCGTACGGGCCCTGCTGCGCGACCACGGATACGCGGAGCAGCGGTGGACGGAGACGACGGCCGCGGATCCCTCCGGCGGCCTCGCCCCGTGCCTCGCCGGGACGGACGCGGATCTGGTCGTCGTCTGCGGCGGGGACGGCACCGTACGAGCCTGCGCGGACGTCCTGGCCGGTACCGGCATCCCCCTGGCGATCGTCCCCTGCGGCACCGGGAACCTCCTCGCCCGCAACCTGCGGCTGCCCGCCGATCCCGTGGCCGCTCTGCGGGAGGCCGTGAACGGGCGGGCCGCCGCGCTCGACGTGGGACGGATGCAGGGCGACGGGATCGCTCCGACCCGGTTCGCGGTCATGGCGGGGGCGGGCTTCGACGCCGCCATGGTCCAGGACGCCTCAGCGCGGCTCAAAGAGCGTCTGGGCTGGGTCGCGTACGTGGTGTCGGCCGTACGGCATCTGGGAGACGCCCGGATGCGGCTGTCGATCCGGCTGGACGGGGGCGCCCGGTTGGACCGGCGGGCCCGCATGGTCGTCATCGGCAACGTCGGGACGCTCCAGGGCGGGCTGCCGCTGTTGCCGGAGGCCCGACCGGACAGCGGCAGGCTGGAGGTCGTCCTGCTCGACCCGCGAGGGCTGACCGGGTGGCTCGCCGCAGCCGGGTACCTCGCCTCGCGCGCACCGGGCGGAAGGCGGCAGCGTGCTGCCGGCCCGGGGGAGCGGTCCCTCGCGCGCGGCGCACTGGAGTACTTCAGCGCCGCCCGGATCGACCTCGAGTTCGCCCGGGCCCAGCCGCGCGAACTCGACGGCGACGTCTTCCCCGCGGGTACCCGGCTGACCGCGGAGGTCGAACCGGGTGCGCTGCGGGTGTACCTGCCGGCCTCGGCGCGGGCGGACGCACCGGCGGGGACGGACACCACGGCAGACGCCCTGGCGGAAGCAGGGTTCCCGGCCCGGGAAGAGGCCCCGGCCCGGGAAGAGGCCCGGAGCGGGGCGGTGCCACCGGGGCCGGCTGCCGTCCGGGCCCGGACGGGGACCTCGGCCGGGTCGGACCTCCCGGCGGGGACCGGAGCGGAAGGAGGAGTCCATGGGCACCGCGACGCGCGTACCACAGCGCAGTGAGGTCGACGCCGTCGAAGCCGCACTGCGTCTGCGGGGGGACGCCCTGTCGGGCGAGGAAGCATGGGCCGCGCTCCGCCACTACGGAGGCTGGGCCCTCGTACGGGACTCCTTCGTACGGTTCCGCTACGCCGACGGGTTCAGCCACTCCCGGGCCCTCGCCCTGCAGACCGTCCTGGCGCTCCTTCCGCTGGCCATCGCCGTCATCGGACTGTCCGGAGTGCTGCACACCGAGGACGTCGGGCGGATCGCCGAGCTGACGATCCACCGGATCAGCGGTCCGAGCCAGGACGTGGTGGACGACGCCCTGCGGGAAAGCCGACGGCACGCAGGGGAGGGCGGCACGGTGGCCCTGTGGCTCGGCCTCCTGTTCTCCGTCGCGAACGTCACCACGGCCATGTGCCAGGTGGAGCGCGGCGCGAACCGCATATACGGCGTGGAGCGCGACCGGCCGTTCCTCCACAAATACGCCCGTGGGCTGGTGATGGCGGTGCTGGCCGGGGTGCCCCTCGGACTGAGCTTCTGCGTCACCGTCCTCGGATCCGACCTGAACCGGGCCCTGATCGAGGTCTATCACCTGGAGCCGTCCACGTCCCGCGCGTGGGACGTGCTGCGCTGGCCCGTGGGGATCCTGCTGGCGGTGATCGCCACCAGCGTCGTCTTCCGCCGCTCGCCCCGACGCGCCCAACCGGGCTACACCTGGCTCGCCTTCGGCGCCACCGTCCACCTGCTGCTGTGGCTGGGCGCCACGTGGGCACTGAGCCTGTACGTCGGCTCCGCGAGCTCCTTCACCACCGTGTACGGGCCGCTGAGCGCGTTCGTGGCACTGCTGTTGTGGTCGTACCTCACTTCGCTCGCGCTGTTCCTGGGCCTTTCCTTCGCCGCCCAGCTGGAGGCCGTACGCGCGGGCGTGGCGACGCCGATCACCGAGGACCCCGGCGTCTGAGCCGACCGGCCCTCCCGCCCCCTGACGGAAAGGAACCGTACCGACCATGACTGAGCGTTCCACCCGGACCCGGAGGCACCGTCCCGGACGGCTCGTGACCGGTCACGGCGGGCCCGACACGAGGTTCGGCGCGCGGTTGGTGGTGGGCGCGGCCCTCACCGCCCTGGCGGCCGTCCCGTTCTCCCTCGCCCTGGTGCTGGTGGAGTCGCGCTGGGCCCCGCTGTACCGTTTCGACCAGGACGTGGCCGAGCGGCTGCACCGTTCCGCACTCGGCAGTCCGGCCTGGGTGCGGGTGCTCGACTTCCTCACGCACGTCGCGTGGGGACCGCTGACGATGCGGCTCCTGGTGGCAGGTGTGGTGGTGTGGCTCCTGCGGCGGCGGGCGTTCCGTCTCGCCGCCTGGGCGGCGGTCACCGCGACGGTCAGCGGGCTGGTGGGGCTGCTGGTCAAGAACGTGGTCGAGCGCGCCCGGCCGCACCTGCCGGAACCCGTCGCCCACGCGCCCGGCTTCTCCTTCCCCTCCGGGCACGCCATGACGGCCACCACCTCCTGTGCGGTCCTGCTGCTGGTCCTGCTCCCTCTGGTCCCGCGCGCCTGGCGGCCGCTGCCGTGGGTCCTGGCGACGGTGGCGGTGCTCGGCGTGAGCTACACGCGCGTCGCGCTGGGGGTGCACTGGGTGAGCGACGTGGTCGGGGGCTGGCTGCTGGGACTGGCCGTGGTGACGGCCACCACCCTCGCTTTCGAGGCCTGGCGCTCCGACATCGGCCGGCCTCGCACCACCCCCGCCGAGGGCCTGGAGCCCGAGATCGTGGCGGACTTCCCGGAGCCGGCGAGCCGGCCCGGCTCCCGGTGACGCGGGATCGAGGGCATCAGAGGGGCGAAGCCCGCAGGCCGTCCCGTTTCTCCCCTGTGCTCGGGAAGCCCCCCACCGGAGCCGGTCCACGCCGGCACGAGATGTCTTCCGTGAACATTCGGCCGACAGAGGAGAAGTGCCGGCTCCACCCGTGCGAGGCGCCCGTGGCACCGAAGGCCGCCGGTCCAGGATCGTGGCGATGCCGCGGTGTCGAAGGACGGCCGGCCCGTCCTGCACGGCCTTGATCTGCTGGGGCTCGCCGTCCGCCGTCCGCTCGCCGCTCGCGGCGTTCACGGACGAGAACCCTCCCGCCCCGTCTCACGAGGTGGTGGTCGAGACGTGGAGCGGGCCCTGCGTGACCGCCCGGCGGAGGGCGAGGCGGCCGAAGGCCTGGTCGGGATGAACGGATACCGGCCAACAGCGGGGTGGCGAAGGCGGGGTGTACGACCCGTTTCGCGGACGTGGGTACGGCTGCCGCTGCCGTTGTCGCCGACGGGGATCGGCCTGCCGGGGGCGGCGCGTTTCCCGGGGGAGCGGTGCTGCGGGGAGCGGTGCTGCGCGGGTCCCGCCGCGTCGGGGGTGCGTCGGGTGACGGACAGGGCCGAGCAAGGCAGTTGGCGTGCGTGGCGCGATACCGGCTGAAAGCGCCTCAGGCCGGGGTGAACTGGTGTCTACGTGCTGGTAACTTACGTGAGTTGATCAAGGTCGAGGCCCCGTCCACGGTGCCGTCGACCTGAGCCACCCCCCCCCAGCAAGGAACCGAACCACATTGGCACCCACCCTCCGCACGATGGCCCTGCCCCTCGCGCTCTCCAGCCTCCTGCTGTCCGCCGCTCCCGCGCTCGCCGACACGCCCACCCCGCACCTCGACGGCGTGGAACAGGCGCTGCGTCAGGTCTCTCCCGGTCTGGAGGGCTCCGTCTGGGAGCGGACGGAGGGCAACCGGCTCGGCGCCTCCGCACCCGGCGGCGCCGACTGGCTGCTCCAGACCCCCGGCTGCTGGGGTGATGCCACGTGCGCCGACCGCTCCGGCTCCCGTCGTCTGCTGGAGAAGGTGCGCGAGGACATCGCCGGGGCCCGGCACAGCGTGGACATATCCACGCTGGCCCCGTTTCCCAACGGCGGCTTCCAGGACGCGATCGTGGCCGGTCTGAAGGAGGCGACGCAGAAGGGCAACCGGCTCCAGGTCCGCATCCTGGTCGGCGCCGCGCCCCTCTACCACGCCAACGTCATCCCGTCCTCGTACCGCGACGAGCTGGTGACCAAGCTCGGACCCGCGGCCGCGGACGTCACCCTCAACGTCGCCTCGATGACGACCTCGAAGACCGGCTTCTCCTGGAACCACTCCAAACTGGTCGTCGTGGACGGCACTTCGGTGATCACCGGCGGCATCAACAGCTGGAAGGACGACTACCTCGACACAGCCCACCCGGTGAACGACGTCGACCTCGCGCTGTCGGGACCGGCCGCCGGCTCCGCCGGCCGTTACCTCGACGCGCTGTGGGACTGGACCTGCCGCAACAAGGGCAGCTGGACCAGCGTCTGGTTCGCCTCCTCCAACGGCGCGGGCTGTCTGCCCACCCTGCCCCGGCCCGCCGCCCCGCCGGCCGACGGCGACGTCCCCGCCCTCGCGGTGGGCGGCCTCGGCGTCGGGATCCGCCAGAGCGACCCGTCCTCGTCGTTCCGGCCCGTCCTGCCCACGGCCTCCGACACCACCTGCGGGATCGGCGTGCACGACTACACCAACGCCGACCGCGACTACGACACGGTCAACCCGGAGGAGACCGCCCTGCGCGCTCTCGTCGCCGGCGCCACCGAGCACATCGAGATCTCGCAGCAGGACATGAACGCGACCTGCCCGCCGCTGCCCCGCTACGACATCCGGCTCTACGACACCCTCGCCGCGAAGCTCGCCGCCGGAGTGAAGGTGCGCATCGTGGTCAGCGACCCGGCCAACCGGGGCACCATCGGAAGCGGCGGCTACTCGCAGATCAAGTCGCTGTCCGAGGTGAGCGACGCCCTGCGCGGCCGCCTGAAGGTCCTGACCGGCGACGAGCCGAAGGCACGGGCGGCGATGTGCCAGAACCTGCAGCTGGCGACCTTCCGCGCCTCGGACAAGCCGACCTGGGCGGACGGCAAGCCGTACGCGCAGCACCACAAGCTGGTCTCCGTGGACGACGCGGCCTTCTACATCGGCTCGAAGAACCTGTACCCGTCCTGGCTCCAGGACTTCGGCTACGTGATCGAGAGCCCCGCCGCCGCCCGCCGGCTGGCGGACGATCTCCTCGCTCCGCAGTGGAAGTACTCGCAGAAGACCGCCACGTACGACTACGCGCGCGGCGTCTGCCAGGGCTGACGCCCCCAGGCCGTGGATCTGGCTGGACGCGGTGCGGCTCGGCAGATCCACGGCACGCTTGTCGGTCCGCAGGGCCGAACCGCACCACGCATTCGAGACATGGTTCCGCCCTGGGCCCCGAGGGGCTCCGACCTCACGACGAAGACGCCGCGCCGCACCGCTCCGCACAGGAGCGCTCCGAGGTTCCCACCGACCTCTTCCCACTGCTGCGGCACGACGGGCGCAGGTCGGTCCGTCCCGGACGGCGTCGGCATCGCATCGTCCGCACCTCCCACCGGTTCCGGCCCGGGAACCAAGGCCTTCGCATCACCCTCGCCCGACCGAGTCGTCTGCGCGGCACGCCTTACCAGGCCGTGTGGAACGCGGCGAGATCCGTGGGGGGAGCCCGGTCACGTGCCCCTCGCCACGGCGGCGGCCGGCAGGCGGGTGGCCACCCCGTCGGCCAGCCGCTCGAACTCCGACCGCAAGAACGGCGTCGCCAACTTCGCGAGGCCCTTGAACGTCAGCGAAGCCCGGTAGGTCAGCCGCGTGCCGTTCCCCTCCACGCCGAAGCGGAGATCGTCGACCGCGGTCACCGTCTTGTTCTCCCCGACGAACCTCAGCCGCGCGGACTCACGCACGTCGAGCCGGTACTCCAGGTCGGTCGTACGGCCCCGGAAGACCGAGGTGTTGCGCCAGCGCGCACCTGCCCGCACCGGCCCGTCGTCAAGCCGTACGCACGACACCGTCCCGGGGTCCCATTCCTCGGTGCGGGCGAAGTCCTCCAAGTACGCCACGAGGTCGGCAAGGGGCAGGCCCACCACGAGAACCCTCTCTACGCTGATCACCGCACGGCCTCCCTCTCCGCCACCGACGCTCCTGCGGCATCTCCGGACACAGATGCTTCCGAGGGTGGGGGAGCCCCGGATGCGGCGGGCCGGGAAAATGTCCGCAGGGTCACGCCGCGGACCGGGCTGTGCGCCATCACCTACGGCGGTTCCTCGCCCCGGCCCTGTTCCCGCTCCAGCAGGTCGGGCACCCCTCGAGCCGGTCGAGGCCGTGCACCGCCCTGGAGACCCGGGCGTTGTCACCGGGCCGCCCGTGGTGACGGTGCGGGAACACGTCACCGCTCATTGCGCCACTTCAGCAAGGACAACGGCGCCGGAACCTCTGCGCCCGAATCCCCTGGCGGACGGCTCGCCCTCCGCTGGAGGTCGCAGGGGCCGCCGGACCTCTGGGACCGGCCCGACGGATACCGGACCTCCTCCTTCGACTGGGAACAGCCCCTGAGCGTCGGCCGCGACGTCTACGACACCTTCGGGGCAGAGGACACCTCCGGGGCAGAGAAGGACGGGGAGGCACACATGGACGACGTCGCCGCGCACACTGCCTCTGCCCGACGACGTCACGGGCCTGTTGCGCACACTGCGCGAACGCCTTGACGAACTCGTCGACGAGGAGCCGTTCGTCGTGCTGAAGGCAGTCGGTCAGCTGGAGGAGATCGTCACCGACCACGGGCCGGATCGCCGCCCGGTACATCGCCGACGGCTCCATGCCGCTGCGAGGTCACCCTCGCCCGCGCGGTAGATGAACGGGGTTGCGGTGGAGCGGTGATCCCGGTGAGGTACTTCCATGGACGGTGCACTCGGGCCGGTGTTCATGACGACCCAGAACGCGATGCTGCATTGCGCTCCAGGCCGTACGGACATCGCGCTCGCGGCGAACTCCGGTTCCTACCACGTCGGTATCGCGGCGGGCGCCGCGCTCGGGGGACTGATCCTGCCCCTTGCCGAGGTACGGGGCACCTTCCTCGTCGGCGGCCTGCTTTCTGTCGCAGCCCGCGCGGTGCCACTCGGCGGGCGGCTGCTGCGTCAACGGCCACCGGTAGTCAACGGCCACCGGGAGGAGGGGTTCGAGCAGGGTCCGCTCGGCGATGATGGTGTCGGAGGGGTAGCGGCTGCGGCGGCGCGAGGAGACGGCCCTAACGGGTGCGGCAAGGTTCGAGATCGGGCTATCGGGTGAGCTGGCTGAGGGCCGCGCGGACGCCGGTGAGCTGCGCGACGGCAAGCTGAACCCGATGCGTAGTCCCATTCGTGGTCCCAGGCCGTAGCCTCCCTGATGACACCTCTGTCCCATGGCGCCGGGCCACGTGAACCGCCCCTGAAACCGCACGGAGCGTCAAGTGTTCTTCCGGCTGCCCATTCGGCGCCGCGACGATGCGGTGGCGTCCGGCCCTGCGATCGCCCTCGAATCTGCACGGCCTGGGTCACGAGGTTCTAGGGTGGCTGGTAGCACTCGCCGCAGGAGGAGCCGATGAGCGCCGAGCCCGATCACACACCTGTCGCCGCGTACGCGCCCGCGCCCGGCGCCCCGGCCGAGCTTCTCGCCCGGCTGCGAGCCGATCGGCGTGCGGACCGGTGGGTCCCCGCCTTCGAAGGGGAATGGGCGGCCGCGTTGGAGGAGTCGCGTCGGACGTTCTCCTTGAACACCCTCTACGAGGTCGTGCACGTCTGGCAGGCCCGTCTCGCTTCCGCCGCCGCGGTCGAAGCGTTCGTGGCCTCCGGCCACGATGAGACCGGGTTCATCGACATGGCCGAGCTCCGCGGCCGGCGGCGCCGGTGAGCACGCAGCCGTATGCGGTCCGCCTCTCGGCCCCGGCCGCGAAGGTCCTCGCCGGACTTCCCGAGCACGCCGAAGAGACGGTCTGGGACCTGCTCGACGCCGCCGCGGCCGACCCGTGGGGCTTCCGCCAGTGGGACCCCGACGACCCCGAGGGCGAAGGCGTCCGGATCGCGTCCGCCGGCCGCCTGTCCGTCATCTACTTCGCCAACCGACCCCTTCGGCACCTGTCCGTCCTGGACATCGCCTGGCTCGGCTAGGACGTGTCTCCTTGATCGGTCGGTCAGTTGATCGGATGTGTCCGTCCGGTTAGTGATCACTGAGGCGATGTGGGACCGGATCGCGCCGCTGATGCCGGCCGACCCGGTACGCGGTCGGCGGTGGGCCGATCACCGCCGGACCTTGGAGGCCATCGCCTGGAAGTACCGGACCTGGTCGCCCTGGCGGGATCTGCCGGACGAGCTCGGCTCGTTCCAGACCGTCCACCAATGGCTGATCAGATGGGCCGTGGACGGAACCCGGGAACGCATCCTCGCCGCGCTCCTGGCAGCGGCCGACGACGGTGACGACATCGGCTGGACCGTGTCGGTGGACTCCACCGTCTGCCGGGCCCACCAGCACGCTGCCGGAGCCAGGGAAAAGGTGCTCCAGGCCGGGCCGAACCCGAAGACCATGCGCTGGACGCTCCCGCGGCGCTCTGAGCACGAAGGTCCACCTCGCCGGCGACAGCCACGCATGGCCCTTGGCCCTCCGTATCACCGCAGGCCAGACAGGTGACGCCCCGGCCTTCGAGACCGTCATGGCCGCCATCCGTGCTCCGCGAAGCGGACCGGGAAGATCGAGGACCCGACCCGATGCGGCCCTGGCCGACCGCGCGTACTCATCCCGCTCATCCCGCGCGATCAGGAAGCACCGTCGCCGACGCGCGATACGTGCCGTCATCCCTCAGCCCGCGGACCAGGCCGGCCTCCGCCTCCACCGCGGCCGGGCCGACGGCCGACCGCCCGCTTTCGACGCCGAGACGTACAAGCAGCGCAACGCGGTCGAACGATCCGTCGACATCGGAGCCTGACCGCCCCGACGACCGCGAGGGCAGCAACACTCCTGTGACCCGCCCCAACAAGGCGGGCAGTGGCGGCCGACCCCACTCGATCGTGCGGTCAAAGTCGGGTCAATCCGCACGGCGCAGGCGTCGTACGGCGAGGTATCCGCCTGCCAGGGCAGCTCCGACGAACAGGGTGAGGCCGACGCCTACGCTGAGACCGGACGGACGGAACGCTCCGCCGATACCCGCCCGGGTGCCGCGGCTCGGAGCGACAGGGCCGGGAACGACAGGGGCCGCCGACTGCAGGGCGGGGGCACTCGGATTCACCGGCGGGACGCCGGTAGCGCTGGGGCCCACGGGCGGCACCGTCTGCATGCCGCGCCTGGGCAGTGCTTCGCAGGCGATGCCGTCATCGGGACCCTGGTCTTCGTCGAGCCGGTTCGGGTCGCTCGGATCCCGGTCGAACACCGCCTGAGCGTCTTCCTGGAAGCGGAAGTCCCGGCAGTCGAGATCCTGAGCGTGAGCGACACCGGACCACGGGGCGACAGAAGCGATGGCCAGAGCTATGCCGGCGACCGTCCTGCGACTGCTCATCGGAAGACCTCCTCGGTGCCCTGCGAGCGTCATCCCACGCTAAGAGCGGCCCATGCCCGAGGCGCGTGACGCTAGGCCAAACGGGCGTCACGCGGGATGGCTCACAGGGCGCAGCTGTGTCCGCGCTGCGCCCCCATCTGCGGCCGACCTCAGCCTTGATCCCGTACTGCTCCCTGCTCGTGCGGGGATGGGCCCTGGTCGGCCGAAGGACGGAAGTGGACCCGCCGCTTCTCCTCGAGTCTGCGGGGATGGTCCTAAGACCTCTGGATGCGGTCGTCCTTGAGGTGAACCATCGGTCAGGCAGCACGTCGGGTGGGGGACCCTGGCCGGGCGATGGTGAAAACTGCTCGTGGTCTAGTGTCCCTCTGATCATTCGTACTGTTCAGAGGCCAGGTCATGCGTACAGGTGCCTTTCGTCGTTCCTCCGGCTTTCTCGTGCTGGCGGCCGCTGTCGTGCTGTCCGCCTCTGCCTGTGCGGCGGAAGCCCAGCCGTCCATGCCGGCGTCGGCATCCGGGCCGTCTGCGCCGCCTGTGGCTTCCCAGTCGCCCATACCGGCGTCGGCATCCGAGCCGGGCGCGGTCTCGTCCCCGGCCGTGGCCCGGCCCGCTCGGCGGCTGACGGCCGAGGAGCTGGTGGAGGCGGCGCTGCCGGTCGGTACGGTTCCGGATTTGATCGGTGAACCGGCCTCTGTCTTCCACACCGGAGCGGACGGTGCGGAAGTCAAGTTTTTGTCCGGGTCTACCTGCCGGGAGATGCTCGATGCCGCGGAGGGCGAGCAGACACCAGCCCCGGCGAAGGCCTTTCAGTTGTTCCGTTGGAAGGGTGACGTCTACGGCGGTAGCTCTCTGCTGGCGTCTTACGAGGGCTCCAGCGCCAAGGAGGTGTTCGCGAAGGTGCGTGAGGGCCTGAAGACCTGCCGGCACTTCGAGCGGCAGAGCCCGGCCGGCCGGTACAAGGCAACGGTCAGCGTTCTTTCCGCCCCGCGACTCGGGGATGAGGCTGTGCGGTTCGAGCTCGCCGCTCCGGTGGAACTGGGGCCGTCCGTGATCGAGTACACCGTGGTACGGGTCGGGAGCACGGTGGCGCGTTTCAGCAAGCTGTCGATCGCCGGCCGCGATGTACGCGCCTTCCCGCCTGTGCTCATCGCAGAGCAGGTCACCCGCCTTCAGAGGGCCCAGGGTTAGGTTGTCTCGTCGGCCTGGCCGGTGGTGAGGGGGGAAGACGCAGGTCCGGCGGCTGCGGGATCGCCAGCCGCACGGGGGCGGCTGTCAGCGCCTGCAGCGCCCGCTCGATGACGTTGGCTCTTGGCCGCATCCACCAGAATGCCGGCCAGCTCGACGGGCCGGCTGAGCGCGACACAGTGACTCGCGGCGATCTCGTGCGGGACCAGACCGAGACGTTTCAGCACGAGCCGACGCAGGAAGTCGGGAGGAAACAAGCGGTCCTCGGTACACAGCACGAATCTGGTCGGCACGGCCGGCCAGGCGTTGAGCGGCCATGGCTGGGCCGATGCGGCCGACGACGGGTGCGCCCGTCCCTTGCTCAGCGCTTCCTGGGCGAGTTCTCGGGGCACGTCGTGGTAGAAGGCGATGTATGGGTCGTCGCTGCCGGTGACGCCGTCCCGGGCAGCCTGGCGCCTCACGGCCTCGGTGTACCCGGTGCTGCTCCACCACTGGTCGGGTGATTCGCCGGGCTCGGGGACCATTCCGGCGACCAGCACCAGTGCTTCGACCGGGCGGCGCACGGAGACCAGGGGCGCGGTGAACGCACCGAACGACTGCCCCACGACCACGAGGCCGTGACGGTCGCCGACCGCCTCGACCACGGCGTCGGCGTAGTCGTCGAGCGTCAGCGAGTCATCGTCTCCCGGAAGGTCCGGAGCCACCACACAGTGCCCGCGCGCCCGCAGCTCTTTCTCGACCAGGTGCCAGTACCAACCGACGTCCCCGGCACCGTGGATCAACACGAACGTACTCACCACACGGCCCCTATCCTCCGCGACACGCCTCTCCGGCCTCCCGTGGGAGAAGCACCCCAGGCTCCCACTGCACGGTCCTGACTGCAGCCCAAGCAAGGCGACATCCCCAGACTCGGTCAGCAGGCACCTCCCATGGTCGCTCACGCACCACTTCCCAACTCATCGGCACGGCCACGCCCAGGCAGTTTCTTGCGGATCACTGCACCAGACCCGACCTGTCGATGATGTGGTGGTTTCATGCGACCTGAGCACTGTGTGACCAGGAATCACATCGAGGCGCGGCATGAAGGTGTGCCGCTGTCGGCACCGGAACGGATCGGGTTCGGGACGGTGCTGCGCGCCTCGCTCCTGCCGATCCTGGTCTGGGCTGGTGTCGCGTGCTTCGTGTACTTCGTCTCCAACCCGCTGGTAGAGACGGTCCTCGGGAGGCTCTTCGTGTTGTCGTTCATCGTGGGGGTCGGGCTGCGTCACAGGGCAAAGCGCTCGGTTCGTCGCAGCGTCTACGGTGCGCTGGGCGGAGTGCCCGACAAGTCCCTGGCAGGGCCGCCGGTGTCGGCGTACTCGAGAAGGGGTCCTGGCGTAACTTCTGTGGAGTCGAGCCGATTGTGTGTCTCCTGGTATTCGCTGACCGAGCCGCGGTCGGCATCTCAGCAGCCGCTGACGCCGTTCACTGCGCAAGGAGCACACGCTTGTGGAGCAGGGCAAGGCCTGCACGGCCGAACAACTGGCGCTTGAGCATCTTGATCCCGTCCAGTCCGACAGATCGTCGCTTCGTCGCGGGTGGGCTTGATCGTGATCTCTGGTTCTTCCAGCCCGGCCCCACCCCCTCGAACAGGCGACTCAACGCTCGACGCCACCACCTACCGATCGCCGGCCCCACGAGATCGACCAGCCTTCATCGGGGCCGGACACCTGTCTTCATCTCTCGTCGACATTCCCGAGCCGGTCGATCACCAACTGCCTCCGCAACCCATCGACAAGCGCTGTTCCTGCAAATGAACGAAGCCAGACCCTCTGCGCACGGTGAAGGGCGTAGGACCGAAGAGCATCGACTACCTGGGAAACCTTGTCGGCCGTGCGCAGGTCGCCGTCGACGTACACCTGCGCGGGCTGGGCATCCGGCACACCGTTCCGGAAAGGACGAGCAACCGGGCCGATCGTCTCAGGACGGTTCCGTGCTCGCCCGGACAGGTCCTGGCCTTGCCCGGAGCAGCACGGAGGCCGGCGCCGGGGATCCCCGGCGCCGGCCTGTTGGGGCGGGTCAGTGGATGCGGATGAGCCCGGCGGTGGCGGTGGCCGCTTCGAGGGCGGGGGTGCCGTGGTAGGTGGCGGTGTAGCCGAGGTTGAGGAGGACGGCGACGACGGGGGAGGGGCCGGTGCAGGTCGCGGTGCCTGCCGCGTTGGTGGTGGCGCTGCACACGGTGGTCGTGCCGACGGCGAACTTCACGGTCGCGCCGCTGACGGGCTTGCCGGTGGTGGTGTCGGTGAGGGTGGCCGACAGGTTCAGGTTGATGTTCAGCTGGCCGGGGGTCAGGGAGAACAGCAGGGGGTCGGCGGTGAGTTTCGTGGTGTCCCGGGTGTAGGTGTAGCGGTCGGCCGGGCTGGTGGTGCTGGTCCCGGCAGGGGTGGTGACGGTGACGTCGGCCGACCCGGCGGTGGTGGCGGCCGGGGAGGTCGCGGTGATCTCGGTGTCGCTGTGGACGGTGAACGAGGCGGCCGGGACGGCGCCGAAGGCGACGGCGGTCGCGCCGGTGAAGCCGGTGCCGGTGAGGGTCACGGTGGTGCCGCCGGCGGCCGGGCCCCGGGCGGGGGTGACGGCGGTGACCGTGGGTGCGGGCCGTTGGTAGGTGTAGGTCCCGGCGGCGACGGTCCGGCCCTTGACGGTCAGCGAAACGCCGACGGTGCCGGGCGTGTGGGCGGGGGCGGTCGCGGTGACGGTGGTGTCGTCGACCACGGTGATGCCGCTGGCGGGGGTGCCGTCGAAGGTGACGGCGGTGGTGCCGGTCAGGTGGCTGCCGGTCAGGGTGACGGTGGTGCCGCCCGTGGCCGGGCCGTGGTCCGGTGAGATGGCGGTGACGGCGGGCGGGACGGCCTTGCCCATCGCCAGGCCCCAGGGGCGGGAACCGGTGGGGACGGTGGCGGTGACCGTGAGCGTCGCGGTGTCGATCACCGACATGGTGTTGACGAAGGTGTTGGTGGCGTAGACACGGGTGCCGTCCGGGTCGGCCAGTACGCCGCTCGTCCCCGCACCGGTCGGGACCGTGGCGACGACGGTGTTGGTCGCCGTGTCCACGACGGAGACGGAGTTGCCACCCCGGTTGGCGACGTAGACGCGTCCTCCGTCGGGTGCGACGGCCACGTTCTGCGGCAGGCTGCCGACGGGGACGGTCGCCGTGACGGTGGCGGTGGCGGTGTCGATCACCGAGAGGCGGTTGTCGTTGTAGTCGGCGACGTAGACGTGGGCGCCGTCGGGACTGACCGCCAGCCCGGCCGCGTTCCCCACGGGAACGGTGGCGGTGACGGTGTTGCTCACGGTGTCGATCACCGACACCGTACTGCTGGAGAAGTTCCCCACGTAGAGTCGGCCGCCGTCCGGGGACAGGCCGACGATGTCCGGGAAGCTGCCGGCCGTGATGGTGGCGGTGACCACCAGGGAGGACGTGTCGATCACGTCGACCCCGCCGGGGTCGGCCGTGCGCACCACGTACGCCCGCCCCCCGTCCGGAGAAATGGCCACCGACTGGGGCGTGCGCCCCACCGCGACGGTGGCGGCGACGGAATTGCTCGCGGTGTCGATCACCGAGACCGTGTCGCTGGCGCCGTTGGCCACCCATGCCTGGGAGCCGTCCGGCGTGAGCGCCACGCCCGTCGGCGCGCTGCCGACCTCGATGGTGGCCACCGTCGACCCGGTCGCCGGGTCATAGGCGCTCACCGTCCCCGCACCGGCATTGGAGATGTAGACCAGCTGCGCCGGCCCGGCCGCGTGCGCCGGGCCGGCGGGAAGCACCGCGCCGACAGCGCCGAGCAGCGCGGCGGTCAGCGCCCCGGCTGTGGCGCGCCATAAGCGGCGCGGCGCTCTGCCACGTGCGTGAGGTCTGTCGATCGTGAATGCCATGAGCTCCGCCTCTCGGAGAGAACTGACCGGATGCCTTTGCTTCTGCCTTCAACTCATGCTATTCACAGCTTTTTTGATGCAGCCTCACATGCTCCGTACCTGCCGGATCGGCCCACTAATTGATCTTTTTTGATCAGCTTGGATCGGTGTGCTGGGCGTACGCCTCAGGGAACGGGCACTGCCGGCGGGCTGCCCGCAGACCTGACCGGCACCTCTGTCGCTCATGCGCTGACGGCGGGCGAGGGCTCGCCGGTTCCCGGGGGCAATGCCGTGCTCGCCCCGGACCCATCGTGAGGAATGTGCCTTGCGCTGTCGCTCGTGCACTTCCTTGTACCGGCCCGGAGGGTTCTTCTTGAACTTCCGGTGCGGTGGCGTCACCACGCCCCCGCCCCTTCTGGGCGCTGAGGCCGCCCCGGCGCTTGCGTCCGGCGGCAGGGCGATACCCGGATCTCGGTACGAGGCGCGGCAAGGATGCACGGGGTGGCGGTCAGGTAGAACCTGAAGTCGGTGGAGATGCGAGTGTGGTCGTGTTCTCCGGCGGGGTGGTAGCCCCTCATGCGGCGGCGGGTCATGTGGTGTCCTTGGGGCGTATGTGCTTCGCGCAGGCTTCGGGGGTGGTGGCGGCGTCCCACCGGTTCCATTCGGTGCCGGGGCCGTCTTCGTCGAACGCGGCGGCGAAAATTTCGTCAGCGGTCTGCTTCCGGCCCGCGCCCTCGAACTTCCGGACCACGTCCAGTGCTTCGGCGTAGGTGCACATCACGCCGACGGACCGGATGAGCCGGGCAAGGTGGTGCCGACGGCCGTCGAGTTTCATGTGTACCTCCGGCATTCGATGTGGTGGTCCCGGATGATGAGGGGAAGGAGGGGAACGGCGGCGTCGGCGTGTGTGTCGAGGGACCAGCCGCAGGGGCGGACGGCCCGGTAGCGCCAGTGCCGGATGCCCCGGTAGCCCCGGATGCGGATCTTCATCGCGCCTCCTTTCAGACGCCCTGGATGCCCTCCCCTCGGCGCTCGGCGCCTTGAGGGCGCACCGGGAGAGCGCGGAGGAATCGGTTCCGCCGAGCCGAGCGATTGCAGTTCATGTAATGGCACAAGTGCGCTGGTCAGGAGGCCTGTTGGCTGAAAACCTGTGCGATCATGATCATCTGTTTCCGGCCGTCGCCGGATTTTCCTTCTTGATTGCAGAGGACCATGAAACTCACCGCGTTCGCCCGTGCCAGGCACGGGCTGCTTGTTCTTGCCGCCTCCCTGGGGCTCGTCTTCGGCCTCTCGGCCGCTCCGGCCCAGGCCTCGTCCTTCATCTATCTGGGCACCGTCAAGCTCCAGGCGGCGCACTCTGGGAAGTGTCTTGAGGTGGCGGACTGGAGCAAGGCGGATGGCGCGGCCGTCCGGCAGTGGGACTGCCACGGCGGCGACAACCAGAAGTGGTACCGCTACGGCCTCTCGGACGACCCCAACGCGTTCTTCTACATCAACGTCAACAGCGGCAGGTGCCTGGAGATCGGCGGCTGGAACCGCAACAACGGTGCGACCGCCAACCAGTGGGGTTGCCACTACGGCCTCAACCAGATGTTCCGCGGTGATCGCGGTCTCAGAATGGACGGGGCGTACGCCTACCAGAAGTGCCTGGAGATAGCTGACTGGCGCACGGACAACGGCGCCCCCGCGCGGCTGTGGGACTGCCACAGCGGCGACAACCAGTACTTCTACATCTACGCCGCGTAACTCCTGGGCGGGTGTCGGGGCATGACTCCGACACCCTGCTCACTGGTTGAACGCTCTTCATCGCGCCCCCTGCTCGAGCCAGGTGTGGGCGACGGTGATGGCGACGATGAACGCCCAGTCGGCGTCCCGGCAGGCGTACTGTCCACCACAAGGACAGGTGGCCGCGTATCGCCACCCGCCCTGGAACTCGACGCCGACGACGCGGGCCGTCATACCGGTCCTCCTGCGAGATGGATTCGACGTCACAGGCGACCAGACCGCGCGCCATGTTGCAGGGCACCGCATTGCCCGCCATCCGCACCCGGTCCCGCTTCGACCCACGTCGCCGGTAGGTGTCCGGGAACGCCATCACGGCGGCGTACTCCTTCGCCTGGAGCATGCGGAAGCCGCAGTCCTCGACGCGCAGGGCGGGCTGGACCAGGCCGTCCAGAGAACCGCGGAGGCAGACACCAGGACGATTCTGGGCACGAGCACACCGTGCTTGCTGTCGAGGCTCATCCATGTGCCCGTCCGACGCGGGTGCTGGTCTGAGCTCGCCTCACCGCATCCGGCGCACAGCACAAGGCGCACGCCGTCAGGGGAACGTTGTACTGCCCTGAGAGGGCAGCCAAGGCCCTTCGTAGCTTTAGCGATCCCGGGCGGGAGCAAGAGCACTGCGTCGTGCCCGCCCTGTTCCCAGCGAACGCGGGATCCGACGGGGCGTGAGACCCACAGACGACCGCGGCCGCCAGACGCAGGCACGCGGCTGATCCGTCTTCCTGTGGAGCAGTGCGGTTTGTCCGTGATGGGGAAGCGGGCTGGGCCGTCGAGGAGCCATCGAACCAGTCCTCGCTCCCACGCCGTGGGGAGGGGGAGGCATGCCGACGGCTCCCGTCCCGTGTGCCACGGGGGAGGGAGCCGTTCGGGGCTGTGGTGCTTGTGTCTTCGGTGGGTCAGGCGTGGCGGTGGGTGTGGCGGTTGCCGGTGATGAGGCGGTAGAGGGCGAGGAGGATGACGGAGCCGACGATGGCGGCGATCCAGGTGGATATCTCGAAGAAGCCGTCGATGGAGTCGACGCCGAAGACGACCTTGCCGAGCCAGCCTCCGAGCAGGCCGCCGGCGATGCCGATGAGCATGGTGATGATGATGCCGCCGGGGTCCTTGCCCGGCATCAGGGCCTTGGCGATGGCGCCGGCGATCAGACCGATGAGGATCCACGCGATGATGCCCATAATGCCTCTCCACTTCGTCGCGTAAAGACTGTGTCAGCTCAGCGTCTGCGCCGATCTCGCCCGGGTAAACAACCCCTCCCATCGGAGTCCTGCCGATCCACGGTCCGAGGGACATCCGCGAACGTCGCAAAGTCGAACAGCGTCCGCTACCTCCTGCAGGGATGCCCCGGGAGCGCGCGTCTCCCTTCTTCAGGGCCTGAAGCGGAGTGGATCACGGTCGGTTGCCGTCCGTGCTGTCCGATCCCCTTCACCCACCTCGCCGAGGAGAACCGCCATGCCGAACCCTGGCGCTGACCGACCCCCCACCGCATGCCGAAGGCCCTCGCGGGACTTCCCGCGCCGGCCTGTGCGGCGTGCTGCGCGCTGCCCGTCCGGATCACCGCCAAGGTCGTCGGCTCCGGGGGCGGTGACGGGCCGGCTGCCCGCCCCCACCGCCCCCGGAGCCCTCGCTCTGAACGTCAGCGTGGTCCTGGCGCTCCTCGTCATCAACCCCCGCCTCCGTACCGGTCGCCAGGACCGCACCGAGTACAGCACCGGGTACATCTGTCCGGCAGACGCCGACCCGTCCGCCATCACGGAGGCCCTGGTCGGTGACCACCGCGCCCCCCAGCTCCAGACCCTCGCCCGTATCGCACTCACCAAGATGAGGCTCCTGCGCGTCGCCGGTGACACCGCCGTCGTCGCCATCGCCGCCGCGCTCTTCACCCGCTGACCCAAGAGGTGTTTTCAACCTCTGGGAAGAGGGGTGGGCGGTCGTGTCTGTGAGGTCGGGGGTTCGTTGAGTCGAGCGGGTCACATCGCTCCGTCACGCCCGGGTCCATCGGACCTCCGCCACGTTCGAGTACAGCCGGAGTGACGGCGGGATGCAGCCGAGCAAGCTCAACTGCGGCGGCCCCTACGACATCGGCACCTACAACCTCATGGTGGTCGTCGCCGAGAACGGCGACGACGGCGACTACAACGACTCCATCCTCGAGCTGAGCCGGCACACGTCGAAGGCGTGACGCCTGAACATGCCGTCACCGCGGCTGACGTGGACGAAGGCGACGACAAGGACAGTCGACTGCCCGTATCGTGCTGGACACCCGGATCGGCGAGCAGGCGGACCGGAGGGCAAGCTGCCGGTCGGCGACTTGAGGCGATCAAGGAGCCTTTTCCGAGCCGGCGGTGCCTTCCCGCCTCGCGACAAGCCCTGCTCGCCCTGGCTCCCTGCGGTGCGGTGACACCTGCGCCCCGCCGGCCGCCGGGTTCGGCATCAGGGTCGCGACCATCCACCGCCTCATACGTGAGGCCGTCGAGGCCCCGGCCGTCCTCGCTCCGTCCCCGGCCGAGGCGATGCGGACGATCCGGGAGAAGGCGTTCGTCATCCTCGGTCGGCACCCTGCTCACCCTGCTGCCGACCGGCCGCATCGCCGCCGATACTCCCTATTGCTCCGGCAAACGCAAGCGCTACGGCATGAACGTGCAGGTCCTCGCCGACCCGCCCGGGCGGCTGCTCCGGGCCTCGCCGGCTCCGCCCGGGTCAGCTCACGACCCGATCGCCGCGCGACAGCACGGGATCATCGAAGCTCTCACCGAAGCGGAGCTCGGACGTCGGGCGGACAAGGCGTATCAGAGCGCCGGCGGACCCGTCCGCGTACCCTTTCGGGGCCTTGGTGATGTACTGTCGCCCGAACCTTGGATTCCCCTCTCTGGGCAGCGTTCCCGTGGAGTCTGTCAAGAACCACTTGATCACCTTTGACACATCGGGGCCGTTTTCTGCAGGGCAGGTGTCGTCAAAGCCTCGGGGCAGAGCCATCCACTGGGTTTCGTGTCATGAATGTCCGCCGCCTGCGAGATGTTTCCACTCAGCGGAAGCGTCATCAGAACCGCCATGAGAAGGGCCGAGGAAAACCCGGGCGGATTCGCATGGAACTGCCTCGATTCACCGTTTGACGTCGGGTCGGGACTGGTGATTCGAACACAACGCCGTCCTGATGATCAAAGCAAGGTTCCGATCTTCACCCGAGCGGGCGTGTCGTACGGTGTCCGAATGGCCCCCCAAGGGGGAGCCTTTGGTTCCGGGGATCCCGTGTCTGCGACGGCTCCGACTTCGCGGCCCCTGCCGTCGGCCCGCAGGGAAACGGTCTCTGGTGATCCGGGAAGCGATCTCCACCTGGCCCCGTTGATGCACGTCATCCCCACTCGTGAACAGTCCCTTCGGGGCGCCGTGGTGAGCGCGGCTGCGGTAGAGGCGAGGGGCGGGCGGGATCTCCTGGAGTTGGCCTGTCATCGTCCAGGGGGCTGGCACCGTGGTCGACCGCGCGGCGTTCGAGGCTCTGCAGCCGGACGACCGGCCCCGTTTCTGGCCCTATCGTGCAAGTCGTACACCGACACCGCCGGCGGGCTGGGGCGTGTCCCGTCGTGTGGCGCCCCTCAGCCACATGGGTGTGGTGTTGCTCGGATGGGCGAGCCCGTGACCGGCTCGCCTGGCCGGGGTCGGGCCCGGCTTGAAAGATGAGGAGCCAAGCGCCTCCGCCCGCGCCCAACACCCCGAGTCACGAACACCGAGGCCCGCCCGCCATGCCCGACGGACAGAACCGGACGCGCAGGACGCACGACCTGCGCGTGCGAACACTGAGGATCTGCACCGCCACCACGGTCGCCGTGGCGGCGCTCGCCGCGTGTTCCACCGCCGACACGCCCCTCGAGGCGCAGGCTCCTTCGACACAGGCAGTCATGCCGGCCTCCGGGCCGACGGCACCGCCGCACAAGAACCGCAGGGCGACCCTCGCATCGGCGCTCAGGCCCATCCTGCTGGACGGCCACGCGCAGCTGGCAGTGGCGGTGCTCGACCAGGACAGTGCCGATCAGCAGATCATGTCGTTCGGACAGAACGCGACATTCAACACGGCAAGCATCATCAAGGTGGGCATCCTCGCGACGCTGCTGCTCCAGGCGCAGGACGAGGACCGAGAGCTGACAGCCGCGGAGCGCCAGAACGCCGAGGAGATGATCCGGACCAGCGACAACGAGGCAGCGACTGAGCTGTGGCAGGCGATCGGTGAGGCGGAAGGTCTCGACGCGGCAATCGAACGGCTGGGGCTTTCCTCGACGTACGGCGGCCCCGACGTCAGATGGGGACTCACCCAGACCACGGCAACGGATCAGGTCAAGCTGTTGCGCGCGGTCTTCTCCCGAGGGCCGATGGCCGCCCGTCCGCCCGAAGGGCTGAGTCAGACGTCCCGTGCCTACATCCGGGACCTGATGGGCCAGATCGCGCAGGACCAGGACTGGGGAGTCTCCGCAGCCAGCCCCCAAGGATCCCGATGTGCCCTGAAGAACGGCTGGCTGCAGCGGAGCACAGATGACCTGTGGGTCATCAACAGCATCGGTCAGGTCGCAGTCCAGGGGCACCGATATCTGGTGTCGGTCCTCAGCGGCGACAACGCCTCGATGAAAAGCGGGATCTCGCTGGTCGAGCGGGCGGCGAGAGCGGCGATCGGCGCGGCCAGCGCACACGCCCGCCAATGGCCACGTTAGGGGGCCGGCGCAGCACGGGACGCCTCCACCTGCCGACTGCGACCGTGCCCCCGCATGAGGGGCGGGGGCACGATGCGAGACAGGCATGGGAAGGCGGTCCGAGATTCTGATCAAAGGTGACGTGGTCCACGAGAGGCTGGTGGCCGAGTACGGCTTCACCGGCACCTACCAGCGGGTCAAGCTCTCCATGCGGGAGGCCCGGCCATGGATCGCGGGGAACTGGGCATCAGCCCGGGCGAGCCGGCCGGCCTGCACTGCAGGTTCGAGGTCGTGCCCGGGGCGCAGGCCCAGGTCGACTGGGGAGACGAAGGGCAGATCCTCGCCCGCGTCGGCATCCCGAAGGACTCCTCGTTTTTCAACGTTTGGCTTCCGTTGCGCAGGGCGAAGTCCCACGGCACCCACGGCGAAGTCATCAGGCATCGCGTGATCCGCGACCACATGGCCCTACGACCCCTGCCGACGACGCCCTATGTGGTCGCCCAGCGGCATCTTCGCTACGTGGGCAAGGACTTCCTGGTCGCCTTCGGCGCGAACCTCTACTCGGTGCCGGCCTGCCAAGTCCGCCCGCGCCGACTGGTGGAAGTCAGAGCCACGAAGTACCAGCTCACGCTGCATTCCAGCGTCCCCGGCGTCGAAGGCGACACCCTGCCGGCTACCCACTCAAGAGCCGTCGGCCGCGGAGCCTGCATCGTCGACGAGAAGCACTGGGACGGTCTTCCCGACGGCCGGAACCGACGGACCATCACGGGCGACATCCCTTCGCAGCCCCGCCATCAAGACGCCCTCGGCGAGGAACTCGCCATTCGTGACGACCGGCGCTTCTGCCAGGACCTGCGGCTGTCCAAGCTGCCGCACCACAAGACGCTCGACGAGTAGGATTTCTCCTTCCAGCCCGAACCCGATCCCCCGAAGATCAAAGACCTCGCCACTCTCGCGTTCGTCGAGGCCAAGGCCAACGCGGCCCTGCTGGGACCGCCCGGGGTCGGCAAGACCCACATCGCCGTCGCTCTCTCGGTCGCCGCCTGCCGGGCCGGCTTCTCGGTCTGCTCCACGACCCTCGACGACATGCTCCGCCGACTCAAGGCCGCCGAAGCCGCCGGCCGACTCAACAGCAAGCTCCGCACCTACCTCCGGCCCGGCGTTCTCGTCATCGATGAAGTCGGCTACCGGTCCCTTGAACGCGCTGAGGCGAACCTGGTCTTCCAGGTGATCTCGAAGCGCTACGAGAAGGGCTCGATCATCCTGACTTCGAACAAGACCTTCAGCGAATGGGGACAGGTGTTCGGTGGCGAAGTCCTGGCCACAGCCATCCTCGACCGACTCCTGCACCATTGCGACGTCGTCTCCCTCAACGGCCCCGGCTACCGACTCAAGAACCGTCTCGCAGCCATCGAGCGCGAGACCGCAGCCTAGGCCACTACCTCCGGATCTGGCCCTTGCTCGCGCCCCCCTGCCCCTCTGCTGCCGCCCGCCGGGCGGCAGGATGAGCGGATGGCGATGAGCGAGACGGAACTGCTGGCCCTCCTGCGCGAACTCGACGACCCCGAACGGCTGGAATGACCACTGCACTACGACCGCGCCGCGACCGGCCTCGCGTTCAGCAGGCTGGTCCGTCGACTCGAAGCGGACTTCAGTACCCCGTGCGAGTCCGAGCGGGACACCCAGGACTCCAGTGAGTACGGGCGCATCCGCGTGCCCGCGGACGCGACGATCTGCGGAACAAGGATCGTGGTCTGCGTGAGCAAGTTCGGCTCCCTCGCCGAGGTGTGCGCCGACAATCCGGGGGCCTTCCTCGGCACGGACGAAGCCCGTGAGGAGGGTGCGCTGGATCCCGCCGACCTCGCCACGGTGGAGCAGGCCCTGACCGAACTCGGCTACGTGAGCGTCCCTGAAGAACTGCTGGAGAGCGACTACGAGGGCCCCAGCGCGCTGGAGCACTTCGCAGCGCGGCCCACGTGGTGGACACGGTTCTTCGGCCTCTGGTGATCCATCCACCGGGCCGGGCGAACAGCCTGTCATCTCGCTGAGCACGTTCATCCGTACTTCACTGAGCACATTCTCGAGTACGCCGACACCAGAGTGAGGACGGCTGTGGCGAGGGCGGTCGTGTGGTGGGGGCTGCAGCGGGTTCTGCGGAGGTTCGCCAGGATTTCCGCCTTGCGATGCTTCGCTCGACCGGTGCTCGCGCCGCTGGCAGGGCCCGGTTGATCGTCCGCTGGGTCGTGGTGAGGTCCCGGCCAGGAAGCCGCCTGATGGGCGTGGTCACCCAGGAGCCGGCGCCGATGTAAGCGCGGTCGGCGAACGCGGGGACGCCCTGACGTTCGCATCTGAAAGAGCTCACTGGACCGTGGAGCCGATCGGACCCATGTTTACGCACTGTGATGGAGCTATCGAGTGAAAGCCCCATTCTGCGCGGCGCGGCTGAAGCTCGCGCCATTCGGATGGTCACACTATGCAACGGAAGTCGAACGTTTCCACGGAAGTCGCGCTTCTGTGCGTACCTAACTGAAGGAGCTGATGTGCCAGACACCCCGCAAAGTCGCCACTACGTGAGCAGGGGGATGGATGTCCGGATCACGGCGGAGAAGGAAGACATTGAGCTCCGCCTGAACGGTATGCCCGTAGACGTCATCTATCTCGACGGCGAGTACCACAGCCAAATGGCCAATCAATTCACCGGGTTCCCTACGATCGACGCATTGGTGGAGTCCCTGCTGCAGACTCAAGGGCGGACGTGGAGCGGACGCGGCGGGAGCTGCTGTGGCGGTCACCCGCACGACGGAGGCGGTCACCCGCACGACGGCGGCGGGCACCCGCACGACGGAGGGGGACACCCCCATAACGGCGGCGGGGGTCATGACCACGGCCATGGCGGGGGAGGTCACAAGTGAACATCCGTAAGAACATCTACAACCTGACTCCGCAGGAGCTCGCGGACTTCCAGGACGCGCTCAACGGGATCAAGACCGACGGCAGTTACGATGACTTCATTCGCCGCCATCACCACGCGATGATGACCGAGACCCCTGCGTCGGGAGAGACACCGCATCCGAGCAGGCGCAATGCCGCCCACCGCGGACCGGCATTCGCGCCCTGGCACCGGTACTTCTGCCGCGAACTGGAACTACTGCTCCAGAAGAAGAAGCCGCGCGTCACCCTTCCCTACTGGGACTGGTCTGCCGACGCGGACAGCCCCGCCACGGCGGCACTGTGGAACACCGACCCGGCCGCCGGCCCGGTATACGTGGGTGGCGACGGTGACGGCCCCAACGGTGAGGTGACCACCGGACCGTTCGCGGGATGGACCGCTCTGATCGAAGATCTCGCCACGGGAGGTCTGGTCCCCCGGCCGGGAGGAATCCTCCGGGCGTTGGGTAGCACCATCGGCGTGCCGGACTTGGACCTGGTCCTCTTCCCGACCGAGGCCCAAGTGGAGGACGCCATCCAGAACTGGCCGGTGTACGACACGGAGCCCTGGCGAACAGCGAGTGTCGGCAGCTTCCGCAACCGCTTGGAAGGCTGGAATCCTCCCCCGTTTCCCCCCCGGGGAGGGCGGCGGCTCGCAGCTGCACAACCGGGTGCACATCTGGGTCGGTGGGGACATGGGCCCCGGCACCTCTCCCAACGATCCCGTCTTCTTCCTGCACCACTGCAACGTCGACCGTCTGTGGGCACGCTGGCAGCACGCGCACCCCACCAGCCCCTACCTTCCGGCGAGCGGTGGCCCCCTCGGCCACAACCTCGGCGACACGATGGAACATCTGGTCACGACCGACGCGACGCCCGCACGGTCTCTGGACTACCGGCGCACCCTCGGCTTCATCTACGACACCGACCCGCCCCTGGTCGAAGCAGTCTCCTCCACGGTGCACTTCTACAACGTCCCGACGCTGGAGACCACCTGGCGGCCGGCGACCTTCCGGGTCAGGGCGGGCTCCGCGGTCACGTTTGAGGTGGTGCCGGGCAGCGGTCTGGCCGCGCCCTACTCGCTTACCTCTCTGGGCGCATCGGTCACCCACACCCCAGAGGTGAACAGCGACCCCTTCGACCTCGTGAGGCTCTGGTTCGCCTTCACCGGCGAGGGATCCCCCGGGCCGGCGGCCAGCGGGACCGTGAAGATCCGGTGTGTGGAAACCGGCCAGGTCTTCGACTTCGTCCTCACAGCCAACACGATCGAGCGGCAGAGCACCGGCGTCGTCTTCAGCCTGGACAAGTCCGGCAGCATGAGCCGCCCGGCAGGCACCGGTACCACCCGCATGGACATGCTGCACGAGGCAGCCGCCCGGTGTGTGGAACTGATCCGCGACGGCAGCGGGGCCGGGATGGTCAGTTTCGACCAGGACGCCCACCCCGAGGTGAAGCTCGCGCCCTTCGGCCCCGGGCTGGTTCAACGCGCCGACGTCCTGGCAGCGGTCGAGGCCCTGGCGCCGGGGGGCGACACCTCCATCGGAGACGGAGTGGAAGCCGCCTATCAGACGTTGGCGGCGAACGGCACCTCCTTCACCGACCACGCCATCGTCGTACTCACCGACGGCCTTGAGAACCAGCCCAAGTTCCTGAACGAGGTCAGCGGACTGATCGACGCACGTACCTTCGCCATCGGCCTGGGCGCCGCGCAGGAGGTCAGTACGTCCGCGCTCACAAAACTGACCAACGGGACCGGCGGCTACCTCCTCCTCACCGACGCTCTGGGCACCGACACCGACAGCTACTTCCGCGTGTCCAAGTACTTCCAGCAGATCCTCGCCTCGGCCAGCAACGACAGCGTGGTGACCGACCCGTCGGGCGTCCTTCCCGCCTCGGAGCTCATCCGGGTCCCCTTCGAGCTCACCGAAGCGGACATCGAGGCCACCCTCACCGTGCTGACGGACGTGTCGGCAGTGGACCTCAAGCTGGAGACGCCGGCCGGCGACGTCATCCCGGAAGCCGGTCTCGCAGCACTCGGCGTCAGCGTCTAGCACGGGACCAACATGATCTTCTGCCGGTTCAGGTTGCCCCTGCCCGTCGGGGTCGGCGCACACGGCGGAACGTGGCATGTGCATCTGCGGGCCGACGAGGATGCCCTGCGGGAGGAGACGGACACCCGCAGGGCATCGGCCGAAAAGGACCCGACACGCCGTGCCGACCTGGATCGGCTGACGGCTCATGGCCCGCGCTACAGCGTCTCCGTGAGCTCCTGGAGCAACCTGCGCTTCGGGGCCCGGCTGACGCAGTCGAGCATGGAACCCGGAGCCACCCTCCGGTTCGACGCTGCACTGACCGAGTACGGACGGCCGGTCGAAGGCCGTGCCGAGGTGGTGGCAGAAGTACAGCGCCCCGACGGTGTCCTGATGAGGGTGCCACTCGACGAGGAACTGCCCGGGGCCTTCACCGGCAATGTCACCGCGGCGATGGCAGGTGTCTGGCAAGCCCGGATCCGGGCCAGCGGGCACACCTACGGGCAGACACGGTTCACCAGGGAGCAGCAGCTGACCGCTGCCGTTCTGGTGGGCGGGGACAAGCCGCCCGCGCCCAGGCCGGGTTCCGACAACACCGAGAAGCGCTAGGTGTGCATCTGCCGGAGCTTGGTCACAGGGGGGTCTGGGCCTTCTGCTTGAGGCGTGCGTAGGGCGTCTGTCCGCCGAGGGCGCCGCGGGGGCGGTGGCGGTTGGAGTGGTCCTCCCACTCGCGGAGCTTGTCGTTGAAGACGCCGGTGTCGTCGATGAGGACGCCGACGAGCATGCGGGAGAACTCCTCGGCGCCGTTGTCGGTCTGGATCGCCTCGACGCGGAACGGCAGACGCTCCAGGGCGGAGTCGAGGAACTGCACGGCGGTCTTCTGGTCACACCGGGGTGGAGCCGCAGCACGCGCAGCCGGGTGCAGTCGTCGACGGCGGGGAACCGGTAGTACTTCGCCCGGCGCCGCCGCCGCCGGGGCAGGGTTCCGGTGACCGGCGCCGCGGCTGGTGGTTGTTCCGTGAGGCCGGTCGGTTCGATGAATTTCACGTCGATCTGGACTCGGTTGCCGGGCTGCTGCTTCTCGTAGCGGCTGTAGCGCCTGTCGTGCCGTTTGTGGTGCTGGGAGGCCGGCAGGCGGTTCATGCCCAGCTTCTTGAGGATGCGGGTAGACGGCGGAGCAGGCGAGGTCGATGTCGTGGTATCGCGTGAGGTACATCTTGATCTTCATCGGGCCGAAGTGGTGGTGCCGCCGCAGGTAGACGATCTTGTTGACGACGTCGGCCTCGGTGGCGTGCGGGCAGTGGTGGGGCCTGCTGGAGCGGTCCCGCAGGCCCTCGTACTGGTAACGGCGCAGCCACTGGGAGAAGCAGGTGCGGCTGATGCCGTAACGGCGACAGGTCAGCGCGACGTTCCGGTGACTTCCTCGGAGTGGCGTAGGACCGCCAGGGGATGCTGGGCCTGGCGGTCCTGTTGCTGTTGCAGCGAAGGGGGCATGGCAGATCTCCGTCTGTTCGGAGACCCATGTGTCACCAACGTCCAGCAGTTTTATGCCGCTCAGAGCGCCGGGCGGACCGCTGACAGACGTGGTGCGTCGGTGGCGTCGTGACGGGTGTGGGGGACGTCTGCCGCCTCTGTGGGAGACGGCGTCACGTCGATCACGTCGACGAGCCTGCGCAGCTTGTGCTGCGCGCGCAGGGCGTCGGACTGTGCCACGCATACGACGGCCGTGGCCGTGTCCGCCGGTGCGGTGGTGTAGGTCAGGTCCAGCACGTGGTGGTTGTTGAGCGTGGCGGCGAGCCGCGCGAGTGTTCCGTGGCCGGGCTGGAGCGTGACGGTGAGCCGGGTGTGTTCCATGGGTGGTGGTCCTGTTCATGGGGCCGTGGTGGGGCCGGAAAACGGAAAAGACCCCTCGCGAGGTGCGAGAGGTCTGCGTGCGGGCGGTGAGCGCGGGGAGGATCACTCCCTCGGGCTCGGTGCCGGCACGCTGCCGCTGATAATCAGCTGCTGCTGCATGCCCGGCATGCTGGCACAATCCGGCCGTAGCCCGGAAGGCCATCTCATACTGCGGGCGGTCTGAGAGGGATAAACCCTGTACCGAAGGGGCCCCATGACGGCTGCTGGTTCAGCGCATGGAGGCCGGCAGCCGCAGACGGCCCTCGTGGGCTTCGACGACCCGATCCAAGCGGCCCAGATGCCGGGCCCGGCGATGGACAACCAGGCCAGGCCCGCTCATCCCGTCCGGGGATCCCGCACCCGAACCACCGCCAGGTGCCGAGCGCGGTCCCCGTGATCAGCCGGTGACCACACGAAACCCCCGCCGAAGCTCCCTGCGTCGCGCCGCGGCCGCCGCCCTCACCGCCGTCCTGCCCCTCACGACCGGCTGCGGCACACCGCCCGCCGGGCACGAGGAACGGTCGAACAAGGCCGCCGGCGTCGCCTCCTCAAGATCACCTGCACCCAGGACATGTGGGACCGCACGAAGCCCAACGGGTGGCCCCGGACCGACTCGCACGAGGACGCCAAGCCCCGCAAGGTCGACGGCCCGGCCGGGGAGCGCGGTCTGGTCGAGATCACTCCGGAGCCGTACACCTCAAGCAGCCCGGCCCGTGGCGGGTCAGGCTGCTGCGGCCGCCTGCAGACCGCCCTCGTGGGGCCGGCTCTTCACCAGGTGTCGGCGTACGACCTCAGCTCCCCAGTTGCGTACGGATGAACGTCCCCAGTTGACGGCCAGGGTGCGTGGCCGGACTGTACCGAGATCACAAGATCGTCTCTGGTGTAGGCGGCCTGACCTGACCCTGGCAGGATGCGTGGATGCAGATCCTGAGAATGGTGTGCTGCGTTGGCCTGCTGGTTGCGCTCGTGGGGTGCGGTGGTTCCGGTGACGGTGCGGCAGCCCCGAGTGAAGTAGAACGTGTGGAGACGACAGCTTCGATGGACCCGAACTCGATCACTGTCCTGGTGACCTTCGTCGGTGGGCCGGCTGATGGTCGGACTGAGCATCTGCCTCTGCCCGAGGCGACGGGCAAGGTCGCTATCGACGGTGTGACGTATCGGGGCAACCCGGGGCCGCCGCCGGAGGTGAAGGACACCCCGGAGGGCCTGGCCCAGGTGATGCGGCCCCTCTGAGGAAGGACGGACTGTCGCGCACGACGGCTTCCTAGGCGACGTCGTTTTCTCGCTCGATGGCCATGAGGCGGTTCTTCAGCCGGTAGCTGGGGCCGTTGATGGAGATCACTTCACAGTGGTGGAGGAGCCGGTCGAGGATGGCGGTGGCCAGGACCTCGTCGCCGAAGGCCTGGCCCCATTCGCTGAAGGTCTTGTTCGAGGTCAGGATGATCGAGCCCTTCTCGTAACGCTTGGAGACGACCTGGAAGACCAGGTTCGCCTCCGCCCGTTCGAGGGGCTGGTAGCCGACCTCGTCGACCACGAGGACGCCGGGCCGCAGATAGGTGCCGAGCTTGTTCGTCAGACGCCCGGCGGCCTCGGCGGCCTTGAGGTTGCGGACCATGTCGTCGAGGCTGGTGAAGTAGATCGAGTAGCCGGCCCGGCAGGCCGCGACCGCCAAGGCGACGGCGATGTGCGTCTTGCCGACCCCGGGCGGCCCGAGCAGAGCGGCGTTCGCCTTGCCCTCGACGAACGAGAGGGTGGCGAGGCCCTTGACCTTGCGCGGGTCGAGGTCGGGCTGGAAGGAGAAGTCGTACTCGTCGAGCGTCTTGTGGTGCGGCAGCTTCGAGAGCCGCAGACCCTGGCGGAAGCGGCGATCGTCGCGGACTGCCAGTTCCTCGGACAGGACCAGGTCGAGGGAGTAGAGGTAGCCCATCTTCCCCTCGTCGGCCCGCCGGGTGTACTCCCTGAGGGTTTCCGCCAGGTGGGGAAGGCCGAGCTTGCCCTGAGGGTTTCCGCCAGGTGAGGAAGGCCGAGCTTGCCGGCCGTGTTGCGGATGCGGGTGGAGACCAGCTCGCTCAAGACGTTTCCCTCGTGCTCGGACGGGTGGTGAAGGGGCGGGCTCCGGTCAGCTCGTCGTAGACCGACAGCGGACGGCGGCCGCCTCGACGCGGGTGGCCGCGGCCCGGTTCAGCAGGGCCTGTAGAGGTCCTGCCTCCTCGCCCCGGGGGCGTTCACGGCGGGGCTGTGGCAGAACGTCGCCGGTGGTGGTGCGGCGTCCTTTGCCGGTGGGCAGGCCGTCCCAGTGGGCCTCTTCGACGACGCGGATCCCGCGGCCGATCGCCCGGGGATGGGTGGCCAGCAGCGTCTCGCCGCTGGCGTCCGCGATGGTGGAATGCAGCATGATCTGCGATTTTGTGGCCCGGATCTCCACCAGCTGCCGCGGTCGGACCTTGCGGGCGGGCACCGAGTAGAGGTTGCCGCCGAAGGCGACCAGGCAGTCCTTGCCGACCGGCCGCAGATGCCGTTCGGCCACCAGATACGGAGTCTCCGGCAGCGGTTTGAGGGCCATGTGGTCGCGGGCCGCCCGCTCGCCGATGATCTGCTGGTGCGTCCTGTGGGCCTGGGCCCGCCGCTGCGGGGCCCAGGTGGTGAAGGCGGCGTCCATCTCCTCGACGGAGGAGAAGGGCCGGCCGGACAGGACGTGGTCGCGGACGATGAGGACTTGCCGTTCGATGCGTCCCTTGCCGGTGGGCCGGTAGGCGGCCAGGACGTCGATGTCGAAGTCGTAGTGGCCGGCGAAGCCGACCGCTTCCGGGTGCAGCGGGACCGCCTCGCTCGGAGCGACGTGGCGGCGGACGACGGTCTTGGTGCGGTCGTAGACGATCGTCATCGGGACGCCGTCGAAGTGGGCGAAGACCCGGCGGTGGCAGTCGAAGAACGTCTGGAGGTCCTGGCTTGTGGTGAAGCAGCAGAACGGGTCGCGTGAGTACGACAGCGTCATGTGGAAGGAGTAGACCTTCCCGATGCCCATGTGGGCGAGGATCTTGCCCTCGTCGCCTCAGTCGACCTGGGCCTGGGCTCCGGAGATGACCTCGAACCGGCGGTGCATGCCGGCGAGTTCCTTCGGCGTGACGCCGAGTTCCTCGGCGATGCGAGGCCGGGCTTCCTGGACGTAGAGCTTGACGCGCTGGTAGTGGCCGGTGAACCCGTACTCCGCCACCAGCCGCCCGTGGATCACCGAGGCCTTCATCAGGATCTCGGCCCGCAGTATCGAGTCGACCAGCGGCGCGAACTCGTCGATCCCCCTCGCCTTCGACCGCCCGTTCGGCGACCGGCGCGGCGGGGTCGCCGGACCCGGTGCCGACAGATACTTGCCGACCGTCTTCCGATCCAGCCCCGTCTCCCGGGCCGCCTCCGACAGGCTGATCGCCCCGGACTCCAACAGACTCCGGAAGCGCCGCAATTCCAACCATCGATGCGGATCCAGGACCATCGCCGACCGCCTTCCGCCGCCTCTCGCCGACCAAGCAGCAGAGTGCCGAGCAGCGGGTCTCAACGCATCAACGACTATCCCTTTTCATCCGTACGCGGGTGGGGACGTTCACGTGTACGCCGACACCGGGCGCGTCCCGCCGCTGAGGGTGGCGGTGATAGTGAGGACGGTGCCGGACTGTTCATGTGCCCCGAGCCACTTCAGGAACTTCTCGTCGGCCACCTCGGGCGTGGACCACACGCCTAGGACGGCCGGCCCGCCCGGACGGAAGCGGAGCACGACCTCGTACTCGACGTCCTCGCCCTCGAGACCGGTGCTGCTCACGGCGGGGCCTTCCTGCGCTGATCGGGGTGCCGGTGCCGGTGCCGGTGCCGATGCCCGGCGGGGCGGCGTCGGCTTTACGGGCGCGACCCCACCGGGTACCTCCACCGTGGCACACCGGCCGACTCCCGCCACTGGCCGGCCTCTGCCGAGTCGTGAGCGTCGCGCGGGAAGGCGGGCGGTGGCTCTTCAAGCGGAGGGACGGTTACGGCCTGGGGCGATGACGGCTTCGAAGGCGCCCTGCTTGTTCCCAAGGACGGCAGGGCTGGAGTAGGAGAAGGAGTACTGCAGGCCGACGAGCTCGTCCGGGGGTCCGCGTTCTTGGCGATGGTCTCCGGTGGAGCTGCCCGGGCGGCCCGCCTGGGTGAGTGCCTGACGGCTGGCTGGTGGACGGCGGGGCGGTGTGACGGTGTGTCAGTAGGTCGCCGTGGGGCGGTGTGGCTTGATCGTCGGGTGGTCCCGCACAGGGGCGGGAGCATCAACCGGCGTCCGTGGCGCTGCGGCCTTCGTCAAGGAGTCACGATCGTGGGACCGACCCCGTTCCACGCGGCGTTCCGACGAGACGGAAGCGGAGGACCACGGAGGCGACGCGCTGCGTTCCTGCTCGCCACGGCGGCCCTCCCAGCGGTGGCGCTGGTGGTGCCCACGGCGACGACTGCCGTGGCGGCGCCCGTGACCGTCACCTTCACTGCGGGCGCCGATCAGCCCTTCACCGTCCCGGCCGGCGTCACCCAGCTCGACATCACCGCCACCGGCGCCGCTGGCCAGAACGGGTCCGACGGCGGCGCGGGCGGGATCGGCGCCACCGTCAGCGGCCCCCTCACCGCAGCGCCCGGCACCACCCTCTACGTCAACGTCGGCATCGGCACGGTCACTGCCGGTTCGAACTCGGGCGGCATCGGCGGCGGTGCCAGCGACGTCCGCACCTGCAGCTCGGCCGATGCGAGCTGTGTCCTGACCGGTGTTTCCGCCACCGACCCCCGGATCATCGTCGCGGGAGGTGGAGGAGGTGGAGGAGGTGGAGGAGGTGGAGGAGGTGGAGGAGGCGGAGGAAGCGGGGAGGCCGGTGTGTTCACCGTCCCCCAGGCCACAGGCGGAAACGCTGGAGACACCGGGCAGGCCGGCGGCGACCGGCCGAGCAGCGGCCAAGGGGGAGGCGGCGGAACCCAGACCGCGGGCGGTGCCGGCGGAGCCGCTTGCGGCGCCCCGGGCAGCACGCCGGGTACCGCCGGCACGGCCGGTAACGGCGGCACCGGCGGCGAGACCTACGGCGGCGCGGGCGGAGGCGGCTGGTTCGGCGGCGGGGGCTGCGTGCAGATCAACAGCGACGGCACCTTCGGGCCCGGCGGCGGTGGGGGCGGGTCGAACCTCCTCCCTCCGGCCGGCGACTCCGGACCCGCCGCGGGGCCTGCGCAAGTGACCATCACCTACGAGGTGCCCCCCATGGACTGTGCGACCGCCACGCCCACCATCACCGGCACCAATCGCAACGACGTCGTCACCGGCACCCCGATGGACGACGTGATCTTCGCGCTCGGCGGGAACGACGTCGTCAACGGCCAGGGCGGCAACGACCTCATCTGCGGCGGCTCGGGCAACGACACGCTCAACGGTGGTGCCGGCAACGACCGCATCGAAGGCGGCAGCGGCAACGACGACATCAACGGTGGCAGCAACGGCGACATCCTCATCGGTGACGACGGCCGCGACCGGGTCCTCGGCGGCGACGGCGACGACGCCCTCCAGGGCGACAACGGCAGCGACGCCCTCGACGGCGGCCCTGGCACCAACACCAACGACGGCGGCGCCGGAAACAACTCCTGCACCAACCCCGGCCCCGGGCAGACCGGCGCATCCAACTGCAGATGATGACCACGCCGTCCGGTCACTGATCACGACATCCGCACAGCCGGATCGTGGGACACAGGCCGACTGCGTCGGCGTCCCACGATCAGCGGCGAGCGCGCCGATAGGCGATGAGCAGGCCCAGGACGATCCCCGCCAGGAGGGTGCCCGCGAGGACGGTCCACAGCGGGAGCGTGACATCGGCGACCCACAGTCGGATGGTGACCGAGGCCGTGTTGGCGGCGATGAACCAGACGGCCAGAGCCGCGAGCACGACGAAGCCGATGGTGCGCAACCGGACGTCTCGCCCCTTGACCGTCAGGGTGGAATGCTCGTGCGCTTTGGTAGCTGTTCGAGCCATACATCCAGTATTAGCCAATCAGCCTCCGTAGGGCGACCCGGCACCGAGTCGCAGCCACCAACCTCTCAAGCGTGTTGCTGAAGGTCGCGTCTGTGCAGGTCAGGGACGGTTTCGGGACTGGCCCTGCTCATGCGGCGTGGGCGAGGTTGTGCAGGTGGGAGACGGCCTGGACCGCGTGGTGGAGGCCGTGGCCGCTCCGGCGGCAGTCGCGGAGGATCTTGCGGTGCTTCATGCGGGCGAGGGGCGTGCTCGACCCGGGCCCGCACCCGTCGGTGCTGGGCGCTGTCCTCCTTGTCGCCCGGCAGCAGGGCCCGGCCGGGGCGTTTGCGGCGCGGGACGACGAGCCCGGTGTGGAGGCAGGTGCCGTCGGCCAGCACAGTCACGCCCTCGCAGACGTCGGCCGGGTCGGAGTCCCGCCAGGCCTTCGCGTCCGCGGTGGCGCCGGATACCGCCGGGCAGGTGGCCGGCTCGATCGCCAGCAGCGGCCGCAGCCGCTGGATGCCCCGGCACACCGTCGCCGGCGAGACGTCGAACAGCAGCGCGAGCATTCGCGCCCTCGTGAACGTCTCCACCCGCAGCGGTTCAGCCCTCAACACTCCACGCCCGCAGGGGAAATTCCTGCTGCGTCGCCTTCTGTGACACGCTTTAGGGGGCGGTACTCGGGCCGGTTCGACCGGCGACGAAAGCCGGGCGGAAAGCCGTTCGTGGGGCCCTCTCGTGGGACCCCCTCGTTCCTTCGCCCCGTAGGCCACCGCATGGACGTGCTGCGACTCGGGCCGTCCCGTCTCACCCCCGCGTGCGCGCATCGTCACACCTCTCACGACTCCGCTCCGCCAGGGCGACCTGGACAGGTCCTGGCGGGCTGCCCCGGAGCTTCTGCGGGCGGTCCGTGGTGAGCGGATCGGCCCGGTTTCCGATTCCCCTTCGGGTGCGCGTGACATGCGTGGCGGTCTGGGTACGCGCAGCATTGCCGGGGACCTGGAATCCCTCACGAAGGAAGTGTTCCCATGCCCAGAGGAAGCAGCTCCAAGCGCGAGCGCCAGTACGAGCACGTCAAGGAGTCCGGCGAGAAGCGGGGCATGTCCGAGGGCCGTGCCCAGGAGATGGCCTCCCGCACCGTGAACAAGGAGCGGGCGCGGTCGGGCGAGAGCGAGACGGCCGGCCGCGGTTCGACCTCGGGCAAGTCCGCCTCGCAGCGCGGTGGCGAGAGGACCGGGGGCGGCTCGTCCGAGCGCACCAAGGACGACCTGTACCAGGAGGCGAAAAAGCGCGGCATCGAAGGCCGCTCCACCATGACCAAGCAGCAGCTCAAGAACGCCCTCGGCCACTGAGACACCAGCAGCACGGCGCGCAAAGGGCCCACCGCCGGTGACGAGCGAGGCCCTTGCCGATTCCTTTCAGGAGGACACGATGAGTAAACCCCAGCAGCCCGAGCAGCGGCGCAGCGGCAGGGGAGCGGCCACGCCGGAGGATGTCGCCGCCCTCAAGGCGCGGCAGAAGCAGGGAGGCGCGGAGAAGTCCTCCGGCCCGGCCCACGGCACCGACAAGGGCGACCGGGGCGGCGGCGAAGGAGGCGGTACCCCGCCCGACCAGAAGGGCATGGGCACCTGACCGAAGGGCCATGACGACAGACACGGACGACAGACACAGACGACAGACACAGACGACAGACACAGACGGCAGGCACGGACGACAGACACGGACGACAGACACGGACGGCAGGCCCGGGCGCAGCCCCGCTGCCCGCTCCTCAGCGGGCGGGCGCGGCCTCCGCGGCCTGGTCGTGCGCCCATGGCGGAGGCCTCCACGGTGACCCCACGGCGTGGCGCCCGTCTGGCGACGTGGAGTGCCGGGTTACGAGCCGAGAGTCCGGAGGAGCGCGCGTGTCACAGACATCGGAGTCCCTGTACGCCCGTATCAGGCAGGAGGTGGCGGCCCGCGCCGATCGGTTGTGGGAAGTGAGCCTGGCGCTCCACCGCGACCCGGAGACGGCGTACGAGGAGCACCGGGCGGCCCGGCTGTTGGCGGGTGAGCTCGAACGGGAGGGCTTCGAGGTGCAACGAGGGGTGGCCGGCCTGCCGACCGCGTTCGTCGCCCGCACCGGTTCGGCTGTCAGCGCCCGGGAAGGGGCTGCCCGGGAAGGGCCTTCCGTGGCCCTTCTGATGGAGTACGACGCTCTGCCGCTCCTCGGGCACGCGTGCGGCCACAACCTGATCGCGGCGGCGGGCCTCGGTGCCGCGCTCGCCCTGCGCGCCGCGCTCGGCGTGGTCGAGGGGGCGCTGCTGGCCGTCGGGACGCCCGCGGAAGAGCGGGGCGGTGGCAAGGTCGCGGAGGTGGCGGCGGGCCTGTTCGAGGGAGTGGACGCGGCGCTCATGTTCCATCCGGGTGTCCACGACTGGACGTGGGCGCCGCTGACGGCCAGCGCACAGGTACGGGTGGGGTTCCACGGCCGCGCCGCGCACCCGACCGGCAGCCCGACCGAGGGGATCGACGCGTTGGGCGCGCTGATCCAGCTCTTCAACACGCTCGGTGTACTGAGCAGGCGGCTTCCCATGGGGTCGCACATCCAGGGCATCGTGACGGAGGGCGGCCGGGCGACGAACCTGGTCCCCGCGTACGCGGAAGGCCTCTTCGGGCTGCGCGGGGAGACCACGTCGGCCCTGGAGCGGCTGGTGGAGGAGTTGCGGTCGTGCGCGCAGGGCGTGGCTCTGGCCACCCGTACCGGAGTGGAGGTGACCGACGTGGGAGGGCGGTACGAACACTTCCGTGACAACGAGGTGCTGTCGACCCTGTTCGCCGGGCACCTCGACCGGGCCGGCATCCGTCTGTCGGAACCCACGGCGGGCGTGTACCTGGGGTCGTCCGACATCGGAAACGTGAGCACGCGGGTGCCCGGGATCCACCCGTGGATCGCCATCATGGGTCCGGAGGCCTCCGACCACACGCCCGAGTTCGCGGAGGCGGCGGCGGGGCCGAGAGCCCGGCGCGTGATGTGCGCTGCGGCGGAGGCGCTGGCTTGCACGGCGGCTGACGTCCTGCTGCGTCCGGACGTGCGCGAGCAGGCCTGGGACCGTCTGAGGGCGAAGGCCGCGGCGGGACGGTAGGGGCCCGCGTCAGGGCAGCGGCGACAGGGCCTCCGCCGGGCGTCGGCGCGTCGGTGCGTCGGTGACCGGAAAGTACGGTCGATCCGACGGGGGCGGATCCAGTGGGCGATCCGATGGCCGCCGGTACCGAGCGTGCTGAGGTCGACGATGGCCGGGGGAGGGGTGAGGCGGGCCGCGGCCCGGGCCTCAGGTTCCGTCGCGCCCGTGGGCGTGCGGCCCGTCGATCCAGCCGGTCCGCCCCCCGCCCCCGCTCGTGGCCCGGCCGAGCTCGCCTCAGCCGAGGAGCCACCGCTGCATCCACGCCGCAGCGGTGCGGCGGAACAGCCGCCGGTTGTCGGCGCGCCGGAAGTCGTGGCCCTCGCCGCGCAGCAGCAGCAGTTCCGCCACCAGCCCCCGTGCACGTGCGGCGTTGACGATCTGCTCGGACTCTCCCGGCGGGACGTTCGTGTCGTGCTCCCCGTGCACCGCGAGCAGCGGGACGCGCAGTTCGTCCACGCGGCTCATGGGCGACAGCGCGCGCAGGAGGACCCGGTCCCGTTCGGGATGACCGTATTTGTGGGCGGCCGATTCCGCGAGCCACGGCTCGGTGCCGGCGAAGAAGGTGGCGAAGTCCGACATCCCGCACACGGTGATGCCCGTGCGAAAGAGGGCGGGGTGCCACACGAGGGAGGCCAGTGTGAGGTAGCCGCCGTAGGAGTGCCCCATCACGGCCAAGCGGCGGGGGTCGGCGAGGCCCGACGCGACCGCGTGCATCGCGCAGTCCGCGACGTCGTCGATCGCGGCGAAACGGCCCTCGCCCAGGTCGGCGTCGACGAAGGAACGGCCCCACCCGGAGGAGCCGCGGACATCGGGTGCGTAGACGTCCAGGCCGCGTCCGAGCAGCTCCTGGTAGAGCGGGTCGAAGACCGGGCGTTCCTGATCCTCCGGGCCGCCGTGCAGATGCAGCACGCAGGGCGCCGGTTCACCGGGCCCCCGGCCGGGGGCCCGGTGGTACCAGCCGCCCAGGAGCAGCCCGTCGCGGGCGGCCGCGCGCAGGGGGACGGGCCGGACGGGCTCCATCCCCCGCGGGACGGAGTCGCGGTCGCGCGCCGACCACGGCGTGCGCGCGGGCGGCGCGGAGGGCGACACGGCCCATACGCCGGGGCGGCGACGGGATCCCGACAGCGCGATCACCATCCCGTCGGGCCCCGCCGGCGCGATGCGGGTGACCACCTCGTGGGCCAGTTCCACCGGACGGGGCGGCGGGCTGGCCCACCCCTCGGTCAGGGGAATGGTCTCGAGCCGGCTCACCCCTCCGTCGTTCCAGGCCAGGGCAGCGCGCCGACCGCTCTCCACGAGAGCGAGCAGTTCGAGGTCGCACGCGTCGCGTGCGGCCACCACGGAAAGGTCCTTCTGCTCGTCGGCGCCGTCCAGGTGGACCGCGAGGAGCGCCGCGAACTCCCGGTCGTGGTCGCTGCGCAGCCACACCGTGCGCCCGTCGGACGAGAAGCGACCGATCCACGGATCGCCGTCCGCGACCCGCAGGACGCACGTCGGGGTCCGGTCGGCCCGGCGCACGACCACGGCCTCGCGCCTTCCCCTGGGGCCGCGGCGCAGCAGGGCCAGGCGCCCGTCCTGGCTGAGGTCGCACACCCGGAGCGTCGCCGCCTCCGTCTCGTCGGCCAGGAGCTCGGGCGCGGCCGTCCCGGCGGGATCGACGAGATAGGCCGTGAGCCGGTCACGGACCGGTGCCGGCGGCCGGCCGCCCGCCGCCGGGCCGGGAGGGGGAGCGTCGAGGAGGGTGGGGTGCCCGTCCCGTTCCGTCCAGCCGGTGGGCCGGTCGGCTTCGACGAACGGGTCCGCCTCCTGCCGGAGGGGCTCGGCGACCGTCACCGCGAGGGCCGATCCGTCCGGCGCCCAGCACCCCAGATAGGCCGAGCTCCCCGGCTCCGCGCCCGCCAGGACCCTGCGGTCCGAGCCGTCGGGGCGGACGCAGAGCACCCGGGTGTGTCCGCTTCCGCCGGGGGCCGCGGTGTACGCGATCCACCTGCCGTCCGGGGACCAGGAGACCTCCGTGACGTGATCCGGACCGGTGTCCAGGAGGTGGGCGTCGTCGGAGCCGGCCGGGCCGGTCCAGAGCTGCGGCGCGCCCTCGCGGTCGCAGATGAACGCCACGTGCTCGCCCCGCGGATCGGAGGACGGGTACCAGCAGCCGTGGGCCACCCGTGGCGGCGGCGCGTCCCTCGGGCCGGCGGCGTCGGCCAGCGGCTCCGCCAGGGGAGCCGCCGACTCGGGTGCCGCGTTCAGTGGATTCCGTGCGTCTGCAGCCATATCTCCAACAATGCCGCCTGCCACAGGGCATTCGCCCCCCGGTTCGTGCGGTGCTCGTCGGGCGCCGCCAGCAACGAGGCGACGTACTCCTCACGGAACAGCCCGCGTGCCCGGGCCTCCGGGGCCGACAGGGCGTCCCGTACGCGTTCGAGGACGGGGCCCGCCATGTGGCGGACGGCCGGGACCGGGAAGTAGCCCTTGGGCCGGTCCACGACGTTGCGCGGCAGCACCGTGCGCCCGGCGCGCTTGAGCACGCCCTTGCCTCCCTCCGCGAGTTTCAGCTCCGGCGGGCAGGCGGCCGCGAGCTCGACCAGTTCGTGGTCGAGGAACGGCACGCGCGCTTCGAGTCCCCAGTCCATCGTCATGTTGTCGACCCGCTTGACCGGGTCGTCCACGAGCATGACGTGGGTGTCGAGGCGGAGCGCCGCGTCCAGCGCGGTCTCGGCCCCCGGCGCGGCCATGTGCGCGCGGACGTACTCCGCGGACACGTCGCGGTCGGGCAGCATGTGCGGCTGCAGGATCTTCGCGAGATCGGCGTGCGAGCGGTCGAAGTAGACCTCCTCGTAACGCCGGGGTTCCTGCTCCCGCTCGACGGACGCCAGGTCGGGGTACCAGCCGTATCCGGCGAAGACCTCGTCCGCCCCCTGGCCGCTCTGGACGACGCCGACCTCCTTGGACACCAGCTCCGACAACAGGTGGAAGGCGACGGTGTCGTGACTGACCATCGGTTCGCTCATGGCGGCGATGGCGTCGCCCAGGGCGTTGGCGACCCGGTCCGACGGCACCATCAGCTGGTGGTGGTCGGTCCCGAAGTGCCGTGCGACCTGGTCGGAGTAGACGAACTCGTCGCCCTCCTCGCCCGCCTCCGACTCGAAGCCCACGCTGAACGTCGCCAGGTCCTTCTGCCCCTCCTCCGCCAGCAGGGCGACGATGAGGCTGGAGTCGAGGCCGCCCGAGAGCAGGACGCCGACGGGCACGTCGCCCACCATCCGTCGCCGCACCGCCGTGCGGAGCGCGTCGAGGACGGCGTCCCTCCAGTCGTCCGGTCCCATCCCCGCGAACGCGCTGCGGCGTGTGTAGGAGGGCTGCCAGTAGCAGTGGTCGTGATGGGTGCCGTCCGGCTGCACCACGCGTACGGTGGCCGGCGGAAGCTTGCGCACGCCGGCCAGGACGGTACGGGGCGGAGCCACGGTCGCGTGCCAGCTCATGTACTGGTGCACCGCCACCGGGTCGAGCGTCGTGTCCACCCCGCCGCCCGCGAGGAGCGCGGGGAGCGTCGAGGCGAAGCGCAGCCGGCCGGGAAGTTCGGCCAGGTAGAGGGGCTTGATGCCCAGCCGGTCACGGGCGAGCACGAGCCGCCCCGTCTCGTGCTCCACCAGCGCCACGGCGAACATGCCGACGAGGTGCTGGACGAAGTCGCGGCCCCACTGGCGATAGGCCTTGAGCACCACTTCGGTGTCGGAGGTGGTGACGAAGTGGTGGCCGAACCCCCGCAGTTCCTCACGGAGCTGCCGGTAGTTGTAGACGCAGCCGTTGAAGACACAGGTCAGGGCTGCCTCGCTGTCGGTCATCGGCTGAGCGCCCCGCTCGGACAGGTCGATGATCTTCAGACGGCGGTGCCCGAGGGCGACCGCCCCCTGTGACCACACGCCCCGGCCGTCGGGCCCGCGGGCCGCCATCCGGTCGGTCATGCGCTCGACGGCGGCCACGTCCGCCGGTCTCTTGTCGAAGCGGATCTCACCGCTCAAGCCACACATTCACAATCTCCTTGACGATCGGACACAGGTACGAAGTTCGTCATGCTCGGGCAGCCTTACGCCGGTACGCCCCGCGCCCGGAAGCGGGGCGTCGTGAGAGCCGCGTCCGCCCCCCTGCGCCCGCTCCGGTTCTCACCGCGGGTCTCGGCCAGGAGCAGGTCCACGGCCGCGAGCAGGTCGGCGCCGGACGCCGCGCGGCGGAGGCGGTGGGCGGCGCTGCCGCGGGCCAGTGCCTCCTCGGCCAGGCTCCGAGCGGTCTCCCAGTCCCCGTACGCCTCCAGAGTCGGACGCAGATGGCGGAGCATGGCGCGTACGACCTCCGGCGCCGGCGCCGGCCTGCGGGTGACCGGGTCGACCAGGTCTCCCTCCAGACCGGAGCGGGCTGCCCGCCACGTCGCCGCCCGCAGCCACTCGTGTCTGTCGGCGCAGCGCTCACCCCCCGCGGCTTCGACGCGCGCGCAGGCGTCGACGACGAGCGCCCGGAAGAGGACCGCGACCAGCACCACCGTCTCGACGCGGGGACAGGCGTCGCAGACGCGCAGTTCGAGCGTCGACAGGTGCGCGGAAGGGCGGACGTCGTAATAGATCATCCCCGCGTCGCTGATGACGCCGGAGCCGATCAGCTCGTTGACGGCTGCGTCGTAGTCCGCGGCGCCGGTGAAGCATCCGGCGGGGCCCGAGGTGGGCCAGCGCTGCCAGACCATACTGCGCCAGCTCGCGTAGCCCGTGTCGGCCCCGAGCCAGTAGGGAGAACTCGCGGACAACGCCAGGAGGGGCGGAACCCAGGGGTTCAGCACGCAGAGTGCCCGGACCGCGGTGTCTCTGTCGGGGACGTCGACGTGCACCTGGGCGCCGCAGATCAGCTGCTCGTCGGCAACCCGGCGGTAGTCCTCCGCCATGGCGAGGTAGCGGGGGGCGTCCGTCGCCCGTACGGCTCCGAGGCGGGCGATCGGGGGCGTCCCCGCTGCCAGGACCGCAAGGCCCTGGGAGGAGGCGGCCGCGTCCAGGAGCCGCCGCGACGCGGAGAGGTCCGCGTACAGCGCGTCGGGGGAGGCGTGCACCCCGCTGTTCGACTCGACGACCGATCGGGGCAGCTCCCGCGTGAACTCCTCCTTGTGCCGGGAAAGCCGTTCGAGGACGGCGTCCGCCCGAGGGGTGAGTGCGCCGCTCTCGGCGTCGATCACATGGAATTCCTCTTCGACGCCCATTCGGACGGCCACGGTGACTCCTGGGAAGCTCGACGATTCTCGGTCCGGTCGCCATCTGCCTGGCGGATCTGCTGGTGCGGGTTCCCCGAAGGCCGCGATCTAAGCAAAATCGCTCGCATGATAAGCCAGCCGCTCATTCGAGCATCTCTCTCCATGATGCGACGCCGAGGACGGCCCGGCCACTTCGCCCGGTCTCGACGGCCGCGTGACGGGCCGGCGGGCCCGGCCCTCGGACGCCCAAGGTCGGCAGGACGCCAGGGATCGCGTGGCGGTGTCCGGGGGCAAGGCCGAGAATGAGAGGCGGACGGGTTCGCTACGGAACCCCGTGGACCAGTGGGAGAGGCAACGTTCCCTGCAGGAGCTCTTGGAGGAGCACCAGCGTCCGGCCACCACGGCGGGTGGGACGCCGGCCGGTGCGGGCCCGAAGGAGCGGGAACGCCCCTCTCCGTCGCGCCACAGGGACACAGGTGATCGCGCATGTGTCGATGGCTCGCGTATTCGGGAACGCCCGTGCTGCTCGACACCATCCTGTACAGACCGACGCATTCGCTGATCGATCAGAGCCGGTTCGCCAAGCTCGGCCTCGAGACGACGAACGGCGACGGGTTCGGCGTCGGCTGGTACACGAACGAAAGCAGCACCCCGGCGCTCCTGAGGGACGTGGGCCCCGCCTGGAACAACCGGAACCTGCGCGAGCTGGCGGACCACGTCCGGTCCCCGCTGTTCTTCGCCCACATCCGGGCGTCGACCGGGACGGCCGTGCAGCAGTCGAACTGTCACCCGTTCCGGCACGGCCGCTGGATGTTCATGCACAACGGCGCCATCACCGGCTTCCACCTCGTACGCCGCGACCTCATGCTGCTGATAGACCCCTCCCTCTTCGCCCATCTCGAAGGCACGACGGACTCCGAGGTGATGTTCTACCTGGCCCTCACCTACGGCCTGGACCGGGACCCGCCCGCCGCCGTGGCGCGCATGGCGGGGGAGGTGGAACGCGTCGGCCGTGAACACGGGGTGGACTTCCCGCTCCAGATGACCCTCGCCATCACCGAGGGGGAACGCCTCTGGGCCTTCCGCTACTCCACCGAACGGTCGTCGCGCTCGCTGTTCTACGGCAGCCGGGTGGAGGACCTGCGCAGGCTGCATCCCGACGTCGCCTTCCTGCGGGACATCTCCCCGGAGACGCGCCTCATCGTGTCCGAACCCCTCGACAACCTGCCCGGCGCATGGAACGAGGTACCGGAGAGCAGCTACAGATTCGTCCGCCCAGGCGCCGACGAACTGCATCCCTTCGCCCCCGCGCCCGCGCACGGCTGAACCGGGCAGGCGGAGGGTTCTCACGGCCGCCGGGCCAGGCCCCGGGCCCGCGTCCGGCCTCGCGGCCACGCAGAACCCGGAGCCGCGCCCTGGGGCCCTCGACCCCCAGAAGGTACGAACGGTCGCCCGGTGAGCTTGTCGCACCGCCGGGCCAGGCATTCGCCGAGTACGGACGGATCGCGAAGACCGAGCACCCGCTGCGGGTGGTCGGCCCGGTCGACGACACTTACCGGCGGCGGATGAACCGCTGGCTCACCGTGCACGAGTTCCGTCACAAGCCCGCCCGGGCCGTGCACCACGGCGAGCGCGGCGCCATCCACCAGGCGTACCGCGGAGGGACGGAGGACCAGCTCGGCGTACTCGGCCTGACCCCCAACGCCATCGTGCTCCGGACGACGAAGTACGTCGACGCCGCCGTCGCTCAGCTCCGCGCCGAAAGCGCCGAAGGCCACGAGCTCCGCGAGGAAGACATCGCCCGCTTGTCCCCGCTCAAGCACCGCAACCTGAAGCCTCCCGGCCGCTACAGCTTCACCGCGAGCGTCCCGTCCGCCGACGCCCTGCGCCCGCCGCGACCCGGACGCGCCGGAGCTGGAAGGGGACGACGAGGAAGAAGGCCTCTGGCGCCTCCTCCCTGGTCAGCTAGCCGCTTCCGCGGCAACGCCGGGCTGCGGCCGGGTCCGCACACCCCAGCGGGCAAGAGAGGGGCCGGCAGCGCCCAGCGCCGCGAAGAACAACGCCAGCAGCAGCCAGCCTTTCGTGCCGAGGCCGAGTACCACCGTGGTGAGGATGGCGGGGGCCAGAGCCTGGCCCGCGCTGAAGCCGAGACCGAGGACACCTTGGTACTGGCCCTGGGCGTGGTCGGGGGCAAGGCCGAAGCCCAGGGCGAAGCCCGCCGAGGATTCCCAGACCTCTCCCAGGCTGTGCACGAAGATCGCTGCCAGGACCAGTCCCGCCGCGGCCCAGACCGGGGCGTACGCCGCCAGCGCCATCATCGGGCAGCTGACGAGGAAGAGCAGCCCCGCGGTGCGAAACGCCCGGCCGCCGTCGTGCGGGGTCTCGATACGCGAGCCGATCCTGGTCTGCATCAGCACGCAGAAGGCGGAATTGACGCCGAACAGCGCGGCCACCGTCCAGCGCGGCGCTTCGGTGTGCTCGGAGATCCAGATCGGCAGGAGCAGGGAAACCACCGGGTACTGCAGTCCCATGGCCCCGTAGAGGGCGGTGAACGTCAGGAACGGGCGGTCCGTGAACGCGAGCCAGCGACGCTGTTGCGGCGGTGCCGCCAGCACCGGGTAGCGAGGTAGCAGGAGCAACAGCACGGCATACAGGGCGAAGCTCGCCGCGTTGCCGAGGATCAGCGTGACATAGGCGCCGCGGGTGTCCGCGGCCAGCGCCAGCCCCGCGCCCGCCGTTCCCAGGACGACGCCCAGGTTGACGAAGGTGCGCAGCTTCGCCCGGAACTTCGCCGGGCGATCACCCCCGACCCGGACCACCAGAGCGCCCCAGGCCGCCCCGCCGACCGCCGCGGCGATCTGGTCGACCGTCGCGACGATCGTAAGCGCGGTCCAGCTTTCGACGAGGACGAGGGCCGCCATCGACACCGCCTGGACCGCGAGGGCGAGCATCATGATCGTGCGCGCGCCGCGCCGGTCGGCGAGATGCCCGCCGGGTATCCCCGCGCACAGGCCGATCACTCCGGCGATGCTGAGCGCGGCACCGACCTGCACCGCGGGCAGACCCACGACCAAGGTGAAATACAGCGCCGACGCCGCGTTGAACAGACCGTTGCCGACCCGGTTGACGAAACTGGCGGCGACCAGCACGCGCTCCGGCCTGCTGTCCCCCGCCATCCGACCTATTCGCCCTGCTAAGCCGCCCTTGATCATGGACCGTAGGCTAACAGCGCCGCAGAACCCGCCACAGTCGTACCAAGACCGTGTGCCCTGGCGGTGACGCGGGCCCCGACGTGTGTTCCGTCCGCTGAAGGCCGGTGTCGGCACAACGCAAGGCCCGCCGCGAGTACGCGAACCGCGTCAGCGCCCTCGATCAGTAACCGAGATCATCCCGTGGCGGGTTTCCGGCTTGTCCGGGTCATGCCCCCTGATGTCTCGACGCGCGGATCGGAGTGGGGGTCAGAAGTCGAAGACGGGACCGGTGGCGAGCGCGAGCTCGCAGTCGTTGTCGAATGCGTGCTCCCAGTGGACCTGTCGGCCCTGGTAGATGCCGTGGGCGGTCACCGTGACCCGGCCGCCGTCATTCGAGCAGATGGCGGTGGCCTGCCCGGGCAGGCGGGCGAAGTCCCCATGGGCTGTGCGCAGGTCGGCGCAGGCCTCGCGCGTCCGTGGGTGGTCCTGTCCTGACCGGCCAGGACAGTTGAGCCAGACGAATCCGACGGCCTCGACATCGCCCTGGGTGCGGGCGACGGTGAGCTCGATGCGCGCGTCGTGGGTGGGGCCAACGGGAGCGGCGGCACTCGCGACGGGGACGAGAACGGGGGCGAGGAGGCCGGCGCCGAGCACGACGGTGATGATCTTTTTCATGAGCGGATCAACAGTGGGCCGGCGCGGCCGGTCACCTCGCTCAGTAGGGGACATGCGGCCTGTTTCTGCCCCGACGGACGAGAGGAGCGACGCTCAGTTCTCCCCGCGGCCGAGCGTAAGCAGCGCGCCGCCGAGGCCGCGCGCGAGCTCGGAGTGGACTGCACCGAGCAGGTCCAGCAGGTCCAGCGGGTCTAGGTCCTGTCCGGCGGATCATGTGACGGTCGGAGTGGCTGTTCGTCGTTGTCGGCATGGGGCGGGGTGATCTGACGAATGCCGAGTGGGTGCGGCTGGAGCCGCACCTGCCGGTGTCTGGACGGCGTGGCGGCCGGTGGAACGACCACCGCAGAGTGGTCAACGGGATCCTGTTCCGAGTGCGAACGGATATACCGTGGCGGGACCTTCCCGAGCGTTTCGGCAGTTGGAAGACCGTTTATGAACGGCACCGGCGCTGGTCGGCGGACGGCACGTGGGACCGGATCCTGCGTGCCGTCCAGGCCGACGCCGACCTCGCAGGCCGGATCGATGGGACCATCGTCAGCGTCGACTCGACGTCATGCCGTACCCACCAGCACGGGGCTGGCGGCCGCAAGAAGAAGCCACGCGTCCCGAAAAAGGACCATGCCCCGGCACCACCGCCCCGACGAAGGACTCGGACGGTCCCGGGGCGGTCTGACCTGCAAGATCCACCTCGCCGGCGAAGGTGGCTGTCGGCCGCTGGCCTTCCTGCTCACGCCCGGCCAGTGGGGCGACGCACCGCAGATGATCGAGGTCCTCGAACTCGTCCGCGTTCCCCGCCCGCAGGGCGGTCGCCCCCGCACCCGACCGAACCACCTCGGCGGCGACAAGGCATACAGCTCACGCCTCAACCGGCGCTACCTGCGCAGACGCCAGATCAAGCACACCATCCCCGCACCGAAGGACCAGCGGGCCAACCGCAAACGACGCGGCAGCAAGGGCGGCCGGCCCACCGGCTTCGACAGCGAGATCTGCAAACGCCGCAACGAGGTCGAGCGGACGGTCAACCAGCTCAAGAACTTCCGGGCAGTCGCCACCCGATACGACAAGAGAGCCTACGTATTCCACGGCCCCGTCACCGCAGCCGCGGTCCGGCTATGGATCAAAACATGAGACAGAGCCGAACCTAGGCTGCCGCATCCAGAGCATCGGCCCGTCGTTCAAGCTCGGCCGCTATGTCGTCCCAGTCAGGCCCGTGAAGATAAAGGCTGCCCGCTGCCTCCCTCATCAGCGCCGGTTCATCCGGCTTCTGAAGAAGAACGAGCCGATACGCGAGGTTACGGATCCGCACGGGCAGGTACCCGTCGACCAAGCTCGGACACAGCTCCCGAAGCATGCACAGGATCGCGTCGGCGTCAGCGAACGTCAGCTCCTCGATGAAGGAGCACTCATCGTGCTCACGGTCGCACGGCGGCGTAGGCCGGTACTCGTCCCCGAAAAGGCATCGGGCGTGATCAGTCAGGCTGGCGTGCATGGACCCGAGCGTACGATGCGATGATCCGCCGGACACGCCCTGGTAGGCCGGTCAGCACGCCTGGGCGAAGATCCGAGCCCACCAGGGCCGGGCCGCGTGAACCTGACGGCGGTTCTCGACCCGAGCGTCCCAGCCCATGATCACGGGGTTCGGTGAACACGCCGCCCGATGCTTCCTTCTGCAGGTCACCCCGTTTCCGGCCCCGGCCGCGTGCTGATGGGCGCGGCAGGACGTCGAGTCGACACCGACCGTCGACCAGTCGATCCGGCCCGCCAGGTCGGCGTCGGCCTGGACCGACGGCAGGATCCGGTTCCGGGTGCCGTCCGCCGACCAGCGGCGATGCCGTTCGTACACGGTTTTTCACCAGCTGCCTGGACCACTCGAAGGTGACAGATGCGGCTCCAACAGCGACCACTCGCGATTCGTCAGCCCCCGACCCATGACCGAACCAACGAGCGGCCGATCGGAAAGTCACATGATCCGCCGGGCAGAACTCAGGGCCGTCGCTCCCTCAGCGGCCGACGGTCGTCGACTGGCTCCGCAGAGTCCTTGTGGCGCAGCCGTTTCACCAGGGGATCGCCATCAAGATGCAGTCGGCGGTCGCGGCACTGCTCGAACAGGCGGAGCAGTGAGTCGGGGAGTGAACATGGCAGCTGATGCCGGAGCACCAGACCTTGGCCCTGGAAACGGCCACCAGCCCGCATGAGGCTGTCGGCGCCGCCCGGAATCAGGAAGTCCTGCCGGACATCGAGCGGTCGGCGCACTTGCATGAGGCGCGGGCGGCGTTGGCGATCACCCTGGCCCGCACCCACGGCCCTCTCGCCCGGTTCGCTGGGGCGGGCGTCGAGGCGCTGTCGCCGATTCTCAGTTGGCGCGCACTGACAACCGACGAGACGCTCACCTTCGGGACCACGCACCCGCCCCGGCTCAGCTCGCCGATGCCGAGGACGCAGTACGGCAGTTGGCCGCCGCACTGACCCGCATCGCGGCGTAAAGCCCACGACAGGCGTACAGCAGCCGCGCCGGGCCGCTCTGCTCGGGGAGCATGGCGTGCTGTCTGCGCGGTGAGCAGGGAACCGGCCCGGCCGCCACCCAGGCATCACTGCATTCGCCCCGCCTCGGCCGCCAACGACTACTGGTGCTGACCACGTTGGGGCCGGCACCAGTCCCAGACCGGGCGTCCCCCCGGTTGCACCCCTTCACGGGCAGGGCGGTCTCATGCCTTGGACGGCGCACCACTGCCCTGGCGCTGCCGCTGGCGGTGTTTGCGCATGGACACCTGCGAGCCGCAGCCGGTGCTGCAGTACAGCCCCGCTCCATTGCGGGTGCGGTCGAAGAAACCGAAATGGCACGGGGGATTCTGGCAGGCTTTGACGCGTCCCCAGTCGCTGCTCTGAGCGAGCGTCGTCACCGCGGCCAGTACGGTTCCGAACACGCCGGGCACGCCCGTCTGCGGCGAGGCGAGCTCTGCGCCGCCGGCCGTCACCACGGTCGCCAGGGGGTAGAGCGACCCCACACGTCGCAGGTGCCGCTCGGCGTGCAGCAGCGGCTCCCCCCGGCTCTTCTCGTCGCCCGAGTGCGCGAGCAGCAGGACCACCAGGGCGTCACGCAGCTCACGCGCGACCGCGGCGTCCGCGTCGGTCACCACGGATTCGCCGTCGAACTCGTCACGCTCCGCCAGCCACGCAGCGAACGAGTGCCCGTCCTCGAACAGCTCTCGGCGACCCGATCCGTCCGCGCGCGTGTTCACGAACGCGAGAACGGTCTCCACCGTCGGTGTCACGGTGCGCGGGCTGGGCTTGGGGGATTCGGATGCCGTACTGCTCATGGGCCCACCCTACATCAGCGCAATCGACACTAATCCTCCTAGAGGGCAACTCAGACATCTAGCTACCTTGATTCGTTGCGAGCTAACGACTTATGGTCGCAACATGAAGAGAACATCCAACCAGCAGACCCACCTCCGTACCTGGCTGATCACCGGCGCGACGTCCGGCATCGGCCGCGAACTGACGCTCCAGGCGTTGGAGAACGGCGACACCGTCTCGGCCCTCGCCCGCGACACCTCGCCCCTGGACGAACTGGCGCAAGCGCACGGTGAGCGCCTGCTCCTCATTCCGGCGGACGTACGCGACGAGCAGGCCGTCCGGGACGCAGTGGAAGGCACGCTCGCACGATTCGGCCGTATCGACGTCGTGGCCAACAACGCGGGATACGGACTGTTCGGAGCCGTCGAGGAGGCATCCGACGCCCAGGCGCGTGCCGTGTTCGACACCAATGTCTTCGGCGTGCTCAACGTGCTCCGCGCAACGCTGCCGGTGCTCCGCGCCCAGCGGTCCGGGCACATCCTCCAGGGCTCGTCCGTCTACGGGCAGTCCGCCCATCCCGGCGTGGGTCTGCTGGCCGCCACCAAGTACGCGGTCGAGGGGCTGTCGGACGCGCTCGCGGCCGAGGTCGCACCGCTCGGCATCAAGGTCACGAGCATCCAGCCCGGCATGACCGCGACCCCCTTCCTCGCCAACCTCGACGTCGCGGCCGGCCTGGACGACTACGACCAGACCGTCCGCGAGGTCCAGAAGGGCATCGGAGAGCTGCCGGCGTCCGCGTTCTCCTCCGCCGCGCGGATCGCCGAAGGCATCCGGACCGCGGTCGACAGCCCCAACCCTCCGCTGCGCCTCGCCCTCGGCGTCTCCGGCGCGACGGGCATGCGCTCCGCTCTGGAGGCACGGATCGCGGACCTGGACGGCTGGCAGAACGTGACCGACGCCGTCGACAGGTAGCAAGCCACCCGTCCCGCCGGGACCACGGCCATGGCGGAGACGGCCCGGACCTCCTCACCACCCGGCCATGACCAACGGGTCTGGGCCGAAGCCACGGCAGATGGCTTCGGCCCAGACCCCTGTATTACCACTGCTCGGCGACCTCCCCGGCGAGCGTCGGCGGATGCTCGTCCCCGGCGAGTGTCGGCCGCGGCTCGTCCACCGCCGGCCTGGGACGGTCACAGCCGGGTGGACATCGATCCGATTGCCCATGTCGAACTCGAACCGGCCGTAGATCTCCTTGTCCGGACACCTCCGAGTGACGCGTGAACCGGCGCCGTGGCGGTCGAGGTACAGGTCTCGCCGCACACGATCTGCGCGTACGCGTACGGCCTGCGGCGGCTGTTCACCTTCCTCGCCGCTGAGGGCATGGACCGGCGTGAGTTCCGGGGCCCGGATGCCTTGCGGCTGCTGGCGTTTCTGCGGCGGACACCGTCGCGCCGCCCCGCCCAGCGGCTCGGCCTGACGGTCGTGGTCTGCGGCCCGGCGAGGTGCCAAGGACTGACGACCGCCGCAACTCGGCCGGTAAAGATGCCCTCACCCCACCAGGGGATGCCGCCCCGCGTGATGGCGTGAGACTGTGCTCGACCTGCTCGACCTGCTCGACGCCTCGACCAGCCGGGGAGACCCTGGAGCTGCTCCAGCGCATCATCCGGCGCGACACCCTGATCAGGAAGGAGCAGGTCGAGAAGCGTCAGGCCGCCCTGCGGCCCGTGCGGAACCTGCCGGAGAGGCCGGCCTGGGGTGTCGTTTATCTGAGCGAGCGTGAACGCCGTGTCCCGGCCGCCGTCCACATCGGCAACTGCCCGCTCGCCGGAAAGAACACCGATCCCCTCGGCACCGAGGAAGCCCACCGGATCCTGACCGAAGGCCGATCCCCGCCTGCGACATCCACGGGCCCGACCGCGAGCTCGGCATCCTCAAGTAGCGATTAAACCTGAGACGGGCCCGGAACAGGAGCTCCGGGTGGCCGCCGACGGCGGGCCGGTTCTCGCACTGGGTGGAGCACCACCTGCGGCCGGAACGCCCCCGGTGACCCTCGTAGGCTGCTCCTCTGTCTTCTGTGCGACGTGGGAGGGGAACCTGATGAGATCGACGAGGGCGAGACGGCGGGGGCGGTGGGCCGGGGCGCTCGCCTCGGCCCTGCTGACGGTGGGGCTGCTGCCGCAGCCGGCCCAGGCTGCCGATGTCCCGAACGGGGCGGTGGTCGCGGCGAGCATCACCACGGCGACGCCGGAGGATCACTGGACCCTGGCCTCGACGGAGACCACCGCGGTCGCGGATGTCTACCGCACCAGGCTGGCGGAGCAAGCCGACCAGGCCGAGGCGCGCGGCATTCCGAAGAAGACCGTCACGGACGTGCTGAACGACAGGAACATGACCGCCCGCCCGCTGTGTCACCCGACCAACGCAGCCGGTGCCCAGGGGTTCTGCTGGGACGACACCTACGGTGACGACACTGGGACGCAGTGGGTGCCGCAGGGCATCGCCGGATCGGGCGAGTCCGCCGCCAACCAGCAGATCGTCAGCGGCCGCCGCATCGTGGTGACCAGCTGGTCCAACTTCACGAGTCACCCTTCGTACCCCGGAACGCCCAACCAGCTGATGCGGGTCACGTTCACGGACGTGACCGACCCCGCGAAGGTGACGTACCGGCACGTCCTGCTGGTGACCCCCACCGCCACGGGCTACGAGCAGCTGCGGGGGCACGCCGATTCCGTGACCTGGTACCGCAACTACCTGTACGTCTCCACCGGCGCCGGACTCGCCGTCTTCGACCTGAACCGCTTCTGGCTCATGGACGCGAGCGTCGGAAGTGTCGGCGCGTCGAACGGCGCGTACGGGGCGGCGTGGCACAAGTACGCGCTGCCGCAGATCAACCGCTACCAGCACCGCTTCGACAACCCCGCGCAGCAGGACCCGCTGAAGGACCCACAGAGCTGCTACACCCGGTTCGAGGCGAACAAGCCGCCGAAGGACAACCCGCCGCCGTGTTTCGCGGGCATCTCGCTCGACGACAGCGGCGCTGTCCCGGCGCTGGTGACCACCGAGATGGCCCCGGTCCCCATCGGCCAGCAGCAGTCGTTCAACACCCCGAACGCGATCGTGCGCTGGCCGCTGAACCCGGAGACCGGCCTTTTGGCCACGGAGCCGGAGGGCCCCGTGGGCGCGAAGATCGACGTCGTCCGGCCCGAGGCGGCCTACACCTCCACCATCAGCGGTGCCAACGGGGTCGCCATGAACCGCGGCCGTCTCGTCGTCTCAGCGGCCTGCCCCGAGTTCATCGCGGGCAAGACGGAGATCGCGGGCTGCCTCTACCACGCGTGGCCCGGCGAGCCGGTGCGGCTGTGGACCCGGACGGGGGTCTACGGGGAGAACGTCATGTACTGGCCGTCGACGAACGAAATGTGGACGCTGAACGAGAAGGCCGGCAACCGCACGGTCTTCCACATCCCGTGGCCGAAGCCGCCCGTGCCGGTGCGCTCCCTGGCCTGGGGCAACCTGACCGGTGACAGCAAGCCCGACCTGCTCGCCGTCCGGCCGAGCGCGGGCACGGAGAGCGTCGTGGGCAACGGCAATCTCGTCCTCTACCCCGGCGCCTCGGACGGTGTCGGGGCCCGGAAGTCCATCGGCACGAACTGGGACCAGATGCGTCTGCTCACTGGCATGGGCCCCCAGTCCGAGAGCACCATGCCGGACTTCCTCGCCGTCGACGCCACTGGTGCGCTATGGCGTTACCCCGGCGCGCAGAACGGGCTCGGCACCCGCGTCAACCTCTCCTCCGGCTGGGGTGTCGTCTCCTCCATGTCCGGCGTCGGCGATCTCACCGGCGACAAGCTGCCGGACCTCATGGCCGTATGGAACGACGGCAGCGCCCACCTCTACCCCGGCACGCCCGCCGGCGGTCTCGGCGCCAGCTACGACATCGGTTCGAACTGGGACGCGATGCCGCTCTACACCGGGGTGGGCAACCTCGATCAGGACCCGACCTCTTCTCCGGATGTACTCGCGGTCGACGGCGCAGGGGTGCTGTGGCTCTATCCGGGCATCAAGGGCGATCCCGCTCAGGGCAGGCAAGGCAAGCTCGGGCCCCGTGTCGAGCTGTCCAAAGGCTGGGGCGTAGTCCGCACCATGACCGGTGCAGGCGACCTCAACGACGACGGCCGGCCCGACGTCCTCGCCGTGTGGGACGACGGCAGCGCCCACCTCTACCCTGGCAACTCCGACGGCAGGCTCGACCCGAGCACACCCGTGAACCTCGGCTGGGGAACCGCCTGAGGGGACCATGGCCAAGACCCTCCAGGCTGTGCTCCGCACATCAGGACTCCAAGGGGGAAGCCCCAGGCCTTACGAGCTGGTGCGTGGTAGCGGTGGAGACGTGTTTGCCTGATCGGGGTCGTGTTCAGGCGTGGGCGGTGCGGCCGGAGGCGAGGCCGGCGATGGCCCGGTGGGTGTCGGGCCGAGCTTCACGCCGGTGGGTCCATCGGGTCAGCCGTTTCCCGCGCTTGTGGTCGGCGAGGGCGTGCTCGACGGTGATGCGCTTCGACGAGCGTCTGTGCCGGACCTCTTCTCTGGCGGCGCGTACGTGCGGCAAAGCGATCTTGTTCGTTTACTGGGTGGCGTGATCGCCTGGCCGGGGTGGTCGCGCCGGAGCCCGAGGCAGCCGTCGTCCAGAAGCACTTCCACGTCTGGGAGGTGCTGGAAACAGGTCCCTGGCTTCGTCCGCCTTCAGTGACAGCGCTTGTCGACCAGTTGGAGAGGCGGTCAGCGAGCTCTGGGGTGATGAGGCTTCACGGGTTTTGGTTCTGGCTCGCTTTCCGTGGAGGGCTGACTGAGCGTGATGTCAGTGGCAGGGGAGAGGATGCCGGTATGACACTGCTGCCGATCACCGCGCCCGCGTCCCTGCTGGACGTCCACCATCTCGACCCCGAAGTCGGCGGATGGGGATTCAGGGTCGATCACGCGGTGGCGACGGCGGCCGGCGACACCTACGTGCTGACCGGCCTGCGCCGCTACCGCGGGCGTGCAGCCGGCTCGACCGACCCCGCCGAGCAGGATTTCGGCTACCAGCTGATCACCCGCCACGGGTCCGACGGAAAGCCCACCGCCACCGCCGTCTTCGGACAGGCGGTTCCGGGCGGCGGCCCGTCGGCCATACCTGAGCGCGACGGGACGACCCTGGCCGTCCTCCCGGACGGCGCGATCGCCGTCAGCTCCAAGCCCGGCAGCACCCACCTCCTGTCCCCGGACCTGAACGAGGTCCTCGCCTCCTGGCCGATGTCCTGGGGCTGGGAGAAGCGGCAGGATCCCGAGGAGGATCCGTTCGCCGCGTCGATCGCCGTCACCCCCGCCGGTCGGCTGCTGTGCATGACCTCCGAGTACGGGCTCAGCAACTGGGCCGGCGCCCACGCCAACATCGTCGCCGTCTCCGAACCGGGCATTGCCCTCGGCCCGGGCCGCAAGCCCGTGCTGCGCGCCATCGCGACCCTGGACGCACGCACCGATCACCAGAGCGACACCGACTCGTACGCACACGTGCGATACGGCGACGAGCCGGTGGGGCGCGGCAACCGCCCCTCGCCCTCGTTGACCGAGGCCCTGTCGGAACTCACGGGGACCAGCGGCAGCCTCTACGGCTACCTCGACTCCACGATGACCCGCCCGGCAGCGCTCGGCGACGACCTGTTCGTCGTCCCGGTGTTCGGGAAGACCTACCGTTCGACCAACCGGGGGCAGGAGTTCAGCTTCGCCCTCGTCGACGACCGCGGGGTGCTGCAAGGCCGGCTGGGAGGCTTGCACCTGCGCGAGGACAGCCCGTTCACCGGCTTCGACTTCACCGTCGTCGCCGACCCGTACCGTGCCCGTGCCTTCCATCTCAACCGCTACGGCTTGTACGCGTGGAGCGCCGACGGGGTGTTGCGCGCCCGGATGCCCACTGCGGAGAAGCCCTTCAAGTCCCTCGTCCACTTTGCCCTGCTGGAGTGCACACCCGCAGGGGAGCTGCTCCTCGCACACCGCAAGCAGCGCCTGCTGCTGCGGGTGCCGGTGCCGCAGGACCTGGACGACCTGGCGGCGGCGGTGGAGACCACGCTGAAGGGCTACGGGCGCGAGCGCACCGCGCTGAAGAAGCAGTACTCACCCGTGAACTGGCTCTGGTCGGACAGCGCGGTCACCGTGAACCACCTCTGACGGCCCATCATTTCGATCGAGGTGCCGGGTGTGGTGTGGCTGTTGGGGCGGGCCGTGGAAGCCAAGCCCGTGCCGGCTTGCGATGCAGGGGGGTGTCCTTCGACGACGCCGGAGTCGCAGGGCAGGGTGAGGCCGGCGATGACGGCGTCGCGGTCACGTTCGATGCCCGCGGTGAGGGTGTGGAGGCTGGGGAGGTCGTCGCGCCGGACGGCGTCGAGCCACTGCGGCAGCCGTTCGCCCTGGCGCTCTGTGAGCATCTGGCCGAAGGAGCGGACGTGGCCGGTGAGGGCTTCGACTTCAGGGCAGTGGATCAGAATGGCCTTGAGCCGAAGGTGCTCGGTCTCGGTGAGGGTTTCCGGCCGACGGAGGATCCATCCGGCGACGACGCGGGGCGACGGCGGCCGCTCGCCCGCCGGCTGAGCCCGGCGGCCAGTAGTTCGTGGACGGTGGTGTGGTTCACGCGGGTACGGTCGACGAAGCGGTGTCCCCTCGGCCAGGGCGAGCCGGAGAGATCTTCGGGCTTCTCCGGCTCGGGGGTACGTGCTGGGCGGGATCCGACGCCAGGACCTGCAGGCATCCGCAGTGGTCTGCGACGCACCGTTCCGCGGCCTTGCTCAGGTTGTGCCAAAGATGCCACCTGTCCGCCACCGGCACCGGTTTGGGCGCCCCGGCGGCAGCGACTTCGGCGAAGAACAGTGCTCGATCTCGGCAGACCACTTCGACCCCTGGCCACTTCGCGAGCCAAGCGGCCAGGCTGGACGCCTCCCGGCCGGGGAGCAGGTCCACCTGCCGCCGACTTTGGACATCGACCAGGACCGTCCCGTAGTGGCGGCCTTTGCGGGTCGCGTACTCATCGACGCCGATCACCCGCAGGGCCGGAACTTCGTGGTCAGGCAGCGCTTCGACCAGCCGCAGCACCGCACTGCGGCTGACGGACACGCCGAAAACACTCGCCAGGCGGGCACCGGCCCGACCGGCGAGCGCGAGGCCGATCGCGGCCGGCGTCGACCGTAGGCGCTCGGTCCGCCGACCGTACCGACGGGTCAGCCCCGGCAGCTGCTCGGCGAAGGTCCGGCGCCCACACGAGATGACCGGGCAGAGGAATCTGCGGCCCCGCAGGCAGAGGACGACTCGTCTGCCTCCGCTGGGCACATCAGCGGGAAGCGCAGGTAGGAGCTGCGAATCCGCCGCGACCAGCCCCCACAGCCAGGGCAATCGGACCCAGCTACCGTGCCCTGGGCCTCGGTTCGTACCTCCTCGACGTTCACGTCGACCGACGACACCGTCACGTCGGCGATCGACGGGAACAGTAACTCCTCCAGCCGGAGCACTACTTCTTCCACCGGCCGAACTGCCAGCCAGACGGCATCCGGTACAGATCAGGTCCGGGCAACTTCCGCAGGACCCGATCGTCCGACAACCGTCACCCAGCGTGCACGCTCCACGGAAAGTGAGCCAGAACCCGAGTTTTGACGGCGTTTCGCGTCAGTGATCTTGGCCTGTGGTCCGTGTGGAGCAGTCGTGTCCGTCGCCGGGCAGGCCCGTGACGTTCAGCACGGGTTCCTCGCCGTCGGGGATCTCGAAATCGGCGGGCTGCTGATCGGCTACCTGATCGGCCCCCACCTGGCAGGCGCCCCCGAGCAGCAGCCGGCCTCGCCCCCGGCCGGGCCACAGCGCCCCCACGCCCGGAGAGCACCCCGCGCGCACGGCCCACGGCCTCGCCGCATAGCCCGCCCGCACCACCTGCTGCGCCCCGCCGACACCCGCACGACGTCGGGGGCGCAGCGCTGTCAGCCCGACGACTGGAGGAGACCGCTCGTGCTCATTCCCCGCCCGCGCCGCCCTGGCGTTGAGGATGCGTAAGGATTACTGAGGGGCGGGGCTTGTCGAGAAGTGCTGTGGTGGCCTCCGGGCACGGAGTTCTTGAACGGATGGCACGGCTCATTGCGTGGGCACTCTGCCTTGAAACGCGGGCATGTTGAGATCGGGGACCCCATCCGGGATGTGGGCTGGTGTGCCGGGCACAAGGGCAGCACGGGCAAGGTGGCCCGTCTGTTCGGTGCCGGTCCGCGCCGGCGGCTGACTCATACCCGATGATCGTCGTGCGGCCCGGAACCGGTGGCCGTCGCACGGGTGCGTTGCACAGGCCGGAAAGGGTTGATGGGGGACATGAGAGACAGGGACCAGCCGGGTATGCCGGAGGTGGTGGACAGCCCCGCTCTGCAGGCTCAGCCATCTGGCAGGCTGTCGCAGTGGATGCTCCGACACAAGGTGCAGCCAGTGGGACCCGCCTCGGGTGAGGGCCATGCTGAACCACACCCGTGGTGGAAAGTGATGTGCCTGACCGGCGTCGACTACTTCTCCAGCCTCGCCTACGTGCCCGCGATCGCCGCTCTTGCCGCAGGGGCGGTCTCGCCGCTGGCGACGCTGCTGATCGTGGCGCTGACCCTGCTTGGGATGCTCCCGATGTACCGACGGGTGGCGAAGGAAAGCCCGCACGGTGCCGGGTCGGTGGCGATGCTGGAGGATCTGCTGCCGTTTTGGTGGGGCAAGCTGTTCGTCCTGGTCCTCCTTGGCTTCGTGGCCACCTCATGGATCATCACGATCACCCTCTCCACAGCGGACGCCTCCGTGCACGTGGTGGAGAACCCGTTCTTCCCGTCCGCGCTGCACGGGCACGAGGTCGCCCTCACCGTGGCGCTGCTCCTGGTCCTGGGAGGCGTCTTCCTGCTCGGGTTCAGTGAAGCGGTCAGCGTGGCCATCCCCCTGGTCGCTGTCTTCCTCGCCTTGAACGCGATCGTCATCGGCGTCGGCCTGGTCCACGTGTTCACCACCCCCGGGGCTTGGTCAGGGTGGACCGACGCCCTCGCCGCGAACGGAGGCGGCTTCGGTGACCTGATGGGCCCGGCGCTCCTGGCCTTCCCCCTGCTGGTCCTGGGTCTGTCGGGCTTCGAGACCGGGGTGAGCATGATGCCGCTGATCGCGGCCGAGGGGGCGGACGAGGAGCAGCGGCTGCGCTCACGGATCCGCAACACCCGTCGCCTGCTGACCACCGCCGCGCTCATCATGAGCGTCTACCTGCTGTCCGCGAGCTTCGTCACCACCCTCCTCATCCCGCACGACCTGTTCGAGCCGGGCGGAGCCGCCAACGGCCGCGCCCTGGCGTGGCTGGCCCACGAGCACGTCGGGGAGGCGTTCGGCACCGTCTACGACATCAGCACCATCCTGATCCTGTGGTTCGCCGGAGCCTCCGCCATGGCAGGACTGGTCAACATCGTCCCCCGCTACCTGCCCGACTACGGCATGGCCCCCGAATGGGGACGCGCCGTACGCCCCGTCGTCATCGTCTACACCGTGCTGTGCATCGCGATCACGATCGCCTTCAACGCCGACGTCGACGAACAGGCCGGCGCCTACGCCACCGGCATCCTCGCCATGATGGTCTCCGGGGCCTTCGCCGTCACAGTTTCCGTCGCACGCCACCGTCGGCGCGCCACCACCGTCGGCTTCGGCCTGCTCACCGCGGTCCTGCTCTACGCCCTGGTCGCCAACATCATCGACAAGCCCGATGGAATCGTCATCTCCGCCTTCTTCATCGCTGGGATCATCATCGTGTCGCTGATCTCGCGTGTCTCGCGCACCACCGAGCTGCGAGCCGACCGCATCGTCTTCGACGACGACGCCCGCCGGTTCATCGACGACACCCTCGCCCATGACGGTGCCATCAACATCATCGCCAACCGTCGGCAGACCGGTGACGTCGCCGAGTACAGCGACAAGGAACGCGAACAGCGCGGGATCAACCCGGTACCCGGCCGCGCGGACGTCATCTTCCTGGAGATCGACGTGGTCGACCCCTCCGACTTCAGCGACACCCTCACCGTCCACGGCGCCGAAGTCGACGGCTACCGGATCCTGCGCGCGGCCGCGCCGGCCGCGCCGAACGCCATCGCCGCCATCCTGCTGGCACTGCGGAATGCCACCGGGGTGCAGCCGCACTGCTACTTCGCCTGGGCCGAGGGCAGCCCGCTGGTGCACATGGTCCGCTACTTCCTCCTGGGACGCGGAGACACCGCTCCGGTCACCCGCGAGATCATCCGCAGCCACGAACCCGACCCCGCACGCCGCCCCGGTATCCACGTCGGGGGCTGACGACCTCCGCCGCACGCCGCCACGTGCGAGAGTGCCGAGGCGGAGACCGAAAGCCATGACAGACCATGGCCCCCACGCCGGACCGTCTCAGAATTGCTCCGGGAGGACCTCCACGCCGGCCGCGAGCATCGCGGCGGTGACCCGTCGGGCCACGGCCTCGTCGCAGATCAGCAGCGTGGTCTGCGGATCGCCCCGGCGGCAGGGCAGGTGACCGCCGCCGGTCTCCAGCAACTGCCACTGGTCGCGTTCCGTGGTCCACAGCGGCTCGAGTTCGACCAAGGCGCGCTCGACCTCGGCCGCCTCGGCCGCAGCCCGGGCACGGCGGCCGGCCGGCGCGGTCGGCGGGGTGGCGTGCAGGGCAACGCTGGTCAGGTAGCCGTGCCCGTCAGCGGGCCGGATCTCCAGCTCTGGAGGCCGGTGGCCGCCGAGGGCCTCCAGCACCTCGGCGGCCGGGTAGCCGAACAGGTCGACGTCTCCGAGGACGACGGGTGTGCCGCCCGGGCCGCTCGACGCCGACCCGCCGCGACTCAGCACGACGGAGCGCAGTGGCGGTTCGCCGGGCCTGGCCGCGACCCGGTCCGCCTCGTCCGCGTGGGCGGCCACCTCGACGTCACCCCAGCGGGCGGTGTGGATCCAGGGGGCTTCCGGCAGCGCCCGGACGCGACCGAGCCCCGCCAGGACCTCGGCGGCCGTCCGCTCGTCCGCCCCGAAGCGGAGGGTGCCCGTGTCGCCGGGCAGGACGACCCCGACACCGGGCAGCAACTCGAACATCGGCCGATCGTGCACCAGGGCCCGGCGGGGCCGCAAGCGCCGGCGCGCCCGTCACGACGGATCGCCGCGTACAGAATGACCTTGGACTTCGGCAGCACGCGGGCCCCTCCTCGTGCAGAGCACACGCATGGTCCCGGGGCAAGCACCCTGCACTTCGCGGTCGAAGTCCCGCTGGTGATCGCCGACTGGGAGTTCACCGAGGCCGCCCCCGACCGCGACGGACGCGTCTACGCCAGGGCCTGTCTGATCATTCCCACCGAACCCGGCCGTGCGGCCTGGTCCGGCGCGACCTCTCGGACAGCCCCTAAGCCCTCTTCGCCCTGGCGGCAGGGGAGTCAGGGCCGCAGGACAGACGGGCCGCCTCCAGGGCCATTTCCCCTGCCTTCGCGTTCGTGACCGGGGTGGAGCACTCCAGGACGCCCGAGCCGTCGACGGTCCAGCCGACCGCATGGCCCGCCGCCCGCCGGCCGTCGCCGCAGGAGTACTGGAAGTCGGCACCGACCTCGTGCACCCAGGCGTACTCCACAAAGGTTCCGGCGCCGTCGACGCTGGTGGCGTCGGACCGGAAATCCGGGGCGGGCCTGTGGACATCGGTGAACTCGTGGTCATCGCCTTCGGCGGCGTCCGCTTCCCCGACGCGGGCCGCCAGCGAGCGGAGCACGGCCCTCGCGTCGACCCGGGGACCCTTCTCGAAGGTGACGGCGGTGGCCGGGACGTGGAGCGGGGCCGGCTCGTGCGTCAGTGCGCCGCCTCCCTTGCCCAGCTGCTGCTTCTCGGTGACGCCGGTCAGCACGTCGCGCACGTCGACGTCGGACCAGGTGTACGTGCCGTTCGCGCAGACCGCGCCGGTCGTCCGCGTGGTCCGCTCGGCCGTGCCGCCGCCCTCGTTCGTGCAGGCGACCGCGCCGGCGAGCAGCGCGGCGACGGCGCACGCGGAGAGGCCGGACTTCGTGATCTTCATGCTCGGATCCCCCTGATGTCTCGTGCCATTGGTCGATGGCAGATTTGATCGTGGCGCTGGGGCACCGGTCTGGGAAGGGACTTGAGCCACTTCTGAGCTCGGTCACGAGACTTGCGGGTCTTTTGGCCCCTGGCTTGGTCAGGACGGGAGGGCGCCTGGGGGGTTCCTTGTCGATCATGTGTCGAGCCAGGTGAGGGCACCGGCGAGGGTGAGGGCGGCGAGGCAGTGGTCGGGGTGCTTGTCGTGGCGGGTGGCGAGGCCGCGCCACGGCTTGAGCTGATGGAAGCAGCGTTCTACGACGTTGCGGCGCTGGTAGGCGGCCTTGCCGAACCCGCAGGGCCGTTCACGACGCCGACCCCCTTGGCCCCGGCCCTGAGATCCCCGAGCGGACCGCCCGCGACCCGCGTGCCCTGACCGCCGCCGAGCGCGCCGCCGCGGGCGAGTGGACAGCCGCCCCCGCTCCCGTACCGCCGACGGAGCCTCGGCCCGCCCGACGTCGTCTCGGCGGTGGTCCGGCCGGCCCTGGTACCGGGGCGGCTCTGTAGGGCCGGCGGCAGCCCGCGCCGGTACGGCATGCGCAGGTAAGCGTCCTGTCGGTGGCGACGTGTGTGCACGCGTCTCAGTTGGTCGCGATGACGATGACGATGATGAGGCCGTGATGATGATGGCGAGGCAGCCGTAGAGGTTCTGTACCCGGCGTTCGGACTCTGCTTTCGCTCTTCCGAAGTCGTAGGGCAGGAGGTTGCGGTTGGCGGCGAGGGGAGTGCCGCACCGTCGGCAGGACTGCCGGACTACGTAGTGCAGATGGACCGTGATGGGCGCGGCATGGCACTTGGGGCATTCGACGTCAACGGTGAACAGCTCTCGCTGCGAGAGTATTCGAGGCTTGGCCGGCCTTGGCCACGTGGGAGTGGAGGGTTGAGGCGGAGGCATGTTGTTCAGGACGCCGCAGCGGGTGCACTTCCACCCTTGCGAGGTGTCTCCCTCATGCGGTTTCTTGCAGGTTCGGCACTGCATCAGTCGGTCTCCACTGGAGGTGGCTGCGGAACGGCCGGCCTGGGGCCGTCTGGGCAGTCGCTGTCGTCGGCGCGGCGGCCGCCGCCCTTGCCGCGGCCGGGGGCGTCGTGGCGCTGCCAGGTGGCGAGGGGGACGCGGGCGCGGGCGGCGATGTCGGTCTCGTTGATGACGGGCCGGCTGTGGGGGATCACGTTGTCTCCTCGGGGCTGCCGGGTGGCGGAAGGGGCCGGTAGGGGCCGGTAGGGCAGGGGTGCAGGGACGATCTCTTTCGTGCCTGGACTTTGCAGGTGCCAGCGGTGTGCCGGGCCGCTCCCTGAGCGGCCCTCCGCCGGCTTCGCCTTTTGGGAACTCACCAACTTGACACTTTCAACATCACAGGATTTCCGCTCGATTGGAGAACAGGCGGTCCCTCACGGATGCGTCGACGTCGGTTACGCAGTAGGGGAGATGCCGACGGGGCGCGCCCAGGCACGGAGGAGGCGCACCCCAGGCCCTGGAGGCGCGGCGCGGTTGGACCGGCCGAGTGGGGTGCGGCGCGGTCCTGGCCGGATCAGGCTGGAGGAGGGGGCGCAGTAGTCCGGCCAGCACCCCACCACGCTCCGCCTTCCCCGCCGTACTGGGCTGGCGGCTGTCGAGCGGCGGGCAGTGGGCGAGGAGCCGGCCGAGGGCGGCAGGAGCGGATCGCCGATCGCCGATACCTCCTGAACTCAAGCAAGACGACCTCCTTCCCCCTCACGACCGGGACCGGGGGCCCAGCCTCCCGCTCCTCGATGGGTGTAGCTGGCTCCCGGGCCGGTCGGGGGGCGCGCTGGATGGTCCGGGGTGCCCCCGCGCGGCGAGAGTGGGGCCCATGAACACGCACAAGGCCCTGCTCGCCGCCCTGCTCGTCCCGCTCGGTGCCACCCTGGCCCTCGCCCCGACCGCCTCCGCCGCCACCCCACCTGCCCCGGCCGTCACATCGGTCTCCGCTGCCGACGCCGCGCCCGTCGGCCCGGAGGAGGCCGTGGCCGCCGCGTTCCGCTCTCCCGAGGCGGCCCTGGGCCGGGTGGCGCACCCGCTGCGCACCACCGAGCCCCGTGGCGGTCTGGCCGACCTGCGCCCGTTCGGCCGGATGGTCGGCGACGCCCGGGTGGTGGGCCTGGGCGAGGCCACCCACAGCTCGCACGAGTTCTTCACCGTCAAGCACCGCATCCTGCGGTACCTGGTGGAGGAGAAGGGCTTTCGGGCCTTCGCCCTCGAAGCGCCGTGGAGCACCGGACTGCGGCTCGATGCCTACCTCCTGCGTGGCGAGGGCGACTTGAAGCAGATCATGGACGAGGAGTTCCAGGGCACCTACCGGTGGTGGAACAACGCCGAGTACCGGGATCTGCTCCAGTGGATCCGCGCGTACAACGTCAAGCACCCCGATGACCCGGTCCGCTTCGTCGGCGACGACGGCGGGTTCGCCGGCGCGGAGCTGTACGACAAGGTGAGCGCCTACGCGGTGGCGGCCCGCCCCGACCTCACCCCGCAGCTCACTGAGCTGTACCGGGGCCTGCGGCCCGCCACCGACGCCGAGACGTACGTCAACGACTACCTGTCGAAGCCGATGGCCGAACGCAAGGAGCTCGCCGAGCGGACCGGCCGGGCGGTGGACCTGCTCAAGCAGCGGCCCGCCACGGGCGCCGACGCCGACGCGCACGCCTGGGCCGTCCAGCACGCCACCGCGATCCACCAGATGACCACGCTGTTCGCCTTCGACTGGGACGACCCCCAGGACATCCCCGACATCATGCTCTACCGCGACCGGATCATGGCGGAGAACATCGCCTGGTGGCAGCGGCAGACCGGCGACAAGATCATGCTCGCCGCCCACAACGGCCACATCGCCCTCAAGACCTACATCCCCGGCGCCTACCCGAAGGTCCAGGGCGACTTCCTGCGCGAACAGCTGGGCGCCGGCTACCTGAGTGTCGGACTCACCTTCGACCGCGGCTCGTTCAACGCCTTCGGCCCAGACGGCGCCGTCCACCGTTTCACCGTCGGCCCGGCCGCGCCCGGCACCATCGAGCACACTCTGGACCGGGTGCGGTACCGCGACTTCGTGGTGGATCTGCGCAACGCCCCGGCGGCGGCCCGCGCCTGGCTCGCCGCACCGCACACCGTCAAGAACATCGGCGCCACCTACCCCGGGATCGCGGACGCCCCCCAGATCCGGCTCTCGGAGTCGTACGACGTCGTGATCCACCTCCAGCAGGTGGAGGCGGCCCACCTGCTCAAGTAGCACCGGGCCCGCCCGGTGCAGCGGCAGCGCGGGAAGTCGGCTGATCCGATGTCCCGCGCCGCCGGCGATGGGCGCCCTCCTTGACGGAGCGCGCGATGGCCCCCTCACGCAGTCGCTGTCCTTCTCTGCATCGGCCTCCCTGCGCATGCTCCTGCTCCGATTCACCGCGACGCGAGCCCTCGCGCCCGCCGCCGAGTGGACTTCACCGCTCACCGCGTGAACCGCCCCCGGCCCTTTTGTGTCAGTCGGGGCCGTGTCTGCCGGGGAAGCGAGGGCGCGCTGGAGGTGTACCTGGCGGCCGAGACAAGCCCCGGGACCGGCGAGGCGACCCATGGGCTTGGCCGGCGCTGCCTCCTGCGGCTCTTCGCACCAAGGCATGCCAAGGCGTGCCGAGGCGCTCTTAGAGGTCCTAACAAAGGCGCTGGACGTGTCGGTAGGTGATGAGGCAGGTGGCGAGGCCGAGGAAGGCCTCGTGGATGTCGTCACGTCGCTCCCAGCGGACTCGGAGACGCCGGAAGCCGTGCAGCCAGACGATCGTCCGCTCGACAACCCATCGGTAGACACCAAGGCCGGAGCCGTGCGGGACACCGCGCCGGGCGATCAACGGCTTGATGCCCTGAGCCCAGACCAGGCGACGGTACTTGTCGTGGTCGTAACCCCGGTCGGCCAACAGCACGTCAGGCCGTCGCCTGGGCCGGCCGACCAGGCCGGCGACGGACGGGACCTTCGCGAGCAGGGGCAACAGCTGGGTGACGTCGTTGCGGTTTCCGCCGGTCAGCGACACCGCGAGCGGAATGCCTTGCCCGTCGACGAGGACGTGGTGCTTGCTGCCCGACCATCCTCGGTCGACCGGGCTGGGCCCGCTTTTGGGCCCCTGCGGGCAGCCCGGACATGGCTGGAGTCGATCACCGCCCGCGACCAGTCCAGCTGCTTCGCCGAACGCAGCTTCGTCAGCAGGATGGCATGGAGCCGGTCCCAGACACCGGCCTCATTCCACGCGGCCAGCCGTCGCCAGCACGTCATGCCGGAGCCGAATCCGAGCTCCTGGGGCAGGTACTCCCACTGGATGCCGGTGTGCAGGACGAACAGGATCCCGCACAGAGCCTGCCGGTCCGGCACCCGCGGCCGCCCCGCCACCAGCTTCGGCGCCGGGACCGGCAACAACGGCTCGACCAGCGACCACAGTTCGTCCGAGACGATCCACGGCCGGGAGTTCCTCTTCGCCACGAACAGACCAACGAGCAGCCAAGCAGACAGTCACATGATCAACAGCTTCTGTTAGGGCCTCTAAACCCCTAGGTTCTGTCGTCAAATGTCACGCCCACATCAGGAGTGAGGCGAGGGTGACGGCTGCTTCGCAGGACTGGACGGTCTTGTCGTGGCGGGTCGCGATCCCGCGCCACTGCTTCAGGCGGGCGAAGCAGCGTTCCACGACGTTGCGCCGCTGGTAGGCCTCGCAGCCGAAGGCCGACGGGCGGCCGCTGCGGCTGCCGCGCCGGGCCCGGTTGCCGACCTGGTCGGCCCGCTCGGAAATCGTGTGCGGGATACCTCGGCGGCGGAGCCAGGCGCGGATCGCCTTCGAGATGTAGCCCTTGTCGCCCAGGACGTGATCAGGCCGGGTGCGGGGCCGTCCCGGGCCAAGGCGGGGCACCCGGATCGCTTCCACCACAGTGGTGCACCGGGTGCGGTCGTTGGTGTTGCCGCCTGTGGCGACGAAGGCGAACGGACGGCCCCTGCCGTCACAAGCCAGGTGAATCTTGCTAGTCAGGCTGCCTCTGGACCGGCCGAGGGCCGGGTCGCGGAGCCCCTTTTTCGGGCACCGGCCGCGTGCTGGTGGACCCGGACGATCGTGGAATCGACGGACACCAGCCACTCGATGTCGCCCGCCGCGTCCGCCTTCGCCTACGCGGCCCGTAACATCCGGTCGAACGCCCCGTCTGCCGCCCATCTGCGAAAACGCGTATGCAGCGTTGCCCACGGACCATAGCGCTCGGGCACGTCCCGCCAAGCCGTCCTGGTACCGATCGCCTGCAAGCGCTCCGCGAAGAACTCCTCGCCGCACACCCGGGCATCAAGGTGTCCGTACGCAGCCTCGACGTCAACGACCAGCAGCAGGTCTTCGACGCCTTCCACGCGCTGCGCGAAGACCTGGACGGCCCGGATCGGATCATCGTCAACGCCGGTCTGGGCAAAGGGAAACCGATCGGAACCGGCCGCTTCGACGCCAACCTGCAGACCGCCCGGACCAACTTCACCGCCGCCCTCGTGCAGTGCGAGGCCATCATGGAGACCTTCCGCGCCCAGGGCTCTGGGCACCTCGTGGTCGTCTCCTCCATGAGCGCCCTGCGCGGCCTTCCCCGCAACCTCACCACCTACGCGGCCAGCAAGGCCGGCCTGTCCGCCCTCGCCGAAGGCATCCGGGCCGAGATGACCGTCACCCCACACCCATCGCCGTCACCACCCTCCTCCCTGGCTACATCGCCACCGACCAGAGCGCGATTCACGCCATGGACGCCTTCGACGTCGAAGGCGTCCGCGCCTGGCTGACGCCGCAGATGGACGGCCTTACGGACCCCGGCCCCGAAGTCGCCCCGTTCACGGGCGGCGCATCGAACCTCGCCTACCTGCTGAACTACCCGCATTTGAGAACAGAGTTGATTCTGCGCCGCCGGCCGGCGGGCAAGAAGGCCGGCTCCGCGCACGGCATGGCCCGTGAGTACCGCGTCCAAAAGGCGCTGGAACCCGTCTTCCCGCTCGTCCCCACCGTCCGGGCGCTCTGCCAGGACCCTGACGTCATCGGCGCCGACTTCTACGTCATGGGCAAGGTGCCCGGACTCATCCTCCGCGGAAAACTCCCGGAAGGCATGGCCCTGTCACCCAGCAGGGCGCGGGCACTGTCGGAGGTCTTCGTCGGCACCCTCGCCGACCCGCAGCGGGTCGACCCCGCAACGGCCGGACTCGACGACCTCGGCAAGGGCGAAGGCTACGTCCGCCGGCAGGTGGAGGGCTGGACCCGCCACTACGCACAGGCCCGCATCTGGAACACGCCCGGCTTCCGGCACGTGACGGCCTGGCTGGCCGACCACCAGCCCGACGGCACCGCCCTCTGCGTCGTCCACAACGACTGGCGCCCTGAGAACCTCGTCCTCCACGAGGAGACCCTCCAGGTCGCCGGAGCCCTCGACTGGGAACTGGCCACCCTGGTCGACCCGCTGATGGACCTCGGCAGTGCCATGGCCTACCGGGTGCAGGCCGACGACAGCCGCATGGCCCGGGCGATGCGCCCCCAGCCCAGTCACCTGCCCGGCATGCTCACCCGCGCGGAGACCGTCGAACGGCACTGCGACCGGACGGGTCTCTCCGCCGAGAACTGGTCTTTCTGCGAGGTCTTCGGCCTGTTCCGGATCGCCGTGATCGCCTAACAGGAGCACCCCCATGCCCCTCATCTGCCTCGTCCGTCACGGCCAGGCGTCCTTCGCCGCGAGAGACTACGACGTCCTGTCCGACCTCGGCCGCGCTCAGGGTTCCGTCGTCGGCCAGGAACTCGCCCGTCGCGGGCTGCGCGACCCGTACCTCGTCGCCGGCACCCTCACCCGCCAGCGCGACACCGCCCGCATCGCCGCCGACGCAGCAGGATTCCAGGGGCCGCTGCATCAGGACGCCCGCTGGAACAAGTACGACCACCTCGCCCTGCTGGCCCGTTACGCTCCCGCACCCGACAAGGAGCGGTCCGTGCAGGACCTGTTCGACCATGCCCTGATGGCTTGGATGAAGGACTCCGAGCCCCGAGGGCGGAACCTGGGCCGCGTTCGCGGAGGGCGCCGTCGCCGCGCTGGCCGAGCTGCCCGCCGCGCTCGGCCGACGACGCGACGCGGTCGTGTTCACTTCCGGCGGTCAGCTCGCCGCGGCCGCCTTCTGGATCACGGGGGAGGCGGTGAACAGGGCGATCACGGAGGAACGGACCTGGTCGGCGACGGCCTCGGGGGTGGAGGCGTCGAGCTTGCCGTCGAGGTGCAGGAACGCCAGGCCGTGGACGAGGGCCCAGACGGTGGTCGACAGGGCACCGGTGTCCTCAGCCCCGGGGAAGGCGTCGCGGACGATGCCCTGGACGTACGCGGAGATGGCGGCGGTCGCGGCGACGCGTTCCTCGCTGGTCGGGTCGCAGGGTTCGGCGAACATGACGCGGAACATCGCGGGGTGGTCGAGCGCGAACCGGACGTAGGCGGTGGCGACGGCGGCCAGATCGTCGGGGGTCGACGGGGCGGGGTGGGCCGCTGTCAGATGCTGGGCGAGCTCGCGGTAGCCCTCGGCGGCGACCGCGGAGACGAGCGCCTCGCGGTCCGCGTAGTGACGGTAGGGGGCCGTGGCCGAGACTCCGGCCCTGCGGGCGACCGCGCGCAGCGAGAGGGCCGCGCTGCCGTCCTCCTCCAGGAGTTCCCGTGCCGCCCGCAGACAGGCGGCCCGCAGGTCACCGTGATGATACGCACTGGCCTGTGGCATGGGTCACACTCTCTTTCCCTATGTTTGCGGTGCCGACATCGCGCCCTAATGTGAACGGTGCATACATCTTAAATGATCGAAAGGGAAGAGGGAAACAGGGATGGCCGATGAGCTGTTCTCCCCGCTGCTCCTGCGCTCCGGGCAGGTGCTGAAGAACCGGATCGCGAAGGCGGCCATGGAAGAGAACATGGCCGACGACGGCCAACTCCTCGGAGGACGGATACTCACCCTCCACCGACGCTGGGCCGTCGGCGGCGCCGGGCTGCTGATCACCGGCAACGTGATGGTCCACGCCGAAGCGCTGACCGGCCCCGCCGGAGTCGTACTCGACCAGTACACGCCCCTGAAGCCCTTCACCGAGTGGCGAAGGTGGCCAAGTCCGGCGGAGGCATGGTCTGGATGCAGATCAACCACCCCGGCCGTCAGGTGCCCGCCGACATGCCCGGCGTGGCCTGGGGGCCGTCCGACATCGGCGTGTCCCTGGGCGAGCACAGCAGCCGCTTCGGCCGCCCCACCGCCATGACCCCCAGCAGATCGACGACACCGTGACCCGGTTCGCCATCACAGCCCACCTCGCCGAAAAGGCCGGCTTCGACGGCGTCGAGGTACACGCCGCCCACGGCTACCTCCTCTCGCAGTTCCTCTCCCCCTGGTCAACAAGCGCACCGACCAGTGGGGCGGATCGCTGCGCAACCGCGCCCGTCTGCTCCTGGACATCGTCCGCGCCATCCGCATCGCCGTCTTCCCGGCCTTCGCGGTCGCGGTGAAGCTCAACTCCGCCGACTTCCAGCGCGGGGGCTTCGACGCCGACGACGCCCGCCAGGTCATCGAGATGCTCGAACCGCTCGGCGTCGACCTGGTCGAACTGTCCGGCGGCAGCTATGAGAGCCCGGCCATGACCGGCCGCCCCGCCGACGACCGCACCCAGGCCCGCGAGGCCTACTTCCTCGACCTCGCCAAGGACCTCGTCAAGACCAGCCCCCTGCCCCTCATGCTCACCGGCGGCATCAACCGCCGCGTCACCGCAGAGCGCGTCCTCTACAACGGTGTGGCGCTCGTCGGCATGGGAACCGCCCTCACCCTCACCCCCCGACCTCCCCCGGCGCTGGTGGGACTACCGTGAGGCCGGCCGCACAATGGAACCGCTGACCTGGTCCGACAAAGCCCTTGCCGCAACCGCCGGCATGGCCAGGGTGCGGCACCAGATGCGCCGCCTTGCCCGCGGACGCAACACCAAGCCCGACACCAGCCCCCTGCTCGCACTGATCTCCGAACGCCGCAAGCAGCGCAGTGCCCTGCGCAGCTACCGAGCCTGGCTCGCCGCGACAGGGAAGAGCAAGGCGAACTGAGTCGCACCACGACCGGCCGGCGCCATAGCTACGCAGTCGCGGTACTCGTCCCGCCCACCGACGGCGTGGCGCGGCGGTGGACCAGGCGGAGTTTTACGGATGTGACGGGCGGCTTCGGAGTGCCCGGAGTTCAGCGGACCCCCACTGCCTTCATGACCTTCAGAGCGCTGGTCAGGAGCGTGGCCCACGTCTCGGGGCTGATGCGGGACGGCGGGTAGAAGCCCTGGATGCGCTGGTGGGCGACGGTCTGGGCCTCGGTGTATTTGAGGATGCCGTCGGCGCCGTGACGGCGGCCGAGCCCGGAGTCGCCCATGCCGCCCATGGGGGCGTCGATGCTTCCCCAGGCCGCGGCGAAGGCTTCGTTGACGTTGACGGTGCCGGCGTGGACGCGGGCGGCTACGGCCCGGCCGCGCGCGCCGTTGCCCGACCAGACACTGGCGTTGAGGCCGTAGGCGGTGGCGTTGGCCATGGCGATGGCCTCATCGACGTCGCGGTAGGAGTAGAGGGAGACGACGGGGCCGAACGTCTCGTGGTCGTACACCGTCATGTCGGAAGTGACGTCGGTGAGGATGGTCGGCTCGTGGAAAAGCGGCCCGAGGTCGGGGCGTGCCTTGCCGCCGGCGAGGACGGTGGCGCCCTTGGACACGGCGTCGGCGACGTGTGCGGTGACGGTCTTGAGCTGGGACGGGGTGGTGAGGCTGCCGACGTCGATGCTGTAGTCGTACGCGGCACCGATCTTGAGCTTCTTGGTCCGCGCGACGAACGCGGCGACGAACTTGTCGCGGATCGACTCGGCCACGTAGAGGCGCTCGATGGAGACGCACAGCTGGCCGGCGGAGGGGAAGCAGGCGTTGACGGCGCCCTCGGCGGCCTTGTCGATGTCGGCGTCGTCCAGGACGATCATGGCGTTCTTGCCGCCGAGCTCCAGGGAGGCGCCGATGAGGCGCCTGCCGGCGTCGCTCGCGATCTGGCGACCGGTGGAGGTGGAGCCGGTGAACATCATGTAGCTGGCGTTGTCCATCAGCGCGCCGCCGATGGAGCTGCCCCGTCCGATCACCATCTGCCAGACATCGGCCGGAAGGCCCGCCTCGTACATGAGGTTCATGGACCACAGGGCGGTGAGGGCGGTCTGGGTGTCGGGCTTCTGCACGACGGCGTTGCCGGCCATCAGTGCCGCGATGGTGTCGCTGGCGGCCATGCTGAGCGGGTAGTTCCACGGCGAGATGACGGTGACGACGCCCTTGGGGTGGCGCAGCTCGGTGGTGTGGGTGAGCAGCGGTATCGCGCCGCGGCGACGCTTGGGGCTGAGGTACTTGGCGGCAGTGCGGGCGTAGTAGCGGGAGACGATGCCGATGTCGAGGACCTCGAGGTAGGCGTCACGGCGCGTCTTGCCGTTCTCGGCCTGCATCAGGTCCAGCGCCTCGTCCTGCCGCGCCAGGACGAGGTCGTGGTAGCGCAGCAGGATCCGCTTGCGCTCCGCGATCGGAGTGGCTGCCCAGGACTTCTGCGCGGTCCGGGCCCGCCCGAACGCGGCCTCGACGTCCGCAGGGGTGGAGACGGGGAGGTCGGCCAGGGGAACGCCGGTGTAGGGGGCGTTGGTGGTGACCCGTGCGGCATCGGGGGCGGCCGAGACCCGCGCGGTCAGCCGCGTGAGCAGGGCCGGGGTGAGGGACGCGGGCAGGGCCGGGCCGCGGGCGGTCTTCGTGCGGGTGGCGTGATCGGTGACCATGGCAGGACTCCTTGTTGCTTGCTGCTACTTGTTCCGGCTCTGGACCGAGGTGGGCACCGGCATGTGGAGGGCGGCCTGGCCCTCGGTCATGACGTCGAACTGGATGGTCCGCTTCGGCTTCAGCGACCGCAGGTCGTCGGACATGCGGCCCTCACCGAGCTGAAGGGCGATGCCGCTGCTGCTGCGCGTCGTGCCGGCGTTCAGCACGTTGGTCTGGTTCAGCGTGGAGTGCCACGCGCCGTTGATCGTCGTGTACGAGGTGAGCGAACCGACGCGCTCCCCGCTCGGGTAGGCCCGCTGGGCCGGGGTGGTCGCCAGAAGCGACAGATCGACTCCGCCGGCGTCGTTGGCCACGCGGGCGGTCGTCCGGTGGTCGTCGATGTCGACGTCGAGCTCGGTGACCCACTTGGGGAAGCCGTAGCCGTCGTGGCCGCGGACCTGCGCGATGTCGGTGTTCACCGGCAGCGACAGCACGTAGGCGTCGAGGTGCTCGTTCTTCAGGCCGGTGACGAGGTCGAAGAAGCCGAGCTTGCCGTGCCGCGCGGGCTTGACGGCGATGCCGACGGCCGCTTCGGTGTAGAAGTCGATGTCGCACACGTCGTAGCGGAAGAACATGACCGAGATCAGTCCGAGGCCCGGCACGATCTCCAGCGGCCAGAGGTCCTCGGGCAGACGGCTGCGGATCGCACGGGTCGGCGCGATCATCGTGAGCCGGGCGCTCGACATCGTGTAGTAGAAGTTCGGGGTGAGCGTGGGACCGATGGGCGAGTCGACCTTGATCTTGGGCAGCCGGCGGAAGAAGTCCACACTGCTGACGCGGGGGTCGCGGGCGATGGCGTCGAGGTCGGGGTTCATTCGGTACCGGTCGTACAGGCCGCCCTTCGGGACCGTGACCTCACGGCTGCCCAGGTTGACCTTGAGGGTGTCCTTCTGCGTTGAAGACATGGGGGCTCCTTCACTAGGCATGTAAGCGGTGTACACATGACTGTAGGGGTGCGATGTATGCACCGTCAACAACGGTGTGTGGGGATTCTGCAGATGGCTTTCGGGGCGATGGCAGGGGCATTTCAGTGTCTGCGGCACCGGGGTGCGCCGAGGGGGGAGGGTCAGGACTGCCGCACCGAATTCAACCTGCTGGACAGGTGATTCGAGGCGGTCGGAAGCGGCATCGGGACGGTTGCGCGCGAGTGGATTTGTGGCGAGCCCTGTTTCGCCACGGCGGCGCAGGGCCACCACGGGAGGCGAGCCCCTGACGGTTGCCTGCCCGGTCGGCGGGAGGCCGCCACGCTGCACTGCACCCGGCATCCGCCGCCAGTGCCTGGAGCATGCTCACAAGACGGCCCTCGACACGGCCCTGCACGACCTGATCGAGCACGAGGATCGCAGGATCCGCAACGTGACCAGAGTTTCCGCTGCGTCTCATGCCGCCGCACCGTGCTCGCGGACACGGCGGGCGCCCTGAACGTCTTACGGGCCGGGCTGGTCCGTCGCGACGCCGAGCGGGCATAGCGAGAAGCCCCCCTTTCAGCCGGGGGAGGGGCCGGCGGACGATCTCGGCACGCCTCGATGCCCGGGAGTCCAGCCAGGCGCCCATTCTGCCCGAGGCGTTGACGCGAGCACGGGGTGGGGTGATCTGACGGATCCTGAGGGGAAACCTTCACGTGTTTCTTTGGCTGGTTCCCCCCGAGAGCGTCTCCGCTGCCGGAAAGCCGCGATGGCAACGCCGTGTACGGACGCTCTTGTCCGTACACGGCTTCCTATCGGCCTCCCTGAAGTCGGCGGAATGCTGTGGAGAGGATGTTTGACCACACGGTGGTCACAGCTCCGGGCAGGAATGCCGGTTCGAGCGGACCTTCTCCACCGGGTTCGCCGGAGACCGGATCCATCGTGGTGGCGGAACCCGATTCCTCACCGGCACCCGGCCACTGCTCCTCCACGTCCGGATCGAGGGCGTAGTCATGATCCGGGAGCCCCGACGCCGTCGCAGAGGCTTTCGGCGAGGTGGCGCGGATCCCCCCGAGGTGCTGGACGTTGTGCCAGTACGGCACGGCACGGCCGCCGGGCGCATGTGCAGGATCCTCTGCTGCGGGATCTTCCGGATCCTCCTGGTCGCCGAGGCTGATCGGTTCCGCCATGTTCGCGCTCCCTCTGTCCGGGTGGGGACGGTCTCTGGATCCCGCCTGTGCTTACTGGGTGCGCCTCGCAGCCCGGACGAAGCGCCGCGCGCCGCAGACGCTCCCTTGTCGCTTCCAGGGTGAGCTGGTGCCATCCAGTTGATCTTGACGGCACGCCGCCTGAAGCAGTCGGCAATTCGTACGTGGTTGAAGGCAAAGCCGATGGCGCCCCGCGCGTAACGGGGGCGGGCTGCGCGCTGGGGCGCCATCGGCCGTTCTCAGGCCGCTGCCTGGTACTTCGACAGCCAGGAGCGGTAGTTGCGCAGGGCCCTTCGCTGCTTGCGGCGTTCGGAGATCAGGGCGATCGCCGGGTGGGTGCCGGGCTTGGGGCTGCTGCCGCGGGCGAGGCGGCGCATCTGGTGGCGGACCTGCGCCATGCTGGCGGCCGATGCGAGGGCCTTGTCGGACCAGGTCACCGGACGCATGTGACGCTCGGCCTCACGGCCCTGGCGCCAACGTGCGGGCAGGTCGGGGGTGACGGCGAGGGCGGTGCCCATGCCGATGACCGCCACGCCGCTGTCGAGGACCTTGTCCGCGGTCGCGCGCTTGGTGATGCCGCCGGTGAGCATCAGCGGGATGGGGCTGGTTGTGACGAGGTCCTTGGCGAGGTCGAGGAAGTAGGCCTCGCGGGCCTGGGTGCGGTCGTCGGCGGGGCGGCCGGTCATGGCCGGGCTCTCATAGCTGCCGCCGGACAGTTCGACCAGGTCGACGCCGAGCGGTTCGAGCATCTCGATGACCTGGCGGGCGTCGTCGGCGTCGAAGCCCCCGCGCTGGAAGTCGGCGGAGTTGAGCTTCACCGCAACCGCGAAGGAGGACGAGACGGCCGCGCGGACGGCGCGGACGATGTCCAGCAGCATCCGGGCCCGGTTCTCCAGCGATCCGCCCCACTGATCGGTGCGCTTGTTGACGAGGGGGGAGAGGAACTGCGACAGCAGATAGCCGTGCGCGGCGTGGATCTCGACGCCGTCGAAGCCGGCTTCCTCGGCGCGGCGCGCGGTCACCGCGTACCGCGTCACGGTCTCCTGGATCTGCTGGGGGGTCATGGCGGTGGGCTTGCCGAAGCGGCTGCTGTGCTTGCCCAGGCTGACGCCGATGTCGGTGGGACCCCAGACGACGCCGGGCATGTCGGAAGCCACCTGGCGGCCGGGGTGGTTGATCTGCATCCAGATCGCCGCCCCGCCGGCCTTGGCGGCCTTCGCCCAGTCCACGAAGGGTTCCAGGGGCGCATTCTCGTCGAGTACGACTCCGGCGGGGCCGGTCAGGGCTTCGGCGTGGACCATCACGTTGCCGGTGATCAGCAGCCCGGTACCGCCGGCGGCCCAGTGCTTGTACAGCGACATCAGCTGCCGGTCGGGGAGCTGGCCGTCGCCGGCCATGTTCTCCTCCATGGCCGCCTTCGCGATCCGGTTCTTCAGTACCTGCCCGGAGCGCAGGGTCAACGGCGAGAACAGCTCGCTGGTCATCCCGGTCTCTCTTCCATCTCGATCGCTTACGATGTGTGCACCACTCACATTAGGGCAAGAATGTAGGCATCGTAAACATCGAGGTGTGTGGGGTATCTCGCAGAGCGGGGACCCGCACCGACGGCCCGGCCGAAACGCAGCCCGGGCCTGCCGACATCGTGATCGCGTCGGCAGGCCCGGCTTTGTGCTTCATGCGCAGAGAAGCACGGGTGCGTGTCAGGTGTTGTGGAGTGCGGTGTGGAGGAAGTCGACGGCGAGTTTGCGGGCGACGTTGGCGGCGCGGGTGTCGCGGAGGCTGTCGAGGAGGAGGAAGTCGTGGACCATCCCCTGGACGCGGACGGAGGTGACGTCGACGCCGGCCTCGCGGAGCTTGTTGGCGTACTGCTCGCCCTCGTCGCGCAGGACGTCGGCCTCGTCGGTGATGACCAGGGTGGTGGGCAGGCCCTTGAGCTGGTCGAGGGAGGCCTGCAGGGGGGAGGCGTGGTGTTCGGCGCGCTGGGCGGGGTCGGTGGTGTAGGCGTCCCAGAACCACTGCATGCCGTCGCGGGTGAGGTAGTAGCCCTCGGCGAACTGCAGGTAGGAGGGGGTGTCGAAGTCGGCGTTGGTGACCGGGTAGAGCAGGCACTGGGCCTTGAGGTCGATGCCGCCGCGTTCCTTGTTCATCAGGGCGAAGACCGTGGACATGCAGCCGCCCACCGATTCGCCGGTGACGGCGATGCGGGAGGTGTCCAGGCCGTGGTCGGCGCCGTTCTTCAGGACCCACTGGCCCACGGCGTAGTTCTGCTCGACCTGGGTGGGGTACTTCGCCTCGGGTGCGCGGTCGTAGACGGGGAAGACGCCGGCGGCACCGGCGCCGACGGCCAGTTCACGGAAGAGGCGGTCGTGGGTCTGGTCGTCGCCGAAGACCCAGCCGGCGCCGTGGATGTAGAAGACGACGGGCAGGGGCCCGGTGGCTCCTTTGGGGCGGATGATGCGGGTGCGGACGGTGCCCCACTGGCCGGCGTCGACGTCGACCCATTCCTCGTCGACCTCCGGGCGCGGCACGCTCGCATCGCTTTGCAGGCCGAGGAGGATGTCACGGCCCTTCTCGGGCGGCACCTCGTAGATCCGGGGGTGCGGGTCGGTCGCCTCGCACAGCTCCTTCGCGGCCGGCTCGAGGTAAGGCGTGATCGGAGGAGGAAGCTCGGTCATGTCGACTCCATGGTCACGAGCACACACGTGCCCTGTTCCTACGGCCTCGCCGGCCGCGGCTGGTGATCCCCCGCCTCAGGCGTCCATGCCCGGGTCCCATCGTTCGCGCCGCATTCCCCCTCCGCAACCCGGCCGCATGCCCCCGGGTGTCAAAACCTCTCGTGGTGCTGTTCGGCCGCCCCTTGCCTGCCAGGAGGCCTGACGTCAGAACGTCTGTGCCGGTATCCATTCGGGTGTCTCCAGCCCGCGTGAGCACTCCCCTCCCCAGACTGTTGAGGTCATGAAACGGAGCACCTTGTCCGAGGTGAGGGGCGCGGTCACCCGACGGGTCACGATCCTGGTCATCGGCGTGAGGACCCTGCAGCTGCTGTTCCATCGCTTCTTTCGTGGGCGCGTGGGCGCGTGGCACGAACCCCGCCTCAAGGACGCGACCTTCGGTGTCGCGGCGCCGCGGGCCTTGGCCGAGCGGGCGGTGAACCGCCTGGACGAGCTGCCCGGCTCGCCTCTGGACCCCGAGCGCTGCCCGATGAGGCGACGGCGCGGGCGTAGATCATGAACGGGGACAGCGACGGCGCGCTCATCGCCGGGCCGATCCTGGGCCAGACAGGTGCGGGCGCTTTGGGGCTTGGCGCGCTGATCATCTTCGCGGTCGGCGCCACCACGCTCGCCCTCCAGGAACTCTCCGGCATCATGGGCGTCGGCCTGGCGATCCTGCTGATCGGGATCGCGGGAAATCCGAGTGATAGTGCCCCGGCGGAGGGCTCGCTCAGGCGTGGGGGAACTGGACGAACCTGAACACGTCGTCCACGAGAGCCGCGAGGGAGAGGTCCGCGCTGCCGTATCTCCCAGCGCACCGTGGAGCGGTACGTGACGGGCAAGTTCAAGCGGCCCCGCCAGGAGCCGCGCGCCCGCCTGGAGGGCGAGGTGAAGAAGAGTTGGCAGCCGCAGGTCTGCGCGAGGGCGAGGCAGAAGGCGGCGACCACGAGCGGGCTGGTCGTCTCCACCCGCGCCCGCTTCGGCTTCGAAGCCGCCGCAGGCACGACCGACGATGCCCGGATCCGGGGCATCACCCAGGCCCTGCCGCCCGAGTACGCCGACCAGCTGTTCAGCGCACGGGAGCAGGGCGCCGGCGAGGACCAGCTCCGGCAGATCGCCGCCGAGGGCCTGGCCCGGATGTACTTCCGCGCCGACAGCACCCGCGCGCACGGCCTGGACGTGGAGTGCACCGACACGGACAGGTCGTACGCGCGGCACGGCGCCGTGCCCACCAGGACAGCTGCGGCGCGGTGGGGGCGTTGACGGCCCGGCAGAACGCCTCCAGCGCAGCCTCCAGGCGCGCGGTGTTCTCCACGTCCGGCAGGGCGTTCAGCAGCTGCTCGATGGCGGTGACGACCGCAGGGTCGGAGGAGCGCATGAGCGGGGCGGCGGCGGTGGCGAGCCGGGTGAGCGGCTCGCGCACGGCGGCCACGGTCTGCTTGCTCGCCTCCCGCTCCCGGCCCAGCAGCTCGGCCGCGCGCCCGAAGCCCATGAGCCCGCTCTGCGCGTCGGTGCCGCCGGCGATCCGGGCGCGGGCGGCACCGCCGGCGAAGGCGAGGACGGCCAGCAGGAGGTCCGGCCGCGCTCGGCCGACCCCTCCCGCAGCAGCCGGTTGGCGGCGGCCGCGCCCTGCAGTTCCATCACCGCCACCGCCACCGCCACCGCCACCGCCACCGCCACCGCCACCGCCACTGCCACTGCCACCGTCATCGCATCCGCCTGCACCCGCAGGGCGCCGATCTCGGCCTGCTGCTCCTGGCGGTTGCGGGAGCGGTTGGTCAGCCATGGCGCGAGGACGGCGATCATCCCCCCGAGACGAGCGTGCTGGCCAACTCGATCAACTTGTCCATCCCCACAGGCTGACCGCGTGCAGGCCCCGTCGTCCGGGCCGTTGCGCACTGACGCACAACCCGCACCCTCCCGTTGCCGAGCAGGAGCAGAGGCGGAAGCCGAGCAGCGGCGCGATCACACTCGTGGCTTCGTACGCGAGTAGCGACGCCGTTTTGACATGGCTTCGGGCGTCGCACGCTCGGACGAACAGACGGTGTTCGCGAGTACGGGAGTCAGCTGCCGGCGGGCCTCTCCTCGGGCGTATCCGTCACTGCCCGGTCCAGTCGGTGAGGGGGTGGGGAGAGGCGGTCGGCGGTACGAAAAGTGCCTGGACGGTTTCGGCGGCCGTTTCGCGCAGCCAGGTGTGGGCGCGATCGTCGTCGTAGCGCTGGTGCCAGAGCAGGTACAGGGGGACGTCGGGCAACTGAAGCGGAAGCGGCAGTGTGACCAGGCCGAGTTGTTCCCGGGCCGTGCGGGTGACGGCGTCCGGGAGGGTGACGACCAGGTCGGTGCCGAGGGCGAGTTGCAGGGCGAAGGCGGTGGTGGGGCCGGCGGCCACGACGCGACGCTCGAGGCCACGTGTGGTCAGGGCGTCGTCGATCGGGTCGCGCAGGTTTCCGCGCCGCGAGACGGTGAGGTGTTCGGCGGCAGCGTAGTGCTCGAGGCTCATGGGGCCTTCGGTGAGCGGGTTGCCTGGTCGGACGGCGACGACCAGCCGGTCCCTGCCGACGAGGCGGTGGCGGATGTCGGGGAGCGTCGGAGGGCTGGAGCTCGACGCGAGGTCGACCTCGCCTCGGCGTAGCTCGGGGGTGTCCGTGCCGGGTTCGGCGGGCAGGCGCAGCTGGATGCGGGGGGCTTGCCGGTGGACGGCGGTGATCAGGGCGGTGCCGCAGGCGGTGGTCAGGGCGTCGTGCCAGCGCACGGTGAAGACCCGTTCCAGCGCCGCCAGGTCGAGTTCCTGCTGTGCGGAGAGCAGCTGGTGGGCCTGCTGCACGAGGGCGTGGACCTGGGCGCGCATGGCCGATGCGCGGGTGGTGGGGACCATGGTGCGGCCGGTGCGGACCAGGATCTGGTCGCCGGTGGCCTTGCGGATGCGGCCCAGGGAGCGGCTCATCGCCGGGGCGGTGACGTGGAGGCGGTCTGCGGCGCCGGTGACACTGCCCTCTTCCAGCAGGGCGTCCAGTGCGGTCAGCAGGTTCAAGTCCAGTTGCATGAGAGTAACTCTACGAGTGAAAAGCATGCACTTGTCGTTAACCGTCACGGGCCCTACGTTCGAAGTGTGGGTGCGGGACGAGCCGCCCCGCATCGACCGAACCCAGGGAAGCCGACCATGAGCACAGCCATGCCTTTCCACGCCGACACGACGCTCCTGCCCGAGGTGACCGCAGCGGTGAAGACCGCCGGTGTGACCCTCCGGGACCGCCACACCTCGCACGCCCGAGGAGTGAGCCTGGACGAGGTCGTCGAGGAGATCCACGCCAACGACGACGCGGTGCTGGACGTGCTGAGGGAGCCGCTGCTGCGGTCCCGACCGGGGTCGCGGTGGGCCGAGGACGAGCTGGCCGGCGGCGCGCTCCCGCCCGGGGAGTGGTGGGTCGTCGACCCCGCGGAGGGCAACATCAACCACGTCCACGGCATGGAGGACTGGGCCGTGACCGCCACCTTGGTGCGCGACAACCATCCGGTTCTCACCGTCGTGCACCTGCCGCTGACCGGCGACACCTACACCGCCGTCGCCGGCGGCGGTGCCCGCCTCAACGACCACCTCCTGAAGGCGTCCGCCAAGACCGACCTGGGCGCCGCGCTCACCGGCACCGGCCAGGCCAGGCCCGGCGAGGACGAGCGCACCTTCCGGCGGATCGGCGACTCCGTCACCGCCATGCTCGTCAACGGCCTGGTCGTGCGCGTGTCCGTTCCCGCCACGATGCAACTCATCCACGTCGCCGCCGGACGCCTGGACGGTTTCTGGCAGTTCTCCGACGTCCGCTCCGGCCTGGTCGCCGGCGCCCTGCTGGTCTCCGAGGCCGGAGGCACCGTCACCGACCTGGCGGGCGAGCCCTGGGCCATCGGCAGTCGCGACTTCCTGGCCGCCGCCCCCGGCATCCACACCGCCGCCCTCAAGGTCCTCTCACCGATCGCCTGACCGCACGTCCCCGCTCTTCCCCACCCGATACCGCAAGGAGCATCACCGCATGACCAGCATCGGCATCCTGGGCACCGGCCGCGTCGGCACCAACCTGGCCAACAAGCTCTCCGAGGCCGGACACCACGTCATCCTCGGCCGCCGGAGCCCGACGCAAGAGACCACAGCGGCCCCCGAAGGCACAGAGCCCCGTGTCTCCTTCGCCGACCAGCGCACCACCGCCCGCACCGCCGGCATCGTGATCAACGCGACGCCCGGCGACAGCGCCCTCGAGCGCCTCGCCGGCCTGCGCGCCGAGCTCGCCGGAAAGATCCTCATCGACGTCTCCAACGCCACCCGCGACGCCGGTGACGGTCTGCCCGGCGACCTGTGCTATCCCGGCAGCAGCCTCGCCGAGCAGCTCCAAGCCGCCCTCCCCGACACCCATGTGGTCAAGACCCTCAACACCATGCTGTTCACGGTCATGACCGCTCCCGAAACCCTGGCCACCCCACCGACCGTCTATGTCTCGGGCAACGACGAGAACGCGAAGACGACCGTCACCGGCCTGCTCGGCGACCTGGGCTGGCAGCCCGCATGGATCGAGAACCTCGGCGACATCACCACAGCCCGCGCCACCGAGTCCATGATCCTGGTCGTGCCCCACGTCCTGCGCCGACACGGCTTTGAGCCCTTCGCCGTCTCCCTCGCCCGCTGACCCGCCCATACCGGTTCAGACCAACACCGGACAGCGAGCTCCGTGCGCGACAGCCGTGCCTGCCACGGACAACGGCAGGGCCCCAGATGACGCCCCCACTCATCGACATCGATCATGCCGACTACACGGGAGGCGACTCCCGGAGTCGTCGCCAAACGACTCCCCTTCCCGGGTTCTGGCACAACTTCCGTGAAACCACGCCGACCGGGCTCGTGCCCGCCTCCGGACGAGCCGCGGACCTGCCGGTTCATCAGGGTCGCCGACCTCGGGCACTGAGGGGCGGTTCGACTTCACGGAAGTTGTGCCAGAACCTTGCGACGTGAACAGAGCCGACCGCGGCCGGCGCCCCCGTGTCGGCGTACACGTGAACGTGCCCAGGCACGTACGGATGAACGGACTCTGTCGCTGATCTTGTGATGGGGTTGTGGTCAGGTTCTGAGCAGGATTCGGGTTCGCAGGAGGTCGAGTTTGGCTCGGCCGTATCCCGCCCGCTTGATCAGCTTGACCCGGGTGACTTGGCCTTCAACTTGCCCTGAGCTCCAGGTTGATGAGAGGCCGGCGACGACGGCGTCCTGATCGTGGAGGAGTCCACGGGCGAACTGTTGCAGTGACGGCAGGTCGCCGTCGTGGACCTGTTCGATCCAGTCGAAGATGTCCTGGCCGCGTCGCTCGTGCATGAGGATGGCGAAGTTGCGGACGTGCTCGACGGCCGTGTCGAGCTCGGGACAAGAGGCCCGGACGGCCTTGAGACCGAGTACTTCATGCGGCCGCAACCGGTCGGGATGCGTCATGACCCAGCGAAGTGCCCGCCGCGGTTTGGGCAGGGCCGGTGCCGGAGGGACCGTCTCGACACCCTGCTTGAGCTGGCGGACGTAGCGGTTGACAACCGTTCTGTCTCCGCGAAAGCCCTGGTCACGGACCTCCCGGAAGAGTTGGCTGGCGTTGCGGCAGCCCTGGGCGAAGCGTTCGTAGAGGTAGGGCTTGTAGTCGTCGAGCAGGGTCCGTCGCTGGGTGACCTTGACCAGCAGCTCGTCGACGTTGGCGGTGCGTGCGTATCGACGGACGGCGTAGTAGTCCAGGTCGAGGTCCCGGCTGATCCCCCGAAGGGAACGGCCCTGGGCCAGCAGTTCGTGGACCCGGCGGTGTCGTTCGCGGATCCGGCCGACGATCCGGCGCGGGCGTCCGTTGACGTCGAATGTGCCGTCCGGCGGTGGCGCCATGGTCTCCTCGTCGGGTTGCCTGGCGGCTTCGTGGCCGGCACGGATGCAGGCGTAGTGGCTGGTGAGAGTTCGTTCGACGGCTTTGGCGAGGTTGTTCCACAGGTGCCAGACGTCTGCGATCTGGACCGCTTGAGGTGCGGCCGCCCGGGCTGCCTCGGCATAGGCGGATGCCCGGTCGCGGCAGACGATCTCCACCTCCGGATGGTCCTCTAGCCAGCGGGCGACCGTCTCTGCCTCGCGACCGGGCAGGACATCGACGGGGCGGCGGGCTTCGAGGTCGACCAGCAGCGTCGCGTAGTTGTGCCCCTTGAGCAGGGCGAACTCGTCCACCCCAGGACCCGCACAGCACCGGGATCCTCCAGATCGGACGCACGCAGAAGCCGAAGCGGGGTGTCCTTGGCCACCGGCATTCCCATCCGCCGGGCGAGCCGGGCGCCGGCCCGGCCGGCCAGGGCCTCGGCGACCCACGCCAGCAGCTTGCGCAGGACCGGGGTGTGTCGGGCATGGGGGCTGGTCAGGCCCGGTATCTGTTCGGCGAGAGTCACCGCCGGGCAGTCAGGACTGAGGCACTTGAACCTACGGACCGTCAGCCGGACAACCGTCGGAGTCGTACCCACGGCGGCGTCCGCCAGGCGCCGTTCGTACCGACCGTGCACCCGCCACGACAGCGACATGCACTGCGGGCATCTCGCCGCGTCGGCCCGGGCCCGCGTACGAAACGTGACCACACACGCCTTCCGCGAGATCGACTCCACCACCACACCCGACAGATGCGGAAACAATCGCACCAAACCCCCAGAACCGCACACCCAAAGGCTGCCCAGCTCAGCCGCACAGCATCACAAGATCAGCGACAGAGTCCGTTCACCCGTACCTGGCTGAGCACTTCAACGAGTACGCCGACACCAGCGAAATACGGGGCTGCCCGGCGCAGGATCTCGCGCTCGAGGTGCCACTCTTTCTCGGCCTTCCGCAGCCGGGCGTTTTCCGCCCTCAGCCGGGCCGGCTTATACCCCTCGCCGCCCGTGTCACGGCATCCGGGTACGGCCTCGGCCTCGTCCTTGCGCACCCACGTCCGCAGCGATTCCGCAGTGATGCCAAGATCCGCGGCCACGGCCGGGTAGGTCCACTTCCCGGCTGCGGCTCGGTAGAGGGCGACAGCGTCCTTCCTGAACTCTTCCGGATACGGAGACTTGCGTCCCACTGGACATCCCTGCGACGTTCCGGCTGGGTCAGCGCCTGCGTGGGGCCGGGGAGTCCATGACCAGGGCCTCGGAGACCAGGCGGACGCCGCGGGAGAGACGGGCGAGCTGTTCGAGCTCGACGGCGTACATCCTGATCGTCTTCTCGATGACCGACTCGGCCACGCCCATCGCCGGCAGCTCGGCCCTGCTGGTGCGCAGGGCCGCGCGCACCGCGCGCGTCTCGTGTTCGAGCTGCAGCTGGACGTGCCGGGTGAGGAGGACGGGGTGACGGGTGAGCGGCAGGTAGCCGCCATAGCGGGCCGGGAGGAGATTGCGCAGCCACTGGGTGGCGGTGCGTTCCCAGTCGGGCATGCCGGGGGCCTTGACCTGGAGTGGCCAGTCCGGGCTGCGCGTGAGGGTGGCCGTCTGGGACATTCTCGTCACTTCCGAGGGGTGTCGAAGCTCTGATCGAGACAATGGTGGGGCGGCCTCGGTCCAAGGGTTGACCGAGGCCGCCGTGCGTTCCACAGGATCCGAGAGCCCTGCCCATCACCCGGTGGGGCCAAGGAGGAGGGGGCGGCCCATCGGGTGGCTGTTCGAAGAGGACGTGGAGTCGTCCTTCCCGGCCTCGGGGATGCGGAACACCGGAGTCAGTAAATATATATACCGCCGAGTATGCAAGGGTATGAAAAATTTCATGCGTGATGAAGGCTGCATACCCCCGTGCCGGCGGCGCGGACGGAGCCCGGGCCTGTGCCCCTTAGAGGAAGAATCCGTGCTGGTCAGCGGCCTGTTCGTATTGTTCGAGTCGAGCCTGGGTCCGCTCCGGACGGGCGTCCGCCATGGCCTGGAGCAAGGCGGCGGAGATCATGCCGGGGGCGGCGTACGAGTCGAAGACGAGCCGCGAACCGGTCTCGGCGGTCAGCACCACGTCCGCCTCCTCGACGAGCGGACCGACGATGGGGTCCGTGATCAGCACGACGCGCAGGCCGGTGCTCCGGGCAGCCCGTAGTGCGGCCAGCGTCTCCTTGGCGTGCCGAGGCATCGCGAAGGCCAGCACCCAGCCGCCGCCGGCCGCCCGGGCCTGCAGCAAGGCGTCGTAGGCGACGCTGCCGCCGCGGGTCACCACGCGGACATCGGGATGGATGCGGCGGGCGGCGTAGGCGAAGTACTCCGCGAGAGACACCGAGATGCGCAGGCCGAGGATGGCCAGGGGCACCGAGTCGGCCAGTTCGCGGCCGATCTCCAGGACGTGGTCGGTGTCGGCGAGGAGCCGCCGGACGTTCTCCAGGTTCTGGATCTCGGCGTCGACAGCGGCCTGGAGTTCGTTGTGCCGCAACTGCTCGCGGCTGCCCGGAACGCCCGCCACCGCGCTCAGGGCGATCGGCTGAAGCGCCTCGCGCAGGGCGGGATACCCGGTGAACCCGAGGGACACCGCGAAGCGGGTCACCGAGGGCTGGCTGACCCCGACCCGCTCGGCGAGCTCCGTGATCGAGAGGAAAGCGGCCTCGGTGAGGTGATCCACCAGATACTGGGCGATCCGCCGCTGGCCGGGGGAGAGCCGGTGCCCGTCGAAGAGCGCGAGCAACCGGTCGGAGGGAGTCTTCTCCTGCCCCGGCGAAGCTCCACCCGGTGTGATTGCGGCCGCCTGCGCGCGCGCCTGCTGGCTCGATGACACCCGGCGACCTCCCTCTTGCATCACTCGTGTCCAACATAGTCCACGCTCGGCGACCAGATGATCAGCGCGCCGTGATCGTCCCTGCCAGCTGCGCTTGTGAAGGCCCGCAGGCGCCCCGGTGGCTCCCGCCAGGTTGCGTCAGACCTCGTCCGGATCGGCACGGTGGCCGCCGGAACCCTCGCCGGCACAGGGCTGCCGCGAGTGACGCACCCACGCCGCCCCCGACCCTTCCGGCGTCGCGCTGGCGCAGGCACCGCTCGGGGACCCGTGTGTGATGGGGCTCGTTGAAAATGGTTCTGTCCGCACTTCCGTGAACGATCTTTCTGCGGCCACCAGGCGGATCGGTAGGATCGCGGCATGATCGAAAATCCCGTAGTCGTGCTGCCAGAGGCCGAGTACCGGCGTGTATGGGACCGTTTCTACGAGGATTTCAGCTTCCGTCCGAGTACGAATCCGATCAAGTGGCCGGCCATCGAGGAGCCCGTCGCGTCGGTGACCTGGAGCCTTGCTGCACTTGACGATGATCCGGGTGACGAGCGCCTGGACCGCCTGGTCGCGGTCGTCGAGCAGGGGCTGTCTTCCTGCGTTGGCCCGTCGGGCACTCTGTTCGCCCTCGACTGGCAGCACACGTCGTACTGCTTCGCACCGCAGGAGGTCGGCGGTCCTGGGCAACCGGCCTGGCCGCTGAGCCCGTATCCCGACGGGGACTACTTCATTTTCCTTGCGGAGGACTTCCGCTTCGGCAGTTTTGGCCACCCTTGGGAGGGGTCTCTCTGCCTGTTCGGTGAGGAGCTTCTCGACGTCGCGGCCACGGAAGTCGACAAGGTTCTTGGGCCGCCGATCCGCAGGTCAGGCAGGGCGGCAGGCCCGGCCTGAGCCTGGGCCCGGGCTCACGGTCTCGCGAGAACACGTGCCCGCAGCAGGGCGAATGTTGCGCGTCCGTACATGCTTCTCTTCAGCAGTTTCACGCGGCACACGTGGCCTTCGACGACGCCTGAGCTGTAGGGCAGGGTCAGACCAGCCGTCACCGCGTCGAGGTCCTGACGCAGGAAGCTGCCGAACGCACGGCGGCCTTGGCGCCGGATTCCTCCCACGCCTTGCAGTCGTTGCGGTTCCCGGTGAGCGGCCGGCCGACCACGACGATCAGGCGGGTGCCGGCGTCGATGACGACCTGGTGGTTGGTGGAGTACCGGTAGTTCTTCGAGCGTTCGGCCACGGCGTGGTCCCGGGTGGGAACCAGAGTTCCGTCCACGATGAGCACGGTGTCCTTGGAGAACCGCTTGCGGGGCTGGAGCGCGAGCATCGGTCCAAGGTGGTCGATGATACGGTCCGCCGCCGACTTCGACACACCGAACAGCGGGGCGAGCTGGCGCATGGTGAGGTTCGTGCGCCAGTACGCGGTGACCAGCAAGGTCCGGTCTTCCCGTGGAAGGCTCCACGGCCGGCCCTTGCGGGCTGTGTCCGCACTTGCGCGACGCAGCACCGTCACCAGCTTCCCGAAGGTGCGCGGGCTGAGCCCGGTGAACGGGGCTATCCAGGACGGTTCCGACGCCGTGATCACACAAGACACAACAAGATCATCTCAGTTGCCGAGGCTGCCCCATGTCCTCGATCCTGTGTATTCGGCAAGCGGGGAGGACACATGGGGCTGGTTCTTTTCCCGGGCGACGGAGACAACAACAGTCCGGATGTCGCCTGGTCCTACAGCGGCTTTGCCGTGTTCCGGCGGCGTCTGGCCGAGGCCGAGGGGTTCGCCCTCTCCGAGATGTGGGGCTTCGGCGGCGAGCGCCCGTGGAGCGAGGTGTCCACCGCTCTGGAGCCACTCCTCGATCATCCGGATGCCGGCGGTGAGGACCTCTCACCTACCGAGTGCGCGTCGGTCCTGGTCCGGCTGGAGGCGATCACCGACCAGTGGGCACGGGAGAGCGGTGATCAGCTCCTCCAGCAGCACATCGAGGATGCCCGCCGGCTGGCGGGCATCCTGCGGCTCTGCATCGAGAAGGACGTCCCGCTGGCCTTCCTCTGAGGCCCACCGACCACAGAACCACTTACGGGACAGCTCTTGGGACTCGCAAAAAAACAACTTGTAGGTTCCGGGCCTTGACACAGCAGGTCGGCACGTTGCTCGCCCACATGTTGTTATCCGGCAAGCCCTTGGCTTCAGCGAGATCTACATCGCTGAGCTCGATATTGCTCAGGTCCGAACCCGTGAGATCCGCTCCCCGTAGGTGGATGGCCCGCCCTTGGTCAGGATTCGCGGGCTTCCACTTCCGCAGGTCGGTGTGGCTCAGGTCCAGTTCCAACCCGTGGTCGAGTTCGGGGTGGCGCCGAACCAGTACGTTCATGGCTGCACTGATGTCGGCGGCAGGCGCAGCAGCCGAAGTTAGACGTCGTTTCTTATGGTGTGATCGTTCGTTGAGCCGTGCATGGCGGATCTCATTGAGCGGTTGGTGCCGGACGAGTTGTGGATGTTGTTCAGGCGGGTTGTGCCGCCGACGGTGGTGATACGTCCGCAGGGCGGTGGCCGGCGCCGGGCGGGCGACCGTGAGGCTCTGGCGGCGATCATCTTCGTGGCTACCTCGGGCTGCACGTGGCGGCAGCTGCCGCCGGTGTTCGGCCCGAGCTGGCAGACGGTTTACCGGCGCTTCGCCCAGTGGAGCCGGGACCGGGTCTGGGCCCGGCTCTACCGCGTGATCCTTGACGAACTCGGAGCGCGGGGCGAGCTGGACTGGTCGCGGTGTGCGATCGACTCGGTCAGTCTGCGCGCGGCAAAAAGGGGGCCACTGACGGGACCGAATCCGACCGACCGCGGCAAGCTGGGATCGAAAATCCCCCCGATCTGCGACCGGAACGGGCTTCCGCTGTCCTTAGACGGTGTCTCACGTGGCGATCTCGTCCCCTGCGGGGCATAGGGGCTGAGGGGGGGGCGGAGCCGTCAGGACGGCCAGCTGAGCCGGCCGTGCATGACGGTCGGGAGAGACGTGGGCATCTCGTCGGTGACCCAGGCGAACTCCAGGGCCGCGAGCGTGGCTCCCCGGTCCGTCCATACGAGGATCTTGCCGACGTAGGCGCCGGACGGGTCATGGACGTGCGCGTCTACGGGAACGAGCTCGGTCGGCAGTGCCGCATGCTCACACGGCTCCCGGACCTGCAGATCGACGCTCACGGAGTCGGGCCCCCAGACAGCGGTCACCTCGGTGCGGTCCAGCTGATTCCGCAGTTGCGACGCGCGGCGAACTCCGCCGACAGGATGTGTTCAAGCACTGCGAGCTCGTCGGCGTTCAACGAGCGCGGGTCGATGGAGAGAGGAGCCATGCGCCCATTCTGAGGTGGCGAGGGCAACCAGCCCAACAACTCCACCGGCCGTCGCCGGGCTGGCCGGCAGCGGCATCATGATCGTTCATGGGTGGGGATCTGTCGCAGCGGCTTGTGCCGGATGATCTATGGGCATTGGTCGAGCCGGTGCTGCCGTCCTTCCGCTCGCGCCCGCAGGGCGGTGGCACCGCGCCGGTCGACCAACGTGCCGTGTTCACGGCCGTCGTGTACGTGTTGACCAGCGGGTGCGCGTGGCGGTATCTGCCACCGTCATTCGGAGTGTCGCCGGCGACGGCTCACCGGAGGTTCTCCGTCTGGACCGCATCCGGAGTATGGCGTCGCCTGCACCGCGTGATTCTGGATGAGATCGGAGCCCGCAGCGGCCTCGACTGGAGCTCTGTGATCATCGACGCGGCCTCGGTGCGCGCGAAAAAGGGGGTTCGCTGACGGGGCCGAATCCGGTCGACCGAGGCAAAGCGGGCAGTGAACTGCACGTTCTGACCGACGCGCAGGGGCTGCCCATGGTCGTCGGGGTGTCCGCCGCGAACGTCAACGACGTCCAAGCGCTTGGCCCGCTCGTCCTCGGGATCCCGGCCGTCCGCTCGCGCCGCGGCCCTCGCCGGCGACGCCCTAACAAGGTTCGGGCCTACAAGGCGTACCACTCGGCCGGCAACCTGGCGTGGCTGCGCGAACGCAACATCACTCCATGGATCGCCCGGCCAGGCGTGGAGTCCTCCGAACGTCTCGGGAGACACCGATGGAAGATCGAAAGAGCGATCTCGTGGCTCTTCGGGTACCGCCGCCTGACCGTCCGCTATGAACGAAAGGGCGGTCACTTCCTCGGCCTTGCTGCAGCCATGACCTGCTACAAGAAGCTCGCCAAGATCGCCACGTGAGACACGGTCTCAGCAGCGTGAGGTGTCTGTCTGGACCAAAAAGCGCACCGCGACGCTGCACAGCACATCCTGTGCCATCCCTCCCGGTCGTCGGCGCATCCCCGGCAGGGTGCTGTCGTTGGCCCGGGGGAGGTACAGGGAAGTAATGAGGGATTCGAAGGCGCTGTCAGCGTTGATCCGGCGCCGCTACCGTGAAGGCGCCAGTATCGCCGTGGTGGCCAGGGAACTGGGGGTCTCGAAGACCACCGTCCAGCGGCACGTACCCGCTCAGGAACGGCGCGATGCGGCGGCCGCCGCACGGCAGCGACACCAGAACCGAGCTGAGCAACCGTACGAGAAGGCGCTGCGTGCCCAGGTCGTGCGCCTTTACCGTTCAGGCATGCCGCAGCAGCGTGTCGCGGCCACCCTCAACATCTCGATCCAAGCGGTGACCGCACGACTCGACCCCTCCCAGCGCCGCTCCCGTAGGGAAGCGGCCCGGCTTGCCGCCCAGCAGCAGGGTGAGCTTCTGCCGCAGGACGAGATCATCGCCCGCTACGTGCAGGGCGCCACCATCGCCGAGCTCGGACAGCTCTATCAGGTTCACCCCTCCACGATTCGCCGCCGGATCCCCGACGACCTGATCCGCCCCCGCGGCCGGATCTCGCAACCTCGGCCCCGGCGCCGGCGGACGCTTACGGACGAGGAGACCCGCCAGCGCTACCAGGCTGGGCAGAGCTCCTACGCGCTCGCCCGTGAGTTCGGTGTATCTCCCCACACCATCCGGGCACGGATCCCCGACGCCGACTGGCGCGGCCGCCCGACCAGGAAAACCACGCTCCCGCCACCCGGTCCCCCGAAGCCGAGGACGGCAAGCAGCCGGATGGCGCTGCCGGTCCCGGACGAGGAAATTCTCACCCGCTACCGGACCGGACAGTCCGCATCGGCCACCGCCCGCGAGCTCGGCGTGGACTGCAGGACGATCCTGCGCCGCATCCCCGAAGACGAACGGCGAACCCACCTCCAGGCCCGGCAACTGAACAGGCCGGCCCCCGGCGTCGGCGCAGACGCCATCCGTGCTCTACGAGCCCAGGGCCTGACCTGGGCCGCGATCGCCGCCGAAGTCGGCCTGTCAGCGAAAACGGTCCGTGCCCGCGTGTGAAACGGTGATTGAGCGGTATCGAGCTCGATCAGCTGCGCGGCGTCACCACCGTCACTCAGACTGAGTCCGCCCTGGGCAAGGCCGAGACTGATACCGCGGCACTGCGCGCCACGGAGGCGGCGGGGGCCAGGACGGTCAGGGCCAGTCCGAGAGCGTCGGTGATCACGTGGCGCTTGCGACCCTTGATCTTTTTACCAACGTCGATGCCCTGCCTGGGTTCGGCGGCATCGCCCGAGGCCTTCACGTTCTGTGCGTCACCACGGCCGCGGACGGCTCCATTGTCTGGTCCGGGGTGGTTCTGCGGGCGAGGCAGAGTGGACGACGGTGGTCTTGCCCGCCCCTTCGGCGTACACCGCATGACTGTCGACGGCTGACCCTGCCGACGAGCCCGAGCAGGAGCTGTCCAGGCTTTGAAGCGTCCCGTCCCGTGCCTCCCCAACTTAGTCGCATTCGCGACGGCGTTAACTGCTTGCTACTCAGGTCTTCTTGAACACGCAGGCGCGTGAACTGCGGCTTTCATCAGAACGATGACTTCTCGCCAGGTATCCAGACAGGTTGCTGGAGCGGATTACCCGTCGTTCAGACACCGTGGTAGGACTGTTCGGCTGGCTGAGCATCATCTGACGGGGGAGTTGGGCTCATGGCTGTCACGGTGCCGGACTGGGCGGACACGCTGCTGGACCTGGTGGGGGTGAACTGGCCGAACGTCGACGAGGACGCGTACCGCGATATGGCGGACGCGCTGCGGGAGTTCGCGGACGATCTCGCCGACGACGGCCAGCTCGCCAACAACCACATGGAGCGTCTGCTGTCGTCGGGTCACGGCGAGGCGATGGACGCGCTCAACGAGCACTGGACCAAGGTCAAGGGCAAGCACCTGAAGGACATGGTGTCCGCCGCCCGGACGATCGCCGACGCAATCGACTTGGCGGCGGGCGCGATCGAGGTCATGAAGGGCAAGGCGCTCGTCGAGCTGGGGGTGCTGGCCGGCCAGACCGGCCTGGCCATGGCGTTGATCCCGGTGACCGGTGGCCTGTCCGCGCTGCTTGGCGCCGGAGCGATCGCCTTCACGAAGAAGCAGTTGCTGAAGTTGATCACGCAGGCGATGGAGGAGGCGGTCGGTCACGTCGTCTCGGTGATGACCGAGCCGGTGGTGGCCGCGCTGGAGAACATGGCGGCGGACCTGGTCGTCCAGGTGAGCATGGACGCGCTGGGCGTCCAGAACGGCGTCAACCTCGACCAGACCAAGCAGGCCGGCAAGGACGGCTTCGACGAGGGGGTGAAGGGTGCCAAGGAGGGCCTGAACCTCGCCTCCGCCGGAGGCGGGGGCGGCGGTCGCTCTGGGGGCAAGGGCTTTCACATCGAGCACGACGAGCACGAACAGGCCGGCACGAAGCTGAACGGCGTGAGCGTCGGCATCCACGGCAAGACCGCCGGGAAGCTCACCAAGGCCAAGGGGCACCAGCGCCGCAACAAGGGCCGGGACGACATCGCCGACGCCCTCGACCCGGTCATCGAGAAGGCCATGGGCGCCCTGGCGAAGTCCGCCAAGACCATGGGCGACCACATCGGCGAGACGCTCCCCAAAGCCGTCAAGCAGATATCCAAGGACCACAAGAACAACGACGACGCCATCCGCGACCGCCTCGCCCGCCAGCGCAAGGGCGACCACGATGACCGGAATCCAGGGAAGAATCCCGGCGATCATGGTGGCAGGGACAAGGACGCGCGTCTGAAGCCTGACTCGCTGCGCGAGGTGAAGTCCAACCCGCGCCGGCACGGGATCGAGCTCAGCAAGAAGAAGTGCGCGAACGACCCCGTCGACGTGGCGACGGGTGAGATGACTCTCCCCCAGACCGATCTGTCCCTTCCGGGAGTCCTTCCCCTCGTCCTGCGCCGCACCCATCTGTCCGAGTACCGCTTTGGCCACTTCTTCGGCCGCAGCTGGGCCTCCACCCTCGATGAACGCCTCGAGCTCGACGTGCCTGGTGCCGGGGCGATCTGGGCACGCGAGGACGGTTCCACTCTGGTTTATCCCCGTCTTCCTCTCCCGGACGGCACCCCGGTCCTGCCCGTGGAGGGCCCCCGGATCGCCCTGGTCCATGGCGGTCAGAGCGAGGACGAGACCACCTACGTGGCAACCGACCTTCACACCGGGTTGACTCGCTCCTTCATTGGTAGCCCCTACCGCGCCTCTCCCGCTTACTGGCTGACCAGGCTGACCGATAGAAACCACAACCGGATCACCTTTTCCCGGCGCCCGGACGGAACCCCCACCGTGGTCACCCACGACGGCGGCTACACCGTCCAGCTCACGTCCGAAGGTACTCGTATCCGCGAACTCTCCCTGCGCACCGCCGAAGGCCCGGTCACTGTCCTGGGATACGGATACGACGGCCTGGGCAACCTCACCGAGGTCACCAACTCCTCCGGCCTGCCCATGCGATTTACCTACAGCCCGGAAGGCCGGATCACTTCCTGGACCGACCGGAACGAGGCGACGTTCCGGTATGTCTACGACGCCGAGGGTCGCGTGGTCCGTACCGTCGGCCCCGACGGCTATCTGTCGTCGACGTTCGCCTACAGTGCCCACCCGGAAACCGGCGACCGCGTGACGCGGTACACCAACTCGCAGAGCGCGACGACCACGTACGTCGTCAACGATCGTCTCCAGATCACAGCCGAGATCGATCCTCTCGGTCACACCACACGTTTCGAGTTCGACGCCCACGACCACTTGCTGGTCCAGACAGACGCGCTGGGGCGCTCCACCCGCTTCGAGCGTGATGAGCGCGGCAATCTCGTCGGACTTGTCGCGCCGGACGGCGTGCGGACCACCGCCACCTACAACAAGCTGCATCAGCCTGAGGTGATCACCGAGCGAGCCGGGATTTCCCGCTCCTACGGCTACGACGAGCGTGGGAACCTCACCGTGTCCGTGGACCCGGCCGGCGCGCGCACGGAGTATGCGTTCACCCCCCGCGGGCACCTGTGTCTCGTGCAGGATGCGCTGGGAGCCTCCACACACATCACGACCAACGCCGCCGGACTGCGCCTCCAGCTCACCCGGCCCGATGGGTCGACCGCTTCGTGCACACGCGATGCCTTCGGACGTGTCGTCAAGGTTGTCGACGCTGAGGGCGGGATCGTCCGGCAGGGCTGGAGCGTGGAGGGCAAGCTCACCTGGCGTGAACTGCCGGACGGCAGTCGCGAGGAATGGACGTGGGACGGCGAGGGCAACCTGGTCTCTCACACCGACCGGATGGGCCGGACCTCCACGCACTCCTCCGGCCCTTTCGACCTGCTGCTCGGTACGCAGACGGGCGAGGACCGCAGTTACCGCTTCACCCACGACACAGAGCTGCGGCTGACTGCGGTCACCAACGCCGACGGCCTGGTGTGGGAGTACAGCTACGACGCCGCGGGCCGACTCGTGGCCGAGAGGGATTTCGACGGCCGCCCGCTGACGTACGAGCGCGACCCCTGTGGCCGTATCGTCCGACGAACGAATGCCGCGGGCCAGAGCCTCAGCTTCGACCGCGACGTCCTGGGCCGCGTCACTCGCATCCGGCACGACGACGGTTCAGCCTCGCACTTCGACTACGACGAGAGCGGCCACGTCGCACAGATCGTGAACGCGCACTCCCGCATTCAGCTGGAAAGAGATCCTCTGGGCCGCATCGTCTCAGAGACGGTCAACGGCGCCACCCTGTCCTTTGCCTATGACGCCCTCGGTCGCCGTGTGGCCCGGCGTACACCTTCCGGTGCCGAGAGTCGCATGGAGTACGCGCCGGGTGGCCTCGCCTCCTACACGGCCGGAGACCATGTCTTCCAGTTCGAACGCGACACACTCGGACGTGAGACCGCGCGATTCATCGACGATGCCCTGGAGATGCGGCAGGACTGGGATCCGGTCGGCCGGGTCACCCACATGGCATGGGACAGCGACCGGTCGCCTTTGTTGCACAGAAACTACACCTACCAGGCCGACGGCGTACCGACGAGCGTCGAGGACAGCCTGGCGGGGCGCCGCACCTTCGCGCTGGATGCCGCCAGTCGCGTGCGTGAGGTTCAGGCCCGCGGCTGGACGGAGCGGTACACCTATAACGCGGCCGGCGACCAGAGCCGCACCGCTCTCTCCGACCAGGCACCGGGTCAAGCGGCCGCCGGCGACCGGCACTACGAAGGTACGCGTCTGGCTCGGGCGGGACGCACGCGCTATAGCTATGACGCGCAGGGCCGTCTCACCCTCCGGCGCACGAAGACTCTCAGTGGCGCGACGCTGACCTGGCATTTTCAGTGGGACGCGGAAGACCGGCTCACCCAGGTGCAGACACCCGAAGGGGACCGCTGGCGCTACCTCTACGACGCTCTCGGGCGCCGCCTGTCCAAGCAGCGCCTTGGCCGGGATGACGAGGAGGTCACGCAGACTACGACGTTCTGCTGGGATGGCGCGCAGCTGGCCGAGCAGCGGGGTGAGGGCGCGACCCTGGTGTGGGACTACGCCGGAGCTCAGCCCCTTGGCCAGCGTGAGGTGAAGACCGACGGCACGCAGCGGAAACTCGACCGTCGTTTCTTCGCGATCGTCACCGATCTCGTGGGAAGTCCCACGGAGCTGGTCTCGACCGATGGGTCACTGGCCTGGCGTGCCCGTAGTACCGCCTGGGGAGCCACCCAGTGGAACGCGAACAGCACCGCATACACCCCGTTGCGGTACCCGGGCCAGTATTTCGACCCCGAGACAGGTCTGCACTACAACTTCAACCGCTACTACGACCCCGAGGTAGGCAGGTACCTGTCGCCCGATCCTCTGGGTATCGCTCCGTCGATCAACCACTACTCCTACGTCGTGAACCCGTTCGTACTGTCGGACCCTCTGGGTCTGGCAGCCTGCGAGCCGGATCCCACGTGGGGAGGACAGGTCAGGTGGGTCCGCGACGAGCACGGGCGTCCCTACGAGATGCACGCGGTGATCACACGCAACATGCTGGATGAGGGCACGCATGCCCGGAACTCGATCATCCCTCCCGGGTACCAGTCGGATAAGGGACAGGCCCGCGGGCACATGCTGGCGCGGCAGCTCGGTGGGTCCGGCGACATCGACGACAACCTGTTCACGATCTCCCAGAACCCGACGAACACGCCGGAGATGAGCATGTTCGAGCAGCGTGTGTACGACGCTGTCTACGACCACGACGTCGTCAACTACAGCGTGTATCTGGAGTATGCAGACGATGATCCCGATTCACCTCCCGCGGTCATCCAGGTCGAGGCATTCGGCACGAAGAAGGACCGCAACGGAAACCTTCTGTTCGACGAGGGAACCTTCTTCGACAACCCCGCCCATCTTGAGCCCCGCCCCCGACGCCACCCTTAGCCACCGAGGAAACCGATGACCTCTCTCACCGCGCTGACCGCGCTGTGCCCGCCTCCTGCTGTCGTTCCCCCTGCTCCGGACTGGTCTCAGGTCGAAGACACGCTGGGTAAGGGCTTGCCCCAGGACTACAAGGAGCTCATCACCGCATACGGACCGGGCCAGTTCTGCGGATTCATCACCCTCTACCAGCCGCATGCCCCCAGCGAATGGGCCGATCTGACCGGCCCCATGCCAGCGCGTCTGCGGGGGCAGATCGAGGAGGTCCGACACGCTGCCCGGCATCCCTGGCAACTGCCGCACTCCCCCGAGAATCTTTTCGCCATGGGCGTCACCGGCAACGGGGACTACCTCTTCTGGGTCACCCAGCCCGCCGACACCCCAAACGAGTGGACCGTCGCTGTCAACGAGGCCCTACGCGCGCCCTGGTTCACCTACAACGGCTCCTTGACCGAGTTCCTCGTCGGCATTCTCAGCGGGACCACAAGCGTCCCCATGTTCCCCAAAGATCTCCTCGACCACGGTCCCGCCTTCACCCCGTCGACTCTCGAAAGCAGCGCACCGACCGCAGCCGCCCGGAGGTCCGTCAGCACACGCACCATCCGCGATTGGGCCAACGCCAACGGATATGACCTGCCCGAACGCGGACGCGTCCCGATCGAAATCATCGAGGCATGGAAGCAGGACAATCCCAGCTGACACACGCCAGCCGCCCTCCTTGCCGTGACAACCGCGCCCTCTACGCCCGGATCAATCGGGCAGGAGCGCGACTCCGGTGGCGACCTCGTCGACAAGGTCACGCAGCGGGGCCGCCAGGGTGGGGCGGTCGCCACGGGAAGCCGCCTGGAGGAGGACGGCAGCAGCGACGAGAAGCACGGTATGCACCCGCTTTTGGTTACCGTCAGGCTGCCGAACAACACCGAACACTGATGGACAGCGGTAAGCATCGTTGCCCGAGTATTCGTCACTCGGAAGGAGCTTCTCTGGCCCCAGTGGATCTTCGGACAGGCTCTGCGATGCGTCGAGACACTGGACGGAAACCGGTGGGACCACCACGTCGTCAAGCTCCGGCAGCTGGCCATGGCCGCCGTCGTCAATGAGTAGCGCGAGGTACTGATGACGTGGCGGCACCGCTTCGTCACGGACGTCTGGGCGTGGAAGCTGCTGTCGACGGTCATGTATTTCCCCATCGCGAGCGTCAGCTTCCCCGCCCAGACGTTCGGTCCGTCGTCACGCCATCGTGGTCGTTTCTCGACCGACCGGGGGTGAGGCGAGGTGCGGCTGGTCAGTCCCAGTCGGATGCCGGCTGGTCGACTCGTCCGCCTTTGTGGGGTGTGGGGATGTAGTCGCGAGCACCGCCGGGCAGCGCGGCCACACACGCCGCCGAGCAAGCGTTGACCAGCAGGGGCAGTACGTCAGTGAGCCGTTTTCATCCTGTCTCTGTGGGGTGAAATGGCAGGTCAGCAGGGGTGTGCAACGAGACGAGGCTCCTGGTCGTTGCGGTGGTGTTCTCT
>NZ_JBIAMM010000022.1:0-78981 GCF_042874095.1 Streptomyces sp. NPDC004266
GAGCTGGCTGCACTCCTACAATCACCACCGCGGACACACCGCACTCGCAGGCAAACCACCCGCCAGCCGCGTCCCCAACCTCACTGGGCAATACAGCTAGGGCATCCGGACGGAAGCCCCCCGCCGCGGCCGGCGGCGGGGGCGGGGGCGGCACATCTCCACGCCCTGACCGCGTGCGTCGAACCGCGTCGCGCGGACGGCCGGAGTGCGCGGCACGGCGCGCGCCCCGGAGCCGTCGTGTGCCGCCGCCACTCGGGTTTCCGCGAATAGCACTTTTTGGGCCATTTCGGCGAAGTGGATTCTCGGCCAGTCACCTTGCTCGTGATCCCCCGTTACGTGGGGCAATCACGGCGGGAGCCGTCTCGCCGGCATCGAGAAGGGACGTTGCACGCGATACCTCCGCGGACTGCTGGTGTCGGTCTCGGCGGGCGCGCTGACACTCGGTCTGGTCGGCGTGCCCCAGGCCCTCGGCAGCAGCGCTGAAACGGTGGCCTCCGTACGTGGCGGGGACAGCCACGGCAAGGGCGGCGACCACGTCGTGGTCGACAAGTCCAAGCACGACCTCCACCACAGCTGCCAGGGCGGCACCTTCGGGTACTGCACGCAGAACGCGAACTTCTCGCCGAAGATCCTGGGCGACGTCTCCCTCATCGGCACGACCGGTCTCATCGGTCTCACCGGCACGACCGGGCAGACGGGCACCACCGGTACGACCGGTACCACCGGTACGACGGGCACCACGGGTACCGACGGCACCACCGGCACCACCGGCACCGACGGGACGACCACCCCGCCCGGGGACGCCGAGTGGTGCTCGCCCGGCTTCTGGAAGAACCACCCCGCCGCGTGGGGACCGACCGGCATCAGCCCGGACACGCTGTACAGCGCCGTCTTCGGGGCTCCGCGGCCGCGTTCCAACAACGGCGTCATGAACAACGCCCCCACCGACCCGACCCTCTTCGAGGTCGTGTCGAACCCGCAGTGGTACGGCGGCGGGGCCGCGAACAACGTGGCCGACTACCTGAGCGACAACCACCCGGACATCAACTACCAGGGCGTCCGCGTCGACAACTGCCCGCTGTAGCACCCGCGTAGCCGGAAGCCGCGCCCGCGCCGAGCGGGCGCGGCACCCCCCACCCCCGATCCACGGCGCCGTCCCGCCGCCCGTACAAGGAGCACGATGGGAGCCACGCCCCCGCCCGTCCCGTGGTCACGAGGGGCCCGGGTCACGCTCGCGGCCGCCGCGCTGACCCTGGCCGGTGCCCTCCTGGCCCATCTCGCGTTCGTCTTCCTGAGCATCGCCCCGCCCAACGCCCTCAGCGTCAGACACCGCGACGCCGTCGAGGCCTACGTCCAACCGGAGTTCGAACAGGACTGGAAGCTGTTCGCGCCGAACCCGATGCAGCGCAACGACGCCGTCGGGGTCCGGGTGAACACCCTCGGCCCGGACGGCCGCTACCACCAGAGCGAGTGGATCAACCTCACGGCCCAGGACATCGAGGCGATCCACGGAAACCCGGCGCCCAGCCACGTCGACCAGAACATGCTGCGCCGGGCCTGGGACGCGTACGTCGCCACGCACAGCCTGAAGGGCGACCGCCCCAAGGGGGCGCGCGGGGTGATGACCCGCGACTACCTCGAACGCGTGGTGCTCCAGCGCATCGGCAGCACCTGGAACGGCGGCCGGATCGTCTCCGTCCAGGTCGGGGGCCGGTTCACGCTGGTGGACCCGCCGGAGTGGAGCTCGGAGACGCCGTCCGACACCACCGACTACCGACTGCTGCCCTGGTGGACGGTGACCGAACAGGACCACAGGAGTCTGTGACATGACCACCTCCCGGGCATCGCGGCCCGCCGAGCGCCTCGACCGCCTCCTGGCCGCGCTCACCACGGTCCGCGCACCCCACCAGGCCGCCGTCTTCCGGATCGGCCTCTCCGCCGTCGTCCTCGCCTTCCTCCTGCGGGAATGGCCGCACCGGCACGTCCTGTACGGCGACCGCAGTCCGCTCTCCTTCGAACTGGCCCAGGTGCTGGTCCGCGAGGAGCGCACCTTCACCGTGCTGGCCTGGGGGGACGGGGCCCTCTGGTTCGAGGCCGTCTACGTCGTCACCATGGCCGCCGCCCTCGCCGTCATGCTCGGCTGGCGCACCAGGGGCACCACCGTCGTGCTCATGGCCGGGGTCCTGTCGATCGTCAACCGCAACACCCTCGTCGGGGACGGCGGCGACAACGTCGTCCGGATCATGGTCATCTACCTGGTCTTCACCCGCTGCGCCCAGGTGTGCTCCCTCGACGCCCGGCGCGCCCGGCTCCGCGCGGACCGCGGGACCCGGGACACCCCATGGCCGGACCACGACCCGGTCGGACCACTCCTGTGGGCCGCGTCGGTGGCGGCGCTCGTCCCGCTGTCCTCGTACGACACCCGTGGCTGGTCCCTGTCTTCTGGACCCTGTGGGCCGTCCAGGGCCTCTGGTACGCGGCCGACCTGTGGTTCCCGCGGCACGAGGCCCGGGCCGTGCTCGACGCGGCCGGTGCCATGCTCCACAACGCCGCGATGGCCGTGATCATGGCGCAGGTCTGCCTGATCTACGCGACCGCCGGCTGGTACAAGATCCAGGGCACCCGGTGGCAGGAGGGGAGCGCCCTCTACTACGCCCTGCACCTGGACTACTTCACGCCCTGGCCCGGCCTCTCGGGAGCCCTCGCCGGCAGCACCGTGCTGGTGCTGGCCCTCAGCTACGCCACGGTGACGGTGCAGGTCGCCTTCCCCTTCACGCTGGCCAACCGCCGGGTCAAGAACGTCCTGCTGGCCGCGATGATCGCCGAGCACCTGGGCATCGCCGTCGTCCTCGGCATTCCCTTCCTGTCCATGGCCATGGTCGTCTGCGACGCGGTGTTCCTGCCCACCGCCTTCCTCGTCGCGCTCGGCGCGCGCTGCGCCCGGCTCGCCGTACGACTGCGGAGCGTTCCGTCGGCGAAGGCGCGTCCCGTCCCCACGACCGGCTGACACCCGTCCGCCGGGCAGCGGGGCGCGTCGTGCGCTCCGGGGCCGCGCGCGGACGGCCCCGGGGAGGCGGCTTCCGCCAGGACCCCTCGGGTCTAAGCCGTCCTGGCGACCGGGCGGCGGGCCGTGCGGGCCTCGTCGTACCGGTCCAGGAGCAGGTGCGCCAGCTCCGGGGAGGGGCCCAGGACGTCCGCCAGGACGTCGGCCCCGGTCGCGCCCGCCGCGATGCGGTCCGGGAGGCGGCCCGGGGCGATCACGTACGGGGCGACGGCCACCCGCCGGACGCCCGGTTCCAGGCGCAGGGCCCGGACGGCGTCCTCCGTGCGGGGGACGCCCCCGGCAAACACAGCGGAGGCGAACGCGGGCCGCACGGAGCACCAACCGGTGCGCCGCAGCTCCCGCGCCGTTTCTGCGATCACCGCGATCGCCTCCGGGTCGGTGGAGCCCGCCGAGGCCAGGACGACCCCGGTCGCGGGCTTGTCGGCGGGCGTGAGGCCCGCCTCGTGCAACCGCCGTTCCACCGCCGCGATCAGCAGCGGCGACGGGCCGAGGACCTCCGCCTGGCGGACGCTCAGGGACGGAGGGGCCTGGCGCAGCACGGCGGGGATGTCGGCCTTCGCGTGGAAGGCCCGGGTGAGGAGGAGCGGCAGGGCCACGACCTCCCGCACCCCGTCGGCCGCGAGCCGGTCGAGCACCCCGGGCACCGACGGCAGGTTGAAGTCCAGGAACGCCGTCTCCACGCGCAGCCCCGGCCGCAGCGCACCGGCCCGGCGCACCAGCGCCTGGACGGTGGCCGCGTGCCGCGGGTCGCGGCTGCCGTGGGCGACGACGAGGAGGACGGGGCGGTTCATGGTCAGGCCTTCGTGAGCAGGCCGCGGCGGCGGAGGACCGCGCGCTCCAGCGGGCTGAAGATGAGCAGGTCGATGGCGATGCCGACGATCAGGATCAGGATGATCGCGAGGAAGATCCCGGCCATGTCGATGTTGTTGCGGCCGTTCTCCAGGAGCTGGCCGAGGCCGAGGCCCAGGTCCGGCGAGGAGGCGATGATCTCCGCGGCCATCAGCGAACGCCAGGAGAACGCCCAGCCCTGCTTGAGGCCCGCGAGGTAGCCGGGGAGCGCGGCCGGCATCACGATGTGCCAGGCGCCCTTGAGGCCGGTCGCGCCGAGCGTCTGGCCCGCCCGCAGGAAGAGCGGCGGGACCTGGTCGACGCCGGCGACGAGGCCGTTGGCGATCGAGGGGACCGCGCCGAGCAGGATCACCGCGTACATCATGCTGTCGTTGAGGCCGAGCCACAGGACGGCCGGAGCCACCCAGGCCACCGAGGGCAGCGACTGGAGCCCCGCGAGGATCGGGCCGATCGCCGCGCGCACGAACTTCACGCGGGAGACGAGCAGGCCCAGCGGGGTGCCGATGGCGAGCGCCAGGAGGAAGCCGAACAGGGCCCGGGAGACGCTGGTCCAGAGGACCTGGAGGAGCGTGCCCTCCAGCCACATCGCGGTCAGGCTGTCCCACACGGCGGACGGTGCGGGCAGCTTGTACTCGTCGGTGACCTTCAGGGACACCAGGAGCTGCCACACGCCCAGGACGAGCACGATGGCGACGACCGGCGGCAGCACCTTCTTGACCAGCACCTCGCGGACCGGGGTCCGCGAGACGTTCACGGTGTCGAGGGCGTCCAGGCCGGCTTCGAGGCCGGCGAGGTCGTCGGTGTTCGGGCTGATGTCAGTGCTGGCCATGACGGCGGATCTCCCCACGCAGGTGCTCGGTGATCTCGAGGGACAGCTCGGCGACGGCGGCGTCCTCGATGCGGCGCGGCTGAGGGATGTCGATGGTCCACTCGTGCGCGATCCGGCCGGGCCGGGACGAGAGGAGGACGACACGCTCGGCGAGGCGGACGGCCTCGCGCACGTTGTGGGTGACGAAGAGCACCGACAGCTTCGTCTCCCGCCAGATCCGGGTCAGTTCGTCGTGCAGCACGTCCCGGGTGATGGCGTCGAGCGCGGCGAACGGCTCGTCCATCAGGAGCAGGTCGCTGTCCTGGGCGAGCGCGCGGGCCAGCGCGACGCGCTGGCGCATGCCGCCGGACAGCTCGTGGACCCGCTTGCCGTACGAGCCGCCGAGCCGGACGAGGTCGAGCAGCCGCTCGGCCTCCTCGCGCCGCTCGGCCTTGGGCACCCCGCGCAGCCGCAGGGCGAGTTCGATGTTCTTGCCCGCGGTGAGCCACGGGAAGAGGGCGTGCTCCTGGAACATCAGGGCCGGCCGGCCGCCGGGGGTCTCGATGGACCCCGCGGACGGCCGGTCGAGCCCGGCGACCAGGTTGAGCAGGGTGGACTTGCCGCAGCCCGAGGCGCCCAGGAGGGTGACGAACTCGCCGGGGGCGACATCGAGCGAGATGTCGTCGAGGACGAGCTGCCCGCCCGCGGGTCCGCCGAAGGACTTCGAGACGTGTTCGATGCGGGCGGCATGGGTCACCGCCGCACGGTCCTCGGCCTTGGCGAGCGTCGTGGTCGTGGCCATGGTCGTCACCTCCTGGGGATCAGCTGCGGGCTGTTACTTCGCGCCGAGACCGGCGTCGGAGACCTCGGGCTGACCCGCGGCCTTCAGGACCTTGTTGAGCGGCTTCAGGTCGTAGATGCCGGACAGCTCGGGCTGCTTCAGGAGACCGGCCTTCACCGCGTGGTCGGCCTGGGCCTGGAGGGTGGCCGCCAGCGGGTCGTTGGTGAACTGGATCGACGGCCACGCGGCGTCGATCACCTTGGCGCCCAGGGCCTTGCCCGAGAGGGCCTTCAGCTTGGCGTTGGCCGAGGCCTTCGCCTTGTCCTGGTTGGCGTTGATCCACTCGTTGGTCTTCACCGAGCCGCGCAGGAACGCCTCGACGACGTCCGGGTGCTCCGTCAGGAACTTCTGCGACACGATGATGTTCGTGATGACGAACTTCTTGTCCGGCCACAGGTCGGACTCGTCGAGCAGCACCTTCGCGCCCTCGCTGACCAGCTTCGACGCGGTCGGCTCGGGCACCCAGGCGCCGTCGATGGCGCCGGAGGCGTAGGCGTTCGGGGTGACCTTGTTGTCCGTGCGGACCACGGAGACGTCGCCCTTGCCGCTCTGGGCGTCGACCTTCCAGCCCTTCTCGGAGATCCAGTTGAGGAAGGCCACGTCCTGGGTGTTGCCGAGCTGCGGGGTGGCGATCTTCTTGCCCTTGAGGTCGTCCAGGGTCTTGATCTTCGCCGGGTTCACCACGAGCTTCACGCCACCGGAGGCGGCGCCGCCGATGATGCGGAGGTTGGTGCCCTTGGTCTTGACGTAACCGTTGATGGACGGCGAGGGGCCGATGAAGCCGATGTCGATGGAGCCGGCGTTCAGCGCCTCGATCTCGGACGGACCGGCGTTGAAGGTGGTGGGGACCAGCTTGGTGCCGCCCAGCTCCTTCTGGAGGATGCCCTCCTGGTCGCCCACCAGCGCGGTGGCGTGGGTGAGGTTGGGGAAGTACCCGAGCCGTACGGTGTCGGCGGAGAGCTTCTCGCCCTCGGCGGCCACCTTCTTCGGGGCGGCGTCGTCGTTCTTGGCCTCGGAGCCGTAGCCGCAGGAGGCGAGCGCGCCGATCAGCAGCGGCAGGGCGGCGGCGGCGGCCAGGCCGCGGCGCAGGGTGGTACGGGTGGTGGCAGGCACGGGTGGTGTTCCCCTCGGTTCGACTTCTCAGCGAAGTCTGCGTCTATGTCGTTCGGGGTGGAGCGGGTGGAGCCGGTTCGTACCGCTCGCGCGGCACATCGAGGTCAGCACGCACATCGCGCGACACCTCCCATGCCCGCACCGAGGGCGCCGGAGCCGACCCGGCCGCCCTCCTTCGCGAAGGTGGCGTAGACGTCCCGTCTCATCTCAGAAATCCCACCCTTCTTCCTCGTCCACCGCGGCGACGGCCTTGGTCGTGGCGAAGGACTCGCCCGCCATGCCGGCCGCGAGCGTGGTGCCGTCCGCGGGGTCGATCAGCAGGAACGAACCCGTACGGCGGGAGTCCGCGTACGCGTCGAGCGCGAGCGGCTCGGCGGTGCGGACCACGACCCGGCCGATGTCGTTGGCGACCAGCTGCCCGGGGTCCGGGTGCTGGGAGAGGTCGTCCAGGGTCAGCCGCGAGGGGATGTCCTTGACGATCGCCTTGACCGTGCGCGTGGTGTGCTTCAGCAGGACCCGCTGGCCGACGGCGAGCGGCTGGTCCGCCACGTGGCAGACCGTCGCCTCGACGTCCTGGCTGGTGGCCGGGGCGTCGCCGCTCGGCGCGAGCAGGTCGCCGCGCGAGATGTCGATGTCGTCGGCGAGCCGGATCGTCACCGACTGCGGGGCCCAGGCGATGTCCACGGACTCGCCCAGCGCGTCGATGCCGGTGATCGTCGACTTCTTGCCCGAGGGCAGGACGGTGACCTCCTCGCCGACGCGGAAGGCGCCGGCCGCGATCTGACCGGCGTAGCCCCGGTAGTCGGGGTGCTCGGCGGTCTGCGGGCGGATCACGTACTGCACGGGGAAGCGGGCGTGGCAGGCCGTCAGGTCGTGGCTGACCGGGACGGTCTCCAGGTGCTCCAGGACCGTCGGGCCGCCGTACCAGTCCATGTGGGCGGACGGCTCCACGACGTTGTCGCCGGCGAGCGCGGAGATCGGGATCGCGGTGATCTCCGGGACGCCGAGCTCGGAGGCGTACGTCGTGAACTCCTCGGCGATCGCGGCGAAGACGGACTCCTGGTAGTCGACCAGGTCCATCTTGTTCACGGCGAGGACCACGTGCGGGACGCGGAGCAGCGCGGCGACGGCGGCGTGCCGGCGGGTCTGCTCGACGACGCCGTTGCGGGCGTCGACCAGGACCACGGCCAGCTCGGCGGTGGAGGCGCCGGTGACCATGTTCCGGGTGTACTGCACGTGCCCGGGGGTGTCGGCGAGGATGAAGCGGCGGCGGGGCGTCGCGAAGTAGCGGTAGGCCACGTCGATCGTGATGCCCTGCTCGCGCTCGGCCCGCAGGCCGTCGGTCAGCAGCGCCAGGTCGGGCGCCTCCTGGCCGCGCTTGATGGACGCGGCCTCGACGGCCTCCAGCTGGTCCGTGAGGACCGACTTGGAGTCGTGCAGGAGCCGGCCCACCAGGGTGGACTTGCCGTCGTCGACGGAGCCGGCGGTGGCGAAACGCAGCAGGGTGGTGGCCGAGACGTCGGCGAACTGCTCGGTGGACGTGCTCATTAGAAGTACCCTTCGCGCTTGCGGTCTTCCATCGCGGCCTCGGACATCTTGTCGTCGGCGCGGGTCGCGCCCCGCTCGGTGAGGCGGGAGGCGGCGATCTCGGCGATGACGGCGTCGAGCGTGGTGGCGTCGGAGTCGACGGCGCCGGTGCAGGACATGTCGCCGACGGTGCGGTAGCGGATGAGCCGCTTCTCCACCGTCTCGGTGTCCTTCGGGCCGCCCCACTCGCCGGCCGTCAGCCACATGCCGTTGCGGGCGAAGACCTCGCGCTCGTGGGCGAAGTAGATCTCCGGCAGCTCGATGCCCTCACGGGCGATGTACTGCCAGACGTCCAGCTCGGTCCAGTTGGACAGCGGGAAGACACGGACGTGCTCGCCCGGCGCGTGCCGGCCGTTGTACAGCTGCCACAGCTCGGGGCGCTGGCGGCGCGGGTCCCACTGCGAGAACTCGTCGCGCAGCGAGAACACCCGCTCCTTGGCGCGGGCCTTCTCCTCGTCGCGGCGGCCGCCGCCGAAGACGGCGTCGAAGCGGTGCTGCTGGATCGCCTCGGTCAGCGGGACGGTCTGCAGCGGGTTGCGGGTGCCGTCGGGGCGCTCGCGGAGCTTGCCGGCGTCGATGTACTCCTGCACGGAGGCCACGTGCAGCCGCAGCCCGTGCCGGGCGACGACCCGGTCGCGGTACTCGATGACCTCGGGGAAGTTGTGCCCGGTGTCGACGTGCAGCAGCGTGAAGGGGACCGGCGCGGGGGCGAAGGCCTTCAGCGCCAGGTGCAGCATGACGATGGAGTCCTTGCCGCCGGAGAAGAGGATCACCGGCCGCTCGAACTCGCCCGCCACCTCGCGGAAGATGTGGACGGCCTCGGACTCCAGGGAGTCCAGGTGCGACAGCGCGAACGGACTGTCCGTGGTGTCGTGGGCGTGGGCGACGGTGGTCACTGTGCCTCCTCGTTCGCTTCTCCGCCCGAGCGGCGCAGAGGTGCGGCTTTCGTTGTCGTCTGCGACCCGGCGGCCGCGCGTGCGTCGCTCACAGCAGACCCCTCTCGGTGAGCGACGCGTGGAGCTGCGCCGCGGACTCCTGCACGGTCTGGTTCTGGGACTCGATCCGCAGGTCGGGCGTCTCGGGAGCCTCGTACGGGTCGTCGACGCCGGTGAGGCCGGAGATCTCGCCCGCCGCCTGCTTGGCGTAGAGGCCCTTGACGTCGCGGACCGAGCAGACGTCCACCGGGGTGGCCACGTGCACCTCGAAGAAGGCGGTGCCCTCGGCCTGGTGGCGCTTGCGGACCGCCTCGCGGCTGTCGTTGTACGGGGCGATGACCGGGACCAGGACCTTCACGCCGTGCGAGGCGAGCAGCTCGGCGACGAAGCCGATCCGCTGCACGTTGGTGTGGCGGTCCTCGCGGGTGAAGCCGAGGCCCGCGGAGAGGAACTCGCGGATCTCGTCGCCGTCGAGGATCTCGACGCGGTGGCCCTCGTCGCGGAGGCGACCGGCCAGCTCGTACGCGATGGTGGTCTTTCCGGCGCTCGGCAGGCCGGTGAGCCAGATGGTGGCACCGGTCACGTGGTTCTCCTGGGAGGTCTGAGGGGTGGGGGTCATCAGCCGTGCAGCCCGCACTCGGTCTTGGCGCGGCCCGCCCAGCGTCCGGCGCGGGCGTCCTCGCCCTCCAGGACGCGGCGGGTGCAGGGGGCGCAGCCGACGGAGGCGTAGCCGTCCATGAGGAGCGGGTTGGTGAGGACACCGTGCTCCGCGACGTACGCGTCGACGTCGTCCTGCGTCCAGCGGGCGATGGGGGAGACCTTGACCTTCTGCCGCTTCTCGTCCCAGCCGACGACCGGGGTGTTCGCCCGGGTGGGGGACTCGTCGCGGCGCAGGCCGGTGGCCCACGCGCCGTAGGCCGTGAGGCCCTCTTCGAGGGGCTTGACCTTGCGCAGCGCGCAGCACAGGTCCGGGTCCCGGTCGTGGAGCCCCGGACCGTACTCGGCGTCCTGCTCGGCCACGGTCTGACGCGGGGTCAGGGTGATGACCTTGACGTCCATGACGGCGTCCACGGCGTCCCGGGTGCCGATGGTCTCCTCGAAGTGGTAGCCCGTGTCGAGGAAGACGACGTCCACTCCGGGCTTCACGCGCGAGGCGAGGTGGGCGACGACCGCGTCCTCCATGGAGGAGGTGACGCAGAAGCGGTCGCCGAAGGTGTCCACGGCCCAGCGGAGGATCTCCAGGGCGGAGGCGTCCTCCAGATCACGGCCGGCCTGCTCGGCGAGTGCCTTCAGGTCGGCCGCGGTCGCGTCCTGAGTGATCGTCATATCTCTTTCCTCCCAGTGGTGTCGCCGGAAGTCGCCGGGGCGAGGAGCCCCAGGAACTTCAGCTGGAAGGCTCGACTGCACGCGGCGCATTCCCAGGCGCCGTGACCCTGCTCGTTCGGACGCAGGTCCTCGTCCCCGCAGTAGGGGCAGAAGAAGGGGGCCGCACGCTCGCTCATGACAGCGCCTCCTCGGAGGCGCGGGCCGCCCAGGTCGCGAAGCGCTCGCCGGTCTCGCGCTCCGCCTGGAAGCGCTTGAGGACCCGCTCCACGTAGTCCGGGAGCTCGGCCGCCGTGACCTTGAGGCCGCGGACCTTGCGGCCGAAGCCGGCCTCCAGGCCGAGCGCGCCGCCCAGGTGCACCTGGTAGCCCTCGACGCGGTTGCCCTCGTCGTCCAGGACCAGCTGGCCCTTGAGGCCGATGTCCGCGACCTGGATGCGGGCGCAGGCGTTCGGGCAGCCGTTGATGTTGATCGTCAGCGGCTCGTCGAACTCCGGGATGCGACGCTCCAGTTCGTCGATGAGCGAGGAGCCGCGGCCCTTCGTCTCGACGATCGCGAGCTTGCAGAACTCGATGCCGGTGCAGGCCATCGTGCCGCGCCGGAACGGCGAGGGGGTGACCCGCAGGTCCAGCGCCTCCAGGGCGGAGACGATGGACTCGACCTGAGCCTCCTCGACGTCGAGGACGAGCATCTTCTGCTCGGCGGTGGTCCGGACCCGGCCGGAGCCGTGCTCCTCGGCGATCGCGGCGATCTTCGTCAGGGTGGCGCCGTCGACGCGGCCGACGCGGGGCGCGAAGCCGACGTAGAACCTGCCGTCCTTCTGCCGGTGCACGCCGACGTGGTCGCGCCAGCGGCCCGCGGGCTGCTCGGGGGCGGGGCCGTCCGTCAGCTTGCGCTGGAGGTACTCGTCCTCCAGGACCTGACGGAACTTCTCCGGGCCCCAGTCGGCGACGAGGAACTTCAGGCGGGCGCGGTTGCGCAGCCGGCGGTAGCCGTAGTCGCGGAAGATCGAGATGACGCCCTCGTAGACGTCGGGGACCTCGTCGAGGGAGACCCAGGTGCCCAGGCGGACGCCGAGCTTCGGGTTGGTGGACAGACCGCCGCCGACCCAGACGTCGAAGCCGGGGCCGTGCTCCGGGTGCTCCACGCCGACGAAGGCGATGTCGTTGATCTCGTGCGCCACGTCGAGGAGCGGCGAGCCCGAGATCGCGGACTTGAACTTGCGGGGCAGGTTGGAGAAGTCCTTGTTGCCGATGATCCGGCGCTGGATCTCGTCGATGGCGGGGGTGCCGTCGATGATCTCGTCGGCGGCGATGCCGGCCACGGGGGAGCCGAGGATGACGCGCGGGGTGTCGCCGCAGGCCTCGGTGGTGGACAGGCCGACCGCCTCCAGGCGGTTCCAGATCTCGGGGACGTCCTCGATGCGGATCCAGTGGTACTGGACGTTCTGCCGGTCCGTGATGTCGGCGGTGCCGCGGGCGAACTCCTCGGAGATCTCGCCGATCACCCGGAGCTGCTCGGTGGTCAGCCGGCCGCCGTCGATGCGGACCCGGAGCATGAAGTACTCGTCGTCCAGCTCCTCCGGCTCCAGCACGCCCGTCTTGGTGCCGTCCAGACCCTGCTTGCGCTGGGTGTAGAGGCCCCACCAGCGCATGCGTCCGCGCAGGTCGTTGGGGTCGATGGAGTCGAAGCCGCGCTTCGAGTAGACCGTCTCAATACGTGTCCGTACGTTGAGACCGTCGTCGTCCTTCTTGAACTGCTCATTGCCGTTCAGGGGGGTGAAGTGCCCCACGGCCCACTGACCCTCGCCACGGTGGCGCCCGGCCTTGCGGCGGGCGGCGGCGGGAGTGGGGTTTTCCGGGGTGGCGGCCATGGCGTCTTGTCCTTCGGGACTGCGAGAGGGCGGCTCTGACCTGCACACTCGCGCTCAGGTCAGAGGGTGGCGCGTCAGTGCGCAGCAGGGTGGGGCAGAGTCGGGCGGTAAGGAGATCGCGGCGGTGCTGGTTCTCTCAGCGCGCCGAACAGATGGCGCTGGACATGCGGCCGAGGTCGACGTGCCGCCGACTCACCAAGGCAATTCCAGTTCCAGGCATGACGGAAGCGTGTCACGGGACTTTGGACCCAGTCCAGCATCGTCCAGTATTCGGACATAGTCGTCCCGTAGAGCGAGACGGTGTGCTCCAGGTCACGTCAAAGGGGCCCTGACCAGGGCCCCTTCGCGGTCCGCGCGCACGGCCGAGGCGTACGGCTCGGGCGTGCGGGCGGGTCGTGCGGCTCGGGCGTGCGGGCGGCTCGGGCGTGCGGGCGGGGCGTACGGCTCGGTCGTACGGCTCAGGCGTACGCGCCCGGCCAGGGGCCGGGGGTCTCCGACTCCTCGACCTCCTCGACCTTGGTGTCGAAGAGACGGAAGCCGCGCCGCTCGTAGTTGGCCATGGCGTGCGGACCGTCGAGCGAGCAGGTGTGCAGCCACACCCGCTTCGTGGCCTCCCGCTCCGGCCAGCGCTCGGCCAGGTCCCAGGCGCGCGCCACCCCGTGGGAGAGGAGGTGGCCGCCGATCCGGCGGCCCCGGAAGGCGGGGATCAGGCCGAAGTAGACGATCTCCACCACGCCGTCGTCCTGGGGGGCGAGCTCCACGTACCCGGCCGGCGTCCCCCTGTCGTACGCCACCCAGATCTCGGCGCCCGGCTTCTCCACTATCTCCTGCCACTGCTTGTACGTCAGCGACAGCCGGTCGGACCAGCGGATGTCGCCGCCGACCGCCGTGTAGAGGAAGCGGCTGAACTCCGCCGACGGCACCTCGGCGCGCCGGATCGCCACGTCGTCGCCCTCCGGCGGGGTGGCGGGACGGAGGTCGGACGGAGAGGTCTGTTCGAGGGACCAGGTGGTGAGAGTGATGCTCATGGGGTCATCGCATCATGCGGAGCGCCGGATTCCCACCCTGTTCGGCACCGGCGGACAGGGTGTCCGCCATACGGACAAGCCCTGTCGTCCCGTGCCCCGGCGCCCGCCCGCCGAGGCGCACGACCCCCGGCATGACCTCAGAGGTAATCGACCCCCGTGCCGCCCTCCCGGCAGGGTGGGCGCACCGGGACGGCACACGGCCGCACCCGGTGATCGACGACACGAGGGGTACGACATGGGTACGGGTCGACGGGGTCTGGTGGGCATCGCGATGGCGACGGCGCTCGTCGCGGGAGCGGCGGTCACCGTGACGGCGGCCGAGGCGCTCCCGGGCGGCGCGGCCACGGCGGCGCGGGACGACTGCCCGCAGGCGCGGGAGAAGGTCGAGCGGCTGGAGGGCCGCGTCACCCCCAACGCCTGCGCCTTCATGGAGAGGCAGATCGCCTTCGGCGAGATGCCGACCGGCACGCCGCCCGCGCTCGGCGACCTCGCCCACCCCCGGGTCCGTGCCTACCTCGACATCTTCGACCCCGAGGCCACCCTCTGGGAGGCCGGGAGCGCCCCGCAGCGCGGCCGCACCACGATCGGCACCTCCATCACCGGCTCCCTGCGCCTCGCGCCCGGCCTCACCTACCGGGGCACGGACGTGGTCGCCGACGGCAGCACCGTGATGTTCGGGCAGTGGAACGAGGTCACCCTCAAGGGCCGCACCGTCGCCTATCCGCAGATCGCGCGGAACGTCCTCGGCGACGAGGGGCGCACCCTCCAGGCCCGCCGCTACTACGACCGGGCCGTCCTCTTCCGGGACACCCTGCCCGGGGCGGCACCCGCCCCGCTCTTCGCAGGCATCACGGACGCGGGATCGCCCCGGGACCGCAACGGCGAGCGGACCCGGGACACCGCGCCGTCCCCGGACACCGCGCCGCCGTCCCGGCCCGGCTTCCGGGCCCGGGCCGGAGAGGTCCCGGAGCGCCTCGCCGCATGGAACGCCGGGGACGCCGACGCCCTCCTCGCCCGCACCCGGGGCGCGCGGCTCAGCGGGCCCGGGCTCGCCGCCCCGCTCGTCTCCGAGGCCGGCAAGCGCGCCTACCTGGAGCGACTCTTCGCCACCGCCGACCTCCGGCTCAAGGCGGGCCAGGTCGCCGTCGGCGAGACCACCGCCTACGTGGAGTGGCACGGGACCGTCACCGTGCGCGACGGCGCCGAGACCCGCACCGACATCCCCTTCGGGATCGTGGAGCGCTTCGGCCCCGGCGGGGAGTGGGAGCTGTACTTCGACACCCTGCCGCTGGTCGCGGACGGGGCCGAGATCGGCGCCCTCTTCCAGCAGCTCGCTTCCTAGGCCGGTCAGGCCGGGCTCGCGGCGCGGACGGCGGGGGCCGTCGAGTGGGGGAGCAGGTCTCCCGGGCGCTCCGGGCGCAGGACCTCCACCGTGACCTCCTCGCGGAAGCGGTACGGGCGGTGCGCCAGGACCCCCGCCAGGTTCCGCCGCACCCGCGACATCTCCGCCCGTACGGTCACCGTCCGCGTACGGTCGCCGAACACGTCCTCCGCCAGCTCCGCCGCCGTCCGCCCGTCGCGGTGCAGCGCCAGTACATAGAGGAGCTCCGCGTGCCGGGGGCTGAGCTCCTGCTGCCAGCTGCCCGCCGCCCCGGACACGGCCACCGTCCAGCGGCGCGGCCGGCTCAGGTCCAGGACCACCCGGCCCGCCGCCCCCGCGCCCGGCTCCTCGGGAAGGGTCTCCTCCTCGACCCGCAGCAGCCAGCCGCCGGGCAGCGGTTCCACCGCGCACACGCCGAGCGAGGGCAGCCAGACCCGGCCGGCCCGGAACGACTTCGGCAGCGGGATCCGGTCCGTCGGCGCGAGGCCGGTCACCGCGGCCGTCCAGCCGTGGTCGTCCACCGCGACGGCCCGGCCGCCGACCCGGCACAGGATCGGCGCCGCCACCGCCCGCAGCCGCTCGATCGACCGGCGGTGCCGCTCCCGCATCTCGGCCTCGGCGAGCTGCGCCACCGAGCCGACCAGGGCCAGCATCGCGGGGTGGAAGCTGGACGCGGGGCCGGACACGTCCAGGATCCCCAGGAGCCGCTGGTCGCGGGGGTCGTGCACGGGGGCGGCGGCGCAGGTCCAGTTGTGCAGCGTCTGCACGTAGTGCTCGGCGGAGTGCACCTGCACCGCCCGGTCCAGGGCGAGCGCCGTGCCGACGGCGTTCGTCCCGGTGGCGTGCTCGGCCCAGGCCGCGCCCTCCTCCAGGCAGATGCCGTTCGCCTGCCGCAGCACGGCGAGGTTCCCCTGGCGCCACAGCACCCGGCCGTGCTCGTCGGTGACCACCATGATCTGGAGGGAGGCGTCGGCGATGCCGGCGATGCCGCCGCTCAGCGTCTGCATCACCTCGGACAGGAGCGTGGTCCTGCGCCGCTCCTCCAGCTCGTCCCGCTGGAGCAGCACGGTGCTGGTGCTCTGGTCCGGGTCGAGGCCGAGCCGGGCCATCCGCCGCCAGGACGCGTCGATCACCGGGCGGGGCGCGATCGGCGGCCGCCGGCCCGCCAGGGTCTCCTCGCGCACCCGGTGCAGCAGCCGGCTGGCCTGGGCGGAGTCCATGGCGGCGAGCCGCTTCATGTCGAGCTGCGTGTTCTTCATCGGTCTCTCCCAGCCACCCGGGGTGCTGTATCGGTTCTGCACGGGGCAGATGTCCGGAGTGTCGGTGCCCATCGTGCCGTCCGGGAGCGCCAGGCGAGGCCCGGTTCGGGTAATCCTGCAACCCTTTGCAACTCTGGCGACCGACCGGCCCCGTGGGCGAGGGTGGTCACAGCGGCGGGTGGTGCCGTGTCGGCGCAGCACCACCCCCGCTTTTCCGCGCGTGCCGACCTGACCGACACCCCGTCAGGTCCACCCCTGGTAAGCGCGGCACAGCGTTTCCGCGCGGACCGCGCTCCCGTACGTCTCCTCAGACCACGGCCCGCGCTCCCGTACGTCTCCTCAGACCACGGCCCGCGCCCGCTCCACCACCGCCCGCAGGTCCAGCGTGTGCGGGAGCGTCCCGAAGGCCGCGCCGCCGTCCCCGCCGAGCCGCGCCGCGCAGAACGCGTCCGCCACCTCCGGCGGAGCCCATCGCACCAGCAGCGCGCCCTGGAGCACCAGCGCCAGCCGCTCCGTGAGCCGCCGCGCCCGCGCCTCGATCCCCTCCAGGTCCGCCAGTTCGCCGAGGAGCCCCCGGATGGCCCGGTCGAGCCGGTGGTCGGCGCCCCGCGCCGCCCCCACCTCCCGCAACAGCGCGTCGAGGGCGGCGGGCTCGGTCCGCAGCGCCCGCACCACGTCGAGCGCCTGCACGTTCCCCGAGCCCTCCCACACCGAGTTGAGCGGGGACTCCCGCAGCAGCCGGGGCATCCCCGACTCCTCCACGTACCCGTTGCCGCCCAGGCACTCCAGCGCCTCCGCCACCATCGGCGTGCACCGCTTCGTCACCCAGTACTTCGCCGCGGGCACGGCGATGCGGAGGAAGGCCCGCTCCTGCTCGGCGCCGTCGCCGTCGCCGTCGACGGCGTCGTAGGCCGCTGCCAGACGCATGCCGAGGACCGTCGCCGCCTCGGACTCGACGGCCAGATCGGCGAGTACGTTCCGCATCAGCGGCTTCTCGACGAGCAGCCCGCCGAAGGCCGAGCGGTACGAGGCGTGGTGCACGGCCTGCGCCACCGCCTGCCGCATCAGCGCCGCCGAGCCGAGGACGCAGTCGAGCCGGGTCGCCGCGACCATGCCCATGATCGTCCGGATCCCGCGCCCCTCCTCGCCCACGCGGCGCGCCCAGGTCGTCCCGTCGAACTCCACCTCGGCGGAGGCGTTCGACCGGTTGCCCAGCTTGTCCTTGAGCCGCTGGATCGCGAAGGCGTTGCGCGAGCCGTCCCCGAGCACCCGGGGCACCAGGAAGCAGGTCAGTCCGGCCGGCGCCTGCGCGAGGACCAGGAAGGCGTCCGACATCGGCGCCGAGCAGAACCACTTGTGCCCCGTCAGGACGTACTCGCCGTCGGCCGTCAGCGGCCGGGCCTCCGTCGTGTTCGTCCGGACGTCGCTGCCGCCCTGCTTCTCCGTCATCGCCATGCCGAGCAGCGCCCCCGGCTTCTCCGCGACCGGACGGAGCTCCCGCTCGTACACGTGCGAGAGCGCCGCCGGTTCCCAGACCGCCGCGAGCTCCGGCTCGGCGCGCAGCGCGGGCACCGCGGCGTGCGTCATCGACACCGGGCAGCCGTGCCCCGCCTCCGTCTGCGACGCCACCAGGAACCCGGCGGCCCGCCGCACATGACCACCCGGACGGCCCCACGCGTGCGTGAGCCCCGCCGACACGGACTTCCCGAGGAGCCGGTGCCAGGCCGGATGGAACACGACCTCGTCGATCCGCCGGCCGTACCGGTCGTGGGTCCGCAGCCGGGGCGGGTGCTCGTTCGCCTGCTCACCCCACTCCCGCGCCTGCGCCGAACCGGTCGCCCGGCCCAGCAGGCTCAGATCGTCGCGCGCCTCCGCCAGGAGGTCCGGGGAGAGGTGGCGCTCGACCGCCTCCGTCAGCGCCCGGTCGCTCGTGAAGACGTCGTATCCGAGCAGGGGCGGAGCCTGGTTGGTCACGGTGTGGGTGCTCGCTGCCATGCCGATACGGTAAGCAGGTGCAGGCAGCAAGAGAAACACCCGATCGGCCCGAGCGTCGGCCCTGGAGCAGGCTCCACCGCGCGCGCGTCCTCTACCGCAACGTCTCGAAGCGGAAGATGGCCTGGCTGCTCCTCAAGGACACCGTCAACTCGTGCATCGAGTACCGGATCCTCGGCCTCGCCGCCGAGGCCGCGTTCTTCACCCTGCTGTCGCTGCCGCCCCTGCTGCTCGGCCTGATCGCCGTCCTCGGATACGCCGACGACTGGACCAACACCGACACCGTCGCCAGCATCCGGGAGAACATCCTCCACGCGGCCGGCACGGTCCTGTCCGACCGGGGCGTCCACGAGATCGCCGAACCCCTCCTCGACGACATCACCCAGGGCAAACGGCCCGATCTGATCTCCCTCGGCTTCGCCATCGCCCTCTGGTCCGGCTCCCGCGCGGTGAACGTCTTCATCGACACCATCACCGTCATGTACGGCCTCGACGGGCACCGGGGCATCGTCAAGACCCGGCTCCTCGCCCTGCTCCTCTACATCGTGGCGCTGCTCATCGGAGCCGTCGTGCTGCCGCTGGCCGTCGTCGGCCCCGACCGGGTCGTCGAACTCGTCCCCTGGGGCACCGAGGTCGTCGCCGTCCTCTACTGGCCGGCCGTCATCCTGCTCTCCATCGCCTTCCTCACCACGCTCTACCACGTCTCCGTGCCCGTCAGGTCGCCGTGGATCGAGGACATCCCCGGCGCCCTCGTCGCCCTCGGGATGTGGGTCCTCGGCAGCTTCCTGCTGCGCATCTACCTGACCAGCCAGGTGGAGGGGCCGACGATCTACGGCTCCCTCGCCGCGCCCATCGCCGTCCTCCTCTGGATCGGCATCTCGGCCTTCGCGGTCCTCGTCGGCGCCGCCGTCAACGCCGCCATCGACCGCGTCTGGCCCTCCGTCGCCACCGCCGCCGCCCGCGAGGCCAACGAACGGGCCCGCGCCGTCCAGGCCGCCGAACTCGTCGCCCGCGTCCGCGCCGAGGCGGAGGACGTCGACGAGGACGACCCGGACATGCCGTCCGAGTTCCCCGAGCGCTGGTCCAGGTTCCTCCCCCCGGACGACGTGAAGTCCCGCCTCCACTCCGGCTGGGAGAAGGACTGAGCCCGTCCCCGGGCCCGGGGACTACGCTCGAAGGATGTACGAGGAGCGCCCCGCCCTGCTCGACGGAGCCGTGCTGTGGACCCGGTCCGCCGCCGGCCCCACGGCGGACCGGCCCGTCCTGCCCGACGGCTGCATGGACCTGATCTGGGCCGACGGGAGCCTCCTCGTCGCCGGACCCGACACGCGCGCGTACGCACCGGGCGAGTTCGCCGCGCGGTACGCCGGCGTCCGATTCGCCCCCGGCGACGCCCCCGGCTTCCTGGGCGTCCCGGCCCACGAGCTCCGCGACCGGCGGGTCGCGCTCGGCGCGCTGTGGGGCGACGCGGCGGCGCGGCGGCTCGGCGAGCGGATCACGGAGGCCGCCGACCCGGCCGCCGCCCTGGAGGGCCTCGTCCTGCGCCGGGCCGCCCGGGGCCCCGGGCCCGACCCGTTGCTCCGGGCCGTCGTGGCGCGACTCGCGGCGGGCAGGCCAGTCGCCGAGACGGCGGAGGCGGTCGGGCTCGGCGCCCGGCAGCTGCACCGGCGCTCCCTCGACGCCTTCGGCTACGGCCCGAAGACCCTCGCCCGCGTCCTGCGCCTCCAGCGCGCGCTCGCCCTGGTCAGGGCCGGGGTGCCCTTCGCGGAGGCGGCCCTGCGCGCGGGCTGCGCCGACCAGGCCCACCTGGCACGGGAGACCCGGGCCCTCGCGGGGACCACCCTGGGCGCCTACGCGGCTTCCACGTCCGCGAAGAGCGAGACCTCGCTGCCGTCCGGGTCGAGGACCACCGCGTAGCGCTGCCCCCACTCGGCGTCCCAGGGCTTCAGGTGCCCCCGGTACCCGGCGGCGACCAGCTCCTCGTAGACCGCGTCCACCTCCGCCGGCACACCGCACCGGAAGGCGAGCCCGACCCGGTTGCCCACCGGACGCGTCCATCCGGGATCGAAGGAGCGGACGACGTCCTCCGTGTCCCAGGCGATCCGCAGCCCGCCGGCCGCCGCCTCCACGTGCGGGGCCGACTCGGCCCCGGCCGGGACGTCCAGGCCGAGGCGCCGGTAGAACGCGAGCGAGGCGGCCATGTCCGAGACGACGAGACCGACGAGGTCGAAGCGGGGAGCGATGCGCGGTGCTGTGTCCATGACCGCACGGTAGGCACCGCGGCGGCACCGGGTCTTGTACGAATCGGACGCGGCCCCCGGCCGCCTCCCGCACCGCCCGGTCCTCGTCCGCCACGACCCGCGCCGCCCCCGGCGGCCCGCCCTGCCGCAGCCTGCTCCCCCCGGCCGAACTCCTCCCTCCCGGCTCACAGGCCGCGGTCCGCCATGACCTTCCGCTCGGCACGCTCCACGGCGGCTCGCGCGGCCGGGTCACCACCGGCGCGCTTCACGGCGCCGCGCACCAGGGCGAGGTAGAAGAGGGCCGGCGCGCAGGGGGTCCACCGCTCCTCCGGCTCGTCCGCGATGAAGCCGAACACCGACTCCGGGTCCGCGTCCACGAACTCGAACCGGTCGTGTTCCCACTTGTCGGTCACACCGCGCGTCCAGCGAAGGCGCAGCGCCGGCTCGTCGAGCTCGGGCACCACCGCGCGGAAGAACGCCGCCCACTGGTGGTTGATCAGGTCGAGCCCGAATCCGAGCAGCTCCACCTCGGCGATGTCCCCGTCGTGTACGGCGAGTTCCTCGAAGAGGGCCCGGCGCGCCACCGCGTGCAGGCTGACCGGGCTGCCGTCCCGGCGCAGGTCGTGCTGCTGGGCCAGGCCCTCGTTGGCGGAGGAGTTCCACCGCGCGCTGTTCGGCCCGGCGACCTGGGCGCTGCGCCGGGAGAACAGCATCTTGCCGTCCTTGCCGGTCTCCAGGGCCACGTTGACGCCGAAGCTGCAGTTCATCCAGGAGGGCGCGTCGACCGGGTCTCCGCCCTCCAGATACTGCTGGCGCAGCGTGAGGCCGTTCCGCTGCCGCTGGTCCAGGTTGAGCGAGGTCGTGAGGAAGTCGAAGTAGTCGGCGTCCCGCAGGGCGAGGGACACCACGGGCTCCTCGGCCAGATGCGTGCGGGTGACCACGACCCGCTCGACCGCGAAACGCGCGTTGTTCCACCGGTGCGGCAGCCCGCCGGCCTCTTTGCGCTCCTCCTCCGCCTCGATGGACCGCCGCCAGGCGGCGATCTCCTCCGGGAACTGCACGCGCTTCGGCGTGTACTTGACGTGGACGTTCTCCTCGTCGACGGGCCGTGTTCCGTCGCCCTCGAAGAGGTGACAGCCTGTCGCCCGGCCGACTACGGTGAACCTGTCGCGCATCGCCAACTCCACTGATGAACAAGGTGTGATGGACACTGGGGGGTGCTGTCGATCTCATGCTACGGAACAACACGGACCACCGGTTGGCGTTGCTGAAGGCCGAGCGACGGTCCTCTTCCCTGGTGGGCACGATCGCCGTACCGGAGTACCTCCATCCGGACGCGGAGGAGCGGCGGAGGCTGTGCCGCCCACAGCTGGCCGAGGTCCGTGACCGCTTCACGGAGACGATGCGGGAGGGGCTGGGGTTCGGGGAGACCCTCCGGATCGACCGGGGCGGAGCGACCCGGCAACAGCTGTGGGCCGGACTGGAGGAGTTCCTGACCGCCGGCGCCCGGCGGAAGACCCTCTACTGGACGGGGCACGGGGTCCAGCGCGGCGACGAGGGCTACTTCCTCGCCTGCGCCGACTCGTGGCAGTCGGGCGAGTTCGACCCCGCGCGGGCCGTCCCCCTGCTCGAACTGGTGGGGTTCCTGCTGCGGCCGGAGTACGAGACGGACACCCTGCTGATCATCGACGCCTGCTCCTCGCAGAGCTACAACTCCCTGAGCGAGGCGGTGCGGCACGCCGTGGAGCTGGAGCGGGACTCCGCGGTGACCCGGGCACGGGGGAGCCGACGGAAGGGCTTCGCCGTCATCGGCACCTCGGGAGCGGACGCGCAGGTGCCGGCGGGCCGCTGGGTGACATGGCTGGAGGAGGCGCTGGCGAAGCCGGACTTCGTGGCGGACGACCAGGCCCGCCCGTTCGAGCCGTCCGCGCTGTACCTGCCGCTGCCGTATCTCTGCGGTGCCGTGGACGCGCGGGCCGCGGACGACGGCCTGGACGAACCCGCGCAGCGGCCGGACTGCCGGGAGGTCCGGGCGCTCCCCAACAACTTCCTCGACAACCCCCATTACCGTCAGTCCGACCGGCCGGTGTACACCCCGGCGGTGCTGACGCGGCGGAAACCCTGGATCGAGGCCGAGCAGTTCGGTCTCGAGGAGAACAGCCACCTCAGCCGGCACTTCGCGGGCCGGAGGGACGCGCTGAGCCGGATCGTGCGCTGGATGGACACCCACCCGAAGGGCCTGCTCGCGGTGACGGGCCTGGCGGGCACGGGGAAGACCGCGTTGCTCGGCCGGCTGGCCCTCACCTCCCTTCCGAGCTGGCGGGAGACCCTCGGCCCGGGCCTCGACCCCGCGACGCTGCCCCGTGCCGGGACCATTCACGCGGCGCTGAGCTGCCGGGGGCAGTCCGCCCATTCGCTGGCCGCGCATCTGCGGGAGGTGCTGGCGGACATCGACGGGGCGCCGTCGCTGCCGGAGGAGCCGGTGGCGTCGGAGAAGTTCACGGACGCGTTCGAGGGGCTGGTCGGCCGGGCGGGGTCGTTGAACCTGCTGTTCGACGCGCTCGACGAGGCCCTCCCGGACCAGGCGCACGCGATCGCCCGGCACGTCCTGGGCCCCCTGGCGAACACGCCCGGTGTCCGGGTGATCGTCGCCACCCGGACGCAGCCCCGTCGGCGCACCACCGCGCCCGCGGAGGAGGAGTCGCTCCTGGACACCCTGGAACTCAGTGTCGACCCCATAGTCCTCGGGGACGACGAGGAGGCGCGCGCCGGCATCACGGGCATGGTGCTGTCCGTACTGGACACCGAGCGTTCCCCGTACCGAGGTGACGCGCGGCGGGAGGACCGCGACTGGACGGCAGAGACCGTCGCGGCGCGGAGCCAGGGCTCGTTCCTGGTGGCCCGGCTGGTCGCGACCGGGCTCGCCCGGCGGACCACGGTCGCCGCCGAGGCCGAGCTGTCGGCGTGGCTGCGTGACGGCGGCACGGGTCTGCGCACCCGCCTGGCGGAGGAGACGCGCCACCTGAGCGAGCAGCCCGGCGCGCAGCGGGCCCACGAGGTGCTGCGGGCGCTGGCGGTGATCCAGGGCCCCGGACTGCCCCCGGACGCGACCTGGCTGACGCTCGCCAACGCGCTGCGCGAGGCCGGTTCACCGGAGCTCACGCCGGAGGACCTGCGGCAGGTGTGCCGGAACGCCGACGGCGGCATCGTCGCCACCCAGAAGGACGGCGTGCGGCAGGCGGCCGGTCGGACGCGCCATCAGCTGGCCCATCCGAGTTACGGCGAGTTCTTCCTCTCCGACGCCGGACTGACCGCCCGGGAGGCACACCGCAGGGTGCTCGACGCGCTGCGCGCCCGCGCCGGCGGCGACTGGAGGGGCGCCGACGAGTACACCCTCGAATACGCGGGCGCCCACGCGGCCCAGGTGGGGCCGGACGCCCTGCGGGAGCTCTTCGAGGACGTGGGCTACCTGCTGCGCACGAACCCCGACGTCATGCTGCCGCTCGCGGCGGGCCTGGCCCGGGACTGCGACGGCGCCGCGTTGTACGGCAGGGTCGCGAGCCTGTTCCCCCGTGCGGCCGGCCCGCTGTCGGCGTCGGCTCTGCTGGAGCGCAAGGCCTTGCTCAGCGCCACCGCCTTCGTCAGCCACCGCGACGCGACGTACCGGACGCTGCGGCACACCGACGGCTTCCTGCCCTGGCAGGAGTACTGGACCGATGTCCCGCCGGACCCCCCGGAGTGGCGGCGCGCGGCGCCTCCGGGCGGCGCGCGGGCGCTGAGCTGGCGCGCCGGGACCGGGGCGGCGGGGCCGACCCGGGCGGACACCCTGACCGCGGGCGGACTGGGGGAGATCCAGGTCCTGCACCCGGAGTCGGGCGCCCGGCTGCTGACCCGCCGGCTGCCCCGGACCGGCGGGGAGCGCGGACGTCCGTTCGGCGAAGTGCGTGAGGTGGGCGCGGGAGCCCGCTGGGTCACCATCGCCCGGGACGATCAGGCCGTGTACTTCTGGCGCGCGGGTGCCCGGACGCCCGATCAGGAGTACCGGTGGGGCGGCAGCGTGCGGGCCCTGTCGGCGGCCGAGCTGGAGGGCAGGTGCGTGGCCCTGGCGGCCGACGGGGACCGGGTGTGGGTGTGGTCCTGGGAGAGCGGCACGCACCTGGACACGCGGCTGAGGGAGGTCCGCACGGCGGACGTGCGGCAGCTCGCGGCTTTCACCGCGGGCACGCGGATGTTCGTCCTGGCAGCGGGCACCGAGCGGGTGGAGCTGTTCGAAGTGGGCCACACCCGCCACGGTGACGGCGGTCTGCGCGTCTGCCGGACCGATCCCGGCGTGACCCTGGCGGCACCCGCACTGGACGCCGCGGCGTTCACGGTCTCGCCCCGGGAGGTCCTCCTCGCCGTGGCCGACGGGACCGCCGTGTACGTCTGGCGGTGCGAGATCGTGTCCGGGCGGCCGGTCCTGGAAAAGGTGGCGGAGCACCCTTCGAACGCGCGCGGCCTGGCCTTCGGACGGTACGGCGACGAACCACTGCTCGCCGGATACGAGGAGGTGGCCGTCCGGATCTGGTCCGTCGCGCGGCCCGGACGCGAGGCCACGCTCGTCCTGAACGCCCCCCGGGAGGGCGCCATCGCGTTCGAACCGGACGGTCGGGGACTGCTCGCGGTCGCCGACGGCCCTTACATCCGGGTGGTGGACGTGGTCCCCGCGCTGGAGGCCGGCTACGGGATCCAGCGGCGGCCGAGCAACGAGCGCCCGGTCCTCGCCCTGGCCGGCGCACCGGACGGTCCGCCCCTGCTGTGCCGGGCCTGGCACGACCGGATCCGGGTCTCCCGGCCGGAGCAGGGGGATCCGGCCGACCTCCCGGCTGCGGAGCTCGCCCACGACGGGTACACGGTGACGGCGGTGGCCGCGGTCCGGGCGGCGGACGGCTGGACGGTGGCCGCCGCGGCCGGCCGGACCGTACGGCTGTGGCGGCTCGACGACAGCCTGTCGGTCGTCACCCACCGGGACATCCGGCTCGGCGGGGATGCCGGCCAGCCGGCCCGCGCGCTGAGCCTGGTCGGCGACGCGGCCGCCCTCACGCTGCGGCTGAGCGTGGCGGACGGCCGGCGGCTGGTACGCCGCGAAGTCCCCGCCGATCTCTCGTCCGCCGGGGTCGCCGTGCGCGAGATCCGGACCGACCGCGGGTTCTGCGGGATCGACACGCGGGTCCTGCGGGACGGGTCGTACTGGATGGCCGGTGACCTGAGTGACCAACTGCGGGTCTGGACCGAGGGCGAGCACGGCGTCGAGCAGCGCGTCCTCCTCACGGCCGACCCCTCCTGCCTCGCCCTCGGGGAGCTGTACGACGACGAGGACGACGCCTCGATGCCCCTGCTGGCCTGGGCGGTCCACGGCAGCGTGTACGTCAAGGACTGCTCGGGCGACGAGAGCCTCCACCTCCCGGAGCGGCTGCCGGGGGACTTCCCCGACGTGACGTCCCTGGTGTTCGCCGGTCCGGTGGAGCGGCCCGTGCTGTTGCTCTGCATGCCGGGGACGGTGTCACGCGCCTGGGACGTCTGGTCCCGGGAGTGGACGGACGGACCTGGGATTCCCACGCGGGGGTACGACGTGCACGCCGTCCGCACCGCGATGGACCCGGAGGGTCTGGTGATGGCGCTGCAGGGGGAGGACCGTTGCGATCTGATCCGGCTGCCGCACACGTTCTTCGGCGCCGGGACACGGGGAGGGTGAATGGAACACGATCTGGTCGTCTTCGTCCCGGGGTTCCTGGGCACCAGGCTGTGCCGGGACGGCCGGGACGTCTGGGCACGATGCAGCGAGCGGCTGATGGGTCCGGCGGCTGCGGCGCTCACCGAGGCGGCCCTTCCGCCGGGGCTGGGGGACGCGCTGCCCGAAGGTCCCTTCCGGCTGGACGCCGACGCGCTGCTCCAGGTCCCGGACTCCGTGCCCGGGCTGCTGTCCTGCATGGGCTATCCCGACCTCCGTGCCGCCCTCGGCGACCCGCTCGACGCGCAGTTCGTGCCGTTCGGGTACGACTGGAGGCTGTCCCACCGGCTGGTGGCCCGGCAGCTGAAGGCGCGGGTTGCGCGCGAGCTGGACCGGTGGCACGCGGAGGTCGACGCGCACTACCCGGACCGGACCGACGATCCGCGCGTCATTCTGGTCTGCCACGCGACGGGCGGTCTGATCGGGCGACATTATCTGGAGTGCGAGGACGGCCGGGAGACCGCCCGGACCCTGGTCACCCTCGGCACCCCGCAACAGGGGCTGGCCCAAGCCGCTCGGCTGCTGGCCGGTCATGCGGTCCCCGGCGGCGCGGGCCCCGGCGCGGACGTGGCCGCCCGGCTGAACGAGGCGCTGCGGGACTGGGCGCTCAACCTGCCGGCGGTCGTCGAGATGCTGCCGGCCTACCCCGCGGTGCGGGTCGAGGGGAAGAGCCGCGAGCGGCAGATCACCGACAGCCGCCATCCGGTTCCCGGACTGCCGGGCGACGCCGTCCGCGAGGCGCTGGCCTTTCGGGAGGAGTTCCGCTCGGCCCGCGACGGGCACCGGAGGGCCGGCCCCCTCCCGTACGCCGTGCACTGCCTCGGCAGCGTCGACTTCCCGACCCCCGAGGCGCTCGTGCTCTCCTCCGACGGGTCACGGATCACCGATGGCCCGCCGGGGCCCGGTGACGGGACGGTGCCGCGCCGGTCGGCCGTCGCGGACTGGACCGGTACGGACCCCATGCTGTGGACCGGCTTCCGGAACGCGGACCTGGCGAGCGGCCCCGCGCTCCGGGACGCGATGCTCGCGATCCGCGCGGGACGTCCGCCCGGCGGCACGCTCGCCGGTGAGGAGGGCATCGTCCTGCACTTCCCCCGGGACCTGGTCGTCGCCGGCCGTCCGTTCGTGATCGAGCTGCTGGGGCACGACCTGCCGCGGCGCAATCTGCGGACGTTCATGTGGCGTTCGGGCCGTACCGACAGGCACCCCGTCGTCTTCCGGCAGTACGAGCCCGACCGCTATCGGGCGGAACTGGAAGTCCCTCCCGGACGCTGGGTGGTCGAGGCGCTGGTCGACCGGCCGAAGGGGCGTGACCGGAAGGACGTGACGGTCGTGGTGGCATGAGACGGGAGCTGGGATGACCGGAACCGACGCCCCGGCCTGGCAGCAGTGCGGGCACCTCGACGCCGGGGAACGCTGCCGGGGGCACAGAGCGGGGTCGTACACGGCCTGTCTGGCGCATCTGGACAGTGCCGAACGGGCGGCCTACCTGGCCACGTTGACCCCCGGAGCCGACCTCGACCACCGGGGCACGCCCTTCACCCAGAGCCTGCTCGACGAGCTCCTCGCCCCGCTCAGGGATCCGGGGAGCGGGCGGGCGCGGGTGGGAGGGGCGTCGTTCGACGAGGTGCGGTTCACCGGAGACGCGGAGCTCCAGGGGATCGACTTCGGCGGCTTCTGCTCCTTCTCGTCGGCCGTGTTCGGCGGGGGCGTGTACGTCCACGACGTGCACGTCGGGGGCGATTTCCGCCTCGGCGCGGCGCAGGTCGCGGGAGACGTGTGGCTCGATGACACCGACGTGGACGGTGATGCCTGGTTCTACGAGACGCGGATCAAGGGCACGCTGCGGTTCCATGTCCGCGAGGTCGGCCGCGGTGCGATGTTCAAGGGCATGACCTGCGGGGACGCCTACTTCTCGGGTGTCCGGACATGCGGCGTCGCCTCCTTCGAGGGGGCGGTCGTCGACGGGGAGGCCGCCTTCGACGGCGCGGTCTTCGAGGAAGGTGCCGACTTCCAGAGGGTCCGGATCGCGGGCCGGGCCTGTTTCGACGGTGCGCGTTTTCACCGGGGCGCAGCCGGCTTCGGCGGGGCGGACATCGGCGGGGACGTGCTGTTCGCGGAGGCTCGCTTCGCGGCGGAGGCCACGTTCGACGGGGCCGCGATCGGCGGTGACCTGTCGTTCTCCGGGGCCCGGCTGGAGGCCGGCGTGGGTTTTCGGCGGGCGGTGTTCCGGCGCACCGCCCGGATCGGCCCGCTGGTCTGCCCGGGGAGGGTGGACTTCTCCGACGCCGTGTTCGAGGCCGCGGTGACGCTGGAGGCCGCCGCGCGGGAGGTGCGTTGCCGGCGGACGCGGTGGGCGTCCACCGCCGCGCTGCGGCTGCGGTACGCCGGAGTGGACCTGAGCGACGCCGTGCTGGAGTTCCCGATGAGCGTCGTCGGCCGGCCCCGCCCGTTCGTCTCGCCGGAGGGCGAGGTGATCGCCGAACCAGGACTCGTCGACAGCCGGGTGCGCGTCACCTCGGTCAAGGGCGTGGACGCCGCGCATCTGGTGCTGGCCGACGTCGACCTGACCGGCTGTCTCTTCGTGGAGGCGGTGCACCTGGACCAGTTGCGGCTCGAAGGCCGCTGCCTCCTGTCGTCACCGCCTGTCGGGCTGCGCTGGACACGCCGCCGGACCCTCGCCGAGGAACACCACTGGCGGGCGACCCGCTACGGCGACGGCTGGACGTCCGCGCCACCGGGCGTCGAGACGCCTGAACCCGCCGTGCTCGCGCCGGTCTACCGGCAGCTTCGCAAGGCGCTCGAGGACGGCCGGAACGAGCCGGGCGCGGCCGACTTCTACTACGGCGAGATGGAGATGCGCCGCCACGACACCGCGGCGTCCCGCGGTGAGCGGACGCTGCTGCGGCTGTACTGGGCGCTCTCCGGATACGGCCTGCGCGCCGGGCGTGCCCTGACCTGGCTGATCCTGGCGATGACGGCCACCGTGCTCGCGATGATGCTGTGGGGGCTGCCGCGAGCCGACCCGGAGCCGGTCAGCGCGGGGACCGTCGACGGCCGCCGGGTGACTCTGACGACCAAGAAGCCGGAACCCGTCAACCCGGAAGGGCCGTACGCCAAGCGTCTGTCGACCGCGCGGTTCGAGAAGTCCGTGAGGGTGGTGGCCAATTCGGTGATCTTCCGGGCCTCCGGACAGGACCTGACCACCATCGGGACGTACGTCGAGATGACCGCCCGCCTCGTCGAGCCGGCCCTGCTCGGGCTCGCCGTCCTCGCCGTGCGCAGCCGCGTGAAGCGATGACGTGCCCCGCCTCGCCGGGCACGCCGTCGCGCCGGACGGGTGCGCGACCATCGCCGAGGATCGGTGCCCGACCGGCCCTGTCCGCGGTGGAAGGTTCGTCCCTCCCGATAAATCGGTGGTGCCGTGGCCTCGGGTGAGGTTATGGTGCTGCTCGTCCGTCCCCGAGGGAGCGGACCAGTTCGTCGAGAAGAAGCAGGGGGTGAGGACATTGATGACTGTCACGGTGACGGGATCTGCCCGCATTCAGGAGTTCATCGTTCCCACCCCTGTGGTCTCCGGCTGACACCCACTCGACTTCCGCGCGCTCGGAGCGCGCCGCCGGGGCCACCCTTCGAAGGGTCCCCCTTGTCTTTCCCGCTTTCCTCCCTCTCCTCTTCCTCCTCCCTCCTCGACGCCCACGGCTGGGACTCCGGCTGGGCCGCCGACTTCGCGCCCTACGCCGCCCGGGGGCTCGTCCCGGGGCGGGTCGTCCGTGTCGACCGCGGCCAGTGCGACGTCGCCACCGCCGAGGGGGTCGTCCGCGCCGACACGGCGTTCGTGACCCCGCACGACCCGCTGCGGGTCGTCTGCACCGGCGACTGGGCCGCCGTCGACCCGGAGGGCGTCAGCGATCCCCGGTACGTGCGCGCGTGCCTGCCGCGGCGTACGGCCTTCGCGCGCTCCACCTCCTCCAAGCGGTCCGAGGGCCAGATCCTCGCCGCCAACGTCGACCACGCCGTCATCACGGTCTCGCTCGCCGTCGAGCTCGACCTCGGCCGGATCGAACGCTTCCTCGCCCTGGCCTGGGAGTCCGGCGCCCAGCCGACCGTCGTCCTCAGCAAGGCCGACCTCGTGCCCGACCCGGTCGGGCTCTCCTACCTCGTCGAGGACGTGGAGACGGTCGCGCCCGGCGTGCAGGTGCTGCCGCTCAGCTCCGCCACCGGGGAGGGGCTCGACGTGCTCACCGCGACGATCGCGGGCGGCACGACCGTGCTGCTCGGCGTCTCCGGCGCCGGCAAGTCGACCCTCGCCAACGCGCTGGTCGGCGAGGACGTGATGGACGTCCGGGCCGCCCGTGACGTCGACGGCAAGGGCCGCCACACCACGACCACCCGCAACCTCTTCGTCCTGCCCGGCGGGGGAGTCCTCATCGACACCCCCGGACTGCGCGGCGTCGGCCTCTGGGACGCCGAGGCGGGAGTCGGCCAGGTCTTCTCCGAGATCGAGGAGCTGGCCGGGGACTGCCGCTTCCACGACTGCGCCCACGAGTCCGAGCCGGGCTGTGCGGTGACGGCGGCGATCGAGGACGGCTCGCTGCCCGTGCGCCGCCTGGAGAGCTACCGCAAGCTGATCCGCGAGAACCGGCGGCTCGTGGCCAAGACCGACGCCCGGGTGCGCTCCGAGATGCTCAAGGAGTGGAAGCGCATGGGCGCGGGCGGCAAGGCCCAGATGGAGTTCAAGCGCCAGGGCCGGCTGGGGTAGCGGCGTGCCGACGGGCCTCCCGCCCCACCCGTAGCGCGGTGTCCGAAAACCGCGAGCCGGGTGGTGGCGGCTCCCGCACACTGGGAGCCATGAGGGACGACGACACCCGCTACGAGGCGGTCAGCAGCAGGGACGCGCGGTTCGACGGAGAGTTCTTCTTCGCCGTCCGGACCACCGGCATCTACTGCCGTCCCAGCTGCCCCGCCATCACCCCCAAGCGGCAGAACGTCTCCTTCTACCCCACGGCCGCCGCCGCCCAGGGCCACGGCTTCCGCGCCTGCCGCCGCTGCCGTCCGGACGCCGTGCCCGGCTCCGCCGAGTGGAACGTCCGGGCCGACGTCGTCGGACGCGCCATGCGGATGATCGGCGACGGCGTCGTCGACCGCGAGGGCGTGCCCGGCCTCGCCGGCCGGCTGGGCTACAGCACCCGGCAGGTGCAGCGCCAGCTCACCGCCGAGCTGGGCGCGGGACCGGTCGCGCTGGCCCGCGCCCAGCGGGCGCACACCGCGCGGCTGCTGCTCCAGACCACGGGGCTGCCCGTCACCGAGATCGCCTTCGCGGCCGGGTTCGCCAGCGTCCGCCAGTTCAACGAGACGATCCGCGCCGTCTACGCCCGCACCCCCACCGCCCTGCGCGCCGAGGCGGGCAGCGGCGCGGGAGCCCGCACCGCGCTCGCCGCCGGGGTGCCGCTGCGGCTCGCCCACCGGGGGCCGTACGCGGCCGGCGAGGTCTTCGACCTGCTCGCCGCCGAGGCCGTGCCCCGGGTGGAGGAGGTCGTCGGCGCTCCCGGCGCCCGCACCTACCGGCGTACGCTCCGCCTCCCGTACGGCACCGGCGTCGTCTCCGTCGACGAGCGCTCCGGCGGACGCTGGCTGGAGGCCCGGATCCACCTCACCGAGCTGCGCGACCTGACCACCGCCGTGCACCGGCTGCGCCGGCTCTTCGACCTGGACGCCGACCCCTACGCGGTCGCCGAGCGCCTCGGGGCGGCCCCGGCGCTCGCCGCCGAGGTGGCGGCCCGGCCGGGCGTGCGCTCCCCGGGCACGGCCGAGCCCGAGGAGTTCGCGCTGCGGACGGTCCTCGGCGCCGAGGAGTCGGCCCGGCTCGTCGAGCTCCACGGCACCCCGCTGGCCACCCCCTGCGGGACCCTCACCCATGTCTTCCCCGAGCCCGCCGTCCTGACGGAGCACCCCGTCGCGGGGCCGCTGGCCCGCGCCCTCGCCGACGGAGCCGTACGCCTCGACCCCGGCGCCGACCGCGACGAGGCCGAGCGCGCCCTGCTCGCCGTCCCCGGCGTGACCGCCGAGGCCGCCGCGCTGATCCGGATGCGGGCCCTCGGCGACCCCGACGTGTCTCCGGCGGGTGCCCCGGAGGCGGAGGAGTGGCGCCCCTGGCGCTCCTACGCGGCGCGCTACCTGGGCGCGAGCCCGGAGCCCGCCCGGACGTAGTCCTCCCTCAGCCCCAGATCACCGCGCCCGCCCAGGCGCCCACGACCAGCAGGCAGGCGAAGAGCTCGACGAGCACGCTCGTGCCGGCCGCCCGCATCACCGTCCGGGTCGCCGCCCTGGCCTGGCCGTGACCGCCGAGGCGGAGCCGCTCCGAGAGGTAGATCCCGCCGACGAAGCCGGGGATCGCGCCGACCACCGGGATCAGGACGAAGCCCAGGGCGGCGCCCACCCCCGCGTACGTCACCATGCGCCGGGTGATGCCGACGCCCCTGAGGCGGCGCGGCGGCAGCTGCCAGACGATCACCTGGGTGAGGAGCAGCAGGCCGGTCGAGGAGGCCAGCAGGATCCAGGCCAGGTCCGTGCGCTCGTGCAGCGCCCACCAGAGCATCGCCGCCCACACCAGCCACGTCCCCGGCACGCCGGGCGCGAGCACCCCGAACAGGCCGAGCAGCATCACCGTCGCGATCATCAGGAGCTGCCACACACCCACGCTGCCAGCGTGCACGACGGCCGGGGTTTTCGCAGGTCGCGCGGGGCGGACGGGGGACGCGGCAGGGGTCAGGCCGCCAGGGGCAGGGCGGCGGCCACGAGGTTCCGCTCCTTGCGGCTGATCAACGGGAAGACGATCTTCAGGGCGGTCTCGCCGTACGGCGAGGAGAGGACGAAGGAGGAGTTCAGGATCCGCTCCCTGACCGCAGAGCGGACCAGGCCGTCGCGGGGGATCGTCATGGTGTGCGCGACCGGCTTCGCGAACACCGGATCCGCCCGGAAGACGAAGAGCCGGCGGTCGGTCATCGCCAGGTACATCGGGACCGGCGCCGGTATCGCGGCCATCGAGCCGCCGCTGAGGATGGCCGACGCCACGCCGAAGGCCGCGGTCCGGCTGACGGAGACCGTGCTCAGGCCGACGACGCACGTCACCTCGATCCGCTCCCCGGGCTCCAGCATCGGGGCCACGGTGGCCAGCAGGGCGCGACGGCGTCGTCCGTTCATGGGGGCTGAGCTCCAGGGGATCGAGGGTGCAAGCGGAACAGGCCGCTCACCTTCCCATACGCCCCGTGGTCAGCCGCGGGCCACCCACCCCTTCTCGTACGCGTGCCAGCCCAGCTGCAGCCGGGTCGTCACCCCGGTCAGCTCCATCAGCCCCTTCACCCGCCGCTGCACGGTCCGCAGCCCCAGATCCAGCTGCTTGGCCACGCTCGCGTCCGTCATCCCGGCGAGCAGCAGCGACAGGATCTCCAGGTCCATCGCGTCCGGGCCCGGGGCCTCGTCCTCGGTGATCTGCGCGCCCGCCCCGAGCCGCAGCGGCAGCGCCTCGCGCCACACCGACTCGAAGAGGCCCATCAGCGATTCGAGGAGCCCGCTCGCGTGCACGACGATCGCCGCCGGCTCGGCGCCCCGGCCGGTCAGCGGGACCATGGCCAGGGACCGGTCGGCGACGACCAGCTTCGTGGGGACCCGGTCGGCGACCCGGATCCGCTCCTCGCGGCTCAGCGCCGCGGAGAGTTCGAGCAGCCCCGACGGGAGCGTGAGCACCTCGCGCTCGATCACCACCCGGTAGCGGACGCCGCGCCCGGCCGCCTGCTCCTCGGCGTGGTTCTCCAGACCGGAGACCGCGATCGGCTTGCCCGTCACCAGGGCGCAGACCTCCTCCTGGGCGCCCAGCTGGAGCTGGAGGAAGCGGTGGGTCACCGCGCTCGCGCCGACCACCACCTCCACCAGGTCGTGCACGGCCGCCTCCGCGGCCTCCGCCCGGTACTCCTCGGCGAGCAGCTTGGCCGCCAGCTCGGCCTGCTCCAGCTCGTGCCGCTGCTGGGTCAGCAGCGCGCCGAGCGCGACCCCGGGCGGCGCCGCGACCCACCGGCCGGTGCGGGCCGAGGACTGGGCGGCGAGCCCCTGCGACTCCAGACGGCGCAGCGCCCGCTCGGTGTCCTGCTCGGGCAGGGCGAGCCGGTGCGCGAGATCGGTGACCTCGGCCGCGCCCAGCGCGACCAGGGCGCGGTACGCGGACTCCTGGCGTTCGTCGAGTCCTATCGCTCCCAGCATGGATGCCCCACCCCTCGCCGCACCTCCGGCGGTCGGTCCCGGATCTTCCGGGGACGCTCACCGGAGGCATTCGTTCCGTTGGTGACCTGGCGGGAAACGGCCACGGCGTATTCCCGCCTCTCCCATCATCCCTGTACCGCCCTCACCTCTGCCAATGTGGCGCCACCGCAGCACCAACAGCCTCCGGCGAAGGGCACCTTATGCCCATTTTCCGGATTCAGATGGGGAGAGCGATGCGCCCGATTCCGCGTACGGCCCTGGGGGCGGCGACCGCCGTCGTCCTGGCCGTCACCGCGGTCGCGCCGTCCATGGCCGATGAGCCGAAGGACGACGCGACCGGCAAGCGACCGCTGGTCGGCAGCGAGGCCTCGGCCCGCACCGGCGACGGAGCCAGGACCGCCACGGTGACCCTGGTCACCGGTGACCGCGTCCTGGTCACCCGGGACGCCGAAGGCGACCCGGCGGCCACGGCGCTGCCCCGGGAGGACGGGACCGTCCCCCTGGTCCAGACCCGCCGCTCCGGCCAGGACCTGTACGTCTACCCCGAGGGCGCCACCGCCGCGCTCGCCGCCGGACGCGTCGACGAGCAACTCTTCAACGTCACCGGCCTGATCCGCCAGGGCTACGACGACGCCGCCACCACCACGCTGCCCCTCATCGCCGTCTACGGCTCCGACCTCGCCCGCTCCGTCCCCGCCGCCCCCCGCGGCGCCCGGCGCGGCCAGGTCCTCAAGGCCGTCGACGGCGTCGCGCTCACGGCGGAGAAGAAGCAGGCCGCCACCTTCTGGGCCGACATCGCCACCCCGGCCGCCCGCTCCGCCTCCGGGCTGAAGAAGCTCTGGCTCGACCGCAAGGTCGAGGCCACCCTGGAGCAGTCGACGAAGCAGATCCACGCCCCCGAGGCCTGGGCCGCCGGCTACGACGGCAAGGGCACCAAGGTCGCCGTCCTCGACACCGGCGCCGACGCCGAGCACCCCGACCTCAAGGGCCGCATCGTCGCCTCGGAGAACTTCACCGACTCCGCGAGCACCGACGACCACCAGGGCCACGGCACCCACACCCTCTCCACCGTGGGCGGCTCCGGCGCAGCGAGCGGCGGAAAGAAGAAGGGCGTCGCCCCCGGCGCGGACCTCCTCAACGGCAAGGTCCTCGACGACTCCGGCTCCGGCGCCGCCTCCTGGATCATCGCGGGCATGGAATGGGCCGTCGCGCAGGGCGCCGACGTCGTCTCCATGAGCCTCGGCAGCCCCGTGCCCACCGACTGCACCGACCCGATGAGCGTCGCGGCCGAGGAACTCGCCCAGAACGAGGGCACGCTGTTCGTCATCGCCGCCGGCAACTCGGGCCCGACGCACAACACCGTCTCCTCGCCCGGCTGCGCGCCCAGCGTGCTCACCGTCGGCGCCACCGACCGCGACGACTCCACCGCGTGGTTCTCCAGCCGCGGCCCGACGATCGTGAACCACACCCTCAAGCCCGAGGTGGCGGCGCCCGGCGTCGGCATCTCGGCCGCCGCGGCCGGCGGCCGCGGCGTGTACGCCTACCGGTCCATGTCCGGTACGTCGATGGCCACCCCGCACGTCGCGGGCGCCGCCGCCATCGTCAAGCAGCGCCACCCCGACTGGACCGCCCAGGAGATCAAGTCCGCGCTCGTCGCCTCCGCCGACAGCGGCGTCCCCGGCGACGTCCGCGAGGTCGGCGGCGGCCGCCTCGACGTCGAGGCCGCGATCGACCAGACGGTCCTCGGCGCGCCCGCCGTCCAGGGCGGCACCTTCGACTGGCCCCAGGACAAGAGCGACCGCACCACGGTCTCCGTGCCGTACACCAACACCTCCGACGCGCCGGTCACCCTGAACCTCGCCGTCGAGAAGGTCACCGGCAACGACGGCTCCGCCGTCCGGTCGGCCGTCGCCCGCCTCGGCGGGCGCACCGTCACCGTCCCGGCCGGCGCCACCGTCGAGGTCCCGCTCGACCTCGACCCCGACGCCCGCCTGGAGCGCGCCCAGTACGGCGACGTCACCGGCCGCGTCGTCGCCACCGGCAAGGGCGGCGTCCACGTCTCCACCCCGTTCTCGCTGTACGTGGAGCCCGAGACCGTCACCCTGCGCGTCAAGCTGATCGACCGTCAGGGCGAGCCCGCCTCCGGCGCCTCCTCCCTCGACGTCATCGGCACCGACGACGCCACCGGCGAGCGCCGCTTCAACGACGGGGCCGCCGACCAGGTCTACCGCCTGCGCCCCGGCAGCTACTTCCTCTCCTCCTTCGTCACCACGCCCGACGCGGGCGAGGGCGCCACGCTGAACGACTCGCTCAGCTACCTCGGCCGCCCGCAGGTCGAGCTGAAGAAGGACACCACGGTCGTCCTCGACGCCCGCAAGGCCCACAAGCTGTCGGTGAGGACCGACCGGGCCTCCGAACTCCGCGGCGCCACCATCGCGTTCGCCCGCTCCTGGGACGACTACTGGCTGCACGCGGGAACCGCCACCGGCCCGCGCACCCTCCGCGGCTACTACGCCTCGGTCGAAGGCGGTGCGGACGAGGGCGACTTCGAGTTCGGCAGCTACTGGCGGGCCGCCGCACCGCAGATCACCTCGCTGCGCACCGGCGACGGCCTCGCCCTGCACCCGCTGACCGCCTCCCTCGGCTCCGACAACCTCGACGGCACCGGCTCCGCCGGCCTCGTCGACGCCGGAACGGGCACGCCGGACGAGCTCAAGGCCGCCGGCGTCCAGGGCCGCATCGCCCTCGTCCGCCTCCCGGACGACTCCACCAACGCGGGCGCCCTCGCCCGGAACGCCAGGACCGCGGGCGCCGTCGCCGTCGTCACGTACCACGCGGCCCCCGGGCGCTGGTACCCCACCGGCGGCTTCACCGGCCTCGGACTGCCCGTCCTCTCCGTCCCGTCCACGGAGGCGACCGCGCTCCTCGGCAAGCTGGCCGCGGGCGGGACCACCCTCGCCTGGAACGCCACCGCGAAGACCCCGTACCTCTACAACCTGGCCTTCCCCGAGACCCGCGCGATCCGGGACGACAAGGACTACCGGGTCCACGACGCCACGCTCGGCCGCACGGACTCGACCTACGGCTCGTCCGGAGTCACCACCGACTTCACTGACTTCCCGGCCGCCTACCGCCCGAACGGCGTCGGCGTCTCCTTCGGCTCGCTGGAGACCGTCCCGGCGCCCGGCACCCGCACCGAGTACTACTCCGCCGGTGACACCGCCTGGCAGCAGATGGTCAACAGCAGCTTCCCGTTCGGGGAGATCATGATCGGCGCCCGCCACGCGTACCGGCCCGGCGAGAAGCGCACCGAGAAGTGGTACGACGGCGTCATCGCCCCCACCGCCCCGCGCGACACCACCGGAAAGCCGGTCCTGGTCTCCGAGCGGCAGGGCAACCTCATCGGCTTCGCCGACGCCATGTGGGGCGACGGCACCCACCACGCCGAGCCCGGCTCCTTCGGCGACATCGGCAACCTGAGCCTCCGCCGCGACGGGGAGCTCCTCGGCGAGACCGGCTGGCCGTTCGGCGTCTTCGAAGTACCGGCCGAAGCCGGGACGTACACGCTCGAACAGAACACCATGAAGATCGGCAGCAAGGTGTGGGCCCGCTCCACGTCGGTCAATTCGGTGTGGAAATTCACCTCCAAGCTCGATGAGAGCGTCTATTCTCAGAGCATCCCGATTCTCTTCCCCCGGTACGACCTTCCGGAGGACGGACTCAAGACCCTCGCCGCGACCGACGGCCAGCACATCGGCCTCACCGCGACCGGTCACGCGGGCTACACTCCCGCGGCGCTCACCTCGGCGAAGCTCTCGTACTCCTATGACGGCGGTACGACCTGGACCGAAGCGCGGGTCTCCCAGCAGGGCGACGGCTGGACCGCGACCGTGAACCACGCGGGCGCGACCGGCAAGCAGGTCACCCTGAAGGCCGAACTGACGGACGCCAACGGCAACTCCGTCACCCAGACCGTGGTCCGCGCTTACGACGTGCGCTGATCACGCCGGTCCGCCGGGCGTCCTTCCCGTGGGGGGTGGGGTCGCCCGGCGGACCACCCATTTGCGGCGACGGTTTTCCCGGTGTCCCGTTTTCCGACGCCGTGAGCGGTGGACAATAAGGGCATGACTCAGCAGGGGGACAACTGGTGGGACAAGCTCTACGACGAGTCGGCGCCGGACACGGCCCCGACGGTCTCGGGTGACACGCTCGACGACCACTTCGACACGACACCCCGCGCGACGCCGACCCGGACGGACCGGGCGCCGAAGCCGGACCCGGCGGCCACGCCGACGGCCCGGCCCACGGCACCCGTGCCGCCCGGCCCGCCCCCGGCACCGCCCGGGCCCCCGGTGCCCACCTCGCCGCCCCCGCCGGCCGCCGGCCCGAGCGGGCCCCCGGAGCAGTCGACGCGCCCGGCGCCGCCCGCGCCGAACGCCTCCCCCGCGGCCCCGACGCCCCCGGCTCCCCCCGCGCCCCCTGCTCCCCCCGCGCCGCCCGTGGTCTCCGTGCCGAGCGTGTCGCCCGCGCCCCCCGCGCCCCGGCAGGTGCCCCCCGTGCCCGGTCCGGCGCCCTGGGAGGCGCCCGAAGGCGTCGGGCCGCGGACGTTTCCGGCCCCTCCGCCCCCGCCACCGGTCGCCGCGCCCGTCGAGACGCCCACCGTCCAGGTGCCGTCGTCCGAGGAGCCCGCCCCCGGCCCCGACCCCGACCTCACCGTCGAGGTGCCCGTGGCCGTCTCCGTGCCCCGCCCCCGGAGCGGGTTCATCGGGAGCAGACCGCCCACCTACGAGGCCGAGCCCACCGCGCTGCCCGTCGCCCGCCCCGGCGAGCTCGCCGAACTGGTCGCCGACACCGTCCTCGACGGCGCCCGCTACGGCACCTGCACCCTGCGCGCCGCCTCCGTACGAGGCGACTCCGCCCGCTTCCGGGGCGAGCCCCGCCGCGACGCCCTGCTCACCGCCCGCTTCGGCCACGACGAGACCGCGCTCGTCCTCGTCGCCGTCGCCGCCGGCTCCCGTGCCGCCGAGGACGCCCACCTCGCCGCCGCCGACGCCTGCCACTGGATCGCCGAGGCCGTCTGCCGCAGCCACGCCCGGCTCTCCGAGGACATCAGGTCCGGCCGCCGCGGCGACCTCAAGTCCGGTCTCCACCGGCTCACCGACCGGACCTACGGCAAGCTGCGGGCCCGCGCCGCCGAGCGGGGCCTCGCCCCCGACGAGTACACCGCGACCCTCCGCTGCCTCCTCGTCCCCGCCGACCCCGAGTGCCGCACCCGTGTCTTCTTCGGCATCGGCGGCGGCGGTCTCTTCCGGCTCCGCGAGGGCTCCTGGCAGGACCTCGAACCGATCCTGCCCGAACCGGCCGCCGTCACCGGCGCCCCCGTCGTCGGCTTCGGCTCGCCGCCGCCCGTCCCGGAGGCGACCGAGGAGGGGGACAGGCTCACCATGGACCTCGGCATCACCACCGCGCCGCCGCTCGTCGAGGAGCCCGTGCCGCCGCCCGCCGAGCCGTTCCGCTTCCGCGCCTCCGTGGCCCGTCCGGGTGACACCCTGCTCCTCGCCTCGCCCGGACTCGCCGAGCCGATGCGGGGTGAACCCGCCCTCGCCCGCGAGCTCGCCGCCCGCTGGGCGGACGCCGAGCCGCCCGGCCTCGCCGCCTTCCTCGCCGACACCCAGCTGAGGGTGACCGGTTACGCCGACGACCGTACGGGGGTGGCCGTCTGGGAGGCGTAACCCGCCGGGCCGTGTGTTGATGGAGCCATGGCCAAACAGAACATCGCGGAGCAGTTCGTCGACATCCTCGTCCGGGCGGGCGTCCGGCGTCTCTACGGAGTGGTCGGCGACAGCCTGAACCCGGTCGTCGACGCGATCCGCCGTACCTCCGCGATCGACTGGATCCAGGTGCGGCACGAGGAGACCGCGGCCTTCGCCGCGGGCGCCGAGGCCCAGGTCACCGGCGCTCTCGCCGCCTGCGCGGGCTCCTGCGGACCCGGCAACCTCCACCTCATCAACGGCCTGTACGACGCCCACCGTTCCATGGCCCCGGTCCTGGCCCTCGCCTCGCACGTCCCGTCCAGCGAGATCGGGCTCTCCTACTTCCAGGAGACCCACCCCGACCAGCTGTTCCGCGAGTGCAGCCACTACAGCGAGCTCATCTCCAACCCGAAGCAGATGCCCCGGCTGCTCCACACGGCGATCCAGCACGCCGTCGGCCGCGGCGGCGTCAGCGTCGTCTCGCTGCCCGGCGACATCGCCTCCCAGCCGGCCCCGGAGAAGACGGCGGAGACCGCGCTCGTCACCACCCGGCCCACCGTCCGCCCCGGGGACGCCGAGATCGACGCGCTCGTGCGGATGATCGACTCCGCCGACCGGGTGACGCTGTTCTGCGGCAGCGGCACGGCGGGGGCGCACCCCGAGGTGATGCAGTTCGCCGAGCGGATCAAGGCGCCGGTCGGCCACGCCCTGCGGGGCAAGGAGTGGATCCAGTACGACAATCCGTACGACGTCGGCATGAGCGGTCTGCTCGGGTACGGCGCCGCCTACGAGGCCACCCACGAGTGCGATCTGCTGATCCTGCTCGGCACCGACTTCCCGTACAACGCCTTCCTGCCCGACGACGTCAAGATCGTGCAGGTGGACGTGCGGCCCGAACACCTCGGCCGCCGCTCCCGGCTCGACCTGGCCGTCTGGGGGGACGTCCGCGAGACGCTGCGCTGCGTGATCCCCCGGGTCCGCGCGAAGACCGACCGCCGCTTCCTCGACAAGATGCTGAAGAAGCACGCCGACGCGCTGGAGGGCGTGGTCAAGGCCTACACCCGCAAGGTCGAGAAGCACGTCCCGATCCACCCCGAGTACGTCGCCTCCGTCCTCGACGACCTCGCCGACGACGACGCCGTCTTCACCGTGGACACGGGCATGTGCAACGTCTGGGCGGCCCGTTACCTCTCGCCCAACGGGCGGCGCAGGATCATCGGCTCGTTCAGCCACGGCTCCATGGCGAACGCCCTGCCGCAGGCGATCGGCGCCCAGTTCACGGACCGGAACCGCCAGGTCGTCTCGCTCTCCGGCGATGGCGGCTTCTCGATGCTGATGGGCGACTTCCTGACCCTCGTCCAGTACGACCTGCCCGTGAAGGTGGTCCTCTTCAACAACTCCTCGCTGGGCATGGTGGAGCTGGAGATGCTGGTCGCCGGGCTTCCCTCGTACGGGACGACGAACAAGAACCCGGACTTCGCCGCCATCGCCCGCGCCGCCGGGGCCCACGGCATCCGCGTCGAGAAGCCCAAGCACCTCGCGGGCGCCCTCAAGGACGCCTTCAGGCACAGGGGACCGGCCCTGGTGGACGTCGTCACCGATCCGAACGCGCTCTCCATCCCGCCGAAGATCAGCGCCGACATGGTGACCGGCTTCGCGCTCTCCGCCAGCAAGATCGTCCTGGACGGCGGCGTGGGCCGGATGCTCCAGATGGCCCGCTCCAACCTGCGCAACGTGCCCAGGCCCTGAGCGGTGTCCGGAAAGCCCCACCTCATGAATGCGGACGGTGATGTGGGGCATGCATCCCCGTGAGCCTGTTCGACGCGACCTGTGGGTGGGGGATATGGCCGGGGAGGCACGACAGCCGACTCAACTGCTCAGAAAGGTGGGATGCGCCGATCTCACCGCGGTGCCGGAGGTGCGGCACGCCCTGCGTGAACTGCTGCGGAGATGGGGCGGACCAGGCGCCTCCGACGTGGCCGAACTGCTCACCAGCGAACTGGTGACCAACGCCCTGGTCCACACCGAGCACGGGGCCGTCGTGACCGCGACGGTCGTCCCCGAGCAGCTGAGGGTCGAGGTCCGCGACTTCGTGCCCGGACTCGAACGGCCGCACGCACCGCCCGCCGACGACGGTACGCACGGCCGGGGACTCGTCCTGGTCCAGGCCCTCGCCGACTCCTGGGGGGTCGAGGAGAACGGGGTGGGCAAGGTGGTGTGGTTCGAACTGAACGGCGGGGTCGCCTGAGGGGCGACCCCGCCGTTCTCCTTCCTGTTCCCCCCTCAGCCGAACTGCTGCTCCAGATCCTTGAGCTTGCGCTCCAGGGAGTCGAGACGGGGCAGCGCCTGGGTGTCGTCCTCGGCGGTGAGGTCCACCGTCCGGGACTCGCCGGGGCGGGGCTCATCGCCCCTCACGGCTTGCAGGGAGGGCCGGGGTCGAAGCGGCAGCTGTCCGGGGTCCGCTATGGCGGGCTCCGCGACGGCGGCCTGCACGGCCGCCGTCGCGGAGCCCGAGCCGCCGCCCGCACCCGGACCGGCACCCGTACCGGCCGAGGTGCCGAGGGCCGCCATCTCGACCTGGCGGCCACCGCCGCGGCCGAGCCCGAAGGCACGGTGCTGACGGTTGATCGCCTTCAGCCTCGCCCGGTCCAGCTTGACCTGGTCGCGCCGGCGGAGCCGGTTCTGCTCCTTCTCCCTCCGGTCCTCGCGCACCTCGTCGACCGCCTCGTCCAGCGTCCGCACGCCCTCCAGGAGCATCAGCGACCAGGCCGCGAAGGTCTCCCGGGGCGCCCTCAGCCACCGCACGATGCGGATCTGCGGCAGCGGGCGGGGCACCAGGCCCTGCTCGCGCAGCGCGGCCCTGCGGGTCTGCTTCAGCGCCCGGTCGAAGAGGACCGCCGCCGAGAGGGACATGCCGGCGAAGAAGTGCGGAGCACCGTCGTGGCCCATGCCGCGCGGTGCGTGCACCCAGTTGAACCAGGCCGCCGCGCCCGCGAACAGCCAGACGAGCAGGCGCGAGCCGAGGGCCGCGTCGCCGTGGCTGGCCTCGCGGACCGCGAGCACCGAGCAGAACATGGCGGCGCCGTCGAGGCCGAAGGGGACGAGGTACTCCCAGCCCCCGGCGAGGTTCAGGTTCTGCCGGCCGAAGCCGACGAGGCCGTGGAAGGAGAGCGCCGCCGCGACGGCCGCGCAGAGGAAGAGCAGCCCGTACGAGGCGAATCCGTAGACGGCCTCCTTGCGTCTGCGGCGCTCCTCGCTGCGTTCCCAGGAGTCCTCGGCCGCGGCCTGGTCACCGGCGCGCTTCCCGCGCGCGAGCACCGCCACCGCCGTGAGGACTCCGGCCACCATCACGCCGCCCGGAAGCAGCCAGTCCAGCGATATGTCGGTCAGTCTCATGCGGTGTCCCTTGCATCGCAGTAGGGCGTTTGGCGGCCCATACTGGCCGACCCCGTGGGGTGCTCAAGGGGTTTCGGGGCAAGAGCACGCCATCGGGGTCGCGGGGCATGCGAATAGGTGCGATCTGGTCGAACGCCCGCACAGAGAAAGGGAATTGAGTTCGATTCACGTCACTTGAACGGGTGGCGTAAGCGTGGCCGCGCCCCGGGAGCCTCAGGCGGTCGCGGTCGCGGTCGCGGTCGCGGTCGCGGTCGCGGTCGCGGTCAGCCGGCGGACGCGCTCGGCGTCGCAGGTGCGCGGACAGGTGAGACAGGTGTCCTCGGGGCGCAGCGTGTAGAAGAAGCAGCACGCGGCCCGGTCGCGGGTGGCGTGCGGAGCGCCGTCCGGCCCCTCGGTGCCGGCCAGTTCGCGGAAGCGCGCCCCGCCCGCGTAGGGCTCGTACGGCTTGGGGGTGCCCGGCAGGAGGAGTTCGAGCTCGGTCATCGCCCGCCGCTCCTCGCCGAGGAGGGCCGCGACGTACCAGAGGCCCTCGACGATCTCGTCCGTGGCCATCCCCCACAGGGCCCGGCGGCCGCGCCGCATCCGGGGTCCGAAGCCGTCCAGGACGGCCTCGAAGTGCTCGGCGAGGGAGGCGCGCACCTCGGCGCGCAGGGCCTCCTCGTCGGCGACGACCCGGGCTCCGGGGAGGGCGGCCGCGGGGTCGCCCGGGAGGCAGGCGAACTCCTCCACCCGGACCGCCATGCGGCCGAGCATGCGCTGGAAGGCCACGTTCCGGACGGGCAGGCGGGGCACCCTGCGGTCCAGGAACCAGGGGAGGGTGACGAGGAGGCAGGCGGGCCAGGCGTAACGGTGCAGACCGAAGCCCGCGACGACGTCGGGGCGGGCCCGGGCGCCGTGGTCCCGCAGCACCTGCGCGTCGTCCCAGGCGAGGAAGGCGTCGAGGCGGGGGCCGCCGGCCGCGAGCTCGTCCGCGCCGACCCAGCCCGCGCCGCTCGGCAGCCGCTCTTCCAGGGCGGCCTCTTCCATCCGCAGGCCGGGAAAGACCTCGGCGAGCCGGGCGTAGGAGGCCGCGACGGGCGAGGCGGGAGGAGCGGGCAACAGGGCGGGGACGGTCATGCGGACCACCGAATCGCGAGCATTGGCAGGTTAGCCTTACCTTACCCGATTTGAGGTGGCCTCTCACCATCGGAGAACCCCTCCCACCTGCGGGGCAGCCCGTATGCCCCGGATGTCGGTCCGTTCGCCTATGGTGCACAGAGGACCCCGGCGACGCGAGCCGGGCCCGGCACGAGGCCGCAGGAGGACCCGGGTGGAGCAGGGCGCAGCGCGCGAGCGGGCGACGGAGAGGCCGTCCCCGCCCTTCGGCGACGCCACGGGGACCGTACGTCCGGAGCCGGCGGGGCCTGAGTCCGCCCGCGCGGCGTCCCCGCGTCCGGAGCCGCCGCACCCGGAGTCCGTACGGGTCCCGGGGCAGACGCGCGGCACGGAGCCGGGCCGAGGCCCCGAGCACGCCCGCGGCGAGCACCCCCACGACGAACCGGCGGACCTCGGCCCCCGCACCGTGCGCAGGCACTCCGTCCGCGGCCAGATCCTCGAAGCCCTCCGCACCGCCCTCGTCGGCGGTGAACTCCGTCCCGGCGAGGTGTACTCCGCCCCCGTCCTCGCCGAGCGCTTCGGCGTCTCCGCCACCCCCGTCCGCGAGGCCATGCAGCGCCTCGCCGTGGAGGGGGCCGTCGAGGTCGTGCCGAACCGCGGCTTCCGCGTCACCGAGCGCACCCCCCGCGAGCTCGCCGAACTCGCCGAGGTCCGCGCGCTCATCGAGGTCCCCGTCATGCTGCGGCTCGCCCGTACGGTCCCGGCCGCCCGCTGGACCGAGCTCCGGCCGCTCGCCGAGGCCACCGCGACCGCCGCCGCCCGGGGCGACCGCGCCCACTACGCCGAGACCGACCGGGCCTTCCACCGTGCCGTCCTCTCCCTGGCCGGCAACGAGCAGCTGCTCGCCGTCGCGGACGACCTCCACCGCCGCTCGCAGTGGCCCCTGGTCAGCGCCCCCGCCCTCCGTCACGGCGACCTGGTCGCCGACGCCGCCGAGCACACCGCCCTGCTCGACGCCCTGATCGCCCAGGACCTGACCGTCGTCCAGACCCTGGTGCGGGAGCACTTCACCGGCTCGGAGCGCTAGGCCGTGTCCGGAAAGTCCCGCTTGGGCCCCCGCCCCGGGGCGCGGCCCGGGAGGGGCTGGTGGGTCCGGCGGGGCGCCGGCGTCCCGCGTCGCTCCGTGAGCCGGTTTCGCCGGCGGGGTACCGGCCGCCGTTCGGACGGCTAAGGTCGGAGACGTCAGCCGTCCGCCGTGTCGCGTCACCCGTGAGGTGTCCCCATGACGTCCGCGAGCCCGCCCCCGGCTTGGGGCGGTACGGAAGCCGAGGCCGTCGCGCTGCTCGGCTGGCTCACCGATCCCGAGGCGCCCCGGCTCTGCCTCGTCACCGGCGCCCCGGGCAGCGGCAAGACGGCCCTCCTCGGCTGGCTCGCCGCGCACGGCCCGCGCTCCGGTCGCTCCCGCCGCCGGACGCCCCGGATGCTCGTCCCGCTCGCCGGCCAGAGCGCCCTCGGCGCGGCCTGGACGATCGCCGACCGCCTCGGTGTCGTGGCCCGGTCGCCCGGCGACCTCGTCCACGCCCTCGCCACCAGCGAGCCGCGTCCCGCCGGCGGGGCCGTCCTCCTCCTCGCGGACCTCCACGCCGCCGCCGAACCCGCCGCGCTCACCCGGCTCATCGCGGAGCTCGCCGGAGTCGGGAGGATCCGCCTCGTGGTCGAGGCCCGGAGCGACACCCCGGCCCCGGCCGTCCTGCGCGCCGAACGCCGGATCGCCGTCGTCGACCTGGACGGCGGCCCCGAGCCCGCCGACGCCGCCCGGGCGGAGCCGGCCCCGCCGCTGCCGGACCTCTCCGACCCGGCCGCCGTCTGCGCGGCCGACCCGCTGCTCGTCACCACGGCGTACGTCACCGGCGCCGCCCTCGCCGGGGTGCCCGGCACCCTGGACGGGCCCGAGCCGTCCGCCCGCCCCGGCGAGGGGGCCGTCGACGAGCACGGCGGGCTCCGGACCGCCTGGATGCGCGCCGGGCAGTCGCTCTGCCGCCAACAGGCCCCGTCGGACAGGGCGTTGGTCCTGCTCGCCGCCCTGGGCGACGGCGCCGACCCCCGGCTGCGCCCCGCGCTCGCCGAGCTCGCGGAAGCCGCGCCGTGGCGGGTCCGGTGGGCCCGCCACCGCGGCGACCTGACGCCGCCCTGGCCGGGCCCGGTCACCGTGCTCGGCGCGGCGGGCGGCCCGCTGGCGGGGACGCTCCTCGTCGGCGACCCCACCGGCACCGTGCGGCTGCTCCACGAGGCCGACGCGAGCCCGGCCGGCCGGCTCGCGCACACCGTCCCCGGCCGGATCACCGCGCTGGCGCCCGCGCCCGACGGCACGGTGCTGCTCCTGGACGACCGGGGCCGGCTGCACGCCGTACGGGGAACGGCACCCAGGCCCCCGTACCTGGAGCGGCTCACCGAGGCGGTCTCCGCGACCCTGGCCCGCCACCCGGGGACGGCCCTCGCGGCGATCGCCGGCTCGGTGGTGGTGGGGGACCGGCTGGGCTCCGTCCACGCCTTCGGCCTGACGGGCCTTCACCAGTCGGCCTCGCACAGCGGCCGGGTCACGGCCGTCGCCGCGGTCGAGTCCGAGACCCCGTTCGTCTGCTCCGGCGGCGCGGACGGGAGCGTCCGGCTCTGGACGCCTGGCAGCACCGCGCGACCCGAGCCCCTCGCCGAACGCCCCTCGCCGGTCGTCTCCCTGCACGCGACCGAGACCCCGCACGGCCCGCTGGTCGCCGCCGCCTGGGCCGACGGGCTGGTCGAACTGCACCGGCCGGAGGGCGGCCCGACGCTCTCCTTCCGCCCGGGCCCGCCGGTCCGCGCGGTCGCGGTCACCGGCTCCGGCTCCCTGCTCGTCGGCACCGACGAGAGCCTGGTGTGCCTCGCCCCGAGGAGCTGACCCGTGACGGGACGTCGGCAGGCGTCCCGCCCGGGCGGCTTCAGGTGGCGGCCCGGGGCGTCAGCTGGGCCGAGAGCCAGGTCGGCACCCCGCCGAGAAGCTGGAAGAGACGCCGGGCCTCGGCGCGCAGACGGCCCGCCTCCGGCTCGGTCTCCGTGGTCGCCAGGGCGGTGAGCGCCGGGGCCGTGCCGACCAGGTAGCCCAGCTCCTCGCGGATCCGCAGGGACTCCGCGAAGCCGTGCCGCGCCTCCGCCAACTCCCCCTCGCGCAGGGCGAGTCCGGCGAGGTGCCGCCAGGTGAAGGAGAGCAGGAACGAGTCGCCCCGGGCGGTCGCCCCCTCGTGCGCCCTGCGGTACGCGGCGCGGGCCGCCTGCGGGGAGTCGCCGAGGTTCTGGGCGACGAGCCCGCGCCGGAAGTCCAGGAGGGGACGGCCGTCGGCGGAGGGGCCGATCAGCGCCGCCGCCCGGCCCAGCGCCATCCGGGCCTCGTCGGCCCGGTCGCGCACCCCCAACAGCGTGGAGGCGTAGGCGAGATAGCCGCGTTCGCAGGCCGCGGCCCCGCGTTCCTCGTCGGTGCCGGCGACGGCCTCGGCCGCCCTCAGCGCCTCCTCGGCGTCGGCCCAGCCCTTCTCGGTGTAGAGGCAGCGCTCGATGAGCAGCGCGGCCCGTTCGAGTGCGGCCGCCGGTTCGGACGCGTGCGGCGCGAGGAGCGCGGCCGCGTCCGTCCAGCAACCTCGGGAGCGGAGCCGCCATATGGCGGTCTCCACGGGTGTCTCCTTGCCGTAGGCGAGGGACGGATCTTCGCCACCCCTTGATTCGGAACCAGACATGGCGGTATCCGCCACATTGCCCTCCCCGAGCGCGCCATCGAGCTGTTGAGTAGGACGGCATCTCAGCACGGATGGGAGCACCCGGCCAAGGGGTCGGGTGAAAAATTTCACAAGAGTCCGAAGGGGGTGCGGGCCCCCGCCCCGGCCCGTTCCGACCGGGCGCGGGGCGGCCTATCGACCCGTGATCACGGCGGTGATCAGGGCCGGGCCCGGTCCGCGGGCCCCGTGCCGAAGGGCCCGCCGAAGCCCCGTTCGCCACTCCTCCGGACTCGCCCGAAGGAGTGAATCGCCGAGGCCCCGCCGGGCCCTGCCGCACGCGCTCCGGTTCACCCGGACGGCGTCAGCTCATCCGCAGCGCCAGGAAGAAGTCGAGCTTGTCCTCCAGGCGGGAGAGGTCACGGCCGGTGAGCTGCTCGATCCGGCCCACCCGGTAGCGCAGCGTGTTCACGTGCAGGTGGAGGCGGGTCGCGCAGCGGGTCCAGGAGCCGTCGCAGTCCAGGAAGGCCTCCAGGGTCGGGATGAGCTCCGCCCGGTGGCGCCGGTCGTAGTCGCGCAGCGGGTCGAGCAGCCGGGCCGTGAAGGCGCGCCGGACGTCGTCCGGGACGAACGGCAGCAGCAGCACGTGCGAGGCCAGCTCGTGGTGCCCCGCGGCGCAGACCCGGCCCGGGCGGGCGGCGGCCACCCGGCGGGCGTGCCGGGCCTCCTCCAGGGCCCCGCGCAGGCCCTCCGCCGAGTGCACGGCGGCGCTGACGCCCAGCGTGAGGCGCCCGTCGCCGTCGAGCCCCGAGGAGAGCGGCGCCCGTACGGAGGCGAGCAGCGCGTCCGCGTGGAGGCCGAGGGCGGGGGCCGGGCCCTCGTCCTCGCTGTCCGGCAGCGGGCCCGCGGCCAGCGGGACCAGGGCGATCGCCTCGTCGCCGCTGTGCGCGACCGCGATGCGGTCGGCCGACTCGGCGCCGACGGTCGCCGGGTCGACGAGGACCTCCTCCAGGAGCGACTGGGCGACCGGTCCGCTGTCCACGGGGGGCTGGCCGGCCTCCTGGTCCCACTCCACGCGGGCGACGACCACCTGCCAGTGCGGGGCCGTGCCGAGCCCGGGCAGCAGCACCGGGGCGGCGACCCGCAGACGGGCCGCGATCTCGGCGGGCGCGGCGCCCGTCTGCACCAGCTCCAGGACCTCCTGGGCGAGCCGGCGCCGTACCGTACGGGCCGCGTCGCGCCGGTCCCGCTCGACGGCGATCAGCTGGGTGACGCCCTGGAGCAGGTCGAGCCGGGCGGCGGGCCAGTCCCCGGCGTCCGCCTCGACGGCCAGCAGCCAGTCCGACAGGACCGTCTCGCGCACGTCCCGGGAGGCGGGCGCGGCGCCCCGGCCGGTGTTGCGGATCGGGAAGAGGGAGTACGCCGTTCCGGCGATGCTCAGCCGGTGCGGGCCGCGCCGGCCGGTGCGGGTGGCGGCCAGGTGCTCGCCGGCCAGGGTGGCGGCGAGCCCGGCGTCCAGGGGTTCGCCGGCGCCCGCGATCTGGCGGCCGGTGGGGGAGAGGACCCAGGCCCGCAGGTCCAGGTCGGAGCCGAGGAGGTCGAGGACGACCTCGGGTCCGCCGCCCGCCGGACCGGAGGTCATGAGCCGCCGGTGGCGGTCGACGACGGCCGCCAGGTCGCCGGCCCGCTCGCCGGAGACCTGTCGAACAACGTGCTCGGTGATCGTCGCGAACGCAACGGACTCGTTCACCGCGAACAGCGGCAGCCGGTGGCGCAAACACGCCTCCACGAGATCGTCGGGGATGTCGCCGAGCTCGGCCTCGCCCGCCGCGAGGGCCGCCACCCCGGCCGAGGCCAGGATCCGGACGAAGGGCTCGGCGTCGGCCGGGTCCGTCCGCCAGGCGAGGCCGGTCAGCACCAGCTCGCCGCCGGACAGGTACCGGCTGGGGTCCTTGAGGTCCGTCGTCATGACGCCCCGGACGGTCCGGTCCAGCTCGTCCTCGCCGCCGAGCAGGCGCAGCCCGAGCGCGTCGTTCTCCAGCAGTGCGCGCAGCCGCATCGTGTCGCCGCCGTTCCTTCGTTCGGTGATGGTGGTGTCGCGTTGTCGACGGTGGCGCGGTGCCACCGTTTCCAGGGGGAAACGGAGAGGTTTCTGTTCTCCATCGTTCGTTCGAATCTACAAGACGACGACGGGCACCAGCCAACTCCTTCATGTTTTCGGTGACTGCACCCCGGGCGACAGTGGCTTGTGTACTAGGCCACACACCGCGTGAACAGCACATGAACACGATGTCGAGGGCCGGCCGTCCCCCCGGACCCACTAGCTCGACCCCCGATCACCAGAATCACTAGAAGAGAGCCACCATGGACTTCCTTCGCCCCGCCAGCTGGGAGGAGGCGCTCGCCGCCAAGGCCGAGCACCCCACGGCCGTGCCCATCGCCGGTGGTACCGACGTCATGGTCGAGATCAACTTCGACCACCGACGCCCCGAGTACCTCCTGGACCTGAACCGTATCGAGCTGCTGCGCGAGTGGGAGGTCGGCGAGGAGAACGTCCGCCTCGGCGCCTCCGTCCCGTACACGCAGATCATGGAGAACCTGCGCGCAGAGCTCCCGGGTCTGGCGCTGGCATCGCACACGGTCGCCTCCCCGCAGATCCGCAACCGCGGCGGCGTCGGCGGCAACCTCGGCACCGCGTCGCCCGCCGGCGACGCCCACCCGGCCCTGCTCGCCGCGGGCGCCGAGGTCGAGGTCGAGTCGGTGCGCGGCAACCGCTTCATCCCGATCGACGAGTTCTACACGGGCGTGAAGCGCAACGCGCTCCAGCCCGACGAGCTCATCAAGACCGTCCACATCAAGAAGGCGGACGGCCCCCAGCAGTACTCCAAGGTCGGCACCCGCAACGCGATGGTCATCGCCGTCTGCGCCTTCGGCCTGGCCCTGCACCCGGAGACCCGGACGGTGCGCACCGGCATCGGCTCCGCCGCGCCGACCCCGATCCGCGCCAAGGAGGCCGAGGCCTTCCTGAACGCGGCTCTGGAAGAGGGCGGTTTCTGGGACAACGGCAAGATCATCACCCCCTCGATCGCGAAGCAGTTCGCCGACCTCTGCTCGGCCGCCGCCAACCCGATCGACGACGTCCGCGGCACCGCCAAGTACCGGCGCCACGCCGTCGGCATCATGGCTCGCCGCCAGCTCGGCTGGACCTGGGAGCAGTACCGCGGCGCCGGCCGCACGCTTGAGGGAGCTGCATAACCATGCGCGTCAATTTCACGGTCAACGGTCGTCCGCAGGAAGCCGACGACGTCTGGGAGGGCGAGTCCCTCCTCTACGTCCTGCGTGAGCGTCTGGGTCTGCCCGGCTCCAAGAACGCGTGCGAGCAGGGCGAGTGCGGTTCCTGCACGGTCCGCCTCGATGGCGTGCCGGTGTGTTCGTGTCTGGTCGCCGCCGGTCAGGTCGAGGGCCGCGAGGTCGTCACCGTCGAGGGCCTGGCGGAGTACGCCAAGGAGCGCGAGGCGCACGGCGGTTGCGCCACCGGCGCCTGCGGCGGGACCTCGGTCGACGCCGCGAAGAAGTGGGAGGCCAAGCCCCAGGACTCGCAGACCGGTGAGGGCGTCGAACTCTCGCCGATCCAGCAGGCGTTCATCGACGCGGGCGCCGTCCAGTGCGGCTTCTGCACCCCCGGTCTGCTCGTCGCGGCCGACGAGATGCTGGAGCGCAACCCGTCCCCGACGGACGCGGACATCCGCGAGGCGCTCTCCGGCAACCTCTGCCGCTGCACCGGTTACGAGAAGATCCTCGACGCGGTCCGCCTCGCGGCCGCTCGCCAGGAGCGTCAGGGAGAGGCGGTCTGACGATGGCCCAGAACACACTTCCGGTGGGCACGCCCACCGACGTCACCCAGAACCACGTCAAGGGCGGCATCGGCGAGTCCACGCTCCGCCCGGACGGCACCCTCAAGGTCACCGGCGAGTTCGCCTACTCCTCGGACATGTGGCACGAGGACATGCTGTGGGGCCAGATCCTGCGCTCCACCGTCGCGCACGCCGAGATCGTGTCCATCGACACCTCCGAGGCCCTCACGATGGACGGCGTCTACGCCGTCCTGACCCACGAGGACCTGCCGGCCGCGAAGAACTACGGCATGGAGTTCCAGGACACCCCGGTCCTCGCCTACGGCAAGGTCCGTCACCACGGTGAGCCGGTCGCCCTCGTGGCCGCCGACCACCCGGAGACCGCCCGCCGCGCCGCCGCGAAGATCAAGATCGAGTACCGCGAGCTCCCGCTCATCACGGACGAGGCCTCCGCCCTCGCCCCGGACGCGATCCTGGTCCACGAGAACCGCGACGACCACCACGCCGGCCACGTCCCGCACCCGAACATCGTGCACCGCCAGCCGATCATCCGCGGCAACGCCGACGAGGCCGCCAAGCGCGCCGACGTCATCGTCAAGGGCGAGTACACCTTCGGCATGCAGGACCAGGCCTTCCTCGGCCCCGAGTCCGGCCTCGCCGTGCCGGCCGAGGACGGCGGCGTCGACCTGTACGTCGCCACCCAGTGGCTGCACTCGGATCTCAAGCAGATCGCCCCCTGCCTCGGCCTGCCCGAGGAGAAGGTCCGCATGACCATGGCCGGTGTCGGCGGCGCCTTCGGCGGCCGCGAGGACATCTCCATGCAGATCCTCGCCTCCATCCTCGCGCTGCGCACCGGCAAGCCGGTCAAGATGGTCTACAACCGGTACGAGTCCTTCTTCGGGCACGTCCACCGGCACCCGGCGAAGCTCTACTACGAGCACGGCGCCACCAAGGACGGCAAGCTCACGCACATGAAGTGCAAGATCGTGCTGGACGGCGGCGCGTACGCGTCGTCCACGGCCTCGGTCGTCGGCAACGCCTCCTCCCTCTCGGTCGGCCCGTACGTCATCGACGACGTCGAGATCGAGGCGATCGGCCTCTACACCAACAACCCGCCCTGCGGCGCCATGCGCGGCTTCGGCGCGGTCCAGGCCTGCTTCGCCTACGAGGCGCAGATGGACAAGCTCGCGGCCAAGCTGGGCATGGACCCGGTGGAGCTGCGCCAGCTCAACGCCATGGAGCAGGGCACGATCATGCCGACCGGCCAGGTCGTGGACTCGCCGGCCCCGGTCGCCGAGCTGCTGCGCCGGGTCAAGGCCCGCCCGCTCCCGCCGGAGCGCCAGTGGGAGACCGCCGGCGAGGGCGCGGACGTCCGCGCGCTGCCGGGCGGCCTGTCCAACACCTCGCACGGCGAGGGCGTCGTGCGGGGCGTCGGCTACGCCGTCGGCATCAAGAACGTCGGCTTCTCCGAGGGCTTCGACGACTACTCGACCGCCAAGATCCGCATCGAGGTCATCAACGGCGAGGCCGTCGCCACGGTCCACACCGCGATGGCGGAGGTCGGCCAGGGCGGCGTCACGATCCACGCGCAGATCGCCCGTACCGAGCTCGGTGTCCAGCAGGTCACCATCCACCCCGCGGACACGCAGGTGGGCTCGGCCGGTTCGACCTCCGCGGGCCGTCAGACGTACATGACCGGCGGCGCCATCAAGAACTCCTGCGGGATCGTCCGCGAGAAGGTCCTGGAGATCGGCCGGCGCAAGTTCGGCTCGTACCACCCGGCCTGGGCCAACGCCGAGCTCCTCCTGGAGGGCGGCAAGGTCGTCACCGACGGCGGCGAGGCCCTCGCCACCATCGCGGACGTCCTGGAGGACCAGGTCGTGGAGGTGGAGGAGGAGTGGCGCCACCGGCCCACCCAGGCCTTCGACCTCGTCACCGGCCAGGGCGACGGCCACGTGCAGTACGCCTTCGCGGCGCACCGCGCGGTCGTGGAGGTCGACACCGAGCTCGGCCTGGTCAAGGTCATCGAGCTGGCCTGCGCCCAGGACGTCGGCAAGGCGGTCAACCCCCTCTCCGTGGTCGGCCAGATCCAGGGTGGCACCACCCAGGGCCTGGGCGTCGCGGTGATGGAGGAGATCATCGTCGACCCGAAGACCGCGAAGGTGCGCAACCCCTCCTTCACGGACTACCTGATCCCGACCATCCTCGACACGCCGACCATCCCGGTCGACTACCTCGAGCTGGCCGACCCCAACGCGCCGTACGGCGTCCGGGGCATCGGCGAGGCCCCGACCCTGTCGTCCACCCCGGCCGTCCTCGCGGCGATCCGGGCGGCGACGGGCCTGGAGCTCAACAAGACGCCGGTCCGCCCCGAGGCGCTCACCGGCACCCTGTAGGACTCTCCGGGCGGTGCGTGCCTCCCAGGAACGTCACACTTCCACCGCCCTCACCGCCCGGAGCACTCCCTCTCGGGAACCCGCGTCACCGCAGTACCGCTCCACCCGCAGTACCCACGCTTCACGGCATCACCCCGTTCGTCTCGGGCCGTCCCCCGGGTCGTGCAGCCAACGAAATATCCCAAATCCCGCAGCTTCACCGTCAGAGCTTGGAAGTCTGATGCGGGTGCCCCTTTGAACCTTGGGAGTAGGCCCCATGACCCAGTCGTCTGTGGAGCCCAAGACCGCCGCTGAGGACGCGGGCTCCGGCTCGCGCACCCCCGCCGGGCGCTCTTGGCTCGACCGGTACTTTCACATCTCGGAGAGAGGATCCACCGTCGCGACGGAGATCCGCGGCGGCGTCACCACCTTCATGGCGATGGCGTACATTCTCCTGCTCAACCCGATCCTCCTGGGCGGCCCGGACGTCGACAAGCACGTCCTCGCCACCTCCGCCGTCATCACGGCGACCGCCTTCGCGGCGGCGGTGACCACCCTGCTGATGGGCTTCGTCGGCAAGGTCCCGCTCGTCCTCGCGGCGGGGCTCAGCGTCTCCGGTGTGCTGGCGACCCAGGTCGTGCCCCAGATGACCTGGCCGCAGGCCATGGGGATGTGCGTCGTCTACGGTGTGGTGATCTGCCTCCTGGTGGTCACCGGTCTCCGTGAGATGATCATGAACGCGATCCCGCTGCCGCTCAAGCACGGCATCACCATCGGCATCGGCCTCTTCATCGCGCTGATCGGCTTCAACAAGGCCGGCTTCGTGGGCGCCGGCCCGCAGTTCGGCCCGCCCATCACCCTCGGCGCCGGCGGCGAGCTCGTCGGCTGGCCGGTACTGATCTTCGCGGTCACCCTGCTCGCCATCTTCGCGCTCCAGGCCCGCAAGATCCCGGGCGCGATCCTCATCGGCATCGTCGCCGGCACCGTCATCTCCCTGATCGTGAACGCGGTCGCCGACATCCCGGCCAAGGGCCCGGGCTCCTGGGCCAACGGCGCCCCGGAGCTCAAGGGCAGCGCGGTCTCCAGCCCGGACTTCTCGCTCTTCGGCGACGTCTCCTTCGGCGGCTGGGGCGACGTCGGCTTCATCACCGTCGGCGTCATCGTCTTCACCCTCGTCCTCGCCGGCTTCTTCGACGCCATGGCCACCATCATCGGCGTCGGCACCGAGGCCAACCTCGCCGACGACAAGGGCCGGATGCCCGGCCTGTCCAAGGCGCTGTTCATCGACGGCGCGGGCGGCGCGATCGGCGGCGTCTCCGGCGCCTCCGGCCAGACGGTCTTCGTGGAGTCCGCCACCGGCGTCGGCGAGGGAGCCCGCACCGGCTTCTCCTCGGTGATCACGGGCCTGTTCTTCGCGGCCGCCATCTTCTTCACCCCGATCACCCAGATCGTGCCCCGTGAGGTCGGATCCGCCGCCCTGGTCGTCATCGGCGCGATGATGATGATGAACGCCAAGCACGTGAACTGGGGCGACAGCTCCGTCGCGATCCCGGTCTTCCTGACCGTCGTCCTGATGCCGTTCACCTACAGCATCACCCCGGGCGTCGCGGCCGGCGTCATCGCCTACACCGTCATCAAGGTGGCCCAGGGCAAGGCGCGCGAGGTCGGCGCGTTCATGTGGGCCCTCACCGCGATCTTCATCGTGTTCTTCGCCCTTCACCCGATCGAGGGTTGGCTGGGCGTCAGCTGACGCCCGACCCGCCCTCCGCACACCCAAGGAGACCGACATGCTGGACATCGCCGAAGAGCTGCACCGGTGGGTCGAGCAGGGACGCACGTTCGCCGTCGCCACCGTGGTCGCGGTCGGCGGCAGCGCGCCCCGGCAGCCGGGAGCCGCACTCGCCGTCGACAGCGACGGCACGGCGATCGGATCGGTCTCCGGCGGGTGTGTGGAGGGCGCGGTCTACGACCTGTGCGTCCAGGCCCTCGAAGACGGCAAGACCGTCGTCGAGCGCTTCGGATACAGCGACGAGGACGCCTTCGCGGTCGGTCTGACCTGCGGCGGCATCATCGACATCCTCGTCACCCCGGTCCGCGGCGGGGTCTTCCCCGCCGCGCTGGCCGCCGCCGTCTCGGGGGAGGCGGCGGCCCTGGCGAGGATCGTGGACGGACCGGCGGACCTGTTGGGGCAGGCTCTGCTGGTCCGTCCCGACGGCTCCTACGAGGGGAAGCTCGGCGGCCACCCCGAGCTGGACCGCACCGCGGCCGGCGAGGCCCGGGCCATGCTCGACGCGGGCCGCACCGGCACCGTGGAGATCGGCGAGGACGGCAGCCGCTGCGGACAGCCGCTGACCCTCCTGGTCGAGTCCTCCGTCCCCGCCCCCCGCATGATCGTCTTCGGCGCCATCGACTTCGCCGCCGCCCTCGTCCGGGTCGGCAAGTTCCTCGGCTACCACGTCACCGTCTGCGACGCGCGGCCCGTCTTCGCGACGCCGGCCCGCTTCCCCGAGGCCGACGAGATCGTCGTCGACTGGCCCCACCGCTACCTGGAGTCGACCGAGGTCGACGGCCGCACCGTCCTGTGCGTCCTCACGCACGACGCCAAGTTCGACGTGCCGCTCCTCCGGACCGCCCTCAAGCTTCCCGTCGCCTACATCGGCGCGATGGGCTCCCGCCGCACCCACGAGGACCGCAACGAGCGCCTCCGCGGGGTCGGCGTCACCGAACTCGAGCTCGCCCGCCTGCGCTCCCCGATAGGCCTCGACCTCGGCGCGCGCACGCCCGAGGAGACCGCCCTCTCGATCGGCGCCGAGATCGTCGCCAACCGCCGGGGCGGCAGCGGGGTCTCCCTGACGGGCGCCCACACCCCGATCCACCACGACGGGCCCCGCGAGCCGGCCGGACGCATAGGCTCCGTCGCGTAGGACCCGCCTTCCGGACCGGGCCCCGGCCCCTTGTCCCGGGGGCACGGGGCCGGACCCGCCGACACGCTGGACACGTGGGTCCGGCGTACGCCGACGACGGGCGGCTCTCGCGGGACGCCCACGAGGCCGCGACCCGGAGTACGAGCCCCCAGGAGGCCGGAGAGGGCATCTCCCGGCTGCTCGCCCCGTCGTCGCGCACGACGCGCTCAGCCTGATGGGCACCGCCTCGGTCCCCGGCCCCCCCTGCTCGGCGGCTTCGGCTCCTGCCACGGATACGACCCCGCCCTGGTCGGGGCCCTGGTCGCGCACCCGGACGGCGGCCCGGGCCGGCGAAGCCGCGCCCCTGGTGTGCCTGCCGCCGGCCGTCTCCGGCCGGCGGCCCACCTGCCGGGCCGAGCCGCTCGACGCGGACGGCTCCGGCGATGTCGCCGGCGTCGAGCTCCGCGACGGACGGCCGTCGAGCAGGTCGCCCGCCGCCCCGGCCTGTCCCCGTACACGGTCGACGACCACCCCGAGGCGGTGTTCCGCGTCGACGGTCCCGGCACCCGGCCGCGCTCGTGCACGACCGCCCGCTGCTGATCGAGCACGACGACGGCGACCGGCCGGACGGGTTCGGCGCCCTCTGCGGGGCCCTCGGGGACGCGATCCGGTCGGCCTGGCGGACGCGTCGTCCACGCCGGTCCCGATCACGATCCAGGTCGACGACCCTGAGCACTTCGCGCGGCACCCCGCCGTCGGCACCCGACGCGCGCAGCGCGTGGAGCGGTTCGGGGGAGTGCGCGAAGCCCTCTACGACCGGCGCCTCGCCCGAGGGAAAGCCGTGGTGCGCGTCCCCGAGCCGGTGAGTCCGGCCCCGGGGCGCGCGCCGTCCTGCCCCGGCCGCTCTCTCGATACTTAATGCAAGCCAAAAGAAAAGTCGTGTCGAACACCTTGACCCTCCTATGGGGCAACCGCCAGCATCTGCTGCGGAGTGCGCGCTCCCCATCCCCGAAACCCCCTCATCCCCGAGGAGTTCGAGCCATGCCCGCAGCCGACACCCGTCACGCGCCACCCCCACGCCCAGGCCCCCGTGCCACCGCCGCCGTCCTCGTCACCGCGCTCCTCGCCGGTCTCCTCGCGCTGGTCGCCGCACCGCCCGCCGCGGCCGCCCCCGTCCTGCTCTCGCAGGGCAGGCCCGCCACCGCCTCCAGCCAGGAGAACGGCGGCACCCCCGCGAGCGCCGCCGTCGACGGCGACCCCGGAACCCGCTGGTCCAGCGCCTTCGCCGATCCGCAGTGGATCCAGGTGGACCTGGGCGCCCCGGCCGCGCTCAGCAGGATCGACCTGCGCTGGGAGACCGCCCACGCCAAGGCGTACCGCATCGAGCTCTCCGGCAACGGCACCGACTGGACGACCGCGTACAGCACGGCGAACGGCCCCGGCGGCGACGAGTCCCTGTCCGTCACCGGCACCGCCCGCTACGTCCGCGTGTACGGCACCGCCCGCGCCACCACCTGGGGATACTCCCTCTGGGAGTTCCAGGTCTACGGCACCGCGGACGGCGGTCCGGCGCTGCCCGGCGGCGGCGACCTCGGGCCCTACGTGCACGTCTTCGACCCGTCCACGCCCGGCATCCAGGCCCAGCTGGACGCGGTCTTCGCCCAGCAGGAGTCGGCCCAGTTCGGCAGCGGCCGGCACGCCTTCCTCTTCAAGCCCGGCACCTACAACGGCCTCAACGCCCAGATCGGCTTCTACACCCAGATCGCCGGCCTCGGGCTGCGCCCCGACGACACCACCATCAACGGCGACGTGACCGTCGACGCGGGCTGGTTCAACGGCAACGCCACCCAGAACTTCTGGCGCGGCGCCGAGGGCCTCGCCCTCAACCCGGTGAACGGCACCGACCGATGGGCCGTCGCCCAGGCCTCCTCCTTCCGCCGCATGCACGTCAAGGGCGGCCTCAACCTCGCCCCCAGCGGCTACGGCTGGGCCAGCGGCGGCTACATCGCCGACTCGAAGATCGACGGCCAGGTCGGCAACTACTCGCAGCAGCAGTGGTACACCCGTGACAGCTCGATCGGCGGCTGGTCCAACAGCGTCTGGAACCAGGTCTTCTCCGGCACCGAGGGCGCACCCGCGCAGGCCTTCCCCGAGCCGAAGTACACCACCCTCGACACCACCCCGGCCTCCCGCGAGAAGCCGTACCTGATCTGGGAGGACGGCCAGTACAAGGTCTTCTCCCCGGCCAGGCGGACCAACGCCCGCGGCACCACCTGGGCGAACGGCACCCCGCAGGGCGAGAAGATCCCGCTGACCCGGTTCTACGTCGTCAGGCCCGGCACCACCGCCGCCACCCTCAACCAGGCGCTCGACCAGGGCCTGCACCTGCTCTTCACGCCCGGCGTCTACCACGTCGACCGGACGATCGCCGTGAACCGCCCCGGCACGATCGTCCTCGGCCTCGGCCTGGCCACGATCGTCCCGGACAACGGCGTCACCGCGATGCGCGTGGCCGACGTCGACGGCGTCCGCCTCGCCGGCTTCCTGATCGACGCCGGCCAGGTGAACTCGCCGACGCTCCTGGAGGTCGGGCCGCAGAACGCCTCCGCCGACCACTCCGGCGACCCCACCACCGTCCAGGACGTGTACTTCCGCGTCGGCGGCGCCGGCGCCGGGAAGGCGACCACCGCCATGGTGGTCAACAGCGACGACACGATCGTCGACCACACGTGGGTCTGGCGCGCCGACCACGGCGAGGGCGTCGGCTGGGAGACCAACCGCGCCGACTACGGCGTCCGCGTGTACGGCGACGACGTCCTCGCCACCGGGCTCTTCGTCGAGCACTTCAACAAGTACGACGTCGAGTGGTTCGGCGACCGCGGGCGCACGATCTTCTTCCAGAACGAGAAGGCGTACGACGCCCCGAACCAGGCCGCCGTCCAGGACGGCCCCCACAAGGGCTACGCCGCCTACCGCGTCGACGACTCCGTGACCACCCACGAGGGCTGGGGGCTCGGCAGCTACTGCTACTACAACGTGGACCCGACGATCCGTCAGGACCACGGCTTCCGGGCGCCGGTGAAGCCCGGGGTGAGGTTCCACGACCTGCTGGTCGTCTCGCTCGGCGGCAACGGCCAGTACGAGCACGTCGTCAACGGCGTGGGCGCCCCGACCTCGGGCACCGCCACCGTGCCGTCCACCGTGGTCTCGTACCCGTGATCCGAGTGAGGTGAGGCGGAGGGCGGCGCGCGCTCAGTGCGCCGCCCTCTCCCGTACGGTCGACGCCCACGCCGGCTGCTCCTCGGCCGGCTGCTCCTCGGCCCGCCGCCCGCCCCGGGCGAAGAAGTCCGCGAGCGGCAGGATCGCCGCGCCGACCGTCACCGCGTCCGGGCCCAGGGTGCCCATGCCGATGCCGACCCGGGCCGCCGGGTACTTCAGGGCGTACTCGGCCGCGTACCCCTTGACCGTCTCAAGGAAGCGGGCGCCGAGCTGGAGGCCCGCCCAGCCGCCGACGAGGATGCGCTCGGGCTGGAAGAGGTTGATCAGATCGGCGAAACCGGCGCCCAGGTACTCGGCGGTCTCCTCCAGGACGTCGAGGGCCGTCGCGTCGGGCTCACGGGTCTCGCCGGAGCCCGCCGCCTCCGGGTACGCGGCCGCCAGCATCGCCGTCAGGGCCGTCTCCTCGTCGGCGCCCGTCGGAGGACGCCCGCCCGCCTCCCGCCAGCGCTCCAGGAGGGCCTCCGCGCCGGCGTACGCCTCCAGGCAGCCGCGGGCGCCGCAGCGGCAGCGGCGGCCCCTGACCCGTACCGTCAGATGGCCCCATTCGAGCGCCCGGCCCGGCCCCATCGGGTCGGTGACCACGCAGGCGCCGACGCCCGAGCCGAAGAGCACGACCACGGCGCTGCGGGCCCCCCGGCCGGCGCCGAACCACATCTCGGCCTGCCCGAGGGTCTTGGCGCCGTTGTCGATCCAGTACGGCACCGAGGCCGGCAGGTCCACGCTCCCGCGCAGCAGCCGCTCCAGCGGGACGGCGTCCCAGCCGATGGTCTGGCCGTGCACCACCGCGCCCTCCTCGGCGGTGCGGGCGACGATGCCGGGCACGCCGACGCCGACGCCGAGCAGCCGCTCGGCGGGGACGCCCGCGGTCCGGAGCACCTCGGCGACGCCGGCCCGGACGTGGTCGACGACGACCCCGACCTCGTACCGGTCGTGCGGGTTCGGCCTCTCGACGGCCAGGGGGCGCTCGGTGCGGGCGAGTTCGGTGAGGGCGAGGTCGAACAGCTCGATCCGGACCCGGGTCTCGCCGACGTCCACGCCGATCATGCAGCCGCTGCCGGGGGTGATCCGCAGCAGGGTGCGGGGGCGCCCGCCGGCCGAGTCGACGCTGCCCGCCTCCTCGACGAGGCCTTCCGCGACGAGCTCCGCGACCACGTTGCTGATGGAGCCGGAGCTCAGCCCGGTGGCCGGGCCCAGGGAGAAGCGGCTCATGGGGCCGTCGAAGTACAGGCGCTGGAGGACGGCGGTGCGGTTCTCGCGTCGCAGGTCACGCACGGTGCGGCCGTTCCGCATGGTCACTTGGGCCCCCAGGTGAAGTAGTCCTGCCCGCAACATACCGCTGCCGGGACCCTTGACGCGACCTTCTCTTGAAGTTTAACTCACGTCCTGAAATAAGCCGGGGAGGGGCCGTGGAAGCCTTCACCTCCTGAACGCGGGACGCGTCCGCCGACCCCGTCCTCCCCAGCTCCCCGCCACTCCCCGAAAGGGCCATGAGGAGCCATGCGCACAATCAGAGCCGCGGCCGCCGGTGCCGTCACCCTCTCCCTCGTCCTCACCGCAGCGGCCTGCGGAGGCGGCTCCCCGGCCGACGGCTCCGGCTCCGGCGGCGGCAAGACCCTCACCTACTGGGCCTCCAACCAGGGCGCGAGCCTGGAGGTCGACAAGAAGGTCCTCCAGCCCGAGCTCGACCGCTTCGAGAAGGAGACCGGCATCAAGGTCAAGCTGGAGGTCATCCCCTGGTCCGACCTGCTCAACCGCATCCTCACCGCCGCCACCTCCGGCCAGGGCCCCGACGTCCTCAACATCGGCAACACCTGGAGCGCCTCCCTCCAGTCCACCGGTGCCCTGCTGCCCTGGGACGCGAAGAACTTCGAGGCCATCGGCGGCAAGGACCGCTTCGTCGCCTCCGCGCTCGGCTCCACCGGCGCCGCCGGCCAGGACCCCGCCGCCGTCCCGCTCTACTCCATGGCCTACGCCCTCTACTACAACAAGAAGATGTTCAAGGACGCCGGCATAGCGAAGCCGCCGGCCACCTGGGACGAGCTGATCGCCGACGGCAGGAAGTTGAGCGGGGACGGGAAGTCCGCCATCGGCGTCGAGGGCGGCAACCTCGCCAACAACATCCACCAGGTCTTCGTCCTCGGCAAGCAGCACGGCGCCGACTTCTTCACCCCCGACGGCAAGGCCGACTTCACCTCCGACGGCGCCGTCGCCGCCGTCAAGCAGTACGTCGACCTCATGGCCGCCCACAAGATCGTCGCCCCGGGCAACGCCGAGTACGCCCAGAACCAGTCCCTCGCCGACTTCGCCAAGGACCGCACCGCCATGGTCCTCTGGCAGACCCCCGGCACCACCTTCGAGGCCCAGGGCATGGGCGCCGACGAGTGGGGCGTCGCCCCCGCCCCCGTGGCCTCCGGCACCCCCGGCCAGGGCACGGGCATCAACTCCATGGTCGCCGGCATCAACCTCGCCGTCTTCAAGAACACGAAGAACCGCGAAGGCGCCCTGAAGTTCGTGAAGTTCATGACGAGCGACGCCGAGCAGAAGACGCTCAACCACGCCTACGGCTCCATCCCCCCGGTCGAGAGCGCCCAGCAGGACCCCGCCTTCGCCGGCCCCACCGTCACCGTCCTCAAGCAGACCCTCGCCACCAGCGCCGCCGCCCTGCCGCAGGTCCCCGAGGAGTCCCAGTTCGAGACCGTCGTCGGCACCGCCGTCAAGGAACTCTTCGCCGACGCCGCCGCCGGCCGCCCGGTCACCACCGAGTCCGTACGCGCCAAGCTCGACAAGGCCCAGCAGCAGATGCCCAAGAAGTGAGCCCGGACGCCACCATGACCACCACCGCCATCGAGAAGCCCCACGGGCGGACCGGGCAGCGGCACACCCCCGGGGCGGCCCCGCGCAGGCGCCGCCCCGGGCGGCTCAGGGCCCGCGGCCTGCCCTACCTGCTGCTCCTCCCGGCCCTCCTCCTCGAACTCCTCGTCCACCTCGTGCCGATGCTCATCGGCATCGTGATGAGCTTCAAGGAGCTCACCCAGTTCTTCATCCGCGACTGGACGGCCGCCCCCTGGGCCGGACTCGACAACTACGCGGTCTCGGTCGACTTCGACGCCCCCGTCGGCGAGGCGCTCCTGAAGTCGTTCCTCACGACCTGCCTCTTCACCCTCTGCTCCGTGGGCCTGTGCTGGCTCCTCGGCACCGCCGCCGCCCTCTTCATGCAGGAGACCTTCCGCGGCCGGGGCCTCCTGCGCGCGCTCTTCCTCGTCCCGTACGCCCTGCCGGTCTACGCGGCGGTCATCACCTGGGCGTTCATGTTCCAGCGGGACAACGGCCTGGTGAACCACGTCCTCCACGACCAGCTCGGCATCGGCGACGGCCCCGCCTTCTGGCTCATCGGCGACAACGCCTTCGTCACCCTGCTCGTCGTCTCCGTCTGGAAGGGCTGGCCCTTCGCCTTCCTCGTCCTGATGGCCGGACTCCAGAACATCCCCCGGGAGGTCTACGAGGCCGCCGCCCTCGACGGCGCGGGCATGTGGAAGCAGATCCGCCACATCACCCTGCCGTTCCTGCGGCCGGTCAACCAGGTCCTCGTCCTCGTCCTGTTCCTGTGGACCTTCAACGACTTCAACACCCCCTTCGTCCTCTTCGGCAAGGCGGCCCCCGAATCCGCCGACCTGATCTCCCTGCACATCTACCAGTCCTCTTTCCAGACCTGGAACTTCGGCACGGGCTCGGCGATGTCGGTCCTGCTCCTGCTGTTCCTGCTCGCCGTCACGGGGACCTACCTGCTGCTCACCACCCGGGGAAGGAAGACCGGCGATGCCTGAGACCGTACGCAGGCCCCCGCGCTCGCCCATGGCCGCGCCCCGCTCCTTCCTCTGGAGCCGGCGGATCTTCCTGACCCTGCTCACCGGCTTCGTCCTGCTGCCGGTGTACGTGATGGTCTCCAGCTCCCTCAAACCGCTCGCGGACGTCTCGGGGAAGTTCCAGTGGATCCCCTCCGGGCTCACCATCCGCCCGTACCTCGACATCTGGCGGACCGTCCCGCTCGCCGACTACTTCGTGAACTCCCTCGTCGTCGCGGGCACGGCCACCGTGTGCTCCCTCGTCGTCGCGGTCTTCGCCGCCTACGCCGTCAGCCGCCACGCCTTCCGCGGCAAGCGCGTCTTCACCGTGACGGTGCTCTCCACCCAGATGTTCCCCGGCATCCTCTTCCTGCTGCCGCTCTTCCTCCTCTACGTCAACATCGGCAACGCCACCGGCATCGCGCTCTTCGGCTCGCGCGGCGGTCTGATCCTCACCTATCTGACCTTCTCGCTGCCGTTCTCCATCTGGATGCTCATCGGCTACTTCGACGCCGTCCCGCGCGACCTCGACGAAGCCGCCAAGGTCGACGGCTGCGGCCCGCTCGGCGCCCTCCTCCGGGTCGTCGTCCCCGCCGCGGTCCCCGGCATCGTCGCCGTCGGCGTCTACGCCTTCATGACGGCCTGGGGCGAGGTCCTCTTCGCCTCCGTCATGACGACCGACACCACCCGCACCCTCGCCGTCGGCCTCCAGGGCTACGCCACCCAGAACGACGTCTACTGGAACCAGGTGATGGCCGCCTCCCTCGTGGTGAGCGTCCCCGTCGTCGCCGGGTTCCTGCTCCTCCAGCGCTACCTCGTCACCGGCCTCACCGCGGGCGCGGTCAAGTGACGGCCTCCCGGCCCGAAAGGACTCCCGTGTCAGAACCGCTCGACCTCGCCGCCTTCCCGGCCTCCTTCGCCTGGGGCACCGCCACCTCCGCCTACCAGATCGAGGGCGCCGTCACCGAGGACGGCCGCGCCCCCTCCATCTGGGACACCTTCTCCCGCGTCCCCGGCGCCGTCGACAACGGCGACCACGGCGACACCGCCTGCGACCACTACCACCGCTGGCCCGAGGACATCGCCCTCATGAAGGGCCTCGGCACCGACGCCTACCGGCTCTCCGTCGCCTGGCCCCGCGTCGTCCCCGGCGGCGACGGGCCCGTCAACGAGGCCGGACTCGACTTCTACGACCGGCTCGTCGACGGCCTCCTCGACGCCGGGATCACCCCCTCCGTCACCCTCTACCACTGGGACCTGCCGCAGGCCCTCCAGGACCGCGGCGGCTGGACCGTCCGCGAGACGGCCGAACACCTCGCCGCCTACGCCGGCGTCGTCGCGGAGCGCCTCGGCGACCGCGTCACCCGGTGGGCCACCCTCAACGAACCCCTCTGCTCCGCCTGGATCGGCCACCTGGAGGGCCGGATGGCGCCGGGCCTCACCGACCTCACGGCCGCCGTCCGCGCCTCGTACCACCTGCTCCTCGGCCACGGCCTCGCCACCGCCGCCGTCCGCGCCGCCGCCCCCGGCGCCCAAATCGGCCTGGTCACCAACCACTCCACCGTCGCGCCCGCGAGCACCCGACCCGAAGACGTCGCCGCCGCCGCCCGCATGGACGGCCACACCAACCGCTGGTGGCTCGACCCGGTCTTCGGCCGGGGCTTCCCCGCCGACATGCGCGAGCTGTACGGCGTCGAACTCCCGGAGCGGCGGGGTGACACGGAGACCATCGCCGCCCCGCTCGACTGGCACGGGCTGAACTACTACTTCCCGGTCACCGTCGCCGACGACCCGACGGGCCCCGTCCCGTACGCCCGTGAGGTCCGCCTCCCCGACGTGCCCCGCACCGGCATGGACTGGCAGATCGACGCGGGCGGCCTGGAGGCCTTCCTGCTGCGGCTCACCGAGGACTACGGCGCGCGCAGGCTGTACGTCACCGAGAACGGCTCGGCCTTCCCCGACGCCACCGGCCCCGGCGGCGAGGTCCACGATCCGGAGCGCACCCGCTACCTGGAGGAGCACCTCGCCGCCTGCGCCCGCGCCCTGCGCAAGGGCGTCCCGCTCGCCGGGTACTACGCCTGGTCCCTGCTCGACAACTTCGAGTGGGCCTACGGCTACGACAAGCGCTTCGGGCTCGTCCACGTCGACTACGCGACCCAGCGCCGCACCGTGAAGACGAGCGGGCGGCGGTACGCGGAGATCGTCGCCGCCCACCGCGCGCTGCACGCCCGGTAGCGCCCCTCCACGCCCCCCGGCGCCCGGAGGCGGGCGCGGGGGCCCGCTCGTACGCGCCCGGACCCCCGACCGTCCCCGCCCGCCCCGGCAGCCCGCGCCCGGTCCCGTCCTTCCGAGGACGGGACCGGGCGCGACCCGTTGCGCGGGGGCCTCAGGCCTTCCGGAGGCCGCTGAGCAGCAGCTCGGCCAGCTGCTCGTAGGCCTCGGCGTCGGCGAGACCGGTCGCCGCGGCCACCTGGCGCCGCTGGATGCGGACCATCACCGAGGAGATGACGTCGGCCGCGAAGGTCACGTGCACCTCGCGGAACACACCGGCCCGCACGCCCTCCTCGATGAGCTGCTGCACCCGGCCGGCCGCCGCCCGGGTGTTCCGCTCGTACACCTCCGCCGCCGGCTCGAAGGCCGCCACGTCGTCGAAGAACTGCGGCGAGACGGGTGCCAGCTCCGCCGAGACCGCCCGCAGATAGGCGGCGAGCCGCTCGGCCGGATCCGCCGCGGCGGCGAGCACCGCCTCGACCCGGGCCGTGGCGCGCCGGAAGAAGTGCACGACCGCCGCCCGGACCAGCTGCTCCTTGCTGTCGGCCAGGCCGTACAGGGTCCGCTTCGAGCAGCGCAGGCGCGCGGCGAGGTCGTCGAGCGTCAGCCGGGCGAAGCCCTCGCCGACGAGGAGGGCGACGAGCTCCTCGAAGAGGGCGGAGCGGCGCGCCGCTCCGCGGCCCGTCAGCTTGGGGGCGTCGGCGGCGGAGGTCTCGATCACCCCGTCAGTATTCCAGGCCGCCGTTCCGGGGGGTTACGTCGGCACCCTTCTGCGCTACGCTCAGCGGTACTGCAGTACCCTTCCCAGTACCACTTTGCGCGCCGCTGGAGTCGCCATGGATGTCGACCGCCTGCTTCCCACCCCCGAGGCAGCGGACCTCATCGCCCTCACCCGGGAGATCGCCGACAAGGAGCTCTCTCCTCGGGTGGACGAGCACGAGGCCGCCGAGACCTATCCCGAGGGGCTCTTCGCCACCCTCGGCGAGGCCGGGCTCCTCGGCCTCCCGTACCCCGAGGAGTACGGCGGCGGGGGCCAGCCCTACGAGGTCTACCTCCAGGTCCTGGAGGAGCTCGCCGCGCGCTGGGCCGCCGTCGGCGTCGCCACCAGCGTCCACACCCTCGCCTGCCACCCCCTCCACACCTTCGGCACCCCGGAGCAGAAGGAGCGCTGGCTCCCCGCGATGCTGGAGGGCCGGAGCATCGGCGGCTACAGCCTCTCCGAGCCGCAGGCCGGCTCCGACGCCGCCGCCCTCACCTGCAAGGCCGAGCGCCAGGACGACGGCAGCGGCTACCGCGTCACCGGCACCAAGGCCTGGATCACCCACGGCGGCAAGGCCGACTTCTACGCCCTCTTCGCCCGCACCGCCCCCGGCAGCCACGGCGTCTCCTGCTTCCTCGCCCCCGGCGCCACCGAGGGCCTGAGCTTCGGCGCCCCCGAGCGCAAGATGGGCCTCCAGGCCGTGCCGACGACGGCCGCGTACTGGGACGGCGCCCTCATCGAGGAGGACCGGCGCATCGGGGACGAGGGCCAGGGCCTCCAGATCGCCTTCAGCGCCCTCGACAGCGGCCGCCTCGGCATCGCCGCCTGCGCCACCGGCCTCGCCCAGGCCGCGCTGGACGCCGCCGTGACGTACGCCAACGAGCGCACCACCTTCGGCCGCCGGATCGTCGACCACCAGGGCCTCGGCTTCCTCCTCGCCGACATGGCCGCCGCCGTCGACGCGGCCCGCGCCACCTACCTGGACGCGGCCCGCCGCCGCGACCTCGGCCGCCCCTTCAGCCGTCAGGCCAGCGCGGCCAAGCTCATCGCCACCGACACGGCGATGAAGGTCACCACGGACGCCGTCCAGGTCTTCGGCGGCTACGGCTACACCCGCGACTTCCCGGTCGAGCGCTACATGCGCGAGGCGAAGATCATGCAGATCTTCGAAGGCACCAACCAGATCCAGCGGCTCGTCATCAGCCGTGGCCTGGCGACGGCCCAGAAGCACGCGCGGTAGCCGCCCGCAGCGTCGTGTACGCGGCCCAGGCGTCCAGGAGCGGCGGCATCGCCGACCGCCGGCGCCCGGGCCCGTGCGTCACCGCGTACCGCACGGCCGCCGGGGTGGCGTCCGGGAACGCCGAGCGGAGCAGGGCGACCGCCCCCGTGACGAAGGGCGCGGCGGCGCTCGTACCGTTCAGGAGGACGGGGCGGCCGTCGAGGCCCACCCCGGGGACGCGGTCGCCGGGAGCGCCGACCCCGTTGCGGCCGATCGAGACGCCCCGGTTGGAGCGGGGCAAGGGGCGCCCGGCGCGGTCGTACGCGACCACCGGGACGACCCACGGGTGGTCGGTGAGGGGGGAGGAGCCCGTCCGGCCCTGGTTCCCGGCGGCCACCACGACGATCACGCCCCGGTCGGCGGCGTGACCGAGCGCCGCGTCCAGCGCGCGGTCGCGGACACCGGAAGGCGAGGGCTGGGCCAGGCTCAGGTTCAGGACGTGGGCGCCCGCGTCGACGGCCTCCGTGATCGCCTCCGCCAGCTCACCCACGCGTACGCCGGCCAGGCAGGTCGCCGGGCCGCCGTCGGCCGGATGATCCGCGAAGAGGGGCCGGGACAGCAGCGTGCAGCGCGGGCACACGCCCCGGTTCCCGGCGAGGAGCGCGGCGACGGCGGTGCCGTGGGCGCAGCACACGTCCGCGCGGGCGCAGGATCCCGTCCCGGCGGACGCCTTGGCGGCCGGACGCAGTTCCCGGACCGGACGGCCCGCGAAGGCGGGGTGGTTCGGGGCCACGCGGCCGTCGATCACGCCGACCACGACCGAGGGCCGGCCGGAGGTGCGCGCCATGAGCGGCGTGAGCCCGACCAGGTCCAGGAGGTCCATGCGTACCCCTCTCCGCCCCTGCCGGGGGACCGGTGGGCGTACAGGTGGCCGAACGGGCAGTCGCCCGCTTCGACGGCGACTCCCGCAGGGGAGGAGCCGGTCGCCCGGCCTTGCCGGGGCCGGGCGAGCGTTCTCGTGGGCACTCTCGTGCGCGGGTCCGAATCCGGTGACGCCATCAGGCGTCACCACCACCGGTCATCCGAGCAGAACGCCTTCAGGCACTTCCTCACGCACGCGCGGTAGTCATGGCTGCCCTTGCAGTTGTTGCGGCAGACCGGGCCCAACTCCAGCTCGCAGAGGGCGTCCTGAGGACGGATCAGATCGCCGTTCCGTGTGTCGCGCGTCGGTGCTTCGACGGCGAACCCGGGGATGCTCATGTCCGTTCACCTCCTTCTCTCTCTTCCTTCTCTCCGTCGCCCGGGCCGGCGTCGCCCGGGTCAGCGGACGAAGTACTCCTGGAACGGTGTCACCGGGAAGGGGAAGAACCCGGCGAGACCCACGCGGACGAAGTACTTCTCGACCACGTTGGTCTGGAGGCTGGTGTAGGAGAACACGACCGTGACGACGGCCTGTGACCGGGTGCTGAGCCGGGAGGGGCCGGCTTCCACCGAGGAGAGGACGCAGCCCTCCGTGCGCTTCTCGTAGGTCTTCCGGTACATCTCCTGGCACCGCACCGTCAGGTAGTTGAGGACCCGGCCGACGGGGTCGGTGCCGGCGTTGTCGCTGAGCTGGAGCAGCCGGTCGAGCAGGGCTCCGACGACCTTCTCGAACTCCTTGCGGGGGGTGCCCTCGGGTCGGTCGATCGCTCTGAGGAGTTCCCTGCGGTCGAAGCCCCAGGTCTTCACCACGCTGACGACGGGGACGGAGAGCCCCTGGCAGGCACTCGGGGGTGCGACCGGTCCGAGCGAGCCGACCACCACGGCGAGGTCGCGCGCGTCGTTCACCGGGCGCAACGCCTCCACCAGCTCGTCCAGCCCGGTGGGGTCCGTGGCCTCCAGGATGTAGGTGTCGACGCCCTGGACGGACAGGACGAAGCACATCTGCCGGGCGAGATAGCGGTTCTCCGGGGCGGAGAGCACGCGGTACATCGCGTCGGCTTCGGTGCTGTCGGTATGGCCGTCGGCCCCCGCCACCTGGAAGAACTCGTGCTGGATCGAGACGTTGGGGAAGACGGCGCGGACGCGGCCGAGCACATAGACGTAGCCGCCGTCGTCGGCCTCCCCTCCGCCGGCGGGGGAGGGGGCCGCGGTGCAGCCGCAGGACGACTGGACGACGGTCGGCTCGTCGGCGTGCACGGGGCCGGGGTCGTGCGCGGACCCGGGCTCCTCCGCCGCGAGCACGGGATCGGGCGGAGCGGGCTGGGCGTCTGTCTCCGGCGAGAGGCCCGCGGCGGGGGCGGTGTCGATGATCTCGGGGTTCATCAGTCACTCCTCACACGCACTCTGTCGGGCCGTCAGGGGAGGGGCGCTCGCGGGGACCGTCCATCGGGCAGGCGTCGCGCACGGTGCCCGGAGACATGGGCGCGGCGGCTCAGCGGTCCGGCCCGCCACCGATCGTCATCCACCGGTTCAGAGCCTCGGCCCGGCGGCCGCAGCCACCGCAGGGGCGGATTCCCACCGCCGAGGTCACCCGGGCGACGGCGTCGCCCAGTCCGATCTCCGCGCCCTCGGTGCCGGGCCGTGCGAAGCCGGGGATGCGGACCCGGTGCCGGGGGCCGTCGTGGCGACGACCGTCACGGGAGTCGTGTGCCGTTCCCTTCCGGGCCTCACTCCGACTGCTCGTTGAGTGGTCAACCATCCTGCTCACATCCCGGACTTGGGCCGTTCGGCGCCGACGGCGCGCTCCCACCCCTTTCCATGCTCCTCCCGAACGACGCCGCCTGCACGCCGACTCGGGCCCGCACGCCGACCAGGGAGCGCGGCGCAGTCGATCGCGCGGGAACACCCGCGGGCGCATGCTCGGCCCCGCCACCCCGGCCGGCCCGCGTTCCCCCGTTGCGGGCGGGCCGGGGTCCGTTTTCTCCGGGACTACTTGCCGAGGGAGGCGACGCCGGCCCGGGCGAACTTCTCGTCGAGGTCGCCCGAGGGGGCGCCGGCGACGCCGATGCCCGCGATCGGGGCGCCCTTGGCGGTGACCGGGGCGCCGCCGGCGAGGAAGAGGGTGCCGGGGATGTCCTTCAGGGTCGGCGCGTCGGCGAGGCGCTTGGCCAGCTCGGAGGTCGGGGCGTTCCAGGAGACGGCGGTGTACGCCTTCTTCACGGCCGACTGGGGGGACTGCGGGCCCGCGCCGTCGCCGCGCAGGGTGACGACGGTGTTGCCGTTGCGGTCCACGACCGCGACCGACACCCGCTGGTTCTCCTGCTCGGCCGCGTCGAGGGCCGCCCGCGCGGCCTTGACGGCCGCCTCGATCGTCAGGTGCGTGGAGCGCGTGGTGTTCTTGTTCTTGGCGTCCGCCTGGGCGGTGGCGGCGCCCGGCGCTGCCGCCGTCTCCTCGCCGGTGGCGCTCGCGGAGTAGGCCCCGAAGCCGCCGAGGGCGAGGGCGGCGACGATCGCGCCACCGGTCACGACACGGGTGCGCGAGGAGGCCTTCTTCACGTGCTTCATGGGATCTGCTCCAGTGGACTCGGGGAACCGCGGGGGCCGTCGGGACGCCGAGGCCCGCTCTGTGCTCCATCCTGGTGCCGTACCCTGCCGCCGTCCGTCGTCGTCCCGGCTGCGCCCGGCGCCCCGGGCGGTGGACCCCGGGGTCATCCGATCGGTTGACCCTCCGCCTCCTCCCCCCACCGCGCCGCCAGTTCGGTGAAGGCCCCCGCCGCCGCGCTGCGGTACCCGGCCGCGCGCCGCAGGAGGGCGACGGCACGGGACGGAAGCGAGGGGGAGAGCGGCACCGGGCTCAGCCCCGGGTGGTCCCGGGTGACGGCGTCGGGCAGGACGGTGGCGAGCGACGTGCGCCGGACGATCTCGGTGAGCGCGGTCACCGAGTCGGCCTCCACCGCGATCGCCGGCCGGACGCGGTGCTCGGAGACGTACGCGTCGATGTGCAGCCTGGTCGCGAAGTCCCGGTTCAGGAGCGCGAGGTGATGGGTGCTCAGTTCCGCGGCCGGCACCGGCTCCGTCCGTCCCGCGAAGGGATGGCCGGGGCCGACGACGAGGCCGAGGGTCTCGGTGAACAGCTCCGTGACCTCGACGCCCGGGAGGTGCCCGCCGTGGAAGGCGATGCCGAGGTCGAGCCGGTCGGCGAGGAGTTCGGCCTCGATGCGGTCCTGGGGCAGCTCCCGCACGTCCACGCTGATGCCCGGGTGTCGGGTGTGGAAGCCGGCGACCAGGGGGCCGGTGAGGTAGGCGGTGAAGGTGGGGGTGACCGCCAGCCGGAGGTGACCCCGGGACAGGTCGCGCACGTCGAGCACCGCCCGCTCGCCCGCCGCCAGGTCACGCAGGGCCCGCCGGGCGTAGCGCGCATAGGTCTCCCCGGCGTCCGTGAGGCGCACGGTGCGGCCGGTGCGGTCCAGGAGCTGCGCCCCGAGGGCCTTCTCCAGCTGCTTGATCTGCTGGGACAGGGTGGGCTGGGCGATGCGGAGCTCTTCGGCGGCGCGGGTGAAGTTCGCGTGCTCGGCGACGGCGAGCAGATAGCGGAGGTGGCGGAGCTCCGGCTGCATACGGTCGACTATAGATCGCATCTATGGCAGGCATCGACAGCAGGTCTTGGACGCTATAGCTCCTGCTCGTGCACGGTGGGGACATGCCTCACTTCTCCGAGGGAATCGCCCGCTTCCAGCGGGAGGTCTTCCCTGCCAAGGCCGACCTCTTCGCCCGCCTGGCCACCGCCCACCGGCCCGGCACGCTGTTCATCGGCTGCTCGGACGCCCGTGTCGTACCCGAACTGATCACCCAGACCGATCCCGGCGAGCTCTTCGTGATCCGCACCGCCGGCAACCTCGTCCCCGCCCACACCCCGGGCGCCGACGGAGTCACCGCCGGCGTCGAGTACGCCGTCACCGTGCTCGGCGTGCGGGACGTCGTCGTCTGCGGGCACTCCGCCTGCGGCGCGATGACCGCGCTCGCCGAGGGCCACGACCTGAGCGCAGCGCCCGCCGTCGCCGCCTGGCTGCGGCACGCCGACGCCTCCCTCGCCCGCGCTGCCGCCGGCGGGACCGTCGACGTGGCCGCCCTCGTCCGCGAGAACGTCGCCGCGCAGCTGGCGAACCTGGCCACCCACCCGTCGGTGGCCCGCGCCCTGGCCGCGGGCGAGGTGCGGCTGCACGGCTGGGTCTTCGACATCGCCGACGGCACCGTCGAGGAGCTCCCCGCCCCGGCGAGCACCGCGCTCGCCGCCTGACCCCGGGGAAACCCGCCGACCCGTAAGAACCCCCGCAGTCCTCAAGAAATCCCTCGGGACACGGGACGCACGAGAAAAGGACGTATCTCCCATGCCGCACGCCCAGTTCGACCCCACCGCCCGCCGCGCCCTCGCGATCGCCGCCGTCGACGCCAAGATCCGCAAGGACCTCAGCTGGCAGCAGGTCGCGGACGCCTCCGGCCTCTCCGTCGCCTTCACCACCGCCGCCGTCCTCGGCCAGCACGCCCTGCCGGCGGAGTCCGCCCGGGCCGTCGCCGAGCTCCTCGGCCTGGACGAGGACGCCGTGCGCCTGCTGCAGACGATCCCCACCCGCGGCTCCCTCGACGGCGCCGTCCCCACGGACCCGACCGTCTACCGCTTCTACGAGATGCTCCAGGTCTACGGCACCACCCTCAAGGAGCTGGTGCACGAGCAGTTCGGCGACGGGATCATCTCCGCGATCAACTTCAAGCTGGACGTGAAGAAGGTCGCCGACCCCGAGGGCGGCGAGCGAGCCGTCATCACCCTCGACGGCAAGTACCTCCCCACCAAGCCCTTCTGACGTCGGATCAGGCAGGGTCGGCGGCGGGGCCGCCCCGGCGCCGGGGACCGGGTGACCGGCCCCCGGGGCGCCGGGGCGGCCCCGCCGCCGTACGGCCCCGCGAAGAGGTCCCGGCCCTCGGCTCGGCCTCCGCTTCCGGGGGCGGCGCACACGGTTCTATGGTGGGCGGCGCAGATCGCGCGGACCGCGCGGTCCTCCGCGGGCACGCGCCCGATCCGGCGGCCATCCCGGCGGCAGGGTCGCACCCGCACGACACGAACGAGGAGTTCCATGGACATCGCCGGCTCCGCCGCTCTCGTCACCGGCGCCGCTTCCGGCCTCGGCGCCGCCACCGCCGCCGCACTCGCCGCGCGCGGCGCCACCGTCTACGGCCTGGACCTGGACAAGGCCGTGGCCGCCGCCGGGCCGCTGCCCGAGGGCGTGCGGCTGCTCGCCGCGGACGTCACCGACGAGGAGCAGGTCCGCGAGGCGCTCGCCACGATCGACGCCGACGGCGCCGAGCTGCGGCTCGCCGTGAACTGCGCGGGCATCGCCCCCTCCGCCCGCATCCTGGGCCGCAAGGGACCGCACGACCTCGACCTGTTCCGTGCGGTGCTCAACGTCAACCTGCTCGGCACCTTCAACGTGATGCGGCTGGCCGCCGAGGCCATCGCCCGCCACGAGCCCGACGAGCACGGCCAGCGCGGTCTCGTCGTCAACACCGCGTCCATCGCCGCCTTCGAGGGCCAGGTCGGACAGATCGCGTACGCCGCCTCCAAGGCGGGCGTCGCCGGGATGACCGTCACCGCCGCGCGTGACCTGGCGCAGTTCGGCATCCGGGTCGTCACCATCGCCCCCGGCATCGTCGACACCCCGATGATGGCCGGCTTCGGCGAGGACGTGCGGGCCGGTCTCGCCGCGAGCGTCACCTTCCCGCAGCGCCTCGCGCGCCCGGAGGAGTACGCCCGGCTGGTGACGATGATCGCCGAGCACGACTACCTCAACGGCGAGACGATCCGCATGGACGGCGCACTCCGCATGAGCGCCCGCTGAGGCCCTGACGGGCCGGATCGGCCCGGGGCCTCCGTACCCCCGCGAAAGCACTCGGTGCCGGATTTCTCCGGCACCTAGTGCCGCGGTGGGGCATCGGGGTGTTAGGTTCGGGCCATGGGAACAGCGTCGACGAACTCCACGAAGCCCGTGATGCGGGACTCTCTCATCGCCGCGGCCTTCCAGCTCTTCCTGGAGCGGGGCTACGAGCAGACCACCGTCGACGACATCGTCACGCTCGCGGGCGTCGGCCGGCGGTCCTTCTTCCGGTACTTCCCGTCCAAGGAGGACGTGGTCTTCCCCGACCACGAGCAGTGCCTCGCCGACATGACCCGCTTCCTGGCCGCGAGCGCCGACTCCGACGACCCGGTCGTCCGGGTCTGCGACGCCGCCCGCCTCGTCATGCGGATGTACGCCGAGAACCCCACCTTCTCCGTGCAGCGCTACCGGCTCACCCGCGAGGTGGCCGGACTGCGCACGTACGAGCTGTCGGTGGTCTGGCGGTACGAGAAGACCCTCGGCGACTACCTGCGCACCCGCTGGGCCGACCGCAGGGACGGCACCCTGCGCGCCAACGTCGTCGCGGCGGCCGTGGTCGCCGCCCACAACCACGCCCTGCGGCACTGGCTGCGCTCGGGCGGCGAGGGCGACCCGCTGGCCGAGGTCGACGGGGCCCTGGAGTTCGTCCGCGCCACGTGGGCCACCGGCGGCCAGGCGGCGGACGCCCCGGCCGAGGAGGCCGAGGACGTCGTCGTGGTGATCACCAAGCGCTCCACCCCCATGTGGCGCGTGGTGCGCGAGGTGGAGTCGAGCCTCGGCGAGGGCTGAGGGGTCACCGGAGGATCTCCGGAGGGTCACCGAATGGCCTCGGGGTCCTCAGTATCTCGAATTGAGGGAACTCAGGTCTTTATTTGATGGCACTCAGTGCCATATCTTTGCTCCATGCACGGTCGAGCCGCCGAGTGCAAGGAGAAGGCATCGTGTTCCACACGGGAATGAGGAGCGGGACCGCCGTCCAGGCCGAGGAATCGGCCCCCGAGTCCGAGCTGTACTTCCAGCGCTGCCGCTGGTGCCACACCACGACGTTCCAGCGTCTGCTCTGCCCGACCTGCGGGTCGACCGACCTGGCGCCCGAACTCAGCGGGGGCGAGGGCGTGATATCCGTACGGCGCGGGGTCGCGGCCGCTGACGCCGACCTCTGGCCGGTCCACATGACGGAGGGCTTCGTCGTCCGCTGCCGTGTCGACGGACCGCTGCACGCGGTGCGTCCCGGGGCCAGGGTCAAGCTCTCCGGCACCGCCTCCGCCGGGCGCAGGCCGGTCGTGCGGCTCTGCGAGGAGGTCCCGCTCGACGGCTGGTACTGAGCGCCGGGCGCGTACACGAGGAAGGGGCGGGTGGCACAGAGTGCCACCCGCCCCTTCCTTCTCGGGTGCGGGACCGGCGGATGCCGATCCCGCCCGTCACGGGATCAGCGCGCGCCGATCTCGTCCGTCAGCTGCGGCAGCACCTCGAAGAGGTCGCCGACCACGCCGTAGTCGACCAGGTCGAAGATCGGTGCCTCGGGGTCCTTGTTGACCGCGACGATCGTCTTCGAGGTCTGCATGCCGGCCCGGTGCTGGATCGCGCCGGAGATGCCCGCCGCCACGTACAGCTGCGGCGAGACCTGCTTGCCGGTCTGGCCGACCTGGTTGGAGTGCGGGTACCAGCCGGCGTCCACGGCGGCCCGGGAGGCGCCGACGGCCGCGCCGAGCGAGTCGGCCAGCTTCTCGACGACCGCGAAGCCCTCGGCCGCGCCGACGCCGCGGCCGCCGGAGACCACGATCGCGGACTCGGTCAGCTCGGGGCGGCCGGTGGAGACGCGCGGGGTGCGCGAGACGACCCTGGCGGCGTTGCCGGTGAAGGCCACCGTGACGTTCTCGACCGCGCCGGCGGCCGGAGCGGCCTCCGGGGCGGCGGAGTTCGGCTTGACGGTGATGACCGGGACGCCGTGCGTGACCGTGGACTTCACCTGGTACGAGGCGGCGAAGACGGACTGCGTGGCGACGGGGCCCTCGTCGCCGGCCTCCAGCTCCACGGCGTCGGTGATCAGGCCGGAGCCGAGGCGGAGCGCGACGCGGGCCGCGATCTCCTTGCCCTCGCCGGAGGAGGTCACCAGGACGGCGGCCGCCCCCTTCTCCTTGGCCAGCTGTGTGAGCGCGTCGACCTTCGGGACGACGAGCTGCTCGGTGAACTCGGCGCCGTCCGCGACGTACACGGTGGCCGCGCCGTACTCGCCGGCCGTGGCGGCGATCGAGGCCGCGGCCTCGCCGGCGCCGAGGACGACCGCCGAGGGCTCGCCGATGCGGCGGGCCAGGGTCAGCAGTTCGAGGGCGGGCTTGCGGACCGCACCGTCGGCGTGGTCCACGAGAACCAGGATCTCAGCCATGATTCCTTGCTCCTGAGGTGGGGTGACGGCGGGTCAGATGAACTTCTGGGTGGCGAGGAAGGCGGCGAGCTGCTTGCCGCCGTCGCCCTCGTCCGTGACGATCGTGCCCTGGGTGCGGGCCGGGCGGGCGGCCACGGCGTCGACCAGGGTCCAGGACCCGGCGAGGCCGACCTCGTCGGCGTCGATGTCCAGGTCGTCCAGGTCCAGCTCCTCGACCGGCTTCTTCTTGGCGGCCATGATCCCCTTGAAGGAGGGGTAACGGGCCTCGCCGGACTGGTCGGTGACCGAGACGACGGCCGGCAGCGGGGCCTCCAGGAGCTCGGTGGCGGCGTCGCCGTCACGGCGGCCCTTCACCAGGCCGTCCTCGACGGAGAGCTCGGACAGCAGGGTGACCTGCGGCAGGCTCAGGCGCTCGGCGAGCAGCGCGGGCAGGACGCCCATCGTGCCGTCGGTCGAGGCCATGCCGCAGACGACCAGGTCGAAGCCGGTCTTCTCCAGGGCCTTGGCCAGGATCGCGGAGGTCGCGATGACGTCGGAGCCGTGGATGGACTCGTCGTTGACGTGGACGGCCTTGTCGGCGCCCATGGAGAGCGCCTTGCGCAGCGCGTCCTTGGCGTCGTCCGGGCCCACCGTCACGACGGTCACCTCGGCGTCGTCGGACTCCTCCGAGATGCGCAGGGCCTGCTCGACCGCGTACTCGTCGAGCTCCGAGAGCAGCCCGTCGACGGCCTCGCGGTCGGTCGTCAGGTCGTCGGCGAAACCGCGGTCGCCGGTCGCGTCGGGGACGTACTTCACACAGACAGCGATCTTCAGGGTCACGGCCTGTCTCCTTTCGAGGGGCTGGTGGTTACGGGAGGTTGCGGGCCATGACGATGCGCTGGACCTGGTTGGTGCCCTCGTAGATCTGGGTGATCTTGGCGTCGCGCATCATGCGCTCGACG
>NZ_JBIAMM010000023.1:0-43041 GCF_042874095.1 Streptomyces sp. NPDC004266
TCGTCCTCGGGCCTGGCCTTTGTCTCTGCTGGGTTCGCGTCGTCCGGTTCTTGCAGGAGACGTCGCGCGTCGCCGTGCCCGTGCTGGGCCGCCTCGACAATGAGGAAGCGCGCCTCCTCTGCCCACTCCGGTCCCGTGCGCAGCGTGATCACGGCCAGGCGGAACAGCGCGCCGGGGTGGCCTGCGGCGGCGGCAGTGCCCAGCCAGTCCACCGCCGGGGCGAGCTCGCCCCGCAGCAGCGCCTTCGAACCGAGCCGGTAGAACGAGTTCGCCTTCTTCCGGGCCTCGACACCGTGGAGGGAAAGGCGGGCCAGGGGTCCGAAGTCTCCGTCGGGCCGGTCCCAGAAGTCCGGCGGCCCTTGCAACTTCCTGCGGAGGGCGAGCAGCCCGCCAGGGGATTCGGGCGCAGAGCTTCCGGCGCCGTTGTCCTTGCTGAAGCGGCGCACCGCTGTCACCCATCCTTCTCTACGCGTCGTGTCTGCTTCCGATGCCCGTCACGGATGTGCTTGCCCAACTTGTCCCGCAGCTCAACGACGGCGGATGAGCGGTCCTTGTGCAGCCGGATCTTGTCTATGCCCAGCACGCTGGCGATGTCCGTGTCCTCAAGGCCCTGGCTCTGCAACTGGACGATCTTGCGGCGCCGGGTGCGGGGCATCGCGTCGATCAAGGGCACGACGAGGCGTTCCAGAATGTCGGCGTCCTCGGGAGAAACGCGTGGTGGCGGGATCGCGGCCACGAACTCGCTGTCGTAGCGGACGGGGTCTCGCTGCAGGGCGCGCAGCGCGTCCTTGGCCAGGTTCCGCGAGGCCGTCCGGAGGTAGCCGGGCAGCTTCGTCACCGAGTCCAGCTCGCCGGAGGCGGCCTTGGCCGCCACCCGGTCGTACGCCTCCTGGGCGATGTCCTCGCACGCCGCCTGCGACAGCAGCGGCCGGTACTTCCGCCACAGCACCAGCGGCTCCGCCGCCATGAACATCGGATAGCAGTCCAGCAGCCGCTGCTCCACATCGGTCAGAGAGGGCTGCACGGACATATCGCCGCTTACCACGGGCCGTTCTCCTTCACCGGTCCATGCGGCCCCGAGCCGGGACCACCTCCGGCGGGAAGAAAGACCGAGATCTCCACCTGCGCGGGAGGCAGGACGGCGATCCGGACGCCGACCGGTCCCGGGATGGCCGCCGGGAAGGGTACGGCGGCGACGGCTCCAGGCTCCAGCGCCGTCCCGGCACGGTACGACCGCCGGTCCCACCACACCTGAACCACGGCAGCCGCGGTCTGCACCACTGCCGCTGCCACCGCGGCGAGCTCGGACACGGCCAAGCACGACGTCATCGACTTGATCTCCATCGTCAGTATCAGGAGGCGCACCAAGCGCCTTCGCCCCACCCGACGACCCCGCTCCCCAGTTATCCCCCCGGCGACCGAAAATTTCCCCAGATGATCGAAGCCGACCGATACCGCCAGGCCCCTGACCAGAACACGACGTTGCATGGCCGTAGGCTCACCACCAGCCGTGGCCCGCAGCGTCCTGGCGCTGGCGCGGGGTAGGCCGCATTACACGCTGCCCCTGGGCTTCGTCGTCCTCTCTCCCCCGCTCGTCCAGGTGATCTCAGCGCCGACTCCTGAACCAGTTCCTTCGGTACCGCGTTCACACGGCATGGAACCGATCAATCCGATCCACCTCAGCGAGCCCGGCCTCGTGGTCCTGGACATCACCGGACCGGACGAGGAGACCGTGCAGGCTGCCGCGGTCGAGATCACCAGCTGGTGGGCGACCTCGGGCGCGCCGAAGGTGCGGCGTATCCCCGGCGAGCCCGGAGTGAGAGCGCGGCTGTACGCAGACCTCCGGCGCTCCGGCACCTCCCGATAGGCACCGGACTCCTTCGTGACGTCAGGCGCAAAGGGGGTACGTCTCCGCTGGCCGGCGGTTCGGCCGACTGCGGAGGCAAGAGCGCTGTCGATCAGCAGGGTTGCCTCCGCTCGGCGACGGTGCTGGATCAGTGGTCGATGAGGGCGTCGAAGAGGGGCAGGGCCGCGCCGGCCGCCGCGCCGGCGGCGAGGACGGCCCCTGCGGCCGGGGCACCGGTCAGGGCGGCCAGGACACCGGCGGCCGTGGCGGTCAGGACGGTCAGCAGGAAAACAACGGCGGCGCGGACGGTGAAGGTGGTTCGCATCGTGGACCTCCCGGATAGGGATGTGCCGCTGGGCTTGGTGCCCAGTGGTCGTGTGTCCGACGGTGCCGGTCTGGGCGGGTTGCGGGAACGGCAATCGGCGGCTTGCCGGAAGTTGGCAACGCGCAGGCCAGGACGGTGTTCACTATCCGCATCAGCACCACTGACAGCTGTGCCAGGAGGGACAGGCCCCCGTGGACGAAGAAGCGTCGATACCCCAGCCTCCGGGCCAAGCCTCAAGTGGTGGCCCCGCAACGGGCGGCGCCGCGCTGCGGACGGCCGTCGCCGCCTATACCGCCGCCCTCACGGCGGCGTTCGCACCCTGCCGGGCCGCAGGCGCGCGCCAGGCCGACCTGGCCGCCGCACTGCACATTCACCCCGGAACGATGTCCCGGTACTTCACCGGCCAGCGCATCCTGCACCACAACCTTCTGCCGGCCTTCGCCGACCACCTCGCCGCGCTCGGACATCCCCTGACCGGTCCTCAGCAACGCGAGCTGGAGCTCCTGGAACGCAACGTGCGGCGCCACCGGTCGCCCGACGGCATGCGGATCGCGGAGCTGGAGGACGAGCGCGACACCCTGCAGACGGATCTGTCGGCCGTGCAGGAGTCGCTTCACAGGGCTCTGGCCGACGTCGAGGACCGCGACCAGAAGCTGGCCGGGTGGTTGAAGAAAGCCGAGGGTGACGCTGATCGGCTGCGCCGGTCCCTGGCCGAGCAGGACGCGATGATCGCCACCTTGCGTTCCCGTCTCACCGAAGCCGACGAAGCCCGTCGGGACGCCGAAGAGCAGGCTGCTGCCGAAGCCGCACGTGCCGACGAACTCGCCGGCCGACTCTCCGACGCCGACACCCAGCTCGCGGCCGCGGTCCGGCTCGTCGGCGACGCCGACCGGGACGCCGCCCGAGCCCAGGAACGCGCCACCGCACTGGGCGCCGAGATCGAGGTTCTGCGCAGGCAGGTCCGCGCCCTGCTCAAGGAGCCGTTTCTCGCCCCGGACGCTTTCACCCCACCGCCCTCCGCAGACGAGGAAGCCACCGGCCGGAACGCGGCAGAACTGGTCACGGCGCAGCTCCAGCCCCCAGTTGCCGGGCAGGCAATCACCCCCACCCCCTTGCCCCCCGCGCCGCCGTCCGTGCCGGCGCCCCGTCCTGCCCCGGCTCCTTATCGCCGGATGCCGCAGCCGGCCCGCCCCGCGAAACGCCGGTGGCGTCCTGCACTCAGAGACCTGCCCCGGCCGGGAGTGGCCCGGGCCGTGGGGATGGTGTTCTCGCTGCTGCTCCTCGCAGGCGCCGTCGCAGCGTTCGCCGCCGCCCACATCCAGCAATTCGCCTACACCCGCGCCGCACTGTGCACCGAGGACCAGATCAGCCGGGGAGACAGCAGCGGCTGCCTGACCCAGCAGGCCGGAACCGTCACCGACCGCGCCAGCGAGACTCACGACGACACCACCTCCTACAGCGTCACCGTCACCACCCCCAGCGGCAAGCCCGAGACCTGGGACGTCGATCAGTCGTTCCACGACGGCACCCCGCCCCACACCCCCGTCACCATCCACACCTACAACGGCACCATCGTCACCCTGACCCACGGCACCCTGACCGCCGACGTCGCCGACGCCTCCGCCTTCCTGTCCTGGAAACAGCTGGCGACCCCCCTTGCGCTGATGACCGCCGCGGCGCTCCCACTGATCGTCTCCGCCGACCGCTTCTTCATCTCCATCAAGCTCATCGGCCTGGTCCCGATAGCCACCATCTGGAACGCGGTCCTTCTCGGGCTCACCTTCAACGGCTGGCGCCCCGAAAGCTGGACCAGCACCACCACCGCCGTCGTCCACGCTCTCGCCTGGGTACTGACATGCCTGCCGCCACTCGCCATGGCAGCCCTCGACTGAACCACTTCGGCCAGCATCCAGCAGGCGCGTGGCGACGGCTCTGAGACGGCGTCTGGAGAAATCCGATGAAGGAGGCGATGGCTCGTCCGCCAACGTCGCGGTCAAGGCCACAGTCGGGTGCCCCGCCGGGCCTACCGGCTGCTGGAGCCGGCCGACGACCGCCGTGTTGAGGACCAGGGCGACGGCGGCGAGCCTGCCGAGGTCCGCGGCCGCCGGCCCTGGTTCAGGTACGGCCTCGGGGAACATCGGTACAGCGGTTATCGGTGAGAACGATCATGGTCAGAGTGTGAGTGCGCTGACCCGGTTTTCGTACTCGTGGCGGGCCTTGCGCTGGGCCGGGACACTCTGGGGGCCGTCGAGCGGCTGGCAGCGGGCGAGGAGCTGGTGGTGCACCGCAGGGAGGGCGGTGACGCGCAGGGTGTGGCCCTGGCCGCACCGTACCGGCACGCCCTGGTCGAGGGCGGCGCGGTCGTCCGGCTGGGCGAAGGCCCGCGATGGAGCGGCCTTCCGGGTTCCAGCTCGGTGCCGCGGAGGAAGTCGGCGGCCTTGCCGGGCATATCGAGGGCGACCGGCAGCTCCGGCGCGGGGGCGTCCTCCTCGATGGCGGTGTGTTCGGGCAGGAGGTCGGCGACTGCGGTGCGGAGGCGCTGCGGCTGAGGCCGTTCTCGCGGGAGGCGGTGCGCACGTCGGCTGTCTTTCCGGCCGCGACGGCGGAGCGCTGGCCGCCCTTGCTGTCCTTCGCCTCGGCGGCCCGCAGTCCGTCGTAGGTCAGCTCCCGTTGGAGGTCGCGCTGGAGTTCGTCGGCGGCGGCGAGAGTTGCACCATGAACTTCACGGTGGACAGCAGCTCGCAGGTGCGCGGGTGACCGCCTATGGCCCGTGAGCAGGGGTGTCAGAACGCCGCTGTGCCCGACCCCGTAGGCGCGGTGTCGGGCACAGCGGCTCGCGCGGCGTGGATTCGTTCCGGTGTCAGTTGCCGGTGGAGCCCTTGTTGGCCTTGCTGTGGGTCAGATGGTGCTGGCGAACCAGCCCACCGTCTCGTTGCCGTGGGTGCCGTCGCTCTGGACGTTGGTGCCGTAGAGCTCGTTCATGCGGATCAGGAAACCCTCCCGCGTCACGTTGGCCAGGCGCAGGCCGGGGGTGTGGGGGCCGTTGAACGTCTGCACCTGCGCGAGCACCACGACCTCTGCACCCTCCGGGAAGGGAGTGGGGAAGGTGACCCGGGTGAAGGTGGACGTGTTGCCGCCCCGGGTCTCCACCGGGTTGTCGGAACGCAGGGTCAGCTTGCCGGTCAGCGTCATGCTCATAGGTCCGTACCCTTCATCGAGTTCTTCCTGCTGATCGGGCAGTCCGGCCGGTCCGTCCCGCCGAAGCATGCTCGGCCGGCTCACTGGCCATGCGCCCTTCGCACGAACGAGGGAGCGCAAAACCGCAGGTCCCGAGTGCGCCAGGCGCGCGCTCGACGATCGCCCGGAAGCCGCGTGCGCCGCAGCCTGCAGCCCGTCGTGCGTCAGCTCCCGCTGGACTTCGCCAGCGGCGAGAGTCTGTATCAGTCGCACGACGCGCGAAGGCCGCCACCTGCTGGTCAAGCGCAGGCAGCGGCCGGGGCTGCTCGTCAGGCGCTCCGCCAGAAGTGCGAGATGCGTGAGGACCGCTTCACCGTGCTGTCCTCACCCTCCCCGCAGTCGACCTGATGCTCTGCCTCGTCCCGGGCCCAGACCTCCGACTCGGCATTGGCGGGCGGGACGTTCATCGGGTCCTCGGGCAGCGCCTTGTCGGGGATACATGGACGCCGCCCTCGACCGGCTGCGCGCCAAGGGCTTCGAGGTGCGCGAGCAGGACGTCGCACGCCTCTCCCCGTTCGTGCGCCGCCACGTCAACATGCTGGGCCGGTACTCCTTCCAACTGCCGGAGCTGCCCGGGGGCCTGCGTTCCCTGCGCGATCCGACCGCCGGCAGGGAGTGGTGACCGCCCCAAGGTCACTAGGGTGGTCGGAGCCCGCTCCGGGTTTCGCTGGGTGACGCGAGCACGCCGCTGCCGGGCCGGGGGCAGCGGGTTCGCGCGGATGGCACGGTGCCAGGTCAGCCCCAGGTGGCGTCCTGCAGGTTGAACCTGTCGGGCGTGGCGCCGGGTTCGAAGTGCAGCCGGTCGCCTCGGACGACCAGGGGCGCGCCGGTGGTGCGGTCCTGGTGCCAGATCTCGTAGTACGGGCCCATGTCGTAGAAGGTGATCGGCTCGGTCTTGTTGGTGGCGGCCTTCATCGAGCCCTTGTGGGCGGCGATCCAGTACCCGTTGGCGGTGGCGCAGGTCACCTGGAGGTGGCCACCCCAGTTGCCGTCCTTGGCCCATCCGTCCACCACCTTCACCCACAACGCGGGCCGCTGGCCGTTAAACGACACGCCCTTCATCTGAAATTCGTTGTCCGGGTCGTCGATGACAGGCCCGGAGCCCCTGCCCCCTGGGCTCTCGTTGATCCCGATGTAGCCGCCGTCCTTGAACCGGACGGTGCCCTCCTGTGTGCGGCACGGACGGTACCGGGTGTCCGGAAGATCGGCGCCGGCTGTCACGATCGCGAACATCTCCCACGCGAGGTCCCGCTGGGACTTCTCCTCCGGGCGGGTGGTGGCCATCAGGTACTCCTTCAGCGCCGCCTCATCGCTCTCCTGGACGGTTTGCGCGAGCCTCAGGAGGCCCTGCCCGCCCGGGGTGGAGGCCAGCTGCTCCCTGGCGCGCTCCTTGGCGGCCTTCACGTCTTCTTCGGTGACGGCGGCGCAGTCCTCGATGCCGTACTTCTTGATCACCGCGTCCCGCGTTTCCTGCTCCTTCGCCAGGATCTCCTGCTGTTTGGCTTCCGGCAGCATCGCGAACATCAGAGTCTTCGACTGCAGGTTCCTCTCGGAGAGCAGGCCCCTCTCTGTGGCCACTTCAACGGCGGTCTTCGCCGGGGACACCTCGGGGATGAAGGCGGGGAGCCTCTGCCAGAGCAGGGCTTCGACACGGTCTTTCAGGGCCTCCTGGTGCGCGGACTCGATCTCCGCGATCTGCTGCGGGTCGAGGGTCTTCTCCTCGTCCGGCGCGTCCGGGTCGTGAAAGATCATGAAACTGCGCTTGCGAAGGTATCCCACGGGTCGGCCTCTCCTCTGTCGGGCGTCTTGATCGACTTCGGCCGAACGTAGTAGTCCAACAACTCACCAGGAACACGTCAGCCGATCTTTCGCCTGATCAAGTGAATGACGACGAAATCAGCTGAGACGGTGCGGCTAGGTGCCCCTCTCGGGGAACATCGGTACAGCGGTTGGCGCTGAGAACGATCATGGTCAGGGCGTGAGCGCGCTGACCCGGTTCTCGTACTCGCGGCGGGCCTTGCGCTGTGCCGGGACTGCGGGGACGCCCTGGGCGCCACCGAGCGGTTGGCAGCGGGCGAGGAGCTGGCGGTGCACCGCGAGGACGGCGGTCACGCGCAGGGTGTAGCCCTGGCCGCGTCGTACGGTCGTCCCCTGGTCGAGCGCTACCCGCTCGGCGGGCTCCAGCTCGGTGCTGCGGAGGTAGTCGGCGACCTTGCCCGGCATGTCGAGCGTGACCGACAGCTCCGTGGCGGGGGCGTCCTTCTCGATGGCCGTGTGCTCGGGCAGGAGGTCGGCGAGGGCGGTCCGGATCGCACCGCGGCTGACCCGGTGGTCGCGGGCGAGGGCGGCGATGGAGCGGCCTTTCAGATACGCGGTGCGCACGTCGGCGGCCGTCGCGGCCGCGACGGCGGGGCGGCGCCCGCCCTTCGCGCCCCTGGCCTCGGCGGCGCGCAGCCCGTCGTAGGTCAGCTCGCGCTGGAGGTCGCGCTGGAGTTCGCCGGCGGCGGCGAGGGTCTGCACCATGAACTTCACGGTGGACAGCAGCTCTCCGGTGCGCGGGTGGCGGGCGGTGAGGTCCATGGCGGAGAACGCGCCGTCGTGGATACGCAGGGCGAGACGGTCGCGATGCAGAACGTCGAGCACGTCGAGGATGTGCTGGTTGCCTCGCACGAGGCGGAACATCTCGGAGATGTGCACAGTGTCGCCCGGCCGTGCGTAGGTGATCAGCTCGCCGAACTTCGGGCGCTGGAGCGGGTGGAGGCGGCTGGAGGTGCCGGGGTCCTCCTCGAAGACGACCGGGTCCTCGATCCCGGCCTCGGCCAGGACGAGGTCCTGCCGGGCGGTGGACTGCTGGTCGGTCGAGACCCGCTTGTAGACCAGGTTCGCCACCGGAGGGCCCCTTTCCGTACGGAGGATCGGACCCTATCTGTCGTCAAACCCTGTCAGCAATCACCATCGGATCTGATTGGATTCGGGCCGCCGCGGACCCCGGATTGCAAGGGTTCATTGGGCGCACCGCCGCCCTGTCGTCAAACGATCGTTTGACGACAGGCAGGAAGCCTTCTCTGCACTAAGTCAAGCCGCTGAGGTATGCAGCCCTCACGCCCGAGCAAACCAATCGCTTCTCGTAACAGGTCAGACACGTTTAGTTAGGATCCCTGCGTCGGGCCGCGGCTTGCGCGGCTGACAGAGATCGGAGATCCGCATGGCCATCATCGTCACTATGGAGTTCCCTGGCTTCGGGCAGGAGCTCTACGACACCGTCATCGACCGTCTGACCGACAGTGGAGAGTTCGCTTCTGTCATCGAAGTGCCGGCTCCGGGCCTCATGGCCCACGTTGCCGGTCCGGTCGACGACGGCTGGCGGTGGATCGAGGTCTGGAAGAACAAGGAAGCCCTGGAGATGTTCTTGGAGGTCCTGAAGCCGATCCTGGCTGACCTCGAATACCCGGAGAGGGAGCCCTCGATCGCTCCGGCGTATAAGGTCGTTCTCGACTAGAGGACTTCGAGATGCCCCGGGCCCGGCAGGGTCCGGGGCATCACTCTGCTCGGCGGTGGGTCATTCGATCTGGTGCCGGGCGGCCGGGAAAGGACCGGGACCGCCAGTCCAGCCCCACCCTTACCTCGAAACGGACATCAACCCACGTACCGCCCTCTGACACTCATGTCCCTCAGGCCCCAGTTCCGCGTATCGCTGGTGTGGGTGATGTTCGGAGCCTGAGCTCGTGGCCGGCGGTTTCGACTGTCGGCGGCATACAAGATCCCTGTGTAGCGGGTGTCGGCCCGCACCTCAGGGAAGGATGTTCATGTACGTGCTCACGCGTTTTTTGGGACGGGCCGCGGGGACTATGGGGGCCGCGTTCGTGCTGGCTACCGGGCTCGCCACCGGCGCGCAGGCTGCCACGGGCCCGCTCGACTACGTCTCTGCTGACGGGGACGAGTACACACTTGAGGACCCGGCCGACGGCGAGTGCTTCCTGCTGGTGGGCGGCGCCCGGACGGCGAACAACGGCACGAACGCCAGGGCGACGTTCTACGAGGAGCCGGGGGACTGCGAGTCCCAGACCCTCGGGACGCTCCAGCCGGGCATGGCGAGGAGCTTCGAGGGAGGGACGCTGCCTCGCGCGGTGCGGTTCGGCTGAACGGTCGGCCTGCCGACCGGGTGACCCCGGAGCAGACGTCGAGGCAGTGTGGTCATTCTTCGCCCTCGCCATCCTCGTCCAGTTGCGGTGCGTCCGGGTCGCGCAACGGGCGCAGCGCGCCGGCGGCCGGAACGCTGGCGGTGAAGCTGTAGCGGCCGAGCAGGTTCAGGTTGCGGTGCTTGAGCGGGGACAGGCGGGCGATGTCCTCATCTCGGATCTCGTGTCCTTCGGCGCGGAGCCGGGTGACGGCGGCGTCGATGTACTTCGTGGTCCAGAGCACGATGGCGTTGAGGACCAGGCCGAGCGCGCCGAGCTGGTCCTCCATGCCGTCGCGGTAGGCCTGGTGGATGGTGCCGCGCTTGCCGTGGCACACGTCGCGGGCGAGCTTGTGGCGGGACTCCTGCACGGTGAGCTGCCGGTTCATCTGCCTGCGGTAGGTGTCGTCGACCGGGTCGACCACCCGCAGCAGGTGCTCGGTCTTGGCGATCCGCCCGTATTCGGCGAACGCCGCCCCGAGCGGGGTCGGGCGGCCGTCGCGGCCGAACATGCGCAGCAGGTCGTAGGCGCGGACCTGGTTGGTGACCAGGGAACCGGCGACCTTCAGCATGTCGGGCCAGTGCGTGATCACCTTGTTCAGGTTCACCCGGTTGCGGGCCAGGTCCTCCACCGCGCCGTACGTGCCCGTCTCGACGCCGGGCATCGTGGCCCGCCAGAACCGCTGGTCGTCCAGGTCGCGGAACCGCGGGCTGAAGTTGTAGCCGAGGATCTTGAACAGGCCGAACACCATGTCGGAGTACGAGGCGTTGTCGGTCGCCACCATCTCCGGCTTCACCCCGCCGTCCAGGTTCAGCAGGGCGTCCAGGATGTGCAGGGAGTCGCGCGGGGTGCCGGGCACGACCATCTGCCCGATGCCCGCGACCTGGTCGTTGACCGCGTTGAGCCAGGTGATGCCCCGCTTGAACCCGAAGTACTTCGGTGACGGGGCGGCGTTGATGGTGCGCACCGGCACCTGGAAGCGCAGCCCGTCCACCGAGGCGAGCAGTCCGTCGCCCCAGTACCGCACGATCGGGATCCCGGCCTGGGCGGCGATCAGCGCGGCGTTCGCCGCGGCGATGGTGTCGGCGCGCAGGTAGTACTGGTCGACGTGCACGAGCCGGGCCCGGGTCAGCGCCTCATGGGCGGGGTTGACCACCGGGGCCAGGCCGATGTTGCACGCCTCGGACACCAGCAGCGCGACCACCGAGGTGGGCAGGTCCTTCATCCGGGTGGTGCCGTCGCCGAGGTGCACGAAGGCGTCGAGGAAGCCGGTCCAGGCGTTCACCTCGAACAAAAGGTCCGGCAGGTCGATCTTCGGGAGCATCTTCTCGACCCGCTGGCGCAGCCAGGTCAGGGACTTCGGCTCGCCGAGCGCGCCGAGCTTGTCGACGTTCAGCTTCACCCGCCCGTCGCCGGCGACCTCGATGGAGACCTTCGCCGCCGGCCCCGCCTCCTCAAGACGTTCGGCGAGCTGCTTCCATCCGGCGTCCAGGCCCCGCACCAGCTCCGCCAGGTGCTCGGTGACGGGCATGTCCAGGCTCAGGGCCGCCAGGACGTCCTCCTCGACCGCATCCCAGTCGGGCCCGTCCAGCAGCCGGGCCCGCGGGTTGGACCAGTGGTGCGACGGGGCGGCGAACACGTCGCGGTTGTTCAGCGCCCGGTGCAGCTGCTCCAGCACGCACACCACGTACGCGTCCCGGTCCACCGCACCCTGCGGCAGGTCCGGGTTGGCGTACACCGCCTTGCGCCACGCGGGCGGCACGAGCTTGTCGTCCACCTCGCGCGGCAGCAGCGGCTTGACCCCCACCTTCCGCCGCGCCAGCGCCGGCAGGCCGCGCACCCCTGCCAGGACCCGCTTGCCTGCGCTCGCCGCGTCCAGCGCCTTCGACTCGCCCAGCAGCGCGAGGAACGGGCGCACCGTGGCGTACCGGTTCGCGAGCGCGGCCCGCATGGCGACCTCGGCCGAGTTCTCGTCCTCGGGCACCAGCGAGACCACTGTGGCCGCGGCGCTCATCACGGCGGCACGCGGGGCGACCTCCTCCATGGCCGCCCAGAGCGCGGCCACGTCCAGGTCCGTCTCCTGCTCCTGGACCAGCTCCAGTTCCTCGAACAGCACCTTCGCCGCCCGCGCGAGCACCCGTGACGCCTTCTCCAGCTGCGGCAGCGTCGACAGCCGCTCCTTCTCCGTCTTGCGCTTCGCCGTGTTCAGCAGCCGGGTGGCCATCAGGACCTGGAACAGGTCCAGGGCCTCGTCGATCGCCTTCGCCTCCAGGTGCCGCATCACCGCGGTGAGCATCGCCGTGCGCTTCGGCTCCGCCGCCCGCTCCAGCAGCGGCGCCTTCGACCCCAGCGCGTACCGGGCCAGCGCCGCCATCCGGTTCGGCGGGATCTGCGACAACCTCAACCTGCCGAGCCGGTACGCGCCGATCTCGTCCACCCGCTCCAGCGCACGGGCGAACGCCGTCCCCGTCGTCCGCGTCGGCGGCCGGCGCAACCGCTCCAACTCCGAGAACCGCGAGCCCTCCGGCGTCTTCAGCGTCGCCACCAGATCACCCGGTAGCGCCGGGTCCGCGCGCCGGGCAGCGCCCGCGACCGTGGCGTGCAGTCGCTTCTCCGCGACCGTCCGCGCCTCCGACACCTGCCGGGCCAGCACGGACACCCCGGGCAGCAGGACCCGGTGACGGCGCAGCCAGCCCACCGCGTGGTCGAACAGCGCCTTCGGGCCTTCAGCGTGTGTCCACGCCCGCCCGTGCAGGAACGTACGGAACCGGCGGCCCCACTCGGCGTCCTCGTAGGGGTGGTAGCCGTAGGCGTCCCGGATCTCCCACGCGTGGTCGTACAGCGTCTGGCGCCGCTCCGTGTACCGCTTGACCACCGACGGGTCCTCGATGCCGAGCTGCACGGCCAGGTGCTCGACCACCGGCCACGGCACCGCGAGCGGGTCCTCCAGGAACAAGCCGACGTACCGCACCGTGCACATCTGGAGCGCGAACCCGAGCCGGTGATGCTCCGTCCGCCGCAGGGCGATCAGATCCCGGTCCACGTCATCCAGGAAGAAGAACCGCTCCAGCTCGGGCCTCGTCGGCTCCTCGGCGAACGTCCCGTACGCCTCGGCCTGCTCATCGCTCAGAAATTCCACCGGCACGAGCCGGACCGTAGCCAGCCCCAGACCAGGCCCGGAGGCGTTTCACCGAACCTCAGCGGCGAAGTGGATCACTGTGCTAGACGGCCATGATCCTTCTCACCGATAACCGCTGTACCGATGTTCCCCGAGGCCGAGGTAGGGGCCTTCGGGGACGGTCTGCGTCCGTTCTCATGGCCGTTCGCCTCGGACAACAAATCCACCCACCTGCGCGATGAGGGTCAAAGCGTGCGAAGAAATACGCAGAACGGCTGTTACCCGGCATGGTCACCCGGTTGGCGCAGTGCACCGGGCAGTGCGGGCGGTAGTGCGCCGGAGGCCGTAAGAGCTTGTTGTTGATCACTGAACGGGTGGGTGTAGCCCACAGTGAATGTCAGGGCCGCGTCGTGGCATATGCGTGCCCGATGCAGGTGACAGTTACGGAAATGTCCTCACCCCGTAACCGGGCATAGCAGGCATTCCAACCGGCGGTTCGGGGCGGCAGAGTTCGGGTCCTCGGCCCAGCACCGGACCGGGACTCGTACCGCTCACGTCGGCCGCTGTCGGTCGGCGGAGCACTGTTCCCCAGGAGTCATCACCCGTGTCTGCTTCTTCGTCCGCCCGCCGTATCGCCGCGACCGTCCTCGCGGCCGGCTCCATGGTCTGCCTCGTCGCCCTGCCGGCTTCCGCCCACGACGACGACCGCCACCGCACGCCGAAGGTGGAGATCAGCGCCGTCCAGGCCGACAGCCCCGGACGCGACACCCGCTCCAACCGGTCGCTGAACGCCGAGTGGGTCGAGATCACCAACAACTCCCGCCGCTCGGTCGATCTCGACGGCTGGACCCTGAAGGACGAGGACGGCCACCGCTACCGCTTCCACGACTTCCGCCTCGCCGGACGGGCCACCGTCCGCATCCACACCGGTGAGGGCCGCGACAGCCGCACCGACCTCTACCAGGACCGCCGCGACTACGTCTGGGACAACCACTCCGACACCGCGACCCTGCGCGACGACCGCGGCCGCACCGTCGACACCGAGTCCTGGGGCGGCCGCCGCCACCACCATCACCACTGATCCCCCCTGCCCCGGCTCGGGGCCGGGGCTCTGACATACGCGTGTGCCGGGCAGGACGGGGCCTGCCCGGCACACGCACGCCTGCCCTCTTCCGGTCACCGGTGCCCCGGTCTGATGAGGGCGTGAGGCGGCTTTGTTGATGAAGAGGGCGCCGGGGACGGCGGGGCCGGCCGAAGGCCCGAGCGGGCCCCGTCGATGCTGCGGGGTCTTCGCCGGTCAGGCGGCGGGGGTGTAGTGGACGATCGAGTCCTCACACGGCCCGTCGGCGTACAGGGCGAGCGCGTCGGCCTCGCCCCGGTCCGCGGCAAGGCCCCAGCGCAGCTTCGTGGCGACCCATTCGGAGAGGTACCGGCAGGTGGCCTCCGGGGCCGGCGGCATCCACTCCCGCGGATCCTGGTCAGCCTTCGAGCGGTTGGTCCGCGCCGTCACAGCCACCAGGCTCGTGGCGGCCTCCTGGTCGTTGGCGTACGCCTCACGGCGCTCGGCGTCCCAGGCGCTCGCGCCGGAGTCCCAGGCCTCGGCGAGCGGGACCATGTGGTCGATGTCGAGCTTGCCCGGATCGGTGACCTCCTGCCCGTCGTAGTACGAGATCCACCGGCCGCCCGCGAGCTTGCAGCCGGCCGCGACCTCCGGGGACTCGACCGCCTCGGCCAGCAGGACCTCGTTGCGGGTGTTGCAGCCGTCCGCCGGGTCCAGGCCCGCGTTCCAGTGCCTGAACTTCGTCCGCGCGTAGCCCTCACGGGACTCATCCGCGACCGGGATCTGCTTGACCGCCGCGGCAAGGGTCACCACCTCGGCGATCCCCGGCTCCGCGGGCGCGGCGAGCGCGGCGTGGGGGACGGCGAGCGGGGACAGGGCTAGGGAGAGCGCGGCGACACCGCGCACCAGGTTCTTGATCACGAAGGCAGGAATAGCGGCCGGCCTGCCTGCGGGACAGAGGTTCCAACAGGTGACGAGCCGTCCGGGGGAACGAATTCACCGGAAGAAACGGTGCGCCTGCCCTCCTCAGACGGCTGTGCGCCATCTCCGGGCCATGAGGCTCAGGTGTGGAGGATGAGGCGGCCCGGCGGTACTGCCCCCAGAGCGCGTCTGGGCGCCGGGCCTCACCCGCACACGCCATATCGGCACGGGCTGGCGCTGACCCTACGGGAGCGGTGCGGTGCCGGGGAGGCCGGGCCTATCTCGAGGCGGCGGGCCGGGGCTCCTCCTCGGGGGCGAGGCAGGCGCCGCGCCGCACACCCTCGGTAAACGGGAGCCGCCCCGCCCGGAAGGGGTCCGGGCGGGGCTGGAGAGTTCAGGGCGTAACCCTGGCGGGGTGCGGTGGGGCGCTGGCCGGGTTACTTCCAGGCGCAGTGGATGTGTGTGTTGTGGCCCTTGTTGCCGGGGCCGAGGACTTCGGTGGCGCCGAGGTCGCGGCAGAGCTTCATGACCTGCTTGTGGGGTGCGCCGCTGCCGACGTGGATGCCGTTGATGAAGTTCGCGTCGAAGGAGAGGCCTCGGTAGTGGCGGGAGTTCTTGCTGTGGCTGCCGCCGACGAACTCGGAGATCTGCAGCCTGTAGTGGTGCTTGTCGTGGAGGGTGATCAGGGCCTTGAGCATGCGGGGGTCGAGCTGCACACGCTTGAAGCCGACGTGGCTGTTGGTGCTGGTGGCGGCGCCGATGCCCTGGGCCATGTCGTGGATGTTGCGGTAGGCAGTGGAGCGGGGGTCGACGGTCTTGGAGTGCTTGGTGGCGTAGGTGATGCCGCGCTTGCCCAGGAGCTGGCGGGCCAGAGCGGTGGCGCTGGTGGCGGGCTTGGGCTTGGCGGGGGTGGAGGTGCCGATCAGGGCGTTCCACGTCTTCGGTCCGACGATGCCGTCGTTCCTGAGGCCGTAGCGCTTCTGGAACTGGCTGACGGCGGATGCGGTGTTCTTGCCGAAGACGCCGTCGACCTTGAGGTCGAGCTGGACCTGGACGGCCTTGACGGCGTGGCCGCGGGCACCGCTGCGGACGGTCAGGGCGGTGAGCTTGGCCCACGTCTTCGCACCGACGATCCCGTCGACCCGAAGGCCGGCGCGCTTCTGGAACTGGCTGACGGCGGCCGCGGTCTTCTTGCCGTAGGTGCCGTCGGCCGTGACGGCGTGGCCGCGGGCGGCGAGCAGGTGCTGGACAGTCAGGACGTCGGTGCCCCGGGAGCCGGTCCTGAGGACCGGCCACGCGGCAATCCGGGGGGTGTGGGTGGCGTGGGGGACCGGCTTGGCCGAGGCGTTGGCCTCGTCGCCGGTGACGTTCACCGCGCCGAGCGTGCCGCCGGCCAGGAGCACGGCCGCGAGGCCCTGGAGCAGAAGGTTCCTGGCGTTCTTACGCATTCTCATCCTCATTCGGGTCTGCCCGTTTCCGCTCTCGGCGGGGGCGTGGGGTGCTTCGCCGTCCTGCTGGGCGGCGCCGACGAGGTGAAGACTTGGCGTATCGCTGTTCCTTTGGAAGCCCGACCCGCGTTCCTGCCGTTCCGTCTGTTCCAGCGCCCGCGCCATCCCTTCCGCAAGGTGCTGACCTGGAGAAACAGAGTTACTTGAAACGCGTGGGAGCGTCCGGCGCCGGTGTGCCTGGACTGTTGGGGACGCCGGAACAGTGGTCGTTCAGGAGCCGCAGAAGAGGCAGGCGGCCATCGGCATGCGCTCCGGCTCGCACCGTCTGAAGTCCGCCTGAAGTAGTGGCTGGTGAAGGGCCTTCTGGCGACATGGCGGGCGACTATTCGCCCGGCTTCGCCAGGGTGCGTGCACTGTTCCGCCACCCGCACGCGGGTGTGAGGTGGAAGTGGGGCGCCCCGATCCGAGGACGGAGGCGCGCCTGCCGACTGGTGTCTTCCGGAGGGAGGTGAACATGCAAAAGCGGGTCAAGCACCCGGGCCGGCGCAAGCGGATCGGCCCGGACATCCGAGCACAGGTGGTCATTGCTGTGCTCGGCGCGGTCACATCGATCGCGGGGTGTGTGGCGCAGTTCGCGCGCTAGCAGCGCTGCGGGTGGGTGAGGTACCGGACGGCAAGTCGTGGCCTGAGTGAAGTGGGCCCGACCGGCACATGATCGGCCGGACCCACCTCGACGCTCCGCACACCGTGGCCGGGGTTCTGGTGGCACCCAGAGCCCCGGCCGTTTTCGTGTACGGCCTCCGGGCGAGCCGGAGGGGCGCTTCATCTCCTGATTATGGTGTTCCCCCGTGTCGAGCGGTGCCCTGGCGCACCCGGGTTCCGACTGGCGCAACATGGCGAATAGCGCCCCATAAAATCCCTATTCAATAACCTATGGGATATGTGTCCAGGTTCGAGGCCCTCGGTCGCCGCGCCGCTTCCGCGGGGTCGGCGGTCGGTGTCTGTGGTGACGCCCCCGGTTCGCCCTGACTGCCGGGAGACCGAGAGGCGCAAAGCCGGTCGAGCCCTGTTTCTGCTCCTCTTCTTGTTCCGTGTGCAGCCGCCCTCGAGCGCTGGGGCGAGAACGCCGACCGCCCCCGGCAGGTGCTGCCGGGGGCGGGTCGGGGTGGGGCGGGTCAGTTGACGTAGAGGGTCAGGTTCTTGGGCCAGCGGGCCTGGTCGAGGCGCTTGAAGAGGTCCTTGATGTCGGTGGGGGTGAGCTTGATGCAGCCGAGGGACTTGTAGTCGTTGGCGTTCTCCCAGCGGTCGGCGTCGTCGCGGCCCGGGGTGTCCTTGCCCTGGGTGCCGTAGCGGGTCATCTCGCTGTGGATGAACAGGTCGGTGCGCAGGACGCGCTTCTGCTTCGTGCCGGCCTTGGGGCGGCAGGACTTGTTGGGGAGCTGGATGGCGTAGCCGTCGATGGCGTTGCCGTCGCGGTTGGTGAAGTGGGCCTGGACCCGGTAGGTGCCGCTGGGCAGCCAGCCAAGCCCGGAGGCGCACTCGTCCTTGTTCTTGCCGGAGCCGGCGCGCCAGGACTTGAGGGTCTTGCCGTCGCGGACGAGGGAGAGCTTGGAGTAGGTGGGGGACTTCCAGTTCTTGGAGAACTGCAGGGAGTAGCCCTTGATGGCCGGCTTGGCAAAGGAGCCGCTGATCAGGGAGTTCCAGGTCTTCGCGTCGACGACGCCGGTGCGGGGGAGGTTCTTCTTGGTCTGGAATCGGCTGACGGCGGCGGCGGTGTTCTTGCCGAAGACGCCGTCGACCTTGAGGTCGAGCTGGACCTGGACGGCCTTGACGGCGTGGCCGCGGGCGCCGCTGCGGAGGGTGAGGGCGGTGAGCTTGGCCCACGTCTTCGGCCCGACGGCCCCGTCGGCCCTGAGGCCGGCGCGGGTCTGGAAGCTGCGGACCGCGGCGGCGGTCTTCTTGCCGTAGGTGCCGTCGGCCGTGACGGCGTGGCCGCGGGCGGCGAGCAGGTACTGGACGGTCTTGACGTCCGTGCCCCGGGAGCCGGTCTTCAGCACCGGCCACACGCCCCTGAACCCGGCGGGCTGGGCGGGGGTGCCGTAGGAGCCGGTGCGCGGGCCGGGCTTGGTGGAGGCGTTGGCCTCGTCGCCGGTGGCGTTGACCGCGCCGAGCGTCCCGCCGGCCAGAAGCACGGCCGCAAGTCCCTGGAGCAGAAGGTTCCTGACGTTCTTACGCATCTTCATCCTTCGATCGCGTGCCCCACCTTCCCGCTGGTACGGGAGGCGTGGGAGCGGTGTCGCCGTCCTGGTGGGCGGCGCTGACGAGGTGAAGATTCGGGGTACCGGCGTTCCATCGGTAGCCTGATCCACTATTCCAGTCGTTCCGCGTGTACCAGTCGTTCCGCACGACCTTTGACCTGCAGAAACAGAGGATTTGGAACGCGCGGCTTTCATGATCGTGTCGAGGGGGACGCGTGCTGCCTGGGGATGAAAACCGCCGGAAGGCCGGTCCGCCGGCGGAGGTCGAGGCCCTGCGGGCCGAACTGGTGCGGATCAAGGAGGAGAAGAAGCTTTCCCTGGACTCCTTCGCCCGTGACAGCACGATCTCCCGGACGACGTGGCACCGGGTACTGAAAGGTGAGTCGTTCCCGCCTCGCGACGCGATCGAGCGGCTCAGCAAGCGGCCGCGGTTCGAGGCGCAGCACCTGGTGGGGCTGTGGGAGGCCGCCGACGTGGCACTCAAGCGGGCCGCGGGCACGGGCGCCGCGACGACCGGCAAGCCGGCGGCACCGGGCAATGACAATGCCGGGCCTTCGGCAGCCGGCGTACCGTCCCAGGATCCTGCCGCGGCCCCGGCGCCCGGCCCTGCCGCTTCGCCTTCGCCCGCTTCAGGGGAACCTGCTGTGACGGCTGGCCCCACCCAGGCGGCGCAGACCGCCGGCAGCGGCGTACCGCCCCGCCCTGATGAAGAGGCCGGTACGGCTCCCACCGCCCCCTCTCCCCCAGCCACGGACACCCGCGGCAAGCAGGACGGGCAGAGCGGGGCCGAGAGCGTTCCGACCGTTCCAGCCTCTGTTCCAGCAGGTCAGAGCGTTCCACCCGCCTCGGCGACTACGCCGCCGGAACCCAAGGCTGCGGGCCGGGACCGGTCCGCGGTGCCGGCCGCCGCGGGAACGGGGGGTGAGGAGATCGCCGTCGTCCGGCCCGTCCCCTCCCCTGCCGCTGCGCCGGTCGCGCGGACGGGGAGGGTCGCCCAGCTGGCGATCGTCTTCCTCACGCTTCTGGTGGCGCTGCTCCTCGGCCGGTGGGCCGTCATGAACGGCTCCGGCAAGGACGACACCGCCACGCCCCCCGCCACCACCGAGACCCAGCCCGGCGACAGCAGCGACACCGACGACGCCGACGCTGCCCAACCGCCCGCGGACACACCCCCGCCGGCCGACGGCCCGACCGCGGGCGACGGCAAAGCCGAGGACCTCCAGGCCGACGGCCCGGCCGCACCCGGGCACACCGAGACCCCCGCGCCCGGCGCTTCATCCACCGGCAACAACACCGCTCCCCCGGCCCAGCAGGCCCCCTCGGACGGAGCGGGCTCCACACCCGGGACCACCCCCACGGCGCCGGCGGCATCACCGCCCCGGACGGCCCCCGCTCCCACCACGGCCCCGGCCACCTCCCCCGCCTCGCTCGGGGCGGAAGGGCGTACCGCGTGCGCCCACTACAAGCCCAACCGGCGGGTGATCCTGGCCGAGGGCATGGTCGGCACCAACGTCGCGCAGGTCCAGTGCCTGCTCAACCACAACTACGACTACCACCTCAACGAGGACGGCAAATTCGGCCCCGCAACCACGGCCGGCGTCAAAGCCATCCAGCAGTGCTCCGGCATCACCGCCGACGGCAAGGTCGGCCCCGACACCTGGAAGTACCTCGACTACCCGAAGGCCGCCTGCGGCCACTGACCCCCGCGCGGCACCAGCCCCGCTGATACAGCGCCCTCGCCAGCCTCTCCAACGAGCACGTCCGTGAGGCCCCCGCAGGAGCGGCGTCCACTGGGACATCACCCTCCAGTCCCCTCCGATCCCAGCTCCGGTGAGCAACCGAGACCTCCCCCACGCCCCGTGGCCCCCGGCAGAACGCCGGGGGCCACAGTCTTTGCACGCAGCCGCATCAAGCCGCCAGACCGGCAGCACGCCTGATCAGACCGAGCAGACCTGACAGGCCTAACGACCTCTGACCTGCGCCAACGCCAACTCCGCCTCCCGAAGCGCGAACCGTCGGCCAGCTGAACACCAGTCGGCCACAACGCTGTTGCACAAAGTTTTCTAGAAAATGCTGCACCCACTCGCTTGGTGACGATGTATAAGTGGGTAAGCAAGACGCTGCACAAGGCGTGCAGCACTCGATACGAAAGAAGGAATCAAATTGGCACACATCCACCCGCTCGCGAACGGCCTGAGCACCGACCACCCGGTGCCCGGCCTGCCGTTCGTCGACGACTCGCACATCCCGCTCGACAAGGGCCCCGAGGCCATCGAGGCCGTCGGCCGCAACAAGGGTGATGGCATGTGGGGGCGCTACGACCCCAACCACCGCGGCGGCGGCTGGCACGCTTTCACCACCGACCCGCTCGACCACTCGCTCGGCTGGTCGGTGCGCTACCACCCCGACCACGGCCGGACCGTCCTGCTGATGCGCGACGACGACACCTCGTCCCTGCACAGCACCTGGGACGGCGAGCAGCTGCTGTTCCGCTCCGGCGGTTACTGGTGGAACGGCAGCACCTGGTACCGGCCCGGTCAGGTCTGGGATCCGGTCGAGCAGGACTACGAGAAGCGCAAGGCGCGCGCCGCGGTCACGGTCAGCGCCGCCGACATGCTCGACCGCCGCGCCGACCCGGCCCGGGCATCTGTGCTCGAGGTCGCCGACATCGACGCCGAGGCGTCCGCCCCGGTCGTGGAGAACTGGGGCGACCACCTTGCGCTGTGGGCCGCCCGCCGCGCCGAACACGACGGCGCGCTGCCGCTGGAGCGGTGCGTGGTCGACCTCGCCACCCCCGAGCTGACCGGCGCCCAGCTGATCGGCGTGCCGGAGATGGCCGAGCTCGGCGGCATCACCGCCTCGACGCTGCGGGCGTACATCTCGCGCGGCAACAGCGAGGTGCCCCAGCCGCAGGCCCTGGTCGGCGGCCGCGATCAGTGGGCCCGGGCCGTGGCCGACGACTGGGTCGAGGCACGCCAGCGTTCCTACGAGGGCGTCCGGGCCGTCATGTCGGCTGGTGACCGCGACCAGCTGTCCCGCGGGGCGGCGGAGGTCCGCGACCACTTCGCCGCCGACTTCCACGGCACCCTGTGGGGCCGGCCGGACGTGCGCAAGCGGTGGGTTCTGCGCGCCCGCAACGAGGACTCCGTCCGGGAGATCGCCGACGCGCTGGCCTGGAACGTCGCCAGTAGCCTGGACCGCGTCCTGCCCTCCCACCTGCTGGGCCCCACCGTCGAGAGCGCGGTGCTGCACGACTTCGCCGAGGCCATCGACCTGGACCACAAGGTGCAGGCTCGGCAGAAGAAGCAGCAGGAGGAGAAGGACTGGCTGCACCTGTGGGTCTCGCGGCCCGTAGCAGGGATGCTCGCCTGGTTCATCCGCCACCACCCCGAGTCCGCCCACCACCACATCGGCGAGATCACCCGCGAGGCCCACACCCGCTGGGAGATCCCGGCGAAGGACACCCTCTCCACGCTGCACCGGTACGCGAGCCTGGAGGGCAAGCTGAGCAAGGAGGACGCCGAGCCGTTCTTCGCCCTGCTCACCCCGCCGGTCAAGAACGACTGACCAGTCAGAAAGACAGCAGGGCCCGGAGCCAGGACCAGTGGCTCCGGGCCCTGCCCGTGACTGTACCCAGAGGACGGCTGGCGGCTGGCTCGGAGGTCTCAAGACATTCGACGACGTCGTACGAGCTGCTCTCCCGCTCCGGCCGCACTGGTAGTGCAGGCTGATCTGTCGCGGGGCACCCACTTCTCTGTCCAGCCCGCGGCCCGCTCTCCCGTCCCGGGAGGTGCGGGCCGAGGACTCCGCCGTACCGCTGAAGTGCTACACCTTCCAGCGGTCACGCCATCCTGAGATCAGGCGCCTCGAACGCGTGCCCGTGGGCCGCGGCCTGAAGCAGTTCCGGCCGAAGGATGTTGTAGGCCCTGTTCGCGCGGCCCTTGCCCGTGGAAGCGAGCACACCGTGCTTCCGCAGGACGCTCATGCTCTTCTCCACCGAGGCCAGGCTCAGGCCCAGCGCGTCCGCCAGGTGCTTCTGGGTGGGCCCGTGGAGGACATCGTCGTCCTTGGGGACGAGGCGGGCCGTGTCGAGGACGTCGCGCCGGCGGGCGAGGTACTGCAGAAGCTGGGCCAGGCGGGCGAGAGTCGAGCGCTGGTCCACGCCGTAGACGGTCTCAAGGATCCGGTAGCGCTCCGCGTGCACCTGGTGGAGCATCCGCTGGACGGAGAGGTCCCGCATGGCCCAGCTGCGCAGCACGTCGCGGTCGATGCGCAGGATCCAGGCGGGTCCCAGGACGTCGATCTGCGGGCGGGTGACGGTGCCGGGGGTATCCCGGAACACGTCCAGATCACCGAGCCACCACTCGCTGCCCCAGAGCCGGTTGGCTTCGGCAACGACTCCGGAGAGGACGACATCGACGTACCCGGAGCGCCGCGGGTTCCTGAGAGGGCCGGCGTGCTGGAGGTGGACGAAACTGCCGGCCGCGATAGCGGTAGCTGCGGTGGTGCCCACGCCCAGCATCCCGAAGTACCGGGCGAGCCTCACCTCTGTGCCGCTCCGGGGTGCGCGGAACTCGACCGTCTCGAAGGCGGTGGTCGACGCCTCGGCGAGACGACGCGCTCTTGCTTCCTCTGCAACGCGGAGGGACGCGGGCAAACGGTCCACCGAGCGGATACGCGGAAAGGACTCGGTGATCGTCGGCATCGTGTCGGCGTGCTTCCGGCGGATCGACTCGGGGGGCTCAGGAGGGTTCGACACGTCAGATCCCCTGTCCAGTGCGGTGGAAGGGGCTGGCAGGCGCGGAGGCCCCGGGCGGGACGAGCTGCTGCTGCGGTTCGGCGAGAAGCCGCACGATGGGCACCATGGCCGCGATGAGGCCGCCGATCGCGAGCAGGACAGCCGCGATACGGACGGGCGTCGGCTTGAGGTGGAAGACCGTGTAGCAGGCGGTCCCGAAGACAATCAGGAACAGCACAGCCACCGTGGCGAGAGCGGGCAGGGACATAGAGGCCCCCCATGGGGTAGGGGGCGGTCGACTGCTCGGCTGTCGGTCCCTGGCGAGGGGGGACAGCCGAGCCCGACCGGAGTCGGAGACCGCCAAATGAACTCTTCGGACTTGCAGCACCAAGCCGTGGAAGGGGTCTTCTACGACCGGTAACCGAAGACTCTACCGACACGGCGCGACACCGCCCAACAACCCTTAGACGTACGGGAATGCATCGGGAACAGCACACGTCACGGGAGTACGCCCCCCGATTTCTACAGAGTGTGACGGAGGGAACACAGAACATGTTTTCCCCGGCCAGATAACCCCTAGATTTACGGGATTGCACACGTGCAACACGAGGAACCCGTAAAACTGAGGCATAACTCGTGGGTAGGCACGGTTACATACTTCGTGCTGGACATGGGCCTTGAACTCGCCTGGACTTCAGCATCATCGGGCATTCCGGAGGGTGGCCCCCTCCGGGAGCCCGGTGCAAAGCACCATCGAGGGCCCCGCCGAAGCGGCGGGGCCCTCGATGTTTGCCCTGGCCAGCGTGCCTACCTGCCAGGTCAGCCCCGAGACGGCATACCGTTCAGCATCGGGAAGAGGAGCCGAGGTTCCCTGTTCTTGAGGCGCTCGATGACCGTCCGCGACGCCGATGTTCCGGACGGGGCCCTCCTCGATGAACTCGACGTTCTTGTGCAGCTACGTGTCGGTCGTGATGATGTGGCCCTTGTCCCGCTTGTCGCCACCTGCGGGAGGCGGTGACTCACGAAGCTGCGGATCGTCGTCCACCCGGCCTTGTTGAGCTCGATCGCGATCACCGCGAGTGTCTTTCGTCCTGTGCTGCTGCCCATGTCGCCACGGCAGGAGGTCACGGATGAAGATTTACGACTGGGCCGTCCCGGGCGTCAGGGCGGTTTCTTCGACCCAGCGCAGGACGTCGCGCGTACGCCGGTCCTCTCCGAACTGCTCGAGCATCCCGGCGACGAGCGGGGCGAGCTCGGTCGCTCCTTCCGCATCTTCCTTCGCGAGAGCCCGCCAGGCGGCGTGTGCGTTGCGTACTGCGCTGACGGTGTCCTGTGCTGGCTGGGCGCCAGCTTCGCGGCGGCGCAGGGCGGTGTGGACGAGGAGCTCCACGGTCTCGTACCAGTCGGCCCGGTGGTGGAGGGTCAGGGACGCCCGAAGGGTCAGCATGTTCACGGTGTGCGGGTGGAGCGGCCCGTAGTCGGCGGTCAGTGCCTCTTCGAGCTTGGCCGCGAGGGCGACGGCTTCGGTGAGGTTCCCGGCGTTCGCCGCGGTCTGGAGGTTGTCGTAGAGGGGCTGGTACGCGGTCGGGAGAGGTGCCGTCCAGTCGTGCGCGGTCTGCGCCGCCGGAGGTGTCGGCGAGGGTGGGGCGGCGGGAGGCCTTGGAGCGGGGGCTGGGGGTGCTGGCGGGGCTGGGTGGGGGGTGGTCAGGGTGAGGACGTTGCCGCTGGTGTCCATGATCATGGGCCAGGTGGTGCCGTCGGCTTCCTTGGCGAGGAAGCGGACGGGCCGGCCGTGGAGTGCGGCTTTGACGTAGATCTCCCCCAGGGCGGCCCGGCGGGACTCTTCGGGGTCGGCGGTGGCTCCGGGTACGGGTTCGCCGTCGATGTAGGCGCCGGTGGCGGTCAAGGTGACGGTGTAGATCGGCTCGGCGGGGACCTGGTCTGGATTCACGGTCATGCTCGGCTCCCTCTATCCGCCCTTGGGGAAGTAGGGCGGCGCCCACCCCAGGTACGTGGATCCCCACTTCGTTTCGATGTCCGTCGCCGGGACGACGTCGATGTATCCGGGGCGGCCGATGTCGTTGCTGGCGATCTTCCCGTCGCCGAGATAGATGGCCACGTGCCCGGCGCGGTTTCCCGTCTCCCAGTACATGAGCGCGCCGGGCGGCGGGTTTCGGTCCTTGTCGTGCTTCATCTCCGCTGGCATCTGGCGGTAGTGGTCGACGGCGTAGCCGACGCCGGAGTACGACCATCCGTAGGACTTCGCGACAAAGGACAGGCAGAGCCGGTACCAGTTCTTCCCGCCGGTCTCGGCCTCGTTCTTGGCCCACCGGATGGCGTCGGCGGTGGAGCGGGGGTTCCTGACGCTGGCGGGCCAGTCGGCCGCGCCATCGTGGAAGGGCTCTCCGGGCTTTCCCGGCTGCCCTCCGCCTCCGGTGTAGCACTCCTCGGGGTCGGCGGCCTCGCCGGACGGGCCGGGGGCTCCGGTGGCGCCCCCCTCGGGCAGTGCCGGGCCGTTCTCCGCCGGGCGCAGCAGGTCGATGCCCGCTTGGGCGGCGATCTCCCGCGCGGAGTCCTCCTGGCCGGCGTAGAGGTGCTCGTACTCCTCGGCGGGGCGCTGGACAGTGGCGGCGGCCTTCCACAGGGGCATGGCCTCCCATCCGCGGATGTCTGCCAGGCCGCGGGGGCTGCCGGAGTCGGCTCCGAAGAAGAACATTTTGGATGAGTACCGGGGGTTGAGGATCTGCTCTCTGGTTCCCCACCCCTGCGAGGGCCGCTGTTGGAACAGGCCGAGTGAGTCGCGGTCGCCGTAGTCGATGTTCAGGAGGGTGGATTCCTGCAGTGCCGTCATGAGGCCGATCAGTGTCGCCTGGCCCGACATGCCGCCTGCTTCGGCGACTTCGTCGATCACCTTGGCGTTTTCGATCTGCTTTTTCCGGAGGTTCCCGGTCGGGCTCTGGCCGGTCCCTCCGGTGTCGCCGGAGCCGCCGGGCAGCTCCGCGCCGGGCTGTCCGCGGTCTCCGCAGGAGTCCGCGCTGGCCTGCGCGGACAAGCCGGCGCCGAAGACGCCGACGACCAGCAGGAAGCAGACGAACACGACGGCCGCGGGTACGGCGAGCTTGATTGCGGCCCCGGTGCCGGCGGTGTTCGCCACGGCCCGGAGCGCGTCCCTCCCCTCCACTGCTGCTACACCCCCAAGAGCCGGTCGACCCGCCAGCCGGTGCCGTCGTTGATCAGTTCTGTCTGGAGCCGGGTGGTCTCGGAGTAGGTGGTGTAGCCGACGACATCGACCTTCGCCGTGACGGTCCTCCAGACCCGCAGCGGGGTGTCCCCGGGGAGCTGCGTGCCGGCGGGCTTCACGGCGACGGCGGAGACGGTGGCCACGCCGCCGCGGCTGACCAGCCGTGCGAAGGCGGGGTCGTCGTGGCCGCTGAGGTTGTCGACCAGGGCGGTCGTCGCCCACGGCGCGGCGCGCTGTACGGCGGCGGTGTGATCCTGGTCGACCGGGGGGTTGCGGGCGAGGTAGTGCCGGACGAACTCCTCGGCGACCGCGTCCGGGTCGGCGAGCTGTGCCGAGGGCGTCGCGGACGGGGAGGCGGGCGGCGGGGAGCTGGGGGCCTGCTTGCCGTCCGCCCTGGACGGTGTCGCGCTCGGGGTGGTGGTGACCGTGGTCGCAGTGTCGTTGTGGCCGGTGATCCAGTTGGGCCCGAAGCGCCCGAGCACGCCGATGGCGAGCAGGGCGACGACGACGAGGAGCGCGGCGCGGGAGCTGATCGGCTCCCGTCGCCGTTCCTGGTCGATCCACTCGGCCGTGCGGCCCCGCTCTCCCTTGCGGTAGGCGCGCCGGGCCCGGCGGCGGCGCCAGCCACGCTCGTCTTCGACGTCCTCGGGATAGTCGTACTGGGCCCGCAGCAGTTCGCGGAACTGCTGCGGGGTCCGCTCGTCGTCCTTCTTGGCCACGACGGTCTATCCCTCTCTCTGCGTGGGGATGTCGGGGCGGCGGGCCGTGCCACTGCTCGTGCGGCGGGGCGCGGGCCGGGACGGGGTGGGGCGCCGGGCCGGGGCTGTGCGGCGCGCGGGCGGCGGTGGCTGCGTGGCGCGCTGCCGGCCGTGCGGGCCGGCCGGAGCTGGCGGTGTGGGGGTCGGGGGCGTGCTGGTGCGGACCACGCGGGCTTCGATCGCCCGGGGGCCGGGGGCGTCCGGCGCCGGCGCCTGCCGGAACGACACCGCCGAGACGGTCGCGGAGACCGCCGCCGCGGTGGCGCTTTCCGGGGTCGCGGCGTCGGACGAGGCTGCCTCTGCGGCGCGAGCAGCCATGCGCAGCGGGAGGGGGCCGGGCCCGCGCACCGGCGGAGGGGTCTTGCGAGGCCGGTCGTAGGGAATGGAAGAGGGGGCCCCGCCCTGGGCGAGCTCTTTGACGATGCGTCCGGTGTAGTCGCTGTCCGTCGCCCCGGAGGGAACCGGCGTGGGGCGGCGGTAGGGCGCCCACCTGGCGGAGATGCCCACTCCCCCGCCGCCGGGACCGGTGCCGAGGCCGGGGCCGTCGTCTCCGCCACCACCGCCCCCGCGGCCGCCGCCATCGCCGCCGGCGGATCCGCTTCCGCGGCTGGGGGCGGCCTTCTTGCTGTGGCCGGAGCTGCTTCCGCGGCTCATGGCACGGGTGAGGCTGCGCGCGGTCAGCATGCCGAGCACCGCACCGAAGGGGGAGGACGAGGTGCCGCTGACGCCCACGATGGACTCGATGATCTTGCGGAACTTGAACGCCATCAGGGCGGCCGCGATCGACAGGCCCGCGGACGGGGCCCACTGGTAGACCCCGAACATCTTGGTCGTGACGACCTGGACGACCAGGACACTGCCGAGCGTCAGTGTGGCGATGAAACTTTGCAGGGTGAGCCCGAGGAGTTGGTCGAACCACCTCAAGCCCCATTGCCGGGGCCTTCCGGGGATCACCCACAAGCAGGCGAAGACGACGCCCGAGATCAGGAGCATGAGTGCCCCGAGCAGCGAGGCGAGTGACGCGAAGGCGAGCGCGAGGACAAGTACGGCAAAGATCAGCAGGACGATCAGGGCGGTCACGGTCACCGCGATCCTGCCCATGGGGCTGTGCCCCTGATGCCAGAGCTCGGAGTCATGCCCTACAGCTCTCTCGGTGACGTTGTGCTTAAGCCACGCCCTGCGGTCCTTCTTCGAAGTGCCCTGGTCGAGGAGGTCTTTGCCGTACTTCTCGCACACTTCGATCGAGCCGAACTCGGCCAGGCACCACGGGGTGGCCACGAAGGACCGCCAGACGGCATCGCCGCTCTTACGGATCATGTCGTCCCGGCCGGAGCCGGTGAACGTGGGCTCGTGCCCGAGCTTGAACGGGTGCTCTTGGCCACCGGCGCTGATGCCGCCGGCGGTGGCGTTCAGGGCGACGCTCGCGCCCACCTGCCGGGTGGTGTCGACCCCGTCGACCCAGACTTGAGGGGTGGTCAGCAGGGAAATGGAGACCACTCCGGAGACGGCTACCCAGGCGAGCTGGGAGAGACCGCCTCCGCCGCCGCCTTCACGGTGCTTCACGAAGGCGACCAGCGCGCCGACGGCGAGCGCGGCCGGCAGAAGCGTGGTCGACAGACCCTTCGCAGCACCGCCGATGGCGCCGGTGAGCGCGTTCTGGAGCTCCGGCAGGGAGGTGAGCTGAAAGATCCACTGAACGATCACGATGACGGCCGTACCGAGAACCACGATCAGGGCCATGCAGATGTCCGCGATGGTCTCGGCCATGGGGTCCAGGACGTCGAGCTTGTCGTAGTCGTTGTCGAGGATCCACAAGTTGGGGTTGCTGTACTCCTCGTACAGCGTCCCCTGCCCGTCGGGGACAGGGCTGTTCGGTGAGGGCAGCAGGTCGCCGATGCCGACGGGGTCGATCGTCTCGGCGTGGGCGTGCCCGGCGGCCACCATCACGGTGGTGAGCGCGAGCATGGCGGGAATGGCCAGCGTCCGCAGACGGGGCAGGCGGGCGGTCATGGCTCTATCCCCAGTTGAGTGTGTCGCGGATCGGGTCTCCGTGCGCCATGTCGTTGTCCTGGACGTCCTCGTACTGGTCGACCCGCCACTCGCCGGCTTCCTGGACCACCCGCAGCGTTTGGCGGGCGGTGGTGGTCTCGCTGGGCCAGGTCACGGTGTAGCTCAGCATCACTCCGTATCCGGCGGGGTGGTCGCCGTAGGCGGAGATCTCGATCGGCTCTCCCTCGGGGGTGACCGGTCCGGTGGACGCGCGGTCCGGGCCGGACGGGGTGGGCCGGGTGAGCGGCTGCATGGTGGAGCCGTCCGCGTAGGTGGGCGGGTCGAACGTCTTCGTGGGAGACGCCGATGCGGTCGGGGGGGCCGTCGCCGTGGGGGCGGGGCCGATGTTCCGGCCGGCGCACTCCTCGATCGTGCCGCGGCGCAGCCGGATCGTGCTCAGCTCGCATGCCCGGTGCCAGTCCAAGGTGTTGGCGGCGCTCTGGTAGTCGCGGGCGACGGCGAGTGCGGCCGCGGCCGGGTCGTCCTGCTTGGCGTCGTCGGCGCTCTCGCCGCAGCCGGTGAGGACGACGCCGGCGGCGAGCAGTAAGGCGGGTGCGGTGGCGTGGCGGCGCTTCATGCGGTGGCCTCCTCGGGCTGCGGGGCAGGGGCGGGGTCGTCGTCGAGCGGGTCGGCCCGGGGGGTGGTGTCCAGCAGTTCCATGAGTTCCACGGTGGGGATGTCCCACTGGGCGGTCGCGGAGTTGAAGCGGCGGTCGCGGATGATCGCGTGCCCGTGGCGGACCTCTCCGTCGGGGTTGAGGCCGATGGACTGGATCAGGTCCCGGGTGTGCCGGCCCGCGGGGAGGTTGAGCATTTCGGCGAGCGCGTCCTGCTGGACGGAGTTGGTGAGCTGGAAGCCCACTACCGTGGTGAGCTGCTCGACGACGCCGACGAGGGCCGAGAGGGACTGCGGGTCCTGGGTGTCCAAGACGAGGGCCGTGGACAGGGCCCGGCCCACGCGGGCGATGTACTCCAGGAAGGCGGATCCTTCCTTGGTCGCGGTCAGCACGTGGACTTCCGGAACGGCCACCACCTTGCGCAGGCCTCGAAGGTCCTTGCGGCCGGCGGTGGTGATGCCGTACGCCAGCATCGAGTGCATGAGCGCCACCGACATGCGCTGCAGGACGTTCCAATCCTCGCGGTCGTCGGCGGTGCCGGGCAGGGACAGCCCGGGGATCTGCACCACCCAGATGCCCGGTTCGGGGGTCAGGGGCGGGGCGCCTTCGGCCGGGCGGCCCATGAACGGGGCGCCGATCGCGGTCTGGCTCAGCTCATAGAGGGCCTCGCCGGTCTCCCTCGCGAGCGTGTCCGGCGAGTGCCGCAGGAAGTCGATCACCTTCCACGTGGCCGGGGAGCCCTGCGCGATCACCTGGTTCACGGCGTGCTGCACCGGGGTCTCCGCGCCGCGGGCGCGCAGGTGCGGGGGCATCGCGATGCCGAGCTGGGCGGGCACTTCGATCTGTGCTCGCTCGGCGCCTTCCTTGTCAAGCAGCCGGAACAGGTCCGCGACCCCGGAGAAGCGGGGGCCGGTCTCGATGAGGTGGGCGTTGAGGCCGTAGCGCTTGCCGGCCGCGGCGAGGCCGCCGAGGTCGCCCTTGAAGTCGAGCGCGAGGACGAACGCGCCGCGGAAGGCGGCGTCGAGCAGGGACAGCATCATGGCGGTGGTCTTGCCGCGGCCGGAGCGGCCGATCAGGGCCGTGGTGGTCGCGTCGCCCTTCTCGCTGCCGATGGTCAGGTCGTTGCGGTAGACGCCGGGGGTGGAGCCGGTGAGGTAGCCGACGATGGGCCCCTGGTCGTCGCCGACCTTGGCCCCGCCCCACCACCAGCTCCCGGCGAGCGCGGTCACGTCGCGCACATGGCCCATGTCGGGGACGCGGAGCTGGTCGCCGGCCTGGGCTTCGAGCCACAGCTCGCGCTGCTCTTCCTCGCCCACACCGACTTCGATGCCGAGGCCGCCGTAGAAGGTGACGACGGCATCGACGCGGGCGCGCAGGTCGTCGAGGGAGGTGGTGCTGGTGACGATCAGCCGGGGGTGGTCTTCGACGAGGGTCACGTCCTCGCGGCCCATGTCGCGGACGAGGCCCGCCATGACGCCTTCGGTCTCTTCCACGGCGCGGCCGGGGTCTTCGGCGGAGTGCTGGGAGGCGGAGCGGCGCTGTTCCTTCGCGAGTCGGCGGGCTTCGTCGGCTTTTCGCATCGCCTCGCGCTTGGGCATGACGCGGAAGCGGACCGAGGCTTCTGGGGAGACGGGCAGTATCAGGCTGGCCGGGTCGACGTCGTCGGCGAGGTCGCTGTCGTCGATGTCGGGTACGTAGGTGATCTCGGACAGGGTGCGCAGCCACTCGCCGGAGCCGGGCGACTCCATCTTCTCCGGGAAGCCGGACATGGTCAGGACCGCGACCCAGGCGGCGTTCTCGCCGGTCGCGTCCATCACCCGCAGGTGGTCGGGGTAGGGCAGGACGCGGCCGCGGGTCAGGGCGGCGAGCTTCGCGCCGCTGATCAGTCCGGCGTTCGGGGAGGGCAGGGGGGTGGTGCGGTGCTGCTCGCGGGCGACCATCCACGCCAGCAGTTCCACGGCGGCCGGCTGGGCCCGCCAGGGGGTGGCCTCCAGGCGGCGGCCGAGGCGGCGCATCATCGCGTCCAGCCGCGCGAGTTCCCGGCTGCTGACCGCGGTGGACGCGATCCCGAGGCCCTCGGCCAGGCTGCGGCGGCTGACGGCGGCGGCCTGCCCGGTGCGCTCGGTGATCCGCACGCCCATCAGGAGGTGACGGGAGGGCAGGGCGATGTGGTCCAGTCGCTCCACCCGCATGGCCGCCCACTCGGACCAGTTCCCGGAGGTGAACAGCTGCGCGGCCTCGTCCATGTAGTCGCTCGCGTTCAGCGGCGACCACAACACCTTCAGGTGCACGTCGCTGCCGGCCAGGGTCTTGGCGAGGGCCGCGGCGGCCTCGTCCAGTTCCGCATCCCGCGCCGACTCGGACATGAGGTCGGTGTTGCTGCTGGACAGGGTGAACCAGGCCTCGGCGTGGGTGGTGGTGACTACCAGTCCGTCGGCGAGGGTGACGTAGTGGGGGGCCGGCGCGCTGCGGTCGCCGCCCACCCCGAGGAAGTTCGAGATCCGCTCCACGAGCTTCATGCCGTGCCCCCTGTGCTCTTGCGTCCGCCGCGCTGCCGCGCCCGGTAGACCGCGTCCGGTCCGTACAGCCGGGGCTGGGCGTTCAGCGCGATCGGGGCGCCGGCCACGATGACCGGCACCTCGGTGTCCATCTCGTACTCGCGGCGGCGCCGTACCGACTCACGGCGCAGCGCGTCGCCCTTCGTTCCCCACCGCGCGCGGCGCGGGATCCACTCGACGCGGGCGGCGGCGCGCCGGCCGCCGCAGATGATCGGCCGGTGCCCGAGCACCAGGTACCGGGCATTGAGGGCCCAGTAGGTGATGTTCCATCGCCGGTCGCTCTTGCGGCTGCGCTGCGTACCGATGACCGCGACCAGCAGCGGCGGCAGGAAGTACAGCGTGAAGGTCACCTGGGAGGGGAGCCCGAAGAGCAGCAGCAGACCACCGGTCCACACGAGGTAGAGCACCAGGCCCAGGACCAGGGCGCGGCGCGGCGCGCCTTCGCCCAGGTCCAGGCCCAGCAGCTCGTGCTGGCGTGTCTCGATGTCGAAGTGGCGGGTGTAGGTGGTGCCGGTGCGCATCTTTAGGCTTCCCGGACCTTGTCCCACAGGTCGCCCAGGAGCGTGCGCATCTCACCGGGGAACCAGACGAAGCCGGCGACGAAGATGGCGGCGATGGCCATCGTGATCATGGCGCCCCAGTCCTCCTTCACGAAGTGCTTGAAGGCGCGGATGCCGATCAGCGCGGCCAGCAGGTTGCCCGCGACGAGCAGGACCCAGGAGCTCAGCGCGCTGCCGTCGGTCAGGGCGGCGAGCGTCACGACGTCGTGGTGCATCAGGGGATCCCCTTCAAAGATGAGCGGTGAGCGGGGGGGGTGGCGTTATGCCGTGCCGCCGTGGACGGAGGCGACCTGCCAGCGCTGCGCGTCCGCGGAGGCCACGCGGGTCAGCTGGACGCGGTAGGTCTGTTCGAGCTGGGCGCCGCCGAGTTGCCACATGACGCGGGCGGTGCCGGTGCGGTCCGTACCGCTGCCCTTGTCGGCGGTCCAGGACGTCACGCCGACCAGGGAGATACCGGCCGGGAGCGGGGGGACGAAGGCGCCGGGGGCGGTGACCGACTCGGTGTCCCCGCCGGCCGCGTAGGCGGTGAAGAACTTGTCCACCGTCTCGGCGGTCTGCTCGCCGAAGGCGGAGTCGGCCTCCGGGCCGGCGAGTTGGGGGGCCTTGGGGCCGGTCGCGGGGACGCCGACCAGTCCGGGCGGGCCGGTGACGACGACGCGGCCGCCGGCCTGGACCACGGGGACGTCGAGCCCGACCCAGTGCGCCGGCAGCACGGGCACGGCGGCCGCTCCGGGCTTCGCCGGCGGGGCGGAGTCGACGGGGCGGACCAGGACGTCGACCCGTACGCGGGCCTGCTGCTGGGCGGCCGGGGTGACGGTGCCGGGCTCGACGGCCAGGACGTCCTGCTTCCCCTTGGCGTCCCAGCCCATCTTCGTGTCGGCGCCCTCGGGCAGGACCGCCGCTAGTGCGGCGGCACGGGTCTCCGGGTCCTTCTCGTCCCACGACAGGTAGGCGCGGGCGAAGCGACCGGCGACGGCCTGGGCCTCGTCGTCCGGGTAGGTGGGGCCGGCCTGGGCCGGGGCGGTGGACTGCACGGGCGCGGGCGTCTTCTTCGGGATCAGCACACTCTTGGCACCGAGGAGCGCGAAGGCGGCGACCAGGGTCCACAGCACGCCGCGGCCGAAGCGGCGGGCGAACGCGCTGCCGGAGCGCTCCTCCACGGTGACCCACGGCGCGGCCGGCTCCGGGGCGGCCGCGGTACGGGGCGCGGGCGCGGCCAGGGTGGGGGCGGTGCGCTGCTCCTTGAGCTGCTCCGCCGCCCTCTCCCAGGGGTTGACGGGCTGCTTCGGTAACGCGCTCGCGCTCTGCAAGGTCTTCTTCTCGCGGCGCTTCTTCCGCTCGTCCCAGTCCGCCGCATCCGGTAAGCCGAGCACACGCCGGGCAGTCGGTCCAAGCGGCATTCCTCGCACCCCCCTAGGCATATGTCTGGGTCACCGACCCTAGAGGGGCCCTTGATACACGGTCAAAGAAGTTCGTAAGAACCGCAGTTGCCCCGGGGGCGGCATTGCCACGACCCTGTCACCTCTGCGCCTCGGCCGGCATGAGTACAGGTACTCAGCTCGCGCAGACGCGCACTAGAGTGCGGCCCCATGCCAGACAACGACCGGGCACGGGGGCCGATACGGATACACGGGTCACTCGTTAGAGACCTCCGCAGAAAGAACGGTTTCCGCACCCAAGGGCAATTGGCCGAGGCGGTGGGATGCTCCCGCAGCGCAGTCGGCATGTGGGAGACCTCGCGGGCGGTTCCGACACCGGAGCACCTTTCCCGGCTCACTGCCGTACTGGGCGTGGAGGTCCATCGATTACTCAAAGGTTCCGGCGGCTCGGCACTGCGCAGCCTTCGCCTTTCCTGCGGTCTTCTCCAGGAGGACATGGCGGCCGCTCTTGGGCTTCGGGGGAAGGGTTCGTACAGCGATGTCGAGCGGGGCCGACAGGCCGTTCCCGCACGCTGGATTCCCATTCTCGCGAATGTATTCGGCCAGCCGGAGTCCACTGTACGGGAATCGCTCGGATTATCGGCGCCACGACGAGTAGCACACTAGCGATTTCCTCGTGCACCACACATCATCTACAGATCTTCAGCGAGAAATGCGGCTGGGGGTGGCAGAAATCAGGGAACATCCCGGCCCTGGAAACGTCGGTCATATCCCTGAGTGTCGCACTATCTTTCGACGTTCCCCCTGAGATATAGGCATCCCAGAGCGGGCTCATATCCGACTTCCTCGTCAGTGCTCGTGTCAGGCTCCGAAGAGGAAACCGGCAAGGGCGGCGAAGGGCCCTTGCCAGCCGATGAAATCAGCTGCGGTCAGTGTTCCGCGTCCGCCTGTATATGGCGCCGTACGATGCCCGAGCGGCATTTACACCCACTTCCCTCATTAGCTACCCCTCGGCATCATCCGCGCTTATTGCTTGCCTGCCAGCGAGTGACCCAGTCCTTCAGTTCCTCTTCGCTGTAGGAGGTGGTCCGGCCGTCCGTCACCCCTTCGGGGAAGCTGATACCGCGCTCTTCCGACCGCTTCTTGTACTGCCGGGCGGTGGCGTGCTTCCACGGCACGATGCCCGCAGCGCAGGCCTCGGCCAGGGAGTAGGTGGGCGGGAGCGCGTCGTCCTCGGCGGGGGCCGGCCCGCCGCCGGGCGCCGTCGCATGGGCAGTCACACCCGGCGCCCCTCCCTGGCCTGTCACATGGCCTGAGCTGGGCGAAGGCGCTGGTACCCCCGCCGCGGGGGCGGGTGTGACTGTGGTCGGCGCGGTGGGGCCGTAGGCGCCGCCGGGCAGGAAGCTGCGCACGGCGGCGACCAGGTCCGCTTCTTTCAGGACCTCCTCGGTGATCCAGGGGGCCATTTCTCCGGCGTCGAACCAGCCGGGTGCGGACGGGCATGCGGCGAGGAGCTGCGCGACGTGGGGCGTGATGTAGGCGGGCTGGAATTCCCTTACGTACAGGTGCTCCGCGTCCGGCGCCTGCCGCTTGTCCGCGAAAGCACCGCGGCCCTTGACCGTGGTGTCGTACTGGATGACGGGGGTGGACTGGCCGAACGCGACGCCCCAGGAAATCCGGTCCTGGAGTCCGACGACAATCTTCGTGCCGATCTGCGACCGTTCCATGGTTCCGCCGAAGAAAGTGTTGGCGAACTGCTGAGTTCCCACCACGATGCGGTGATCGGAGGACCTGCCTTGCAGCAAGATGATGGAGAACCACTCCAGGAAGGGCGGCGTGCCCTTCCCCTTCAGGCCGTAGCGCCACCACACGTATGCCATTTTGATCAGCGTCGGAAGTTCGTCGATGACGAGCAGCCTCGGGATGAGCTGCGCCCGCGCTCCGGGGGCTGCGTCCTTTCCCATGGCACCTTCGGCGGCCATCATCGAGACCATGAACTCGGCGAAGGCGGAGATGCATTCGCGCACCGTCTTGTGGACGCGGACGCCTGAATGACCCTCGGCTTCGATCAGGGAGTTCTGTTTCGTGTCGAGAATGTCGATGAGTTCGCCGTGCTGGCGGCCATGGACGATCGGAATGTAGAGCACCGTCGACTTACCCGATCCGGTGTCACCGCCCACGCCCCAGTGCGGGGTAGCGCTCTGCGTGTGGACCATGACATCGACAATCCGGTCCCCTTCGATCGCCTGCCCCACGAACACTTCGTACCGGTTTCCGGTGGACTTCCATTCCACGTATTCAGGCAGGACCGGCTTTTCCGCAGACTTCGGCTTCCGGGTCCATTGAACGTACTGGCTGGCCCCGCTGCGCTCCCACTGTGCCACCCACTCACCCGGAATTCGGGTATCGATGATGTGCTGCAACGCGCCCATGGCGTCCTTGCCGCCCATCCACTCCAGCGGCAGACGGAGCACGATCCGCGCCCCCTCCGCCGACAGGTCGGGATCGAGTCGCAGCCATTTTCGACGGGTCGATTCTTCGTCAAGTCGGAGAACCTGACGCGCTGCCGCCCACACGGCCGGCCCCAGCAATTCGTCATCGGTTGCCCGGCGCGGAGCCCACCACGCGAGCCCGCCCGGCCCGGTGAAGGCGACCAGCAGCACGACGGCTCCCGCCCCGATCAGCACGGGCCCGGTCTGCTCGGGGTGCCGCCACAGGCCCCAGGCGACGGCTAGCGGGGCCAGGCGCACCAGGGAGCGGGCCGCGTGCGGCCACCGCGTCCACGCCGCGAGGGCGCGGCCCATGCTTGCCACCACTCGCAGCGGCATCAGCAGCCAGCGCCCGGCCGGCGGGCGACCGGCGGGGGCGGGCTTGGAGAGCGAGACAGGGGAAGTAGGGGTCCGTGGGCCGGGGATGGCGGCGACGTCCTCGACCGAGGCGCCGGCGTCGTTGACCAGGACCCCGGAACGCCACCACGTCGCCGTGCTGCGCGGCTCACCCACAAGGTCGCGGCCGGCGACGTATCGGCCGATCCCGCGGAAGAAGCCGCCCACCGTCCTCTCGATCGCGGCGTTCAGCTCCTCGTTCGAGCGGCTCCCGGCCTTGCTCTTGCCCTGCATCGCGTAGGCGGTGAGCGCGAGCGCCGCGAGCAACGTGCCGCCTCCAGGCAGCGCATAACTGGAGAGGTCCACGCCCTCCCATGGAGCTGCAACGTCGGTCACGTCTTCCCCCTTCTGGTGACGTTGCTGACCCTATGCAGAAAGCCGAAAACACTCGCCCAGTGAACCGTGCGACAGGTTGTCGTCAGCGGCAGGGCATGTCCTGGAGCGCAGGCCAGATGAGAAGACTTCGTAATGGTCGGTAGCGACACGCCAACGAAAGAACGTGTGACTGAGATCACTTACGCGGCCGTGGGATCGGAGGAAACCTGAGTAATCCGGGGTCACGGGTAGGGAAAGTGCTCCAACGCGTATTGAGGGTGTAGCCCGACTGCGCGCTCTGCGCGCAATCCCCATGTCCGAAAGGCACTTGCTGCTGGTGAGACCGGGGCGACGCTTCTGACGGCACGTAGAATCATCGGCAGCACAAAGGGCCCTGTCTCGACCCGGTTTCCTAGGCCACTGGTCGAGTGGGCCCCTGCGTGCGCTGCCCTAGCTACGTCTCGACAGACCATGAAAGGACTCGCGTGGATAAGCCTAACAACAGCACACCCATCAGAACTAGCAGCCCGGTGGACAAGTCGCATGACGACAGGTGGTCCCGCCTGCGGAGATACGTCAGAAACCATGGACACAGCGTCCACACCGGCATTCTGTACGGCGCAGGCACCCAGCTCGGGAGCGGTGCCGTGTCCCTGATCATTCTGTGGATCCAGACTCGCCGCTAAGACCCTGACTGAGGCCCCTGCAACGCAGGGGCCTCTTCCCTGTGTGCAGCGCGTCAACTGCGCACAGGGCAGATCACGCAATGAGCACCACCCGCCGTCTCTTGAGAACCGACTCCAAGACGCCCCAGGCGCCAGACGCGCCCACGCCGCGTTCCCGGCTCGCCGCCGAGCTCCTCTCGGACGCCACCCCCGCCGAGCGCCCCGAGCACACAGCCGTGCCGGGACGGCGCCGGCTCGGATCCGGCCCCGCACCCGCGAGCACGTAGGCGCGCGCAAAGCGGAGACGGAGCGATGGCGGCCGTTCCAGAATCCTGGAACGGGGCCTGTACGGCCTCCGGTGCTCAGGGCGGCGTGCCGCGCTGTTGTCGTTACGGCACGCGGGCCGGCGGTTGCCCGTCATCGGCGGTGCAGGTAGGCGAGGCCGGCGATGACGGCTCCGCCCACCGTTCCCACGGCCACCAGGGTCTCCCGCAGGGCCGGGTGCTCGTGCATGACGTAGGCCGTGAAGAGAAGGAAAAGCCCGGCGGTCGCGATGTGGTGGTAGGTCGGGCGGGGCGGCTCCGGCTCCCGGTCGTGCGGCGGGATGGACGTGGGGGTCTGGGACGAGGACACAGCGGTCTCCTAGCTCGATGGCGCGCGGGACTGCGCACGGGACGGGTAGATGAGCAGGTCTCCGACCCTTGTGTCTCGGGCACAGAGTCGGACGGTCGGATGGTGAAGAAGACCGGCCTTAGCCCCGCAACCCTCGTAGTCATGGAGGCAGTCGACAGCCCGGCTTCTCCGCGGCGGCCTCGTACCTGGCCGACTCCCGTACCGTCCAGTCCTCGCGGGCGCATGCCGAAGGGCGCGGCATCCCGGATGGGATGCCGCGCCCTTCGGGGCTTGCGGGGGCGTGCTGTCGTCAGCGGGAACCGGCGGTGGTCTGCTTCTCCGGCCACTCCCTCGAAACGTGCTCGCGACCGTCGGCGGTCACTTCGGCCAGAGTGATCACGGCCGTGGGGTGCCCGTCGTAAAGCCCGACCCAGCCCAGGAAACGCCGCTCGGCCGCCGCCTCGTCGTCCCATGTGCCAGTGACGCGGGGACCGCCGGGGACGAACTGAAGGGCGGCGACGTACGACACTGCGGGCTCCTGGTCAGCGGACGCGGATGGCGTCTCGGTGCGGCTCTCCTGCCCCCGGCGCCGGCCGCTGACGATTCCAGCGGCCAGTGCACGGAGGCGGGGAAGAAGAGGCGGCCCGACGGTACTGCTCCCAGAGCGCATCTGGGCGCCGGGCCTCACCCACGCACGCCATATCGACGCGGGCTGCCGCTGACCCTAGCGTGCCGCATCCGTGCTGGCTGTGGCCGTGCCCCCGCACGAAGGCGGGGGCACGGTGCGAGGCAGGGATGGGGAGCACGATTTGACCAGTCGACTCGGTCCCTGCGTCGCGAGGAGATCAACGCGGTGGGCGCGGATTGGTCACTTTGCTTGACTGCGAAGCGGCCGGGGGACGGCAACGGACTATGTTCGAGCAGTGGAGAACCCAGAGATCATCCTCAGGCTCACCCCGGATGAGGCGCTGGTCTTGTCGGACTGGCTAGAGCGGGTACAGATGACGGACCTCAGTCGGCTCGTCGACGATGCGGCGGTCTGGCCGCCCCTTCACCGCATCGCTGGAATGCTCGACAAGTCGCTGCCGGGGATCTTCGCAGCGGACTATGCCGAACGTCTGGAAGCAGCCCGCCGCAGACTCCGTCCAGCCGAGGACGATGACACCAGTGATCACAAAGGGTCGGATACATGAAACCGCTCTCGGAAATGACCGAACGCGAGTACTTCGCCAGGGTGGGCCAGCGCCCCAGCATGTTCGTCGGCAAGACCTCCTTCCACATGCTGACCTCGTTCCTGACCGGCTATGACCAGCATGCTCTCCGGCACGGTGGGCACGGACTTACCGGCTGGCACAACTGGCTCGTCGCACGTCGCGGACGCGGCTGCAATCACGGTTGGCCCGGCCAGGTCCTCCATATAGCCCTCCCCCACGGCTGGGACAACATTTGGAACCTTCCGCCTGAGGACGAGCAACACGCGATCAAGGTCCTGTTCGAGCTCCTCGACGAGTTCACTGCCGAGCGCGAAGCAGCCCAGGGCGCGTAGTTCTCAGATCGGCTGAGACGTCAGGCCCACCGCATCCCATTCAAGATGACTCTCTGCCGGCCACGGTCTCGCCGTGATTCACCTTCCCTGAGCCAGGACCGCACGGAGCGCGCTCATACCCGCCAGGCGCATGTCCGCGTCACCCGCACGAAGGTCGCAGAAGGCGCGCTGCGGGGCGGAAGGCCCGGGCGGTCCCCCTCCGATGCCTCCACGGCAGGCTCAGCGGTGGTCGTAGTGCAGGAGTCCCCGTCGCAGTGGTGGCTGGCGGGCCAGTGCGGCCGTGAAATGCGCGGCGGCGCCCCGCGCGACGGTGACCGTTCCAGAATCCTGGAACCGGACTTCTACGCTCCATCCAGCGCCCTGCCGTCCCGGCTCACTGGCCGGCGGTCATGGTCATCGGCGGCGCAGGTAGGGAAGTGCCGCAATGCCGACGGCAGCCACGGTGGCTACGGCTGACGCCGTCTCCCGCACGACGGGATGCTCGTGCAGGACATAGCCGACGAGAAGCAGGCCGAGAGTGACGGTCACAGCGCGGTGCAGGAGCGTCGAGCGCGACGGCTCCGGCTTCGACTCCTGGTCACGCGGCGGGGTGGGCATGGGGGCCTGAGACGAGGACATGGGTCTCCTTCTGATTGGTGGTACGCGGAACAGCGCTCGGAAACGAATGGACGAACAGGGCGGAAATCGTTGTTTCCGGGCACGGAGGCAGACGACTCGGTGATGGCAAAGCCAGGACTTAGGCCCGCAGTTCGCTTCTAGGGAGTCGGATGCCTGGGCGGGCTGGGTTGGCGGGGCGTTGGCTTGCCAGGCTGCTGCTGCGGGCTCGCTGGATCTGTGGGTGGAGGGAGGCGCCGAGCAGAAACGGCGTGCGCGGCCAGGGGGACTCAACAGGGACGCCGGGTTAGGGGCGCAGGCACTACCAGCAGCGGACATCGATAGGCCGCATCCCTACGTGATAGTTGTGTGGGGGTAACCGCGAAATGTTCGGCCGCGCAGCAGTCTTTTCTTACGTGCCTCCTTCATCGCTGATCCCAATCGGGTACGAAGGTGGGGCGGGGACACCGCCGTGCCCCCGCCGGAACACGAGGGCACGGTGTAAGGCAGGGCCTGGAGCGCGATTTTGACCAGTCGGCTCGGTCCTGACTTCATGAGCGGATCAGCCGGCACTGCTTGATTGGCGTTGGATACCGGAATCCGGGCCTCACCCGCGCACGTCATGTCGGCGTGGGCTGCCGCCAGCCCTATCCGTTGGTGTTCTTCCTCGGGTCGGTGCGGCGGGCCTCGCGGCGAGCTCGGAGGACTTCGAGGGTCGCGCTCAGGATGACGCCGGCGATGGTGAGGATGTCGGCGGCGAGGGAGATGCTGTCGTTCATGGTCTGCCCTTCATGGGGTGGAACCGCGGGATTGCGGCTGCAGGGCAGAGGCTGCGGGGGAGCTGGCTTGTACGGACCCTCCGGACCGAACATTGCAGGTAAGTTCCGGATGCGCTGACCGTTGTTCAGGACGGTCGGACAAGTAGGCAGCAGGCGACCGGGGGTTGTGCAGGGTGGCGGGGACAAAGAAGCAGGGGCGCGGGTGGGCGCCGATTCGTCCGGTCAACAGCCAGGCTGGCCACCTTGCGGAGTTCCTCAGGCAGCAGGTCGACAGCTCGGGAAAGACCCTTGCGACGTTGTCGAAGGAGGTCGGCTACTCCAAAAGCCAGGTCAGCACCCACCTCAGCGGACGCATCCCACCCCGCGCCTTCGTGATCCAGCTGATCGCCGCCACCACACCGCCCCTGCTGCGTGAACGCCGGGAAGCTGAGGCGCTCCGGCGCCTGAACGACGCTGTGAACCCGCCCCGCACCGCCGTGCCAACGCCGACCCCCACCGTGGTCGTGGCTCAGACGCAAGCTGAGCAGATCCAGCTGTACGAGCGGCTGACACGGGCGCTGGAGCAGGAGGGCGAGCTGCGTCAGGCGGCGGAGAACTCGGCTCGTCTGATCTGGGTACTGCTGGGCATGGTCAGCACTCTCGACGAGCGTGTACGCAAGCTGACCGGTGAGCGCGATCGGCTCGCCGACCAAACGGGCTCCGGTGAGGTGGAGGCTGCCCGAAAGCGCCTTGACCGGGCGGAGGATCAGAAGGCCAGGGCGGAGTCGGAACTGGCCCGTGCTGAGGAGAAGCGGCGGCAGGCGGAAGACCTTGCCGACCAGCTCCGGCGGGAGATCGAGGCTCTCACAGACGAACTCGACCGGCTTCGCGGCGACGGCCCCTCACCCCACGACGACCTCCCGGCCCTGCCTGGAGATCCTTCGCAGAAGTCGGCAGAGGCCGGCGACGCAGAGGCCGACGACATCGATGCCGCGCTCGCCCGAGCCACAGCGATCAACAACGAGGACGCGGACACCATCGATCGGATCAGCACCGAGATCACCGGTGAACCACTAACGGGAGTGCAGCCCTTTGTCCCGGACAACTCCCCCACCAGCCCGGATACAGCGAACAAGTCTGCTCTTCAACTGCAGGAAGAAGCCGAAGAAGCCGTCGCACGCGGGGATGCTTCAGGTGCCGCACAGCTCTACGGCACCGTCGCAGCGCTGTCATCCGCTTACCTTGGCCCCGACCACGAGGACACTCTGGTCTGCCGCCTCGACTACGCGCGCTGGACGGGGGAGGCAGGCGACCCGGCCGCCGCACGCGACCTGTACGCCGCCCTCATCACCGACCACACCCGCATCCTCGGCGCA